>NZ_JBEZNG010000049.1:0-49966 GCF_040653035.1 Streptomyces malaysiensis subsp. malaysiensis
GAGCCCTCGTAGCGGAGCTACTAGGGCTTTTCGGCAACGCGGCGAGGTGCGGTGCCAGGCCGCGCGACCCGGGCGGGCATAGTGCAAGGACCCCTGAGTGGCGCCGTGTCGGACGAGGCCGCGGGGCAGGCGCCCCGCGGCCTTTACGTATGCCCGCGAGGACACCGTGCGGACGCGGTAACGCGGCGCCGTATCGGCGCCCATGAGGGCAGGGCCGCGCGCACCGCGACAGACGGTGCGCCGCGGGAAGCGGGGATGACCATCGGAGCCCTCCTTGGAGACGGCGCGCCGCCGAGAACCAGCCATCGCGAGGCAGTTCAGGGCACGCGGTCCGGACGCGGACAGAAACAATCCGAGCACGTACGAACTCTCGGCGCAAGACCTCACGCCCGCCGCGATCATCTTTCGTTCATCTGCGTAAAGTCGGGAAAGACGGCCGACACCTGGGGAAAATGCGAGGTCAGCAAGGGTGTCCCAGCCGTGGGGACCACTCCGGCGGGCGGGCTGATCACAAAAAAGTTCAGCCGTACCCCTTGCCAGAACCAGATCGTACGCGTTCGGATTAATTGCATCGGCGGCGCCCGTGAGACCCACGTCTCCGCATGAAGACACCTGGCCGCATGGCTGGATCTATACCTCTATGGCTGCCCGGACCGTGCGATCGCCGTCTGCCACCTTCCCCCTCCCCAGGAGCGAGACATGCTCGACCTCACCTCCGTTGATCTGCTCGACGCGTTCACCCAGGAGCTGAAGCTGTGCAAGCTCAAGCCCGATGAGCACGTCGTCGTCCTGTCCGAGCCCACCAGCCGCGGCGACTACGTGGCGGCCGCCTTCGGCGCGGCCAAAGCCTGCGGCGCGCATGTCATCGCCGCCACGGTCCCCGGCGGCAATCCGTCGCCCTCGGACAGCACCCGCACCGGTGCCGGACCCGGTCTGAGCGCGGTGCTCGGCGACACCGCCGCGCAGGATCTGCTCAAGGCCGCCGACCTCGTCGTGGACCTCACACGAGAGGGCTTCATCCACGCCCCGCTCCAGCAGGAGATCATGCGGACCGGCACCCGCATCCTCTTCGTGTGCGACGCCCCCGACGTACTCATCCGCAATCTCCCCAAGCCGGAGGACAAGGCGGAGGTGCTCAAGGGCGTGAACCTGCTGAGGAGCGCGTCCGTCATGCGCGTGACCTCGGAATCAGGCACCGACCTCACCGTCGAACTACCGGGCTCCAAGCCGGAGTTCCAGGTGGGCTTCGCCGACGACCCGGGCCGCTGGGACCACTGGCCGAGCACCATGGTCCTGTGCTGGCCGCGGTTCTCCGAGGGCCGGATCGTGCTCTCCGAGGGCGACATCCTGCTGCCGTTCAAGGAGTACGTACGTCAGCCGGTCACTCTGGAGATCGCGGGCGGGAACATCGAGAAGGTGTCCGGTGGCGCCGAGGCCCACCTGCTGAACACCTTCTTCGACGACGCGGACGACGAATGGGGACGCAGCCTGTCGCATATGGGCTGGGGCCTGATGCGCACCGCCGACTGGTTCGCCACCGCCCTGTACGGCAAGGAAGAGCTGATGGGCATGGACGCGCGGGCGTTCGCCGGGAACTTCCTGTGGTCCACCGGACCCCACCCCGTACTCGAGCGCGAATCGTACGCACACGTCGACATCGCCATGCGCGGCTGCACCGTCTCCGTCGACGACCAGGAGGTCGTCACCGCGGGCCGGCTCGTCGACTTCTGATCCCGCCGCCGCACCCGCATCTGGAGAGAACATGGCATCCACCCAATCCCTCGACGTCGTCATCGTCGGCGGCGGGCTCGGCGGAATGACCGCCGCGCTGTCGCTGCGGCAGCGCGGCCATCACGTGACCGTGCTGGAGCAGGCACCGCGGTTCGGCGAGATCGGCGCGGGCATCCAGACGGCCCCCAACGCGAGCCGAGTCCTGCTCGGGCTGGGTCTGCGCAGGCAACTGGAGGCCATCCACACCGAGCCCCAGGACCAGGTGCGGCGCCGGTGGAAGGACGGCAGCATCATCGGACTGACCCAGCTCGGCGACTACTGCAAGCGGCAGTACAACGCGCCGTACTGGCACTACCACCGGGCCGATCTGCACGGTGTCCTCACCGATGCCTGCGTCGACCCGACCGGCCCCGGCCCGGTGGTCGAACTGCACACCTCGAGCCGGGTCGGCGAACTGGACCGCGGCAACCCCCGCCGCCCCGCGGCCGTGACCGAGGACGGCCGGCGCTTCGAAGCCGATGTGCTGATCGGCGCCGACGGCATCCGGTCCCGGGTCCGCGACCTCATGGGCCTCCCGGACACCCTGCTGTTCTCCGGCGAGATGGCCTTCCGGGCCCTCATCCCCGGCGACCTCATCGCCGCCGACCCGGCCACGCGCTTCTTGATGGACCGCTTCCAGAGCACCATCTGGTACGGCCCCGACCGGCATCTGGTCCACTACATGATCCGCGGCGGCGAGTACCTCAACGTCGTCGGCTGCGTCCCGTGCACCGACGACGTCGCCGAGAAATGGACCGGCTCGGCCACCGCGGAAGACCTGGTGAACGCCTACGAGGGCTGGGACGACCGGGCGGCGGCGATGCTGTCCAAGGCCAAGGAGGACGTGCTCTCCTTCGCCCTCTACCACCGCCGGCGCGACCCGGTCTGGATGGACGGCCGGGTGGCCCTCCTGGGCGACGCCTGCCACGCCATGCTGCCCTACCAGGCCCAGGGGGCCTCCCAGGCCATGGAGGACGCCGCCGTACTGGCCGAAGAACTGGGCCGTATCAACGCCGACGGCGTCGAGGGCGCGCTGCGTCGCTACGTGGACCGGCGGGCCAAGCACGCCGGCATGGTCCAGGACGCCTCGCTTCAGAACAAGACCTTCTACCACTACCCCGACGGCCCGCAGCAGGAGGCCAGGGACGCCCTGCTGCGGCGCGGCTTCGACGGCGAATCCGACGTCTCCTACCACTGGTTGTGGAGCGGCAGCCCGCTCGACGACCCGGACCTGGGCGCCTTCGACTACCGCTTCGCCCGCTGACCAGGCCCTCCCCTCTCCATCCCCCTCCCCAACCCCTCCCCCACTCGTCACTCGCCCCCTCCGGGGCCACTTCCGGCTCATCCACCTCGGTGTCGCCCCGCGCGGGCACATCCCTCGAACACCCCGTGGAGCGACAGTGAAAACAGGCGACCAGATCGTCCAGGACCTCCCATGGAGATGGGGGGTCCAGGGCAGGATCTTCATCATCGGCGGCCTCGGCTACCTCTTCGATGCCTATGACATCGCCCTCAACGGCTTCCTGATGCCGCTGTTGGGCGACCACTTCCACCTCTCCCTCTCCGAGCGGGGCCTGGTGGCCACCGCCAATCTGGTGGGCATGGCCGTGGGCGCGGTGACCTGGGGCGCGATAGCCGACCGCATCGGACGCAAGAAGTCCTTCAGCGTCACCTTGCTGATCTTCGCGGTGTTCTCGGTGGCCGGTGCCCTGGCCCCGAACTACGCGATCTTCCTTGCCCTGCGCTTCATCGCGGGTGTCGGACTGGGCGGTTGTGTTCCCGTCGACTACGCCCTGGTGGCGGAGTTCTCCCCGACGAAGTACCGCGGCCGTGTGCTGACCGCGCTGGACGCCTGGTGGCCGATCGGCGTGACCCTGTGCGGTCTGGTCTCGACGGCCATGCTGTCCATCGAAGGCAACTGGCGGTGGATGCTCAGCGTGATGAGCATCCCGGCGCTGCTGCTGTTCTGGGTGCGCAGGGGTGTGCCCGAGTCGCCCGTCTACCTCAGCAAGAAGGGCAGGGAGGCCGAGGCACGGGCCGTCATCGACGATCTGGTCGCCCGCACCGGTGCGCCCGTCGAGCCGTACGCCATTCCCGCCCCGGTGCCCGAGGCCGGGGGGAACGGCCCCCGCGCCGCGCTCGAACAGCTGCGTGCGGTCTGGAAGTTCAGCCCGCGCATCACCTCCGCCGCCTGGCTGCTCTTCGCCACCGTCATGCTGGTGTACTACGCGGCGCTGAGCTGGCTGCCGTCCATTCTCAAGGAGGAGGGCCTCGGCGACACGGCCGCCTTCATGAGCACCACGCTGATGAGCGCGGTCGGCATCGTCGGCGTCCTGACCTCCACGGCGCTGGTGGACGCGGTCGGCCGGAAGTGGCTCATAGGGGTCTCGGCCCCGATCGCCTCGCTCGCACTGGTGGTGTTCGCGCTGGTGATGCGGATGCCGACGGGTTCCATCGTGGCCATCGGCGTCTTCGGCTTCCTGATGCAGCTGACCATCCCCGCCATGTACGCCTATGTCTCCGAGCTGTACCCGACCACGCTGCGGGCCAGCGGTTTCGGCTGGGCGTCCTCGTTCAGCCGGGCACTGACCGGTTTCGCCCCGATGCTGTTCGGCTCGGTGATGTGGCCGCTGCTGGGACTGCCGCTGACGTTCGGGGTACTGGCCGTGGCCGTCCTGGCGGCCGTCATCTGGACGGCGTTCGCGGCGCCCGAGACCAAGGGACGCGACCTCGACGAGGACGACCCGGCCGCGGTGCCCGCCCATGTGTCCCCGGAACCGGCCGTCGGTCAGACGGTGCGCTGAAGGGTCAGCCCGACCCGACCGGGCCGCCGGGTCGGCCTTCGAAACGACAGGAGAAACATGAAGCCCGCTCCCTTCCGGTACCACCGAGCGCGCGACGTCGAGGGCGCCACGGCACTCCTGGCCGAACTGGCCGACGAGGCCAAGGTCATCGCCGGCGGTCAGAGTCTGGTCGCGATGATGAACTTCCGGCTGGCCCGGCCGGGGCACCTGGTCGACATCGCCGGTCTGCGCGAACTCGACCATCTCGGAGTCGAGTCCGACGGCGGGCTGCACATCGGCGCGCTCACCACCCATCACACGGTGGAGACCGCGCCCGCGGACCGGCTCGGGGCGGGTTTCGGGGTCATCCGCGATGCCATGCGGTGGATCGGCCATCTGCCGATCCGGACCCGCGGCACCGTGGGCGGCAGTATCGCGCACGCCGACTCGACCGCCGAGTGGTGCCTGCTTGCCGTGCTGCTCGACGCCGAGTTCGTGGCCCACAGCCCGCGCGGGCGGCGGCGCGTCCCGGCCGGTGAGTTCTTCTTCGGCTACTACACCACCGCCCTGGACCCCGACGAGATCCTCGTGGAGATCGTCTTCCCCCGCCCCGCGCCGCACGCGGCGCTCACCGAGTTCGCCGAGCGTCGCGGAGACTTCGCCATCGTCTCCGCGGCGGTCGATCTGGCGACCGACGGCCGGGACGTCCTCGGCGGCCGGGTGGCTCTGGGCGGTGTGGCCGCGATGCCGGTACGCGTGCCCGAGGCGGAGGCCGTGCTCGCGGCCGGCGGCTCGTTCCGGGACTGCGCGGAGGCGGCGGCCTCCGCCGTGGATCCACCGAGCGATGCCAACGGCAGCGGCGACTACCGCAAGCACCTCATCCGCAATCTGATCGAGCGAGCCTGTGAGGAGGCGATGTCACGATGACGTCCGCCAGGGCCGACCGGCTGGTCGGCAGGTCGGTGGCGCGCCGCGAGGATCCCCGGCTGCTGTCCGGGCGCGGCCGTTTCGTCGACGACATCGAGCTGCCCGGCATGCTGCACGCGCAGTTCGTCCGCTCCACGGTCGCTCATGGGACGATCACCGAGATCGATCTGACGCGGGTGCGTCAGGTCCCGGGTGTCGTCGCCGCGTTCACCGCGGCCGACCTCGAGCTGGGTGATATCACCGCCCGACTCGGCCGCCCGCTCTCGGAGTTCGTGCCGACCGCCATGCCGGTCCTCGCCCGCGACCGGGTCCGCTACGTCGGCGAACCCGTCGCCGTGGTGATCGCCCGCGACCCCTACCTCGCCGAGGACGGCCTGGAGGCCGCCAGGGTGACGTACGCGCCCCTCCCGCCCATCACCTGCGAGGAACAGGCCCTCGCCCCCGACGCTCCGCGGGTGCACGCGGAGGCCGCCGAGAACACCCTGGTCGATGTCAGTTTGTTCGCCACCGAGGGCATCGACGAGATCTTCGACCAGGCACCCTGCGTGGTCCACGTCGATGTGCGAACCGGCCGGCAGAACGCCCTGCCGCTGGAGACACGGGGCGCGGTGGCGCAGTGGGACGCCCGGGAGGAACAGCTCGTCCTGCACACCTGCACCCAGACCCCGCATCAGGTGCGGACCGTGGCCGCGCGCTGTCTGCGGCTGGACGAGCGGGCGGTGCGGGTGATCGTCCCGGACATGGGCGGCGGCTTCGGTCTCAAGTGTGTGGTCGGCCGCGAGGAGATCGCCGCCGCGGCGGCCGCGCTGCGGCTCGGGCGGCCCGTCAAGTGGATCGAGGACCGCAAGGACGCCCTGTCCGCCTCGTTCCTCGCCCGGGAACAGCACTACACCGCACGCGCCGCCTTCGACGCCGACGGCCGGATCCTCGGCCTCGACACGGATGTGGTGTGCGACATGGGCGCCTACTCCTGCTATCCGTTCACCGCCGGTATCGAGCCGCTGATGGCCTCCGCCGAGATGCCCGGCGTCTACAAGGTCCCCGCCTACCGGGTGCGCGGCCGGGCCATCGCCACCAACAAGGCGCCCACCGCGCCCTACCGGGGCGTGAGCCGCCCGCAGTACGTCATGGCCATGGAGCGGCTCATGGAACGCGCCGCCCGTGAACTGCGCCTGGACCCGGTGGAGATCCGGCGCCGTAACGTCATCACCGACTTCCCGTACACCGGCGTCAACAACATCACCTACGACCCCGGCTCATATCTGGAATCGCTCGACCTGTGCGAGCGGGCGCTGCGCGAGGCGGGCTGGTACGACCGGCAGGCCGCGGCCAGGGCCGAGGGGCGGCACATCGGGATCGGCTTCAGCTGCTTCAGCGAGCGCACCGGCTACGGCTCCGCCGCCTTCGCCCAGCGCAAGATGGAGGTCGTGCCCGGGTTCGACCTCGCCGAGGTCCGCATGGACACCAGCGGCGCGGTCACCGTCACCACCGGCACCATCAGCCACGGGCAGAGCCATGAGACGACCATGGCGCAGATCGTCGCCGATACCCTCGGCCTCGACTTCACCAAGGTCAAACTCCACCAGGGCGACACCGACCGCATCACCTACGGCTGGGGCACCTTCGCCAGCCGCTCGATCGCGATCGGCGGCAGCGCCGTACGTCTGGCGGCGGGCAGACTCGGCGACAAACTCCGCGCCATCGCCGCCGCCGAGTGGGGCATCCCCCCGGAGGAGACCGAACTGGACCGGGGCCGGGTCCGCCGACGCGACGACCCGGATACCGCACTCAGCTACGAGCACCTGGCCGACACCGCCTACCTCAAGTCGCATCTGCTGCCCAAGGACATCGACCCGGGCCTGACCGCCACCGCCGTCTTCGACGTCCACAACGACGGCACCTTCTCCAATGCCACCCACGGAGTGGTGGTGGAACTGCACGAGGGCACCGGGCAGGTGGAGATCCTCGCCTACTTCTGCGTCGAGGACTGCGGTGTCGCCGTCAATCCGCAGGTGGTGGAGGGGCAGTGCCGGGGCGGCATCGCACAGGGCATCTCGGGGGCGCTCTTCGAGCAGATCACCTACGACGCCCAGGGCGAGCCGTCGGCCACCAGCTTCATGGACTACAAGGTGCCCACCGCACATGAGATCCCGGAGGTGGTGATCCACCATCTGGAGACCCCCTGCGCCTTCACCGAGACAGGCGCGAAGGGCGCCGGTGAGGGCGGCACCATCGGCGCCCCCGCCGCCGTGCTCAACGCCGTCAACGACGCACTGCGGCCCACCGGCGTCGAACTGGACAACACCCCCATCACACCGGAGACGGTCCACCGTGCCCTGACCCCCCGCACCCCGGAGCAGACACCATGAACGACACCAGCGGCCTGGGCGACGACGTCCAGCTCATCACGCTCGACGTCAACGGCACGTCATACGAGGTGATCACGGCGCCGCGCCGCACCCTGGTGGATGTGCTCCGCCACGATCTGCGGCTGACCGGCACCCATATCGGCTGCGAGCACGGGATCTGCGGAGCCTGCACCGTGCTCGTCGACGGGCTCCCGGTCCGGGCCTGTCTGATGTTCGCCGCCCAGGCGGAGGGGGCGCGGATCACCACCGTCGAATCCCTCGCCGACTCCGGCACCGGCGAACTCAGCGATCTCCAGCGGGCCTTCACCGAACACCACGGCTTGCAGTGCGGCTTCTGCACCCCCGGCTTTCTGATGTTGGCCCAGGGCTTCCTCGCGGAGCGGCCCGAGGCGACCAAGGAGGACATCCGGGAGGTCGTCGCCGCGAACCTGTGCCGGTGCACCGGCTACCAGACCATCGTCGAGGCGATCGACGCCTGCGCGACCGCCCGGCGCTCCCAGCGGGCCATGGGCGCCGAGGAGGAATCATGCAACTGATCAATACCGTTACCGTCCAAGCCGAGCCCGACGCGGTGTTCGCGCTGCTCGGCGACGTCCAAAGGGTGGCGTCCTGTATGCCCGGCGCCGCTCTTGAAGGCCGTGACGGCGATGCCTGGCGTGGCGCGGTCAAGATCAAGGTGGGCCCGATCTCGGCCGCCTACGCCGGTACCGTGCGCTTCCTGGAGGTCGACGAGGAAAAGCGGAGGCTGCGTGTCCACGCCAGTGGCGCCGATACGCACGGCAGCGGCGACGCCGAGGCCGAGGTTTCCCTGGAGGTCGTCCCGGCCCAGGACGGCGCCCAGCTGAACCTCTCCACCGACCTGGTGATCCGGGGCAAGATCGCCCAGTTCGGCAAGGGAGCCATCGGGGCGGTGTCCGACAAGATCCTCCAGCAGTTCGCCCAGAACCTCGGCAACCTGCTCCTTCAGCAGAACGGCGCGGAAGCGTCCCCCGTCTCCGGCGCGGCGCCCGCCGCGTCCACTCCCGCGGCCGTCGCCCCCGCCGAGGCGCCCGGTGAACTCAACGGGATGGTGCTGATCGCGGGCCCGCTGCTGAAGAAGTACGGCCCGATCGCGGCCGCGTTCCTGCTCGGGTTCGCTCCGGGCTGGCTGCTGGGGAGGCGCCGATGAGCGGCGGACTGTACGGAGTCGATACCAACCGCACCTACCGGCGGGCCGGCTTCGGTGCCGCGGTGCGGCGCGGCAGCCGTCCGGCGATCGTCGTGGTGGACCTGACCCGGGGTTTCACCGAGGACTCGTACCCCTCGGGCGCCGACCTCACCGAGGTCGTGGCCGCCACCACGCGCCTGATCGAGGCGGCCCGGCCCGCGGAGGTGCCGGTGATCTTCACCGCGATCGCCTACACCGAGGCCGAGGCGTCCGGTGACGCGATCGCCTGGCTGCGCAAGGCTCCCGGCATGCGCACCTTGGTCGAGGGCAGTGAGGCCGTGGCCGTCGACCCGCGGCTGCCCATGCGGCCGGGACACGATCACCTGGTGGTGAAGAAGGGCGCCTCGGCCTTCTTCGGCACCAGCCTCGCCGCCACCCTGACCGGTCTGGGCCGCGACACCGTCGTGGTGTGCGGCGCCACCACGAGCGGCTGTGTACGGGCCACCGTGGTCGACGCCGTCCAGTCGGGCTTCCCGGTGCTGGTGCCCCGTGCCTGCGTGGGCGACCGGGCCGAGGGGCCCGCGGACGCGGCGCTCTTCGACATCCAGGCCAAGTACGGCGACGTCGTCACCCTCGATGACGCCGTCGGCTACATCGGCTCCGTTCCCGCCCCGGCGGCTCCTCGAGCGGCCCGGCGTTCCCACCGACGAGGAGACAGCACATGACACGGCGTTCGGTCCTTCAGAGCGCACTCGCCGATCTGGCCGAGGTCCCGGCCACGAGCCGGTGGGCGCGCTCCGGAGAGGTACGGCTGCACGCCCTCGACTACGGCGGCGATCTTCCGGCACTGGTCGTCCTGCCCGGTATCACCAGTCCCGCGGTCACCATGGACTTCGTGGCCCGCGAACTGACCGACCTGGTCAGGCCGGTGGTGCTGGACGTGCGCGGCCGGGGCCTTTCGGACGAGGGCGACGGATACGGGCTGGAGGAGTACGCCGAGGACACCGAAGCCCTCATCACCCACCTCGGCCTGGACCGTCCGCTGCTCCTCGGCCACTCCATGGGCGCGCGGATCGCGGCGGCCGTCGCGGTGCGCGCCAAGGTGCCCCTGCGCGGCACCGTGCTGGCCGATCCGCCGATGAGCGGCCCGGGGCGCGGCCCCTACCCCACCACCCGGGAGGTGTTCCTGCGGCAACTCGCCGAAGCCCGGCGCGGAACGGACGCCGACGAGGTGGCCGCCTCCTGGCCCACCTGGCCGCGGCGTGAACAAGAACTGCGGGCCCGCTGGCTGTCCAGCTGTGCCGAGGAGGCCATCGTGGCCACGCACCACGGCTTCGAGCACGAGGACTTCTTCGACTGGTGGCCCCGGGTGCCCGGACCGGCCCACATGCTCTACGGGGCGGGCAGTCCCGTCGTGACGTCGGAAGGGGTGCGGGAGGCCGCACAGAGCAATCCACCGGCGCCGCTGCACAAGATCCCCGGCGCCGGCCACATGATCTTCTGGGACGCCCCGGCAATCGCCACCGAGACGCTCCGCGGCGCGCTGAAGACCATCCTCTCCCCGCCCGGCACCAGCCCTGAACAGCACGTCCACGGGGGTGGCGGTTCCTGATGAGGCATCTGGTTTTTCCAGGCCACCCGCGATTCCCGGCCGCCTGACCGGTGCCCGCCGCCCCGATTCGGAGGACCAACCCCATGACCGACCATCACATCGGACTGATCGTGCCCAGCTCCAACCTGACCATGGAGACCGAGCTTCCCCGGATGCTCAACGCACGGGAGTCCATCGCGCCCGACGACCGCTTCGTCTTCCACACCAGCCGGATGCGGATGAAGCACGTCACCCCGGACGAGCTGCGCAAAATGAACGCGCAGACCGAGCGGGCCGCCCTCGAACTGGCCGACGCGCGGCCCGATGTCGTCGCCACCGCGTGCCTCGTCGCCATCATGGCGCAGGGGCCGGGTCACCACTGTGTGGCCGAGGCCGACATCGCCTCCGCGCTGCGGGCCGAGGGCGCCGGGGCCCCCGTGGTCTCCAGCGCCGGCGCCCTGCTCAGCGGTGTCGAGGCACTCGGCGCCCGTCGGGTCGCGATCATCACGCCGTATATGAAGGAACTCACCGCCAAGGTGGTCGACTACATCGAGGACGCGGGGATCGAGGTGGTCGACGCGCTCAGCCTCGAGGTTCCGGACAACCTGGCGGTGGCCCGCCTGGACCCCGCCGATCTGCGCGAGCACTGGCGCCGCCTGAACCTGGGCAGGGCCGACGCGCTGGTGCTGTCGGCCTGTGTGCAGATGCCGTCGCTGGCGTCGATCCAGCCCGTCGAGGACGAGGCGGGGCTGCCGGTGCTGTCGGCGGCCACCTCCACCGCCTTCCGCATCCTGACGGAGCTCGGGCTGCCGCCCGTCGTGCCCGGCGCCGGGAGTCTGCTCGGCGGCCAGGTCTCCAGCCCCGCCGGGAGCGGCGCCGGAACGATGGCCGGTCGGAGCTGACAGGAGGCGTCCGTGCGCGATGTGCTGGAGCCGCTGGGCTCCCGGTGGGCCGAGGGCACGGCGTCCGCCCCGGCCACCGTGGCGGCCGCCCACCATTCGGCGCCACACCGGCCGGGCGCGTCCATCGATGGCCTTGGACCGGCGCACCGGGCGGGACCGATCCACCTCGGTACCGGCCGGTGAGCCCGTGGCCGGGGCCGAAGGGTGCACCGGCGCCCGCCCCACTGTCCCTCGGCGTCAACCGTGCGTGCTTAAGTAGGTTCCATGACTGATCCCACCCCGCCCGCCGAGACCGGTCCAAAGGCTCCCACCGCCTTGACGGCCGCGCCCGGCTATCAGGTCCGCCGTCTCTACCAGGCGTATCTCGCCGTGTGGGCACGGGAGGTGGACCCGGTCCTCACCGGCCCGCAGTTCGCGGTGCTCCAGGCGGTGGAAGCCCATCCCGGCCAGGACCAGCGGTCCATGGCCGCCGCGGTCGCCCTGGACACCTCCACCATGGCGGATGTGGCGCGCCGGCTGGAGAACCGTGGTCTGCTCGCCCGGCGAACCGCGGCCGCCGACGGCCGCCGCAAACTGCTCTACCTGACCGACGCGGGCCAAGAGGCCCTTACGGAGGCGAACGACCGGGCGCGCAGGCTCGACAAGATCCTGCTGGAGTCCTTCGACGAGGCGGAACGCGAACGGTTCGTCGTCAAGCTGAAGGCGCTCGCCGACCGCTGGGAGGGGCTGGTGGAGGCGGCATAGCGGGCCACCGGGCGGTGACGGCCACCGCCCCTGGACGCTCAGCCCACCCCCTTCGTTCGGTTCCTGCCGCTCAGCGCAGTTGCTCGGCCAGTCCGACGATGATGCCCTCCGGGCCGCGGAGGTAGCAGAGCAGATAGCTGTCCTCGAACCGGGCGATCTCGCCGACGAGTTCGGCGCCGTGAGGGTGCAGGCGGGCCACGGTGTCCTCGATGTCGTCGACGGCGAACATGACGCGGTGCGTGCCCAGAATGTTGTGCGGCCGGTTGCGCGGCCCGGCGCCGATCGCCGCGGGGCTGCGGTATTTCGCCAGCTCGAGTCGGCTGTGACCGTCCGGGGTCCGGACCATCGCGATGTCACAGCGGACGCCGTCGAGTCCGGTGCACTGGTCGGCGAAGGGGCCCTCGACCTCCGCCCTGCCCTCCAGCTCCATACCGAGTTCCACGAAGAACGCGATGGCGGCGTCCATGTCCTCGACGACGATGCCGACGTTGTCCATCCGCTGAATCGCCATGCTGGTTTCTCCTTCGTCCTCGTGCGGCCGGTGGGGGCCGCTGATGTCTGTCCCTGGGACGGAGCCGGTGACACGTTCTCGACATCCGCGGGCGCTCCGGTGACCTCGGTCTTCGGTCTTCGGTCTTCGGTCCGGAGAAGGGCTCGGTGTCACTCCGCAGGGTTCGACGCCTGACGAAACTGTCTGGGTGAGAAGCCGGTCACACGACGAAACGCGGTGCTGAACGCGCTCTCAGATTTGTACCCGATCGCGAATGCGAGCTCGGAAATCGATCGTGTTCCGCGGCTCAGGGCATCCAGGTCTTCGGAGTCAACGTCCGGGGCACGCTGTTCACCGTGCAGAAGGCGCTTCCGCTGCTCAACGACGGTGCCTCGGTCATTCTGACCGCCTCCACCGCCGCGGACAACGGCCAGGAGGCATTCGGCACGTACGCGGCCTCCAAGGCCGCCATCCGGTCATTCGCGCGGACGTGGTCCAACGAACTCAAGGGCCGTGGCATCCGGGTCAACGCGGTCTCGCCGGGCGGGGTCGAGACTCCCGGGCTCACTGACATCTTCGGTGGCGAAGAAGCGCTGGCCGCCGTCAAGGACCACGTCGCCGCGACCGTGGCGAAGGGGCGTATAGGCCGCCCCGAGGAGGTCGCCGCGACCGTGGCGTTCCTCGCCTCCGAACAGAGCAGCTACATCGTCGGCGCCAACATCTACGTCGACGGCGGACAGAACCAGATCTGAACAGCACGCCACCGACCACCCGGGGGCGCCAGGCGCGCGGACCGGCACCCCCGAACGCCTGCCCCGGACCCTCAGTCCCCGGCGCTCCCCTCCAGGACCAGCGTCAGCCGCCGGATGGCCGCCCGTACCCCGTCGCCGTACGGATCCTCGCCGAGCGCACCGGCGGCCGCCCGCGCCAGCGCCAGCTGGTCCCGGGCCGCCTCCTCCTGGCCCAGCTTCAGATAGCCCGAGGCCACGTTGAGGTGGAGGGAGGGGAAGAACGCCCGTGGCGCCAGGGCACCGGTGAGCCCGTCCGCCGCGGCGAGCGCCCGCAGGTTCCAGATCAGCTCGTCCAGGGGGTCGTCCTGGGTGTCGGCCAGATAGTGGGCGAGGGCGCAGCGGTGGAAGGGGGCGCCGTCCCGTTCGATCTCCCGCCACAGCGCGGCGAGGCGATTGCGCGCCTCCTCCCGGTCACCGCCCCGGTGCAGCATGACCGCCTGCCCGATCCGGGTCAGTACGGCATCGCCCTCCGGCGCCTCGCGCTGCGCTTCCGTCATCGCGGCCTCCCGTCCTTCGAGAGAAGCTACGGGGTGTCCCGCGGCTCATGCACCGTCCGCCACGCCCCGCCCGGCGTGTCGTGGCCCGGCGGGGCCCCGGGAGTGCCGTTCGGCGCGCCGTAGCGGCGGGCCAGCTCGGCGACGGCGCGGGCGACGGCGGAGCGCAGCTCGGGCGGCCCCAGCACCTCGGCGTCGGTGCCCAGCCGCAGCATGTCGTGGACCGCGACCGGCAGCGACTCCACGGGGAGTACGACACGCCGCCGCCCCCGGTCGTCGGGCGGGCCCGCCGCGGCCACCGCCTCCTCGCCCACCGCGCCGAACTGCATCGGGAGCAGCTTCACCCCGCGCTCGGAGAGCAGGAGCTCGGCCTCGCCCTGGAAGCGCGCGGACTCCAGCCGGCGGGACGACTCCTCCCAGTGGGCGGCGAGGTCGAACCCGGCGGGCCGTTCGAAGACCTCCGCCAGCAGCTCGGCGTCGAGGATCCGCGATACCCGGTAGCTGCGCACGCTGTCCTCGACCCTGGCCACCAGGTACCAGATGCCGCCCTTGAGGACGAGGCCCAGCGGGCACAGCTCCCGCCGCACCTCACCGCGCCAGCGGCGGTAGTGCACCCGCAGCACCCGCCGCTCCCATACGGCCTCGGCGGCGGCCGCCAGATGGGGCACCGGCTCGGCGTCCCGGAACCAGCCCGGCGCGTCGAGGTGGAAGCGCTCCTGGATGCGGCGGGAGCGCTCGCCCAGCTCGGCCGGGAGCGCGGCCCGCAGCTTGAGCTGGGCCGTGGTGAGGTCGGCGGCGAGGCCCAGCTCGGCGGCCGGGCCGGGCATCCCGGCGAGGAAGAGCGAGTCGGCCTCGTCGCCGGTGAGCCCGGTCAGCCGGGTGCGGTAGCCGTCGAGCAGCCGAAAGCCCCCGGCGGGGCCTCGGTCGGCGTACACCGGCACCCCGGACGCGCTGAGCGCCTCCACATCGCGGTAGACGGTGCGCACCGAGACTTCGAGCTCGGCGGCGAGCTCGGGCGCGGTCATCCGGCCCCGGTTCTGGAGCAGCAGGAGCAGCGAGAGAAGGCGGTCGGCGCGCATGCGGTCCATTGTGGGCGCCGTACCTGACAGAAGGTGTCAGGTACGGCGGCCAGAGTGGCTCCCGCAGCCGATCCGGCCCCTGAAAGGACCCACCATGACCACGCACACCACCGGCCACTTCACCTACGCCGACTGGCAGGAGACGGCCCTCGACGAGGCCGAAGGCGGCGCGAAGCTGGCCCGGGCCGTGGTGACGAACGCCTTCTCGGGCGGCATCGAGGCATCGCGGACCAGCTGTCAGTACGCGATCACCTATCGGTCCGACAAGACCGGCGTCTGCTGCGGCTACGAGCTGCTGACCGGCACCCTCGACGGGCGCGCGGGCAGCTTCGTGGTGGTGCAGCACGGCAGCTGGGGCGAGGACGCCGCCGTCCACTGCACCTTCGAGGTGGTACCCGGATCCGGCACCGGCGAGCTGACCGGACTCACCGGATCGGGCACCTTCACCGCCGGCCAGGGGATCACCGAGATCCCCTACAGCTTCGACTACGCGCTCTAGGCCGGCTCCAGGCCCTCATCAGGCGCCGAGGTCCGGGATCCGCCAGTCGATCGGGGTGTGCCCCTGGGCCTTGACCGCCTCGTCGATCTGGGTGAAGGGGCGCGAGCCGAAGAACTTCTTCGCCGACAGCGGGGACGGGTGCGCCCCCTTCACCACCGCATGCCGCGAGGCGTCGATCAGCGGCAGCTTCTTCTGGGCGTAGTTCCCCCAGAGCACGAAGACGGCCGGGTCGGGGCGCGAGGCCACCGCGCGGATCACCGCGTCGGTGAACTTCTCCCAGCCCTTGCTCTTGTGGGAGTTGGCCTCGCCGCCCCGGACCGTCAGCACCGCGTTGAGCAGCAGCACGCCCTGCTCGGCCCATGGCATCAGATAGCCGTTGTCGGGCACCGGGTGGCCGAGCTCCTCGCCCATCTCCTTGAAGATGTTCCGCAGCGAGGGCGGGGTCTTGACGCCGGGCCGCACCGAGAAGCACAGACCGTGGCCCTGACCCTCGCCGTGGTACGGGTCCTGCCCGAGGACGAGCACCTTCACCTGGTCGAACGGCGTGGCCTCCAGGGCGGCGAACACCTCCTCGCGCGGCGGGTACACCGGCCCCTTGGCCCGCTCCTCCTCGACGAACTCGGTGAGCTCCTTGAAATAGGGCTTCTCCAGCTCCTCGCCGAGGACCCCGCGCCAGGACTCGGGCAGCACATAGGGCACGTCTTCAACCTCCGGTCGGTGTTTCCGTCTTACGGACACAGAACCTACCGGCGGCCACCGACAACGCCCCACACGGACCGGGCACCGGCGCGCGGCACCCACGGCTCGGGGCCGTGGGCCCAGGGCGCGGGGCCGGACCGGGCGCCGGTCAGCCGAGTCCGGCGCGCAGGAGGATGCCGCCGTCCACGACGAGCGTCTGACCGGTGACCCACGCCGCCTGCTCGGAGGTGAGGAAGGCGGCCGCGCCCCCTATGTCCTCCGGCACGCCGAGCCGCTCGAGCGGATAGGCCGCGGCGGCCTCCTCCTCCCGCCCCTCGTACAGGGCGGTGGCGAACTTGGTCTTCACCACCGCGGGCGCGATGGCGTTGACCCGTACCCCCGGGGCGAACTCCTGGGCGAGCTGCACCGTGAGGTTGATCATGGCGGCCTTGCTGACGCCGTAGGCCGCGATGAACGGCGACGGCCCCATCCCGGCGAGCGAGGAGATGTTGACGATCGAGCCGCCGTTCTCCCGCTGCCACGCCTTCCAGGTCCGCTGGGCGAAGCCCAGTGCCGAGACCACATTGGTCTCGAAGACCTTACGGATGACATCGAGGTCGAGGTCGGCGATGGGCGAGTAGACCGGGTTGGTGCCGGCGTTGTTCACCAGGTGGTCGACCCGGCCGAACGCCTCCATCGTCCGCTCGACGGCGGCCGCCTGGTGCGCCTGGTCATGGGCCTTCCCGGCGACATGGATCGCACGGTCGGCCCCGAGCCGCTCCACGGCCTCCTTGAGCGCGTCCTCGTTGCGCCCGGTGATGCACACCTTGTCGCCGCGGGCCACCATCGCCTCGGCGATGGCGTAGCCGATCCCCCGGCTCGCCCCGGTGATGAGCGCGACCTTGCCGCTGTCCTGTATCTGCTCGGTCATGCTGGTCTGTGACTCCTGATCAGTTGAGCGGGCCGCCGGCCACGTACAGGACCTGGCCGGAGACGAAACCGGCCGCCTCGCCGGTGAAGAAGGCGATCGCGTTGGCGATGTCGCCGGGCTCGCCGACCCGCTGCACCGGGATCTGGCTCGCGGCCGCCTTCTGGAAGTCCTCGAAGCCCATGCCGACGCGCTCGGCGGTCGCGGCGGTCATGTCGGTGGCGATGAAACCGGGCGCCACGGCGTTGGCGGTGACGCCGAACTTGCCGAGTTCGATGGCGAGGGTCTTGGTGAAGCCCTGCATTCCGGCCTTGGCCGCGGCGTAGTTGACCTGGCCGCGGTTGCCCAGCGCCGAACTGCTGGAGAGGTTGACGATCCGGCCGAACCCGGCGTCCACCATGTGCTTCTGGCAGGCGCGCGACATCAGGAACGCGCCCCGCAGATGCACGTTCAGCACGGTGTCCCAGTCGGACTCGCTCATCTTGAAGAGCAGATTGTCGCGGAGCACACCCGCGTTGTTGACCAGGATGGTCGGCGCGCCGAGCTCCTCGGCGACCCGCGCGACGGCGGCCTCGACCTGCTCGGCGTCCGACACATCGCAGCCCACGGCGATGGCCTTGCCGCCCGCCTCGATGATCTTCTCCACGGTGCCCGCGCAGGACCCCTCGTCGAGGTCGAGCACGGCGACGACGCGACCCTCCTCGGCCAGGCGCACGGCGGTCGCCGCGCCGATGCCGCGGGCCGCGCCCGTCACGATGGCAACGCGCTGCTCGGTGGTGGACATGCGGGTTCTCCCTCGCATCGATGGCGGCTCACCGTCCCGGTCCCGGGAGTGAGCAACCGCTTAGTCTCTCCTGCGCACGTGACGCTATGAGGCCCGCCACCGCCTGTCAACGACCGCTCTTATGCACTCGCTCACCCCGGGTCGCTTTCACCCGCCTTTCGGCTCACCCGCCCGGGGTCTCACCGCACCAGCAGATCGAGCAGCCGCTCGACCTCCGCCTCCGCGTCCGCCGTCAGACCGGTGTGCACCGGCCCCGGCTGGACGACCGTGGAGCGCGGGGCGACGAGCCAGCGGAAGCGCCGCCCCGCGTCCTCCTCCGCCGCCTGACCGGCCCGCTCTCCCCCGCAGCAGACGCACTCCACCGCGTGCAGCGCGGCCCGTACCGCCGCCACGTCGGCCGAGGGGTCCAGGGCGCGCAGCCGGTCCTCGTCCAGATGGACCCGGGCCGCCACGAAGGAGGTGGCGCGGCAGTAGACGAGAACGCCCGCGTTGATCAGCTCACCGCGCTCGACCCGGGGAACCACCCGCAGCACGGCGTATTCGAAGACATCCCGGCCGTTGTGGAACCCGCTCACTTCGACGCCTTTCCATCGACCCACACCCGCAGCCACCGAGGGGCCTTCGACGGGCCCTCATCGGTGCGCTCGCCGAGCGTGATCCTCGTCCCGACCGTGGCCGCTCGCTCCAGCAGCACCTCGACATAGGCGCGGCGCACCGCGTCGGGGCCGTCGAAGCCCGGCTCGTCGGCCAGCCATTCGCCGGGGACGTCCGCCACCACCTCGGTGAGCAGTTCCTCGGTGATCAGCGGCGCCAGGGCCGCGCTCGCGGCGGCGACGTCCGGTGCGAACGGCGCGAGGACGTGGTCGGTGGCGTCGTACGGCTTGGCGGCGGCCTTGTCCAGCCCGCGCCAGCCGTGGTGCCAGATCATCGTGGCGCCGTGGTCGATGAGCCACAGCCGCCCGTGCCAGACCAGCATGTTGGGGTTGCGCCAGGAGCGGTCCACATTGCCGATGAGCGCGTCGAACCACACGATCCGGCCGGCCTCCTCCGGGCCCACCTCGAAGGCGAGCGGGTCGAAGCCGAGCGAGCCGGGGAGGTAGTCCATGCCGAGGTTGAGCCCGCCACTGGCCTTGAGCAGCTGCTGCACCTCCTGGTCCGGTTCGCTCAGGCCGATCACCGGGTCCAGCTGGATCCGGACCAGGTCCGGGACCCGCAGCCCCAGACGGCGGCCCAGCTGACCGCAGACGACCTCGGCGACGAGGGTCTTGCGGCCCTGTCCGGCGCCGGTGAACTTCATGACGTAGGTGCCCAGATCGTCGGCCTCGACGATGCCCGGCAGCGATCCGCCCTCACGCAAGGGCGTGACATAGCGGATCGCGGTGACTTCAGACAGCATTTGCCCAGGTTATCGGTGCCGACCGGCCCGGTGGACCGCATCCGGTCGGTGGCATCGGCACCGTATCGACGCGCGGTCGGTACGGTGCCGGTGTGTCTCCTACGGCGGCCGGAGCATGTCCGGCTCGGCGGCGAGGGGAGCGGTGCCGGGCAGCCGGGGCATTCCCTGCGGAGCGCTCAGCGGACCCGGTCCACGCGGCGCTCGTCCCAGACCGGCTCCGCCGTCTCGCGGACGACACCGTCCGAGCCGAAGACCAGAAAGCGGTCGAAGGACCGCGCGAACCAGCGGTCGTGGGTGACCGCCAGCACCGTGCCCTCGTAAGCCGCGAGCCCGTCCTGTAGCGCCTCGGCCGACTCCAGGTCCAGGTTGTCCGTGGGCTCGTCCAGCAGCAGCGCCGTCGTCCCGGCCAGTTCGAGCAGCAGGATCTGGAACCGGGCCTGCTGACCGCCCGAGAGCCGGTCGAAGGTCTGGTCGCCCTGGCGGTCCAGCTCATAGCGGCGCAGGGCGCTCATCGCGCGCCCCCGGTCCCGGGCGTGCTCGGTCCACAGGATGTCGACCAGCGTACGCCCGAAGAGCTCAGGATGGGCGTGGGTCTGGGCGAAGTGGCCGGGCACGACCCGCGCGCCCAGCTTCCACTCCCCCTGGTGGGCCACGCTCCGGCCGGCCAGCAGCCGCAGGAAGTGGGACTTGCCCGAGCCGTTGGAGCCCAGCACGGCCACCCGCTCGCCGTAGAAGACCTCGAGGTCGAAGGGGCGCATCAGCCCCTCGAGACCCAGCGCCCGGCAGGTGAGCGCCCGCACCCCGGTGCGGCCGCCCGCGAGCCGCATGGTGATGTCCTGTTTGCGCGGGGGCTCCGGGGGCGGCCCGGCCTCCTCGAACTTCCGCAGCCGGGTTTTGGCGGCCTGGTAGCGGGAGGCCATCTCATCGCTGCGGGCCGCGTACCGCTGCATGTCCAGCACCAGCCGTTTGAGCTGGGCGTGTTTCTCGTCCCAGCGCCGCCGGAGCTCCTCGAAGCGCTCGAACCGCTCCTCGCGGGCCTCGTGGTAGGTGGCGAAGCCGCCGCCGTGCACCCATACGTCGCTGCCCGCCGGGCTCGGCTCGACGCTGACGATCCGGTCGGCCGCACGGGCCAGCAGCTCCCGGTCGTGGCTGATGAACAGCACGGTCTTACGGGTCTCGCGCAGCCGCTCCTCCAGCCACTGCTTGCCCGGTACGTCCAGGTAGTTGTCGGGCTCGTCGAGCAGCAGCACCTCGTCGGGCCCGCGCAGCAGCGCCTCCAGCACCAGCCGCTTCTGCTCGCCGCCGCTGAGGGTGCGCACCTGGCGCCACTGCGCCCGTTCGTAGGGCACTCCGAGCGCCGCCGTGGTGCACATGTCCCACACCGTCTCGGCCTCGTAGCCACGCGCCTCGGCCCAGTCGCTCAGGCTCTGGGCGTAGGCCATCTGGGCGGCCTCGTCATCCCGCTCCATGATCGCCAGTTCGGCCTCGTCGACCGCGCGGGCGGCGTCGCGAACCCGGGGCTGGGCCACCGACACCAGCAGGTCGCGCACCGTACGCTCATCGCGCACCGAGCCGATGAACTGCGGCATCACCCCCAGCGAGCCACTGACGGTGACCGTGCCGCCGTGCGGCTCCACCTCACCGGAGACCAGCCGCAGCAGCGTGGTCTTGCCCGCCCCGTTGGGCCCGACCAGGGCGGCCACCGTGCCCTCCGCGACGCGGAACGACACATCGCCGAGCAGCAGCCGGCCGTCGGGCAGGAAGTAGGCGAGGTGCGCGGCCTCCAGATGTCCCATGGCCAGGCATTCTCATGCCACGGCGGGGTGGTCGGCAAAGAGATTTTTCCGGCCCCGGCCCGAGGACGCCCGCAGGCGGCTGAACGCGGCGGCCCCGCGCTCCGTATGGAAGGGTGAAACGTCCCCCTGAGCAGGAGGCACCACCATGACGCAGTCGGCGATCACCGGGCAGGGCACCACCCGTCGTGCCGTCGTCACCGCCGCCGGAGCGGCCGGGCTGGCCGCCACGCTTGCCGCATGCGGCAAGGACGACAACGGCGGCGGTTCGGACAGCGACAACGCGGGCAGCGCCCAGGACGCCGGGGGCTCGCAGCCGTCGCAGAGCGCGGAGGGCGGCGGCCAGTCGGCCGGCGGGGACGGTATGGAACTGGCCAAGACCTCCCAGATCCCCGAGGGCGGCGGCATGGTCTTCAAGGACCACAAGGTCGTGGTGACCCAGCCCACGGCGGGGGAGTTCAAGGCGTTCTCCTCGATCTGCACCCACCAGGGCTGCTCGGTCGGCGATGTGACCGGCGGCACCATCAACTGTCCGTGCCACCAGAGCAAGTTCGACATCACCGACGGCAGTGTGAAGGGCGGACCGGCGCAGAAGCCGCTGCCCGGCGCGCAGATCAAGGTGCAGGGAAGCTCGATCTGGATGGCGTGACGGCCGTCCTCCGCCAGCACTCGGCCACTTCCTCGGCCGTGGTGACGGCGGCCACGAGGGAGAGGGTGTGACGGACCATCGCCGGGGTGTACGAGGCGGGCACCCCGGCGATCGCGTCTTCCGGCACCACGGCGGTGTAGCCGAGGTTGACGGCGTCGAAGACGGCGCCGGGGATCGCCACATTGGCCGACACGCCGGTGATGACCAGCGTGCGGCAGCCCAGATTGCGCAGCAGCGCGTCCACATCGGTCCCGGCGATCGGCGAGAGGCCGTGCAGCCGCCGTACGACCAGGTCCTCGGCCGCCACCGGAACCGGTTCGGCGATCCGCACCGCCGCGCTTCCGGTGAGCTGCCGGACCGGCAGCCGCTCGACGGCCCGGAACAGCGGTGCGTTGCGGTTCGCGCCACGTCCGTCGGCGCGCCGTTCGGCCACCGCGTGCAGCACCTGGACGCCCGTGTCGTGGGCGGCCGCCACCAGCTGGGCGACACGCCCGAGGGCACCGGACTCATGGGCCACGGCGGCCAGTTCGGGCAGCGCGCTGTCGGGCCCCACCACACCGCGCTGGCATTCGACGGTGAGCAGGGCGCAGCCTTCCGGCCGGAGCAGTTCCAGGAGGTCTTCCCGGGGAGGCGGGGTCACGGCGCGGGAGCGTAGCGTCCCTTGCGTCATCAAGGAAGAGCAATCATCCTGTGCCGCGTATCCAGTTACCGGGAGGTACAGGGCCGGATGACCGTCACCCAGCGGCGCGGGCGCCGCATCATGATGAGCCAGGACGAGTTGAACGCCTTCCTCGCCGAGCAGCGCACCTGCCGGGTGGCCACCGTGGCCGCGGACGGGCGGCCGCATATCAGCCCGCTGTGGTTCTGCTGGGACGGCACCGCCCTGTGGCTGTACTCCCTGACCCGCAGCCGCCGCTGGGCCGAGCTGCGCCGCGATCCGCGGATCGCGGTGGTGGTCGACGACGGGCACGACTACGGCGAGCTGCGCGGGGTGGAGCTCTCCGGCGAGGCGGTCCTCATCGGCGAGGAGCCGCGTACCGGCGTGTCGTGCCCCGAACTCGACTCGCCGGAGCGGATGTTCGCGGCGAAGTACTTCGGTCTGGACGCCATGCCGCACGACGGCCGTCACGCCTGGCTGCGGCTGACCCCCGAGGCCATCCGCTCCTGGGACTTCCGCAAGCTGCCCCAGGGCTGAGGCGCCCGGGACCGGAGCCGGGACCGGGCTCGCGGTTCGGCCGCGCGTCAGTCGACGATCTTCTCGCCGACCGACCGCAGCACCTCGACCGCCGCCCGGATCGAGGGCCTGCGGTCGGCGTCCGCGCGCCAGATCGCGTAGATGTGCCGCCGCATCGTGGGCTGGCTGACGGGCACCATCCGCACCCCCTCGGGCACCGGGCCGCGGCCCAGCCGGGGCACCACGGCGATGCCCAGCCCGGCGGCGATCAGCGAGAGCTGGGTGTGGTGCTCATGCGCGGTGTGCCGGATCCTCGGCTCGATGCCCTTGCCGCGCAGGGTCACCATCAGCCAGTCGTAGCAGAACCCGCCCTTGGGCCAGGAGATCCACTCGTCGTCCACGAAGTCCTCCGGCTCGACCGCGTGCCGGTCGGCGAGGGGGTGGTCGGCGGGCATCGCCACATCCACCGGGTCGTCCAGCAGGGCGGCCTTCACCAGCCCGCCGGGCATCGGCAGCGGTTTGTTGTACCAGTCCAGGACCACGGCCAGATCGATGTCGCCGCGCACCACCGAGGGCACCGACTCATCGGGCTCCATCTCCTGGAGCCGCACATTCAGCTGCGGATGCTCGGTGCGCAACCGGCTCAGCGCGTCCGGGAAGAGACCGCGGACGGCGGTCGGGAACGCGCCCAGCAGCAGCTCGCCGACGGCGTGGCCGCGCTGCGCCTCCAGATCCGCCTGGGCCAGCTCCACCTGGGAGAGGATGCGCGCCGCGTGGTCGGCGAGTAGCCGCCCGGCGTCGGTGAGGCGGATCCCGCGCCCGTTCTTGGCGAGCAGCTGCTGACCGGTCTCCCGCTCCAGTTTGGCGAGTTGCTGGGAGACGGCGGAGGTGGTGACATGCAGCCCCTCGGCGGCCCCGCTCACGGAGCCGTGACGGGCCACGGCGTGCAGTGTCCGTAGGCGATCGAGGTTCAACATGTAAGGGATACTACGTTATATCGCGAACGAATTCTCGCTTGTCCTAAGAGGTTGCAACCGACATCGTAAGGGCATGACCCCAGCGACCGCCTCGGCACCCCCTTCCGCCGCCACCACGGCCGAGCCCTCCTCCGCCCCCGTTCGCCGACCGCTCCTCGACTGGCGCGTCCGCTTCGGCGCACTGTCCCTGGTCTGGGGTTTCAGCTTTCTCTTCATCAAGGTGGGCAATGAGGCGTTCGCACCCCTGTACGTCACCCTCGGGCGGATGCTGTTCGGCACCGCCGTACTGCTGGTGACGCTGGCGGTGAAGCGGGAGCGGCTGCCGCGCGGGGCGCGGGTCTGGGGTCATCTGGCGGTGGCCGCGTTCTTCCTGAACGCGCTGCCGTTCTCGCTGTTCGCCTACGCCGAGCTGACCATCCCCTCCACCCTGGCCGGTATCTGCAACGCCGCGTCGCCGCTGTGGGGGATGCTGCTCGCGGTGGTCGTGGTCTCCGACGACCGGCCGACCCGTCAGCGTGTCGCGGGTCTCGGGCTCGGCTTCATCGGCGTGTTGATCGTGCTGGGCGCCTGGCAGGGCTTCTCCGGCCAGGACCCGCTGGGCACCGCGCTGGCGCTGATCGCCTCGGCCAGCTACGCCGTCGGCTGGCAGTACGTCCGGCGCACGCTGAGCGACACGGGCCACTCCCATCTGTCGATGTCCGGCGGCCAACTGCTGCTCGGTACGGTCCAACTCGCCCTTGTGGCACCGGTGTTCGCGACGACGCCCACCTCCTTCCCGGCGCTGCCCCTGCTCTCCGTGCTCGCCCTGGGTGCCCTGGGCACCGGCGTGGCGTTCCTGGTGCAGTACGGCCTCGTCGACGAGGTCGGCCCGACGACGGCGATGATGGTCACGTACTTCGTCCCGGTGATCGCCACCACCGCCGGCGTGGCGATCCTCGGGGAACACCTCACCTGGAACACACCGGTGGGCGCCGTGATCGTCCTCATCGGCGCGGCGCTGACCCAGCGGCGCGCCGGCACGTCCCGGGCACCGTCCGGCGGACGTTCGCGGGCCGTGTCGCGGATCGTGAGGATTCACCGGACAGGGTCCTAGTCCAGCCGTCCCGAGACCGTCGCCCCGGTCGCCGCCGCCACCGCGTCGGCGACCGGGGCGATCTCGTCGGCGGCCAGCGGCGAGACCGTCAGCCGCACCCCCGGCGACGAGGCCACCCGGAAGCGCGCCCCGGGGGCGACGGCCCAGCCCGCGGCCAGCAGCCGGGCGACCGCGCCGGTCTCGTCCGGGACCGGCACCCACACATTCATCCCGCTCCGCCCGTACGCGGCGATCCCCCGCTCCCGCAGCGCCCGCACCAGCGCGGCGCGCCGCGTGTCGTACGACGCCGCCACCGCCGCCGCGTCGACCGCGCCCGTCCGCCACAGCCAGGCCACCGCGTCCTGGAGCAGATGACTGACCCAGCCCGGCCCCAGCCGCTGACGGCCGCGCACCCGGTTCAGGGTGACGGGGTCGCCGGTGAGCACGGCGAGCCGCAGATCGGGGCCGTACGCCTTGGCGGTGGAGCGGACCAGCGCCCAGTGGTCCGTGCCGCCGGCCAGGGGGCGCAGCGGGACGTCCACGATGCCGTGCCCATGGTCGTCCTCGATCAGCAGCACGGCGGGGTGCGCGGCGAGCACGGTCCGCAGCTCACGGGCGCGGGCCGCGCTCACCACCGCGCCCGTCGGGTTCTGCGCCCGGTCGGTGACCACCAGCGCCCGCGCGCCCTGGGTCAGCGCCTGCTCCACCCGCTCGGGCAGCGGTCCGTCGTCGTCGACCCCGACCGGGAGGGCGCGCAGCCCGAGCGCCGGGATCAGATCGAGCAGGCTGCCCCAGCCGGGGTCCTCGACGGCGACCGCGTCACCGGGGCGCAGATGCGCGGCCAGCACCCGCTCGATCGCGTCGAGCGAACCGGAGGTGACGGCGACCGGCCCGGCGGGCACCCCGTCCGCGTCGAGGGCAGCCCGGGCCAGCTCGGCCAGCTCGGGGACGACGTCCGGCGCGCCGTACAGCGTGGGGCGCTCCGCCGCGCGGGCCGCGGCCGCCGCGAGCGGCGCGCCGAGCGAGGGCAGCAGGGCGGGGTCGGGGTTGCCGCTCGTCAGATCGCGCGCGCCGGTGGCGTCGACACCGATCCACTCACGGGGCGTACTGGAGGGGCGGGAGCGCACCCGGCTCCCCCGGCGCCCCGCCGTCTCGATCACGCCCCGTTCGCGCAGCACGCGATAGGCGGCCGCGACCGTATTGGGATTCACACCCAGCCGCCCGGCCAACTCCCGCAAAGGCGGCAGCAGTTGACCCGGCGACAGCTCACCGGCGCCGATGGCGCGCTCCACACTGGCCGCGATCTCGGCTGCGCGACGACCCACGATCGGATATTCTCCTAGCACAAACACTATTTTGCACTAGTGCAATGGAGAACGCAAATGCCCGCACCGGACGCCACCACAGCGACCCACACGCCCGACAGCGCCTACGCGCCGACCGACCGCACCGTGCCCACCCGCTCCCGTGAGCGCGCCTCGTACGACCGGGAGGTGGTGCACGCGATCCTCGATGACGGCTACGTCTGCCATCTGGGCTTCATACGCGACGGCGCGCCCGTCGTCCTGCCGACCCTCTACGCCCGGGTCGGGGAGCGGCTGTACCTCCACGGCTCGACGGGGGCGCGCCCGCTGCGCATGGCAGGCGCGCCGGGCGCCGAGGAGCCGGGGCTGCCGGTATGTCTCACCGTCACCCATGTCGACGGGCTGGTCCTGGCCCGCTCGGCGTTCCACCACTCCATCAACTACCGCTCGGTGGTGGTGCACGGCACCGCCCGTCCGGTGACCGATCGGGCCGAGCGCACCGCGGCCCTGGACGCCCTGGTGGACCATGTGGTGCCGGGCCGCGCCGCCGACTCCCGACCCGCGAACACCAAGGAGCTGGCCGCCACCGCCGTGCTCCGTCTCGACCTCGAGGAGGTCTCCGCGAAGCTGCGCACCGGGGGGCCCAGTGACGACGCCGAGGATCTGGGACTCCCCCACTGGAGCGGCGTGGTGCCCGTGACCCGTGTGTACGGCGCGCCGGTGCCCGCCGACGACCTCGCGCCCGACACGCCGATGCCCGACTACCTCACCCGGCTCTGACCGGCCGCCCCGCCACCCATCGGGCCGCCACGCCCACCGGGTTCATCGCGCCCTCCGCGCCATTGTGTGCGGGGCGGCGGAAAAGGCGGTGCGGTCATCCTCCCGCCGAGAACTCCCGCTCCTCCTCCACCGGCGCCGAGGCGGCCACCGGCTCGGCGGTGACCGCCTTCGGGGTGGAGGTCTGGGCGATCAGTGCGCCGCTCAGCACCACCGCACCGCCGACGACCTGCGCCACGCCCAGGTGCTCATCGAGCAGAACCCATGCCAGAACGGTCGCGATGACCGCCTCCAGACAGGCGACCACCCCGGCCACCTGCGGTGAGAGCCGACGCACCGACAGCACCCCGGTGAGATACGCGATCACCGTCGCCACCAGCACGATCCAGGCGAGCAGCGCCAGGGCGGGGACGCGGGCGCCCGCCAGATCGGCCCGGCCGGTGAGGACCGTCCAGTCCATGCCCCAGGGGCGGCCGATCACGGTCAGCACCACGGCCCCGATCAGCAGTCCGTAGGCGATGACGCCGAACGGATCCGCCGGGTCCTGGCCGTCGCTGCCGTGGTCGGCGAGGACGAAATAGCCCACCTGGCAGAAGGCCGCGCCCAAGGCGAGCAGCAGTCCGAGGAGGTTGAAGCCCAGCCCGGACCAGACCTCCACCACACATGCGAGCCCTCCGACGGCCAGGACGACCCCGATCACCGCGGCACGGCTCACGGGACGGCGCTGGACGAACCGCACCCACCCCAGCACCAGCGCGGGCGCGAAATATTCGACGAGCATCGCGACGCCGACCGGGATCCGGGAGAGCGCCGCGAAGTAGCACGCCTGCACTCCCGCGACGCCCAGCAGGCCGAACCCCACCAGCAGTCCGGGGCGCCGGGTCAGCAGCCCGCGATGGCGCCAAGCCAGGGGCAGCAGGACCAGAGCCGCTCCCGTCACCCGCAGCCAGGTGACCTCGAGCGGTGCGAGCCCCGCCTCGATCAGCGGTTTGGCGGCGACGCCCGATCCGCCGAAGGCGAACGCCGACACCAGGGCGAGCCCCAGGCCGACGTTCCTTCGCTGTGAGTGGCCTTCCGATATGCGCACCAGGCCATCATGGCAGCTCGCGTCAGTACCGTCATCCCGATGACTGCTGGCAGGTCTCCCCAGCCAGCGCGGTGACCAGCGGTTCGACGGCGACACCGGCGCGCCGCAGCACCTCCATGGCACGACACTCCCGGTCGTGGACGAGCGCGGCCAGGAGATCGAGGCCGACGGCGCGGGACGCGCCACGGGAGGCGGCGCGCCGGACCGCCGCATCGAGGGCGGCCGCCGCGGCGGGCGACCAGCCGGCCGGCCCGCTCCCGGCCGCCGCCCCCGAGTCCTCGACGGTGCCGCTCCACCGGAGCCCGTAGCCGATGGCGCGCTGCACCAGATACCCCAGCAGCCGGATCACCTGGGGCGGGCCGCCGGGAAACGCGTCCCGCACCTCCGGGTCGGACTCCAGGAGGCCGTGCAGCAGATGGGCGGTGTCGATCTGCGCGTCACCATCGCGCACGGCGCGCCGGCGGGCCCCCTCGATCACGACGGCCACCACGTCACTGACTCCGTCCTCGCATCGGGCGTCGTCCGGGCCGGCGGAAAGGGTACGACTTCGCACACTCTCACCCCATCAGTCCCTTGCGGCCGGAGCATCCTCGCCGGGAAGCATGTGCGCATCCCACCGTGGTTGTGCGCGGATGACCGGATCTCCTCCCCGGGGAGGAGGGAAACGCGGACCGGAGATAACTGACGACCCGTCAGTATTGAATGTTCCGGGCCCCGGGGCTACGTTGCCCGCCACCACCGCACCACGCCCCGCAGCAACGCGCCGAAGGGACTCCCCCATGGCCGAGGTCAGCGCGCAGACACGCATCGAGGCACCGGCCGAGAAGGTCTGGACCCGGCTGACGGACTTCTCCTCGTACGGCGACTGGAACGCCACCCACACCAGCTTCCCGCAGGGCGGCCCGGCCACTTTGGAAGTGGCGGCGACCTATCAGGAGAACATGAAGCTGATGGGCTTTCCGGCCGAGGTGACCTGGACCGTCGAGGAGTGCGAACCCGCCCGGCTGCTGGCCACCCGGGGCAAGGGCCCGATGGGCGTGAACCTCGCCATGCGCTATTCGCTCACACCGGACGGCGATGCCACCACGGTGCGGATCGACGGGGATTTCATGGGGGCGGCGGTCTCCCTGATGGCCGGGAAGCTCAAGGACTCGGCGACCACCGCGCTCAATGAATCGCTGCGCAAGCTGGGCGCGCTGGTCGTCTAGGCCCCGCGCCCCGGTCCGCCGCCCCCGTACGGGCGTGCCCCCGTCCGCTCGGGCTCAGCTCTCGCCGCCCCGCTCGGCGTCGCCCTTGCCCTCTTCCCGCTCGCTCTCCTCCTGCTCGCCGTCCTCCTGTTCGGCGAGGATGAGGTACAGCCGCTTGCGCGACTCATTGATGACGGAGACGGCCTTCCGCCGCTGGTCCGCGCTGCCGGTGCGCCAGACCTGGGCGAACGCCTCCATCAGCCCGAAGCCCGCCTGGCGGACCTCCTGCATGGCCTCCCAGTCGATACCGCGCCCGGCCTCCTCCCACGGGGCCGCGGGCCCCGCCTCGGCCTCGGCGCGACCGGCGTCGGTGAGCGCGAACAGCTTCTTGCCGCCCTCGCTCTCGCTGCCGATCAGCCCCTCGTCCTCGAGCAGCTGAAGCGTCGGATACACCGAGCCGGGGCTGGGCCGCCAGGCTCCACCGCTGCGCTCGGTGATCTCCTGGATCATCTCGTAGCCGTGCATCGGGCGGTCCTTCAGCAGGGCCAGGATCGAGGCGCGCACATCGCCGCGCCGCGCCCGCCCGCGCATCCGGCCACCGGGTCCGCCGCGGCCACGGCCGCCGAACGGGGGGCCGCCGAAGGGCGGACCGTCGAAACCGGGGCCGAACGGGCCGAAGGCCGCACGCCGCCCCTCGCCTTCACCCCGGCCGCGGTGGCCGGGTCCGCAGTGCTCTCGTCCATGTCCATGTGAACGCATCGTGATGCTCCTTTCTATCGTCGATCCATCACGACACTTCAACGATATATCGGAACCGATCGAATGCCAACCCCCGCACCCGCCCATCACCCGGAGGGGCGGGGGAGCCACGCCCGGGCGATTGGCCATGGCTCCACCGCCGCCCGCCGCCTACGGTCGGCGGTATGCGGATACGAATCGTCGACGCGTTCACCGAGCGCCCCTTCGCCGGCAACCCGGCCGGGGTCGTCCTCCTCGACACCGACGCCTTCCCGGACGACGGCTGGCTCCAGCAGGTCGCCGCCGAGGTCAATCTCGCCGAGACCGCCTTCGCCCACCCGCTCCCCGAGGCCGCGGCGGCCGACTGGGCGCTGCGCTGGTTCACCCCGGCCGCCGAGGCGCCCATGTGCGGCCATGCCACGCTCGCCACCACCCATGTCCTGAAGACCACGGGAACGGCGACCGGCACGGTCCGCTTCGCCACCCTCAGCGGGGTGCTGTCGGCCACGGCCGACGACGACGGCACGATCACACTGGACTTCCCCACGGCCTCGCTGACCGAGCTGGAGGTGCCCGGGAACACGGCCGAGGTCGCCGCGGCGCTCGGCGCCGGGATCGTGTCCGCCCATCACGCCGGTCCGTACATCGACGATCTCCTGATCGAGCTGGCCGACGAGAAGACCGTGCGCTCCCTGGCCCCCGACCTCGCCGCGCTCAAGCGGATCAGCCACCGGGGCATCATCGTGACCGCGGCCGCCGAGGACCCCTCACGCGGCTACGACTTCGTCTCACGGCTGTTCGCCCCGGCCGTCGGCATCGACGAGGACCCGGTCACCGGCAGCGCCCACACCGCGCTCGCGCCCTACTGGTCGGCCCGGTTCGGCCGGGACGAGCTGACCGGGCTCCAGGTGTCCGCGCGCACCGGCCTGGTCCGCACCGCGCTGCGCGGCGACCGTACGCTGCTGACGGGCGGCGCCGTCACGGTCATCGACGGCGAACTGCTGGCCTGAGACCCGGGGCGCTACCGGCCTGAAACCCGCGGCGAACCGCAGGCTCCGCGGCGAACCGCCGACCCGAGACCCGCCGAAGACGATGGCTCAGCGCATCAGGCCGTGGGCAGCCAGCCCACCCGCCCCGCCAGCAGGGCGTATCCGACGAAGGCCACGATGTCGATCAGCGCATGGGCGGCGACCAGCGGCCCGACCCGCCCCCAGCGGCGGTAGAGCAGCACGAAGATCACGCCCATCGCCATATTGCCGAAGAAGCCGCCGATCCCCTGGTAGAGGTGGTACGAGCCGCGCAGCACCGAGCCGGCCAGCAGCGCGGCCATCGGGGTCCAGCCCAGCTGTCCGAGCCTGCGCAGCAGATAGCCGACCACGACCACCTCCTCCAGCACCGCGTTCTGCACGGCGGAGGCGATCAGTACGGGGATCTTCCACCACACATCGGGCAGCGACTCGGGCACCACCGTCAGATTGCCCCCGGCCGCCCGCGCCCCCAGGTACAGCAGCAGCCCGGTCCCGCCGATCGCGGCCGCGACCACGGCGCCCCACACCACATCGAACCGCGGCCGGTCGCGGTCGAAGCCGATCACCCGGAGCCCTGCGCCCTCGCGCAGCAGCAGATGGGCCACGAGCGCGACCGGCACCAGCGCGGTCGCGATGCCGAACAGCTGCCAGGCGAGGTCCAGCCAGGGCCGCCCCGGCGCCGCCGAGGAGTTGAGCGTGGCCGCCTGGTCCTTCAGTCCGCCCGGTTTGGTCACCGAGCCGATGAAGCTGATCAGCGCGGAAAGCGCGCTCGCGCCGAGGGACAGCGCCAGCACGAGCAGCGTCTCGTTGCGCAGCATCCGCCGCGAGAGCCCGTCCTCGACCACGGGCGGCTCCGCGCCCCGCGCCTGTGACCGCACTCCTGTCCCCACTTCCGCTTGTCCGCCTCATCGGCGCACCCGCTCATCGGTGCGCCCGCCCCGTTCACCGGACAATACGGTGTCATGGTCGGCGGTGCGGACATCACCCGGAGAGATCGGTGGGCCAGGTGTGTACCGGCGCGTCGGTCCGCATCAGGGCGCAGTAGCGGCGGGTCATGGCGGCGAGGGCGGCGTCCCGGTCCAGCCCGCCGCCCAGCGCCCGGTGGTAGGTGGCCGCCTGCCAGGACGCGCCGTTGACCCCCAGCTTGCAGCGCTCCTCGATCACGCCGAGGTAGCGGTCGCGGTCGGCGGGCTCCACGCCCCAGGAGTCGAGGCCGGACGCGGCGAGCGGCAGCAACTCCTCACGGACCAGCCGGACGGCGGAGGTGCGGTTCAGGGAGGCCGACCGGCCGGATTTGGGCCATTGGAGGACCGCGTCGATGCCGTGCCGGCAGGCCGCGTCGAAGTTGGCCGCGGCGGCCGCGAACGGCAGCCGGGTCCACACCGGGCGGGGCTCCTCGGCCAGCGCCCTGACCAGTCCGTAGTAGAAGGCGGCGTTGGCGATGACATCGGTGACGGTGGGCCCCGCCGGGAGCACGCGGTTCTCCACGCGCAGATGCGGCACGCCGTCCACGACGTCGTAGACGGGCCGGTTCCAGCGGTAGATGGTGCCGTTGTGCAGCGCCAGTTCCTGGAGCGCGGGCACCCCGCCCTCGTCCAGCACCCGCAGCGGGTCCTCGTCGTCGCCGGAGGAGAGCAGGGGCGGGAAGAAGCGCAGATTCTCCTCGAACAACTCGTATGCGGAATCGATCCAGCGCTCGCCGAACCAGGTGCGCGGGCGCGCCCCCTGGGCGGCGATTTCCGGTGGGCGCACATCGGTGGCCTGGAGGAACAGCGGCGGCCTGGATTCGCGCCACGCCTCATGGCCGAAGACGAAGGGGGAGTTGGCGCCCACCGCGATCTGTACGGCGGCCACCGCCTGCGCCGCGTTCCACGCGTCCGCGAAGCGCCCCGGGGTGACCTGGAGATGGAGCTGGACGGAGGTGCAGGCCGCCTCGGGGGCGATGCAGGAACTGGCGTAGGTGAATCGTTCCCGGCCCTCGATGTCGATGAGGAAATCCTCGCCGCGGGCGGCCAGCATCTGCTCATTGAGAAGTTTGTAACGGTCGTCATAGGAAAGGTTCGTGGATCCCAGATCGTCCGCTGCGAGGGTCGGAAGAATTCCGATCATCACGATCTCGGAGGACACTTCCCGCGCCTTGCGATCGGCATATGACAAACCGGTTCGGAGCTCTTCCGAGAGCTGATCGAGAACGCGTCCGTGCAAACGGTGGGGCACGATGTTTACTTCAAGATTGCACTGCCCGAGTTCGGTCTGGAAATCATGGCTCCCGATGCGCTCCAGAACCTCCGCGTTCATCATCCTCGGCAGTCCGTCGGCCCCGGCGAGATTCAGCTCGATCTCAAGCCCCATCAGATTCTTCGGGCGGTCGAATCGCTTGTCGGCCAGAAGCCGGCCGAGCCCGTCGAGGCACTGCCGCAACCGGGCGCGCTGCCGTCGCCGGCCGGACGGGTCGAACTCACCGGCTATGAGCTTCTCCCCCATCGAAGCGTCCCTCCTCCAGTGGATCATCGGCGTCAGGCCGTCTGCACACCACGCTCGATGATGCCCACCAATGTGATCGATAACGCCCCGCGTTCCGCACCCAGCCGGTAGGCTCTCTGGAACCGCGCATTGCGCCGGGGAGAATGAACCAGCGAGTTCCAGCCTACCGCGCGGGCCGCAAAATGCCAGGTCATATCCGTTCATCTGGCACTGAATCGGGGAAAATCCCCGCGCCCCCGGGGTCTGGATAACCTCTTGTCGGGGTTATCGGCAGCGGCTAGACGAAACACAACGGGAACACTTGTCGTATAAACTCGGCTAACGAGGCAGAGAGATAACGCCCGAACGGTCTGTTCCGGCTCCCCTCTGACCCGTGTTCCACCGCTAGCGCCGCCCAAACCCGGCCCGCTATCGCTTCACCGTGTCTTCAAGCGAGAGGCGATCCACCATGCCGCTGCATGTGCCCCAGGCCCCCGCGCCCGCCCTGCGCAGCGTCCTCACGGCCCTTGACTCCCCCACCGCCGTCCGCGAGGCCCGCACCCCGGCACTCTCCACGCTCACCGGCCCCTTCGAACCCGAACTCCCGCTCCCCGTCCATGTCCTGGACGACATCACCGCCCCCGACGGCCCGCCGAGCACCCGGCTCACCGGCTGGCGCTTCCTGATCCGGGACGGCGACCGTACGGTGGCCGCCGCCGAGGCGATGCTCACCGCCGACGGCTGGGCCTTCTCGCACTTCTCCGAGGGCCCCTACGTCAGCTCGGCCGAACTCGCCCTGAGCCAGGCCGAGTCGCTGCCCTCGGCGTACCAGCCGCGGCTGCTGTCCATCCCCGAGCTCTACATGGTCACGCTCTGGCTGCACGGCGACCTGATGGCGGACGGCGCCGAAGGCGGCCTGGGCGCGGGGGACCTGTTGGTGCCGCTCGCCCCGGCACCACCCGGTATCGCGGCCCACCGGGCGCATCAGGCAACCGATCTGCTGCCCGTTCTGACGCACCGGCTGACCCGGGCACCTTTGCTTGGCTCACCTGCCTGACCTGGGCCTTCATCAGGCCGCGAGCGCCCTGTGACCGCCGGGTCACGGGGCGCTCCGCGCGGCATCCTCGTAACAGTCCGGCGGCGATGAACCGTCCGGACGGGTGATGCGTCATTATCTAGCGAGACCGGTACCGCGAAATCCCTGCGGATCCCAGGCCGTAGGGCAACACTGGAGAAATCGACCGACTCAACCACGGGGGGCGGCCATGAACGCCGCAGCGAGCCGCAGGACCTTCACCACTCCGCAGCGAAAGAACCCTGTCATGTGCCAGCATCAACCGCCTTGCCCATCAGCCGACTCCGCCGACCGGGATGCCGCCCATCTGGTGGCGCACCACCCCGAGCAGGGCTGGAGCCTGCTGTGCAACGGCGTCCTGCTCTTCGAGGACACCGGTGAGCTGCTGCCGGACGGGCGTGTCATCGCACCGTGCCGACCGCTGGGTTCCGAGCACATCGTCACCGCGGCCTGACACCGCGAGCACATCGTCACCGCCGTCCGACACCGCCAGCGACGGCATGTACACCGCAGGGGCCGGCCCGGCGCATCCGCCGCACCGGCCCCATTGACGCGTCAACGGGCGGAACGCCTCAGGCTCAGCCCTCGTAGGACTCCAGCGGCGGGCAGGAGCAGACGAGGTTGCGGTCCCCGTAGGCTCCGTCGATCCGCCGCACCGGCGGCCAGTACTTGTCGGCCGCCGAGACCCCGGCCGGGAAGACCGCTTCCTCCCGGGAGTACGAGTGGTCCCACTCCCCGGTCAGCGACGCCGCCGTATGCGGGGCGTTCCGGAGCGGATTGTCCTCCTTGGCCCACTCGCCCGAGCCGACCTTCTCGATCTCGGCCCGGATGGCGATCATCGCCTGGCAGAACCGGTCCAGCTCCGCCAGGTCCTCGCTCTCGGTCGGCTCGATCATCAACGTCCCGGCGACCGGGAACGACATCGTCGGCGCGTGGAAGCCGTAGTCGATCAGGCGCTTGGCCACATCGTCGACGCTCACCCCGGTGGCCTTCGTCAGCGGCCGCAGATCCACGATGCACTCATGGGCCACCAGCCCGCCGGGGCCGGTGTAGAGCACGGGGTAGTGCGGTTCGAGACGCTTGGCGATGTAATTGGCGCCGAGCACCGCGACCTGGGTCGCGCGGCGCAGCCCCTCGGCGCCCATCAGCCGGATGTACGCCCAGGAGATCGGCAGGATCCCCGCGGAGCCCCAGGGGGCGGCCGAGACCGGCCCGACGCCGGTGGCCGGGCCCGCGGCGGGCTGGAGCGGATGGTTGGGGAGGAAGGGCGCCAGATGCTCGCGCACCGCGACCGGGCCGACGCCGGGGCCGCCACCGCCGTGCGGGATGCAGAAGGTCTTGTGCAGGTTCAGATGCGAGACATCGCCGCCGAACCGGCCGGGTTCGGCGAGCCCGACCAGCGCGTTGAGATTGGCGCCGTCCACGTAGACCTGGCCGCCCGCGTCGTGCACGGCCGCGCAGATCTCGGTGATGTGCTCCTCGAACACACCGTGGGTGGAGGGGTAGGTGACCATCAGCACGGCCAGTTCCGCACCATGCTTCTCGATCTTGGCGCGCAGATCGCCGGTGTCGATCTCGCCGTCCTCACCGGTCTTGACCACGACGACCTTCATCCCGGCCATCACGGCGCTGGCGGCGTTGGTGCCGTGCGCGGAGGACGGGATCAGGCAGACGGTGCGTCGGGTGTCCCCGTTGGCCCGGTGGTAGGCGCGCACCGCCAGCAGACCGGCGAGTTCGCCCTGGGAGCCGGCGTTCGGCTGGAGCGAGACCTTGTCATAGCCGGTGACCTCGGCCAGCCGCTCCTCCAGCTCACGGATCAGGGTCAGATAGCCCTGGGCCTGCTCGGCCGGTGCGAAGGGGTGCAGCGCGCCGAACTCCGGCCAGGTGACCGGCTCCATCTCGGTGGTCGCGTTGAGCTTCATGGTGCAGGAGCCGAGCGGGATCATGCCCCGGTCCAGGGCGTAGTCCCGGTCCGCCAGGCGGCGCAGATAGCGCAGCATCGCGGTCTCGGAGCGGTGCTGGTGGAAGACCGGGTGGGCCAGATAGCCGTCGTGGCGCAGCAGGTCCGCGGGCAGCGCGTCCGGCGCCGAGGCGTCCAGCTCGTCGATGCCGGGGATCCCGGCCGCGTCGCCGTTCCCGCCGTCCACCCCGAAGGCGGACCATACGGCGGCCAGCTGCGCACGGCCGGTGGTCTCGTCGCAGGCGATGCCCACATGGTCGGCGTCGGTGTGCCGAAGGTTGACCCCGGCCTCGCGGGCCGCGGCCACGACCTCGGCGGCCCGGCCCGGCACCCGCGCGGTGAGGGTGTCGAAGAACGCGCCGTGCACCACCTCGACACCGCCGGCCCGCAGCCCCTCGGCGAGCACGGAGGCGTAGCGGTGGGTGCGGCGGGCGATCCCCGCGAGCCCGTCCGGGCCGTGGTAGACGGCGTACATCCCGGCCATCACGGCCAGCAGCACCTGAGCGGTGCAGATGTTGCTGGTGGCCTTCTCCCGGCGGATGTGCTGCTCACGGGTCTGCAACGCCAGCCGGTACGCCTTGTCGCCGTCGGCGTCCACGGAGACCCCGACCAGCCGGCCGGGCAGGTTGCGCGCGTAGGCGTCGCGCACCGACATGAAACCGGCGTGCGGTCCGCCGAAGCCCATCGGGACGCCGAACCGCTGGCTGCTGCCCACCGCGATGTCCGCGCCCAGCTCACCGGGCGAGGCGAGCAGGGTGAGCGCGAGCAGATCGGCGGCGACGGTGACGACGGCGCCGAGCTCATGGGCGCGCTCGATGACCGGGCGCGGATCGCGCACCGCGCCGGAGGCGCCCGGGTACTGCACCAGCACACCGAAGATCCCGCGCTCGGCGATCTCCTCCGGAATGCCCTCGGCCAAGTCGGCGACGACGACCTCGACACCGGTCGGCTCGGCGCGGGTCCTGATGACCGCGACGGTCTGCGGCAGACAGTCGGCGTCGACCAGGAAGACACCCTCCTTGACCTTGCCGACACGCCGCGACAGTGCCATCGCCTCGGCGGCCGCGGTGGCCTCGTCCAGCAGCGAGGAACCGGCCGTGGGCAGCCCGGTCAGATCGGCGACGACGGTTTGGAAGTTGAGCAGCGCCTCGAGCCGGCCCTGGGAGATCTCCGGCTGGTAGGGCGTGTAGGCGGTGTACCAGGCGGGGTTCTCCAGCACATTGCGCAGGATCACCGGCGGGGTGTGGGTGCCGTAGTAGCCGAGGCCGATCATCGACGGCAGCACCTGGTTGCGGTCGGCGAGTCCGCGCAGCTCGGCGAGGACCTCCGGTTCGCTGCGGGCCGGAGGCAGGGCGTTCAGCGCCTCGGTGCTCTTGATGACGTCCGGTACGGCGGCCTCGGTGAGCTCGTCCAGCGAGCCGAAGCCGACCTGGGCAAGCATCTTGGCCTGAGCCTCGCCGTCCGGGCCGATATGGCGCTGCTCGAACGGAGTACCGCGTTCCAAGTCGGAGAGTGCGATGCGATGGGCGGTCATCTGCGGGGGCCTCCTGGTCTGTAACGACCGACGAGGGGCACCACGGCGCGGGTGCCCGGACGGCCTCCCCCTCTGTCATCTCAACCTGAGAGCTTCACCGGCCCACATACCGCCTGACCGGTTTTCACCGTCGGTGAGGAGGGGTCCCGGAGCTCTGCTCGCCCGTGGCCCACCCTGCTTTCCAGAGTGACCTCACCCGCACGGTACGTGTGCCTGAGAGATTCCGGGGAGGGTTTGCTCCTTCGGCGCCTCCGACAGCGTCGGCGGAGGACTCTCCCGCACGGGGTTCACAGTCACAGTCAGCGTATCAGCGGTTCTGCCGCGGGGGACGGCCGCCGGTGTTCGAGTGGCCGAGCGCGGCGATGTGGCTTTTTGTAGGTATCAATGGCCACTTGCCACCTGCTTGCCACCTGTGGGAGAGACCGTGCAGACCGATATCGACCCGCGGACCCTGATCGGCCGCAAGGCATTCGACCGCGAGGGCGCCAAGATCGGCACCGTGGACGAGGTCTATCTCGACGACGCGACCGGCGAGCCCGAATGGGCGGCGGTACGCACCGGGCTGTTCAGCCGGGACGTCTTCGTACCGCTCGAACCGAGCGAGGTGGTCGGCGACACCCTGCGGGTGCCGTACGAACGGGCGCTGATCAAGGACGCCCCGGACTTCGGCGTCGGGCGCCACCTCTCCCCCGAGCAGGAACTCCAGCTCTACCACCACTACGGCCTGGACGTCACCGGCTGACCCGGCCCCTGACCGGGCCCACCACCGGCACCCGCCGACCCGTCCGGGCCTTCGGCCTCCCGCGGGCCTTGGCCCATGCCCTCCGCGGGATCCGCGGTCCCGTCCGGGCTCGGGTCCGCGGCCTCCCCCTGGGGCGCCGGGCCCGGCCCCGCGTCCGGCCGCAGCAACGGCAGCGGTTCGGACGGTTCAAGCGCCGGGTCGTCCACGGCGAACGTCCGTACCCGCCCCGGCCGCGACCACGGCTCCTCGAAGCGCACGGTCACCCGGCCCACCCCACTGCCCTGCACCCAGCCCGCCCCGTACTCGGTATGCCGCACATCGGTGCCCGGCAGCCAGTGCCGTGGCTTCCCAGCGCCCTCAGACGCCTCTTCCGCGCGCTCTCCCACGGCCTCCGGTCTCTCGGGGCCCGGCGGGTGCCCCGCGCCCTCCAGGGCCTCGTGAGCGGCTTGGGCTGCCTGGGCTGCCTGGGCTGCCTGGGCGAAGAGATCCTCCTGGGTGTAGTCCGCCAGACCGCTGACGCCGACGCCCAGCAGCCGCACACCCGCCGTGGTGTCCACGCTGTCGATCAGCCGCGCCGCGGCCTCCCGCACCACCCCCGGATCGTCGGTCGGCCCGCGCAGGGTCTCCGAACGGGTGAGCGTGGAGAAGTCGTACCGCCGCACCTTGATCACGACCGTCCGCCCCGAGCGGCCCGCCTCGCGCAGCCGCCGCACACAGCGGTCGGCGAGCCGCGCGATCTCCAGCTGCACCCGGGTGCGATCGGTGACGTCGACGTCGAAGGTGTCCTCGGCCGAGATGGACTTGGCGTCCCGCTCGGCGACGACGGGCCGCTCGTCCCGGCCCTCGGCCATCAGGAACAGCGAGGTGCCGTGGGCCCGGCCCAGCAGCCGCACCAGCTCGGCCTCGCCCGCCTCCCGGGTCTCGGCCACGGTGTGGATCCCGGCCCGGCGCAGCGTCTCCGCCGTGGCGGGACCCACGCCCGGGAGCGTACGGACCGACATGGGGCCGAGCAGATCGCGCTCCGTCCCGGGCTCGATGATCACCAGACCGTCCGGCTTGGCCTGCTCCGAGCCGATCTTGGCGAGCATCTTGGACCCGGCGAGCCCCACGGATCCGGTCAGCCCGGTGACCGCCCTGATGTCGGTCCGCAGCCGCTCCCCCACGGCGCGCGCCGCCTCCACGGTGGCCTCGGTGCCGCCCGCCTCCAGATCGACGAACGCCTCGTCCAGGCTCAGCGGCTCCACCAGGGGCGACAGCGTGTGCAGCAGGCGCATGACCGAGTCGCTCACCTTGCGGTAGAGGGAGAAGCGCGGGATGAGGAACGCCGCGTTCGGACACAGGCGGCGGGCCTGGGCCATCGCCATGGCCGAGTGCACCCCGAACACCCGGGCCTCGTAGGAGGCCGTGGCGACCACGCCACGCGGCCCCAGGCCCCCCACGATCACCGGCTTACCGCGCAGGCTGGGCTTGGCCGCCTGCTCCGCCGAGGCGTAGAAGGCGTCCATGTCCAGATGGAGAATCGTCGGCGCACCCCTCACATCTCCGATGCTGCCGCACACCACCGACAATGGGCGGCCCGAGGGCCGGGGACGGGGCCCGGAGGCGCCGATCGGCGCCTCTTAGGGGTGCTGGGCGAGAACGCGAGGGGCGCGGCGAGGGGACGAAGCGGAAGGCCGAACGGACTGCTCAACCGGCCCGGTTGCGGCGCGCCGCGAGCTCATCGGCGGGGTTGGGCCGGATCAGCGTCTCACCGGTGTCCACCCGCTCGCCGTGCAGCTGGGAGAGCGCGCTCTCCACATCCCGCCAGACGACGCCCACGGCGATCCCGAAGACGCCCTGGCCGCCCTGGAGGAGGTCCACGACCTCATCGGGCGAGGTGCACTCGTAGACGGTCGCGCCGTCGCTCATGAGCGTCATCTGGGCCAGGTCGTCGAGCTCCCTGGAGCGCAGATGCGCCACCGCCGCCCGGATGTTCTGGAGCGACACGCCTGTGTCCAGCAGCCGCTTCACGATCTTGAGGACGACCACGTCCCGGAAGCTGTAGAGCCGCTGGCTGCCCGAGCCGTAGGCCGGCCGGACGCTGGGTTCCACCAGCCCGGTGCGGGCCCAGTAGTCCAGCTGGCGGTAGGTGATGCCCGCAGCCGCGCATGCGGTGGGTCCGCGGTATCCGACCCGCTCCGTCCCCCCCGCGGCGGGCTCATGCGGCGGTGCGGCCTGTGCCGCGACCCGAGCCTTCACTGCCGGATCGGCCGATGCGCTCCCCTGGAGCGTGTACGGACCGCCGGCCGCCGTGCCGTCGCCGGTGCTTCTCACGCCGACCTCCGTCCTCGACCTGCCATCTTGAAGGTAGGCAGTCACCCGGGGTGCGTCAACGATCGCCACACTCGGCACGCCGAGTGATAATCACCCTAAGGGTGGTTTCCCGTGTCCCTCGTCCGGGAAAGGCTACTCGAATGCGCGAGCGAGGACCGGCATACCGTCTACTGGCTGCTGGTTCCGAAGTCCTCGGGCGAGATCTGGTCGAGGAACTCGCGGAACTTCTCCACCTCGTCCTCCTGCTCGTCCGGGATCGCGATACCGGCGTCGTCCAGCACGCCGTCGCTGCCGTAGATCGGCGTTCCGGTGCGCAGCGCGAGCGCTATGGCGTCGGACGGCCGGGCACTGACCTCCACGCCGCTGGCGAAGACCAGCTCCGCGTAGAAGACCCCCTCGCGCAGATCCGTGATCCGGACCTCCGTGAGCTGCTGGCCGACCGCTTCGAGTACGTCTTTGAAAAGGTCATGGGTCAGCGGGCGCGCCGGAGCCATGCCCTGCTGAGCGAAGGCGATCGCGGTCGCCTCACCTGGTCCGATCCAGATGGGGAGGTAGCGGTCGCCTCCCACTTCACGCAGGAGCACGATCGGTTGGTTGGAGGGCATTTCCACCCGGACACCCACGACGTCGAGCTCGTTCACACAGCAACCCTAGGACGTGCCCGGCCGGTTTGGATAGTCGGGGCCCGGCCGGTCACCGCTCCTGGGCCCTCAGAGCCGACCGCACCAGGGCCGCGTGCAGCTGTACGGAGAGCGTGGCGAGCTCCCGCGCACTGGCCTCCGCATGCGCTCTGGTCTGCGGGTTTCTATGCAACCGCAACGGTGCGACCACCTGCTCGACCATTCCGGCCTCGCGCTCGGCGGAAGCCTTCATGATTCGCAGATGACGTGGTTCCAGGCCGAAACGACCGAGTTCGGCGATGAGCCGGGCGACGGTCACCGACTCGATGTCGTAGCCGCCGTCCGCGCTCGGCGCCAGCAGCCCGTACGACTCCCATTCGGCCAGCTCCACCTCGCTGACCTCGGCCGTTGCCAGCAGCTCCGCACGGCCGACCCGGGCGGCCGTGGGGCCGTCCTGAGCCGCCTCGGCGCCGCCGTCGAGCGACCCCGGCTGCCGGGCTCCCTGCGAAGCGGCAGGAAGCTGCAACTGTTCCCCGCGCTCCAGGGCGTCCAGATGCTCCCGGATGACCTTGAGCGGCAGGTAGTGGTCACGCTGCATCCGGAGGATATGGCCGAGCCGCTCCACATCCCGCTGGCTGAATTTGCGATAGCCGGACGGTGTGCGCCGCGGCTCCACCAGCCCCTCCGACTCCAAGAAGCGGATCTTGGAGATGGTGACCTCGGGGAACTCGTCCCGCAACAGATTCAGCACGGTGCCGATGCTCATCGACCGGCCGTCCGCGGGGGCGGTGCCGGTATCGGCACCGCCCGACGGTGTCTGAAGCATGGACCTCCCCTGGACGGGTCAGATGCCGACGCCCCGCTGGCTCGGGTAGAAGACCAGCCGGTACTTACCGATCTGCACCTCGTCGCCGCTGGCCAGGACGACCGACGCGTCGATCTGCTCCCGGTTGACGTACGTCCCGTTGAGGCTGCCGACGTCCGCGACGGTGAAGCTGCCGTCCTGGCCGCGCTGGAACTCCACATGGCGGCGGGAGACCGTCACATCGTCCAGGAAGATGTCGCTCTGCGGGTGGCGGCCCGCCGTGGTGACATCACTGTCCAGCAGGAAGCGGCTGCCCGAGTTCGGCCCGCGGCGGACCACCAGCAGCGCCGATCCCAGCGGCAGCGCCTCGACGGCGGCCTGCGCCTCCGGGCTGAGCGACGGCAGCGGCGTCTGCCCGGTCACCTCGGAGTCGTACGCCTCGAGACCCGAGATCGAAATGGTGGAGGTGGTCTCCGAGGCACGCTCGGAGGGCGCGGCACCGCCGCGCAGCGGGGCACCGCAGTTGGAGCAGAACCGGCTGGCCTCCGCGTTCCGGTGGCCACACCGCTGACAGACCGGCAAGCCGAACCCTCCACCACTCCGAGCGGCCGATGGCTCCTCGGAACCTATGGGCCCGGCCGCGGAGGGGTCAACAGACGCACCCTGTCCGCCGACCTGGTCCCGGAACAGCGGACGCTCCCCGGTGCCCCCTCCGCTCTCCTCCGCGCCTCGTGAGGCGCGGTGGCGAGCGGTGCTGCTGCCGCCATCCTGGCGGGCACTCTTGCCGAACAACTTCCCGAACAACTTCACGGGCGATTCCCCTTGACTGAAACAGACCCGCCCGTGGGGCAGGACAAACCCTCGATGCACACACCAGACGGCCCGGACATCCTCACAACGTCCGTGACCACCAGACAGTTTCCATCACGCGCGGATCTTCCGGTGCGTCGACCCCCCGCGTCCACATGGTCTCCCCGAGAGACCCCCATTTCGAACCGCCTCACCGTGATGACGACCGAGCGTAGTCAGGCCGCTTCGCCGATCGCAAGGCATCCACAACGATCTTCTTCTCCCGCCGCACGGACACAGTGGCCTGCTCCTTCTCCAGGCTCTGCACCACGCCGCCCGGGATGTTCAGCGCCGGCTCCAGATCTTCCGGCTTGCCGATCACCTTCACAACATACGGTCGCGTCACTTTCCGTCCATCGATCCGGATCGCGCCGCCGCTGTCCGAGAAGTAGGTGCCGGCGACCACGCGCACCGTGCCGATCTGGATCGCCTCGGCGCCCGCCGCGCGCAGCTCCTGGACCGTGTCGAGCAGCATGTCCGACTCCACGGAGCCCCGGGAGTCGTCGATGGTGATGGTGATGCCGGGGCCCTGCGCTGCCACCGTACCGGCGAGCACGCCCAGCTGCTGCTCCTTCTGGAGCGTCTGCTTGCGGGCCTCCTCGGCCTGGTCCGAGCTGTTCTCCAGCTCGGTGCGCTGGTTCTCCAGGCGGCGCTTCTCGTCCTGGAGCCGCTGGGTGCGGGAGTCCAGCTCGTCGAGGATCCGGACCAGGTCCTCCTGCCGGGCGCCGCGCAGCACGCTGTTCTCGTTGGTCGAGCGCACCTGGATGGCCAGGCCCAGGCCGAGACCGAAGAGCAGCAGGGCGACGATCAGCTGCGCACGGGTCAGCCGCGGCGGCCATACGCCCTTCACCAGCCGCTGGCGGCCGCTCAGGGGCTCCTCCGGCCCCTGACCGGCTCCGGGGCCGGGAGCGGGCCCCACAGGCTCTCCGGGGCCGCTCCGGGACCCGTCGGCGGGTCCGGTGGCCCCGCCGCCCGCGGTGGGCGCCCCCGGCCTGACGGGACGGCCCTGGGCCTGGGGCGGCAGGGCCTCGGGCAGCACAGCCTTGGGCAGGGGCTTCCTGAGGGCGAGGTCCTTGAGACCGCCCGGCCCGGGCGCGGCGGGCCTGCCCGGCTGCTTCGGCGCGTCACGGCGCTTCGGTGCGTCACGGCGCTCCGGCGTGTCGCGACGCTCGGGCGTGTCACGGCGGGGAGGCGTGTCGCGGCGCTCGGGCCTCCGGGCGGGCGGCGCGGCGCCCGGCCGCGGCGGCCCGGCGGCAGCGGCCTGCCGTGGCGGTTCGGAGGCAGCGCCCTGGCGTGGCGGTCCGGCCGCCGACGGCCGCTGGGGCTCCGCCCGCTCGCGCGGCTCTCCGGAGCGCGCGGGCCTCTCGGGCGCCTCCGGCCGTCGCGGCGGCTCGGGCGACCGCGACGGCCGCTCAGCGGCCTTCTCGGTCTTCGCGGGCTGCTCGGGCTGGGGCTGCTCAGCCTTCGGCGGCTGCTCGGGCCTCACGGGCCGCTCGGCCTTGGCGTCCCGCTCGGCGAGTCTCGGCGTTTCGGCCACCTGTCGCGGCGTTTCGGCCTGCTCACGATTTTCGGCCGGCTGTGGCTTCTCGGGCTTCTCAGGGGTGTCGTCGGTCGTCATCGGCCTCACGCCCGGAACACATGGCGGCGGATCGCGGCCGCGTTGGAGAAGATCCGGATACCGAGCACGACCACGACTCCCGTCGACAGCTGGGCACCGACGCCCAGCTTGTCACCGAGGAAGACGATCAGTGCGGCCACCACCACATTGGACAGGAACGATACGACGAAGACCTTGTCGTCGAAGATCCCGTCCAGCATCGCCCGGAAGCCTCCGAAGACCGCGTCGAGTGCCGCCACGACGGCGATCGGCAGATAGGGCTCGACCATCGTCGGCACCACGGGTCGGACCACAAGTCCCACCACGACTCCCACGATGAGCCCCAATACGGCGATCACGATGTGCCCTTCCCTGTGTCGGCGTCACCCTTGCCGGGCCCACCGGCTATCGGTTCCGCGGTACGTACGATCAGGCTCGGCGCGGCCGGAAGCCGGAGCGAGTCCTGGGCGGAGATGCTCGTGCGGATGTCATAGTTCTGCTGAAGCACATGCAGGTACTGACCGTCCGCGCTGTTCTGGAAAGCGGTGCTCAGCCGCTGCCCGTCCCCCACCGCGAGCACCGTATACGGCGGCGCCAGCGGCTTGTTGTCGACCAGTATGGCGTCTCCCGCGGCCCTGATCGCCGAGAGCGCCGTCAGCCGCTGTCCGTTGATCGAGACGGCCTCCGCCCCCGACTCCCACAGACCGTTGACGACCCGCTGCATATCGTGGTCGCGCACCCGGCCGGTATCGGAGAAGTCGGCGCTCTCCCGTGGTCCCCCGCCACTGCCGGTCGCGTCCTTGGCGTCGTCGACCACCAGTTTCACCCCGGGGCCCGTCACCTCGTTGGCCCCCGCGAGCAGCGCCACCAGATCGGCCTTGGCCCCGCCGTCCTTCTCCAGCGCCTGCCGCTGCTTCTCCCCGACCTCGCCGCGGAGCTTGTCCACGTTCCTGGCGAGCTTGTCCGCGTTCGAGTTTCCCGTCTCGATGCGGTCGATCAGTTCTCCCCGCTCCTTGGCCAGCGTCGGCGCCGATATCCGCGCCTCGGCGGCGCCCACGGTGATGACGACCGCGACCAGGACGAGACCGAGAGCCAGCCCCAATTTGGCCCGCACGGTGCGCGGTAGACGCGAGCGACCGGTCTCCCCGCGCCGCGCCGCGGCCTCGGCGTAACCGTCGTCGAGGCTGTGGTCCATCACATTGGTCAGCAGCGACATGGACGCGTCGAGGCGTGGGCGCGACGATGCTGTGCTCCGAACGGGGGGCTGCTGCGACATGCCGCACATCGTCGCACGTGGGGGCCGCCGCCACCGAATGGCCCCTCCGGCGTGCCGGATCCGGGACCTCGGGGCGGCGGCCCGACGCGCTCAGACGTGGGCGAACGGCCCCGGTGTCAGCGCCCCGCGCTGTCCACGACGGTCGACCACTCGTCCAGCAGGGCCTGCGCGGACGCCTCGTCCGGACCCTCCGCCCACAGATGGGTGACTGCCTCGGCCGGGTCTGGCAGCACCATGACCCACCGCCCGTCGGCCTCCACGACCCGCACCCCGTCCGTGGTGTCCACGGAACGGTCGCTCGCCGCCTCCACGACATGCCGCATGACCAGGCCCTTGACCGCCCAGGGGGTGGCCAGATCACGCCGTTGGACATGCGCCCGCGGAATCCTCGCATCGATCTGACTCAGGGTCAGCTGAGTGCGCGCCACCAGCCCGATCAGCCGGACGAACGCGGCCGTACCGTCGAAGACGCTGGTGGACTCGGGGATGATGAAGCCACCGCGGCCATCGCCCCCGAAGATGGTGGACTCCGACCGGGCCACCCGGGTCAGATCGTCCGCCGCGGTGGTCGTCCACTCCACCTGTGTGCCGTGATACGCCGCCACCTGCTCGGCGATACGGGTCGTGGTCACCGGAAGCGCCACCCGCCCGCTGCGCCGCTCCGCGGCGACCAGGTCCAGCATCACCAGCAGCGTCCGGTCGTCCTCCACGATCCGCCCCCGCTCGTCGACGAGCGAGAACCGCTCACCGACCGGGTCGAACCGCACTCCGAACGCCGCCCGCGCCGAGGCGACGATCTCGCCGAGCCGGGCCAGCCCCGACCGGCGGCCGTCGGCCGTCTCCGTCGGACGCGACTCGTCCAGACCGGGGTTGATGGTCAGCGCGTCCACTCCGAGCCGGCCCAGCAGGCTCGGGAGCACCAGCCCGGCGCTTCCATTGGCGGCGTCCACGACGACCTTGAGACCGGATTCGGCGATGCCGCTGATGTCCACGGCGCGCAGCAGCGAGCCCGTGTACGAGTCGAAGACGCTCGACGGGAAGCTGAGGTCACCGATCTCGCCCGGGAAGGCCCTGCGGTACTCCTGGCGGGCGTAGACCCGGTCCAGCTTGCGCTGACCGCCCGCCGAGAGATCGGCGCCCCGCTCGTCGAAGAACATGATGTCGACCGAGTCGGGCACCCCGGGAGAGGTCCGGATCATAAAGCCGCCGGCGCTGCCGCGCGCGGTCTGCTGCCGGGCCACCGGCAGCGGTACGTTCTCCAGGTCCCGTACGTCGATGGCGCTGGTCTGGAGTGCGGAGATCATCGCCCGTTTGAGCGCCCGCGCGCCCCTGGAATGGTCACGCGCCGTGGTGACCGTGGAGCCCTTCTTGAGGGTCGTCGCATACGCCCCGGCGAGCCGCACCGCGAGCTCCGGGGTGATCTCCACATTGAGGATGCCGGAGACGCCCCGTGCGCCGAACAGATGGGCCTGCCCCCGGGACTCCCAGATCACCGAGGTGTTGACGAACGCGCCCGCCTCGATGGTCTTGAACGGATAGACCCGGACATTGCCCTGGACAATCGATTCCTCACCGATCAGGCACTCATCGCCGATGACGGCCCCGTCCTCGATACGGGCCGCGCGCATGATGTCGGTGTTCTTGCCGATGACACAGCCGCGCAGATTGCTCTGCTGGCCGACGTACACATTGTCATGCACCACGGCCTTGTGCAGAAAGGCGCCGCTCTTCACCACGACATTGGAGCCGACGACGGTGTGCTCGCGGATCTCGGCACCGTCCTCCACCTTGGCGTAGTCGCCGATGTAGAGCGGACCGCGGAGCACGGCCTCCGGATGCACATCCGCCCCTTCGGCGACCCATACGCCGGGGGAGATCTCGAATCCGTCGAGCTCGACGTCGACCTTGCCCTCGAGAACGTCGGCCTGGGCCTTCACATAGCTCTCATGGGTGCCGACGTCCTCCCAGTAGCCCTCGGCGATATAGCCGAAGATGGGCTTGCCCTCCTTCATCAGCTGAGGGAAGACATCTCCGGACCAGTCGACCGGCACATCGGGCTCGACATAGTCGAAGACCTCCGGCTCCATGACGTAGATGCCGGTGTTGACCGTATCGGAGAAGACCTGGCCCCAGGTGGGCTTCTCCAGGAAGCGCTCGACCTTGCCCGCCTCGTCGACGATGGTGATACCGAATTCGAGGGGATTGGGAACGCGCGTCAGACAGACGGTGACAAGGGCACCCTTTTCCTTATGGAAATTGATCAGATCCGTGAGGTCGAAATCCGTCAGGGCATCGCCGGAGATCACCAGGAAGGTGTCGTCCTTGAGCGCTTCCTCCGCGTTCTTGACGCTACCGGCGGTGCCGAGTGGCTTCTCCTCATTCGCGTACGTGAGCTCCATGTCGAGCTCCTCGCCGTCACCGAAGTAGTTCTTGACCAGGGACGCGAGGAACTGGACTGTCACCACGGTCTCGCTGAGACCATGCCGCTTGAGCAGCCGGAGCACATGCTCCATGATCGGCCGATTGGCCACGGGCAGTAGCGGTTTGGGCATGGTCGAGGTCATCGGGCGCAGACGAGTCCCCTCGCCCCCTGCCATCACGACGGCCTTCATGTCGGAAGCGTCCTCCTTGAAGAGACGACGGTCATGCCGACCGTGCACGCCCGATGGCCCTTACACCTACCGCGCTACGGGCCCCGGCCTCTATGGACGCCGCTACGGCGAGCTCAGTCGGCCGCGGTGTCCGCCCTGACAAGTCGGCGGACCTGAACCACGTAGAGGACTCCTGCCCACCAATAGAGTGTTGTACCCCATCCGGCGAACGCCCATCCGAAAATGGCGGCGGTCGTGTGAAGCCAGCCACTTCCCTCACTCAGAAGGAGCAACGGGAAAGCATACATCAGGTTGAAGGTAGCCGCCTTGCCGAGGAAGTTCACCTGCGGCGGCGGATAGCCATGGCGCCGTAGGACGCCCACCATCACAAGCAGGACCAGCTCTCGCACGAGAAGGACCGCGGTCAGCCAGAGGGGCAGGATCTCGCGCCAGGTGAGACCTACAAGTGTAGACAGTATGTAGAGACGGTCGGCCGCCGGATCGAGAAACCGGCCAAGGCTGCTGATCTGGTTCCAGCGACGAGCCAGCTTCCCGTCGAGATAGTCGCTGACGCCACTGAGTGCCAGGACCAGCAGTGCCCAGCCGTCACTCTTGGGCCCGCCGAACTCGGGCCGGAGGATCAGCCACAGGAAAAGCGGCACGCCGACGAGGCGCGCAGCGCTGAGGATGTTCGGGATGGTGAGCACACGGTCCGTCTGAACTCGTGTCTCCTGTACCTCCACCCGGGAGCCTCCCGTGAGAAACAGGCCGATGATGCTCCATGACTCTACCGGTAGGCCCGGACAGCTCCGGCACCGGGGCGTACCAGACATGGGCATGAAAAAGACCCTGACAGGAAGTGAACTTCCCATCAGGGTCTTTTTGAAGAATTGTTCGGCGGCGTCCTACTCTCCCACAGGGTCCCCCCTGCAGTACCATCGGCGCTGAAAGGCTTAGCTTCCGGGTTCGGAATGTAACCGGGC
>NZ_JBEZNG010000050.1:0-37910 GCF_040653035.1 Streptomyces malaysiensis subsp. malaysiensis
CCTTCCCGAACCATGGGGCTCCGCCCCCTGGACCCCGGATGGGCTGAAATCAGCCCCTCCGGCGCTTGAGGAGCGGGGTCCGGGGCGGAGCCCCGGTTGTGGGAAGGGGCGGGTAGGGGAACAGCCCGCCGCAGGCGCGCTATCCCAGGGGCGGGTCCTGTCCATACGCCTGGACGACGCGCGGAACGCTCCGCGCCGGGCGGTACGCACTCGCCGAGTGCCACACCCGCCTCAGGAGGCGGTCCGCTTGCCCGTCTGCTTCTTCGCGGTGCCCTTCTTGGCCGCACTCTTCTTGGCCGCAGCCTTCTTCGCACCCGCCCTCTTCGCGGCGGCCTTCGCGGCGCCCTTCTCCGCAGGCCCCTTCTCCGCAGGCTCCTTCTCCGCAGGCTCCTTTTCCGCCGCCTTGGCGGCCTTCGTCCCGCCCCTCCTCGCCCCCGCGGTCTTCTTCTCGGCCACGGCCGCGGGCGCCTTCTTAGCCGCCGCGGCCTTCTTCGCCGGGGCCTTCTTACGGCCGCGCAACTCGTGGACCGTAGCCTCCGCCTCCTCCTCGGCTCCGCCCTCCGAGGCGTCACCGGCCTCCCCCGCCGCCGCGGCCTCCCCGGCCCCCTCCTCGCCCCGGGACTGCCTGGCGCTGCGGACGCTCTCCTTCAGGGCCGCCATCAGGTCGACCACCTGCGCGCCGGAAGGCCGCTCACCGGGCTCGGCCGCGGGCGTGGCGCCGGACATCTTCGCCGCCACCAGCTCCTCCAGCGCCTCGTGGTAGTCGTCGTGCAGTTCGCTGATGTCCACCTCTCCGAGCGTCTCCATCAGGGTGTCGGCGAGGTCCAGTTCGGCCGGTTTCACGGTCACCTTCTCCTTGGGGGCCACCCCCGCGGGCTCGCGCACCTCGTCCGGCCAGAGCAGCCGGTGCAGCGCGATGGTGTCGCCCACGACGCGGAGCATCCCCAGCCGCTCGCGGCCCCGGTGGGCGTATTTGGCGATGGCGACCTTCCCGCTGCGCTTGAGCGCCTCGCGCAGCAATGTGTACGGCTTGGCCCCGGCGGCGCCGCTGGTGCCCAGGTAGTAGGCGTCGCCCAGCTGGAGCGGATCGATCTCGGAGGCGGAGATGAACGCCTCGATCTCCAGGGTGTGGGTGGTGGGCAGCGGAAGGGCCGCGAGGTCCTCGTCGGTGATCGGGACCAGCGCTCCGTCCGCGTCCTCGTACGCCCGCCCGATCTCGCCCGACTCGATCGGCTTGTCCTCGAGCTCGCAGACCTTGCGGTAGCGGATGCGGCCGCCGTCGCGGGTGTGGATCTGCCGGAACGAGATCGAGTGGTCCTCGGTGGCCGGATACATCTTGATCGGAATGCTCACCAGGCCGAAGGAAATGTTCCCATTCCAGATAGATCGCATGCTTGATCCCTTTCGTGAGATTCTTATCGTATGTCCCCGATCACGGAGGTGGAGGGGCGGCGGATCACGCTCAGGAACCTCGACAAGGTCATCCATCCGGCCACCGGCACCACGAAGGGCGAGTTGCTGCACTATCTGGCGTCCACCGCGGACGTCCTCCTCGGCCATCTGCATGGGCGGCCACTGGCGTTCCTGCGCTACCCGGACGGCCCCGACGGCCAGAAGTTCTTCACCAAGAACCCGCCTCCGGGCACGCCCTCCTGGGTGACCACGGCCGAAGTCACCCGCCATAAGGGGGAGACCGCGCGGCAGGTGCTGATCCAGGACCTGCCCTCGCTGATGTGGGCGGCCAACCTCGTGGTGGAGCTCCACACTCCGATGTGGCGGATCGACCAGGGCGTGGGCAGCGCCGACCGGCTCGTCCTCGACCTCGACCCCGGGCCGCCCGCCACGATCGTGGACTGTCGCGTCGTCGCCGTATGGCTGCGGGAGCGGCTGCGCGCCGACGGCCTTACGGCTTACGCCAAGACCAGTGGCTCCAAGGGGCTCCATCTGCTGGTGCCGCTGGAACCGACCCCGTCCCGGCAGGCCACCGCCTACGCCAGACGGCTGGCCCTGGAGGCCGCGAACGCCATGCCGGACCTGGTCATCCGTAAGATGACCCGCTCGCTGCGGCCGGGGAAGGTGTACGTGGACTTCAGCCAGAACGCGGCCGCGAAGACCACCGCCGCCCCGTACACCCCGCGAGCCCTCCCCGAACCGGCCGTCTCCGCGCCGGTCACCTGGGAGGAGGTCGAGGAGTGCGGCGACCCCTCGGCGCTGACCTTCCTGATCGACGACATCCCCGCGCGGCTCGACCGCCACGGGGATCTGCTGGCCCCGCTGCTGGACCCGGCGCAGGCACGCCCGCTGCCGACGGGCGGCGGGGGCGGGGGCGACGGCGGAGACGCCGACGAAGACGAGGCCGTCGATGAGGGCGAGGCCGCCGACGAAGACGCGGCTGACGGCGAAGGCGCGGCGAACGACGAAAGCGCGGCTGACGGCGAAAGCGCGGCGGAGCGATGACCTTCCAGGAGCCGCCCCTTCGGCCGCCCCCTCAGCCGCCTCTTGAGCCACCGGTGGAGGTGGCGCTGGCCCGTGTCGTCCCCACCCTGCCGACCGCCCCGCCCGGACGGCGGCTGGCGTACGAGCCCAAGTTCGACGGGCATCGGCTGCTGATCTTCCGGTTGGTGGACACCGTAAGGATGCAGGCACGTTCCGGCCGCATCGTCACCCGTGCCTTCCCCGACTTGGAGGCCGCCGCGCGGCCGCTTCCGCCCGGTACGGTCCTCGACGGTGAGGTGGTGGTGTGGGCGGGCGGCCGTACGGACTTCGCCGCCGTCCAGAAGCGCGCCTTCGCCGCGTCCGAGTCCCGGGCGGGCCGGCTCGCCCGGGAACTGCCCGCCTCCTACGCCGCCTTCGACCTGCTCGCGATCGGGGCGGAGGATCTGCGGCCGCTTCCTTACGAACAGCGTCGCGCCCGGCTGATGGCGCTGCTCGAACCGCTCGGCCCACCGCTCCAGGCCGTTCCCATGACCACCGACCCGGAGCTCGCCGCCACCTGGTACGAGGCGCTGCCGGAGATCGGTGTCGAGGGCCTGGTCATCAAGGATCTGGATCAGCCGTACCGGCCGGGCCGCCACTGGCGGAAGCTGCGCCATTCGGAGGCCCGTGACGCCGTCGTCGTCGGCGTGGTCGGGCCCCGGCTCCGCCCCCGCGCCCTGGCGCTGGTGCTCCCCGGCGACGACGCGCCCGTGATCTCCGCCCCGCTTTCGACGGGCGTCCGCGCCCAGCTCGGCTCGGCCCTGCGCGACCTGCCCGACCCACAGTCCCCGCCCGCCGAACTCCCCACCGCGCTGGACCGGGTCGGCGCCGAGATCGCCTACCGCCCCATCGCCCCGGATCTGACGGTGGAGGTCCGCCACGAGAGCACGGTCCGCCACGCGGCCACAACGGTCATGCGCCTCCGCATCCCCGACTGACCACCCCGACCGACCTCCGCGCGCCGGGCCCCGGCCCTTGCCCGTGCGTCGCGCATTCCGACCGGCCCCCGCGCGCCAGGCCACCCGACCCCCGCTCGCGCGTCGCGCACGCCGACCCGTCCCCGTTCTCCGTGAGCCGCGCACCCCGGCCCCGTCCCCGTTTCCCGCGCGGCCCTACCCGCCCCCGCGTGCCGCGCGCCCCGGCCCGCCTCCGTTGCCCTCGCGCTCTGGCTCCGGCTTCGGGTCCGGCGGGCCGGTGATCACCGCCGTTACCCGGCTGCCCGGCGGGAGTTCGCCCCGTTCCGCCAGCCCGTGGACACCCCACAGCATCTTCGCCACGTACCGCCGCTCCACCCGCACCCCGTGCCGCTCCTCGAACCGGGCCGCGAACGCCTCCAGTTCCGCCGGGACGCGCCCGTAGCCGCCGCCGTGGTAGCCGTGGTCGATGTGCCAGTTGCCGAACGCCCGGCCCCAACCGCGCCGGTGCAGCTCGGCCACCTCGCCGTCCAGATAGCCTTCGGCCCCCTTCAGGACGGCGAACCCCACCGCCCGCGCACCGGCCGGGAGCGCGGCGGCGATCCCGGCCAGCGTGCCCCCGGTGCCCACCGCGCAGCACACCACGTCGCCCGGCCCCAGGTCGGGCAGCTCCGCGACGAGCTGCGCCGCCCCGTGCGCCGCCAGTACGTTCGTACCGCCCTCGGGGAGGACGTAAGCGCGCCCCCACCGCTCCTCCAGCCCCCGCAGGGTGCCCGGGTCGTCCTCGCTCAGCCCGCGCAGCGTCTCGCGGTAGGCGGAGCGGCTGACGAAGGCCAGCTCCATACCGTGGTCCTCGGCCCGCGTCAGCGACCAGTTGCGCGGCGCGTCGGCCAGTTCGTCGCCCCGGATGACCCCGACCGTCGACAGCCCGTACGCGGCCCCGGCCGCCGCCACCGCGCGGATGTGGTTGGAGTAGGCCCCGCCGAAGGTGAGCAGCCGGGTGTGCCCCCGCTCGACGGCCGCGCGCAGATTCGGCGTGAGCTTGCGCCACTTGTTGCCCGGCACCAGCGGGTGGATGAGATCGTCCCGCTTCAGCCGGAGCGCCACGCCCCGATCGGCGAGCCACGGATCGACCACGTCCCGCACGGGGGACGGCAGCCGCGGCCGCAACGGGGTGGCGATGTCCAGGGGGCCTCTCACCTGTCCATTCTCACCGCTGCCCCTCGTTCACCGAGCCGTACCGCTGTCATGGATCCCGACCGAACGTGCGACCCGACGCGTCGGAAAAAGTTGACGCGTCGGAAATCTCCGACGTAACCTCCGAACCGTGCCCACAGACGTCTTCAGCGCGCTCGCCAACCCCGTGCGCCGCAAGCTGCTCGACTGCCTTCGGGGCGGCCCCCGTGCCGTCAATGACCTTGCGGGGGAGTTCGAGCTGAGCAGACCGGCGATCTCGGAACATCTCCAGGTGCTCCGGCAGGCCGGGCTCGTACGGGAGGAACCGAGGGGGCGGCAGCGGTACTACCACCTGGCGCCCGATCCGCTCGCCGAGGTGCAGCAGTGGCTGCATCCCTTCGAGCACTACTGGCGCACCCGGCTGCGCGCGCTGCGCGACGTCCTCGACGAGGAGAACCCATGACCGAGCCCGATGCCATCGACGCCATCCACTGCGACCAGTTCCTGCCCCACCCTCCGTCCGTGGTGTGGAATGCCCTCACCGATCCCCGGCTGCACGCGAGATGGTGGGCCGCGGGCGATGTGCGGGCGGAGGTAGGGCACCGCTTCACGCTGGACATGGGCCCTTGGGGGGAGCAGCCCTGCGAGGTGATCGCGGTCGAGCCGGAGCGGCTGCTCAGCTACCGCTTCGCCCAGGCCACCCTGGACACCACCGTCACCTGGCGCCTCGAACCGGAGGGCGTCGGCACCCGGCTCTTCCTCGAACACACCGGATTCGACCTCGACTCCCCGCTGGGCAGGAAGGCCCTCGACGGGATGGGCCGCGGCTGGCCCTCGGTCCTGCGCCGCCTCGCCAAGCTCCTCGCGGAACCGGCGGAATGAGCGGCGGGCCGGGAGAACGTCACGAGAAGCGCGCGATCGCCGTCATCGTCGGCCGCAGGTTCCGTATCGCCGGAACCCACCGCATCACGGGCGCCAGCGCCCCGTAGTAGAACCCGCGCCCGCGCGGCGGCGGCACCTCGCGTACGTCCGTGATCGCCGGATGGGCCGTCCGCACCTTCGGCAGCTCGCCCGCGTCCATGCCCCATGGCATGGGCGGCGCCTGATAGCCCTGCGCGGTGCGCATCTCGCCGCGCAGCGTCCGGGCGCTGAACCAGCGCGGCACCGCGTCGAAGACCAGCGCCCCGCCCCGGAACCGCTCGGCGCACCCCGCGATCAGGTCCTTCACCTCGGTCGGCCGGAGATACATCAGCAGCCCCTGGGCGGTGATCAGCACCCCGTGCGCGGGATCGACCTCGTCCCGCCAGGACAGGTCGAGCGCCGACCGGGCGAGGGTGCGCCGCCGCTCCTCGTCCGGCAGCAGCGACCGCCGCACCTCGGCGGTCTCCGGCAGCTCCACGCACAGCCAGCGCGCCCGCCCGTTGTCCACCCGCCAGTACTGCGTCTCCAGGCCCTCGGCGAGCGTGACGACCGTGCCGTCCGGATGCTCGTCCAGGAAGGCCCGTACGGCGGTGTCGAAGGTGCGGACCCGCAGCGCGTGGCCCTGCGCCAGCAGCGGGCTGGGCGCGCCGAAGGTCTCCTCGAAGGGGTAGTCGATGCGGTCGACCAGCTCCACGGCCTTGGGGTCGGCCAGTACGGTCCGTGCCCGGCGGGCCTCGGCGGCCCGCATATAGAGGTTCCACAGCAGGGTCTCGGGCACCTCGCTCAGCTCGATGCGCCGGCCCTTGCCGCCTTCGTCCCCGTCCCGGTCCCCGTCCCTGTTCCCGGTCCCGGCCCCGGTCCCGGTCCCGTTCCAGTCCCCGTAGCCGTTCGGTCCGGCGTCCGCCATGGCCTCGTCACCCCTCGCCGTGTGCCGCCCCTGGCCGCGCGTCCCTCGGAGTGTCCTCCACCGCCATTCAACCTCACCCGCCGCGGAACGGAGAACGGCCCCGGCAGGGGACGGAGAACGCCTCGGCCGGAACGGAGAACGCCCCGGCCCCCGGATGATTCCGGGACCGGGGCGTTCAGGAGGTGGGCCCGCCGTTCAACCCGCCTCGGACGGCACCGGGCCGATCGCCCGGCCCGCCCACTCGGGGGCCTTCTCGAGCAGATCCGTCAGCCGCTCCCGGATCTCATCGGGGAACGGAGCCGAGCGGCTCTCGTTCTGGTCGATGTGGAGCGCGAGCAGCTCGGTGGTGGCCACGGGGGCGGCGTTCGGCTCCCCCACATGCATCTCGTGGGTGAACCGCACCTTCTTCTCGTCCACGCCGATCACGCGCGTACGGATGGTGAGTTCGGCGCCTTCGTCGACCTCGCGCAGATACCGGATATGCGACTCCACGGTGTAGAGCGAGCAGCCGGTCTTGGCGCGGTAGGCGGAGTCCAGACCGGTCTCCACCATCATCTCGTCGGTGCTGTGGCCGAAGACGAGGACGTAGAACGCCTCGCTCATATGGCCGTTGTAGTCGATCCACTCGGGACGTACGGTCTGCCGGTAGTCGGGGAGCGTACTGCTCACTTTTCGTCTCCCATGGTGCTGGAGTTATGTGCGATGCCGTCCGTCCCCTCGGTGCGCTGCCGCGGCAGTCGGCCGGTCGCCCGCAGGACGTCGATGACGCCCTGGTCCCGCTCCGCGACGAGCTGCGCGATGGTACGGCCGCCCGCCGCCTCGTCACAGCCGTCGACCATGGCCGCACGCAGCGTGTCGTCCAGCTCAGGCGCCTCGAGACGGGTCCACGGAGACTTCAACGAGGGTCCGAAGTGGTCGAGCATATGTCCCATGCCTCCCTCGCCGCCCGCCAGGGCGAACGTGAGGCAGGGACCCATGAACGCCCACCGCAGCCCCGGCCCCTCGGTGATCGAGTCGTCGATCTCCTTCACCGTGGCCTCACCATTGGCGACCATGTGCAGCGCCTCCCGCCACAGCGCCTCCTGGAGCCGGTTGGCGATGAAACCGGGCAGCTCGCGCTCCATGGTGATGACGGACTTGCCCGCCACCTTGTAGAAGCGCGAGGCCCACTCGACCGCGGCGGCGTCGGTCTGCTTCCCGCCGACGACCTCGACCAGCGGAATGAGATACGGCGGGTTGAAGGGATGGCCGACGACGAGGCGGCCAGGGTCGGCGGCCTCGGTCTGCATATCGGTCATCGGATAGCCGGAGGTGGAGGACGCGATGACGACACCGGCCGGGGCGGCCGCGTCCAGCCGGGCCAGCAGCGACCGCTTGAGCTCCAGCTTCTCGGGGGCGCTCTCCTGGACGAACTGCGCGTCGGCCACGGCCTCCTCGGCGGTCGCGGCCACGGTCAGCCGGTCGGGGGAGGCGCCGTCGGCGAGGCCGATCCGCTCCAGGGCGGGCCAGGCCGCGTCCACGAGGCGGCGCAGCTTCTCCTCGGCGTCGGGCGCCGGGTCCCAGGCGGTGACGTCGTAGCCGCGCGCCAGGAAGTGGGCGACCCAGCCGCCGCCGATGACTCCGGCGCCGACGCAGGCGACGCGGCGTACCTCTTCGGGGGCGCAGGGGGATGAGGGCATGGCGGTCCTAAGGGTGTGAGGGGAGAAGGGTGTGAGGGGAGGGGAAAGAGAAGAAGGGAACTGGTGGGGGTTTACGCGCGGGGCTTGAGGCCCAGCCGCTGCCGCGCCTCGTCCGGGGTGGCGACGTTCGCGCCCAGCAGCTCGATGACCTGGACCGCGCGCTCGACGAGCTGGCCGTTGGTGGCCTTGACACCCCGGCTGAGGTAGAGGTTGTCCTCAAGACCGACCCGTACGTTGCCGCCGAGCAGGATGGACTGCGCCACCCACGGCATCTGCGTCCGGCCCAGCGCGAAGCTGGCCCACTGGGCGCCCTCGGGCAGCATGTTGACCATCGCCTGGAGCACGCCCGGGTCGGCTGGGGCGCCCCACGGAATGCCCATGCAGAGCTGGAAGACGGTCGGGTTGTCCAGCAGCCCCTCGGCCAGCAGCTGCTTGGCGAACCACAGCTGCCCGGTGTCGAAGATCTCCAGCTCGGGGCGTACGCCCAGCTCCTGGATGCGCTTGGCGCCCGTGCGCAGCATGTCGGGGGTGGAGACGTAGAGGTTGCTGCCTTCGCCGAAGTTGAGCGAGCCGCAGTCCAGGGTGCAGATGTCGGGCAGCAGCTCCTCGACGTGGGGGAGCCGGTCCAGCCCGCTGACCAGGTCGGTGCCGGGGAGGTGGGTGAGCGGGTTCTCGGGGTCGATGACGAGGTCGCCGCCCATGCCCGCGGTGAGGTTGATGACGACGTCGGTGCCGGTCTCCTTGACCCGCTCCACGACCTCGCGGTAGAGCCGCGGATCGCGGGCGGGGGCTCCGGTCTCGGGGTCGCGTACGTGGATGTGGACCACGGCCGCCCCGGCCTCCGCGGCCTCGACCGCGGAGCGGGCTATCTGCTCGGGGGTGACGGGGACATGGGGGCTGCGGCCCACCGTGTCACCGGCGCCGGTGAGGGCACAGGTGATGATGACGCTGTCGTTCATGGGCATGGGCTCTCTCCCTCTTTCGCGGTGTGCTCTCGCGGTGCGGAACGGCGCGGAGCTATACGGTCCGGACTACGGTCCGGGCTGGTCGACGGGGTCGGTGGGGCCGACGGGGTCGGTGGGGCTGGCAGGGCCGACGGGGCTGGCGGGGCCGACGGCGCCGACGGGCTGGTCGGCGGGGCCGGCCGCATCCGTGCCGGACCGCCGTGCGGTCAATTCGGTGTCCACATGCGCGTTGCAGGCGATCTCCATGGCCTCGGCGCTCGTACCGCCCTGTCCGGGCTCGGTGGCCAGCACCTGAATCGCGAGTCCATCGATCAGCGCGGTCAGCCGCAGCGCGCTGAACTCCGGGTCGACGGTGCGGAAGACCCCCTGCCCGATCCCGCGCCGGATCACCTCGGCGACGGTCTGCCGCCACTGCCGGTAGAAGTCGGCGTGCAGCCGCCCGATGGCGGTGGACCGCGCGGCCTCGGCCCACAGGTCCATCCACACCAGCCACTGCTGCCGCTGCCGCGCGGTGTACGGCACCTGGAGCGCGATCAGCTGCCGCAGCTCCTCGCGCGCGTCGTCGGCCTCGGCGATCCGGGCGGCGCGGCGCACGGTGTCCTCGTCCATGCACCAGCGCACGGCGGCTTCGAGCAGCTCGTCGCGGCCCGGGAAGTGGTAGTGGATGGTGGCGGTGCTGGTGTCGCAGGCGGCGGCGATATCGGCGACGCGTACGGCGTGGAAGCCGCGCTCGGCGATGAGCCCCACCGTCTCCCGCACGATCTGGAGCGGCCGTCCGCTGTCGGGTGGCGCGGCGGGGACGGTCGGCCGCGGCGCGCCGGCGGCTCCGGGCGCTCCGGGCGCCGCCGTGGTGCCGAGCAGCCACCCGGCGTCCACGTTCCCGGCGTCGGCGATCCGCGCCAGCTCGGCCACGGTGAAGCGCCGGCTCCCGCTGAGCGAACGCGAGAGCTTGGACGGGTCCATCACGACCCGCCGGGCGAATTCACGCTGGGTGCAACCGGCCTCGCCGATCACCTGACGTACGCGTTCCGCCACGTCGAACTGTTGCCGCATGGCCGACACCGTACGGACGCGTTGAGATAAGCGCAATGAATGTGACTACAGGATGCCCGCTTTCTCCATGAATCGAGGGGAATTTCACCCAGGTGTTGCGCTCTCGCCTGACGAGTGAATCAGTTGTGCGCGATGATGTTCGAACGCATCCGGACTATGCTCATCGGGCGTGAGAACAGGAGAGATCGGGTGACATCGGGCGGGGACGACGTACGGCTGATCGCGGGCCGCTACCAGCTGGGCAACCGGCTCGGACGAGGCGGTATGGGCACGGTCTGGCGCGCATACGACGAGATGCTGGCGCGCGAGGTCGCCGCCAAGGAGCTGCATGTCGCGAGCGACGACCGCGAGCACCACAGACGGATGCGCCGGGCGCTGAGGGAGGCCCGTACCGTCGCCCGGGTGCACCACCCCCATGTGGTCGGCATCCATGACCTGGTCGAACACGACGACCGGCTGTGGATCGTGATGGAGCTGGTCGACGGCCCCTCCCTGGCCCGCCGGATCGCGGACACCGGCCCCCTCACCCCTCGCCACACCGCCGCCCTCGGGCTCCAGCTGCTCGGCGCGCTGGAGGCCGTGCACGCCGCCGGGGCGCTGCACCGCGACATCAAGCCCGCCAACATCCTGCTGCGCCAGGACGGCGGCGCCGTTCTCACCGACTTCGGCATCGCCGCCCTGGAAGACGACGAGTCGCTCACCACCACCGGTGAACTCCTCGGCTCCATCGGCTACATGGCCCCCGAACGGCTCACGGATGAGGAGGTCGGCCCGCCGTCCGACCTGTGGTCGCTGGGCGCGACGCTGTCGGCGGTCGCCTCCGGGGTGCCGCCGTTCCAGCGGCCCACCGGGGCCGCCGCGCTGCACGCCGTCACCTTCGCGGACCCGGTCATCCCGGAGCAGGTCGGGCCGCTGCGGCCCATCGTCGAGGCGCTGCTGAACAAGTCCCCGGGGCAGCGCCCCTCAGCCGCCACGGTCGGCGCCGCGCTGCGACGGGTCGCGGACGGCGCCGACGACCCGGGCCCACTGCCCCCGGCGGGGCCTCCGGAGGCGGCGGGGACGGCCGGGACGGCCGGGTCCTCTGCCCACTTCCCGGGGCCCGCCGCAGGCGTGGCGGACCCCCCGACGCCGGCCGCGCCCCCCACGGTGACCGCACCCCGGACCCTGACCGGAACCCCCGCCCCGACCGCACCGCACACCCTGACCGGCACCCCCACCCCGACCGCACCGCACACCCTCACCGGAACCCCCGCCCTGGACCGGGAGCCGACCGTCGTCGACCCGGCCGGTGGGCGGCCACCCCCGCGACCCCGCGGCCGGGCCCGCACATGGTGGTGGACGGCGGGCGCCACGCTCGCGGTGGCGGCCCTGGGCACGGGCCTCTTCGTCACCTTCGGACCCCCGTCCGACAGCGACGACAAGGCACCGTCTCCTTCCTCCGCCACCACCAAGGTGACCGTGGACGCGGCCCGCGGCTGGCAGACCGCGACGCCGACCCCGGTCCGGAAGGGCGACCAGGTGACGGTCACCTACACCACCGGCACCTGGACGGTGGACGCCGCCAACCTGCCGCTCGTCGGTCCGCTCGGCCACACCCGCGCCGATGACGAATCCCTCCGCTTCGCGTGGAAGGACTGCAAGATGGACTCCGCCGCCCCCTTCGGCGCCCTTCTGGGCCGCTATCCGGGAAACCCCGGGAACCCCCACGGCGTACGGCGCGCATGGCACTTCCAGGCATCCCGCCAGGGCACCCTCCAGCTCCGTATCAACGACCGCGACGGCTGCCTCGACGACAACAGAGGGGCGCTCACCGTCACCGTCCGGATCACCCACTGACCGTCACCACGCGGATCACCCACTGATCGGGCGGCGGCGCACCCGGGCACGCGGTGCCACAAAAAACGTGGGCACCGTGGGCAACGGGCGGCCTTCGCCGACGCATCCTCCCGGGCGGTCCGGGCAGCAGCGCCCGGAGCATCGGTACCGACAGGGAGCGTCACTTGGATACGAACGCGCACGCCGTGCACCAGGAGAGCGTGCACCAGGAGCGGGAGACGAGGAAGAAGCCGCTTTCACGGCGACGTGTTCTGGCCCTGTCCGGCGGGGCCCTCCTCGCCGCGGGGTGCACACAGGGCGAGGAACGGCCACGCGAGCGGGCCGGTGACTCCCCGGACGCGAGGGCCGCCGCCGAAGGTCCGGACGGTGTGCTGGGCGCGAACTTCAACGAGGACCCCGACAGCGTGACCTTCGGCGAGCTGCGCGGTGTCTCCGCGAGCTGGATCCGGGGTTTCGTCCCGATGCCCGAGGTCACGGCCGACGCCTCCCGTCAGCGCGCCATCGAGCGGCTCCTGGACGCGCACCACCTCGGCTACGGCACGGTGCTCTCGCTGAAGTTCCCGTACAACCACCGGCCGATTCCCGGACCGGGCAGCTCGGCCATGACCGAGGAACTCGCCCGGGTCGACAGGGTTCTGCACGCCGTCCTCGACACCGTCGACGTCCTGGTCATCGGCAACGAGCCGTTCATCGAGAGCCTTCCCCGGGACCGCCGCTCGGGCGCGCTGAACAGGTTCTACGAGACGGTCGCGGAACACATCGTCGCGTACCGGAAGAAGCACTTTCCCTCGCGCTGCCGGACCCGCCTCTATATGGGCGCGTTCAACCACCTGGACAAGCCGGACGGGCGGACGGCGGCCACCGACCGCTGGCTGTCCTTCACCCGCAGGACCCAGGAGATAGAAGGTGTGGACATCCACCCCCATGTCTCCGCGCCCAAGGACGTGAAGCCCTATGTCGACTACATCCTGCCCCGGCTGCGCGACGGCCAGAAGTTCCTGGTCACCGAGTTCTCCCTGGTGCGGCTGTGGAAGCTGCATCTGAAGGACGAGATCCCCGCGCGCTTCGCGAGCCGCTACCGCCTTCCCGCCGCCACCCCGGTCTGGAAGGTGATCGAGGAAGCCGTCGAGCGCCCCTTCCCCGAGGAGAAGTGGCGCGACTTCCTCTCGATGAGCCCCTGGTTCGAGAGCCACAAGCACTTCCTGAGGGAGCAGGTGAGCTACTTCCGTGACACCGGACGCCTCGCCGTGGCCACCTACGGGGTCACCCAAGGCGCCGCCATGACCAGGGAGTTCGGCCCGGACAAGCAACCCTGGTTGCTGAACAGCCTCTACGCCAACCGGACCGTGGAGCGCTCGGAGGACGGCTCACCGGCCCACAACTACGGGTTCTTCGACGACTTCCGCGCCCTCCAGCGCTCCCAGGACCGCCGCCCACTGAGGAATTGATCTCCCACCGGTCGGGATGGGGAAGACTCCGTGTGATGAGTGGTTGTTGCGGCGCGGAGCTGATTCTCGGCGGGATCGTCATGGCGGGCGCGTCCGTGCAGTGGCTGACGGGCATGGGCTTCGCGCTCATCGCGGTGCCCGCGCTGGTCCTGCTGCTCGGCCCGGCCGAGGGTGTCGCCCTCGCCAACTGCGGGGCCGGTGCCATCTGCGCGCTGGGGCTCACCGGTGGCGGCTGGCGGCGGGTGCGGTTCGCCGCGATGGTTCCCCTGGTCGCCGCCTCCGCCTGCACCGTCCCGGCCGGCACCTGGGTGGCCGCCCGCCTCCCCGAACCCGTCCTGCTGGCGGGGACGGGCACCCTGGTGAGCCTGGCCGTCCTGCTGGTGATGGCCGGTATGCGCGTTCCCGCCCTCAACGGCGTCAAGGGAGCGCTGACCGCGGGCGCCGCCGGGGGCTTCATGAACTCGTCGGCCGGTGTGGGCGGCCCGCCGGTGTCCCTGTACGCGGTGAACGCAGGCTGGACGGTCCGCGAGTTCGTGCCGAACGCGCAGTTCTACGGGATCGTGGTGAACGCCTTCTCCGTCGCCGCCAACGGCGTCCCCCGGCTGAACACCTCCCTGTGGACCTTGGCGCTCGCCGGAATGGCGGCGGGCGCGTTCATCGGCAGGGCACTGGCCACCCGCGTCCCCGAACGCGGGGCCCGCCTGCTCGTGCTGCTGCTCGCACTGGCCGGCGGGCTCTCCACACTCGCCAAGGGGGCCTGGGAGCTGTGAGGGCGACCGCACGGACTTACCGAGCCGGGACGGGCCACATGCCTTACGCGGGAAGCGCGTTCAGCCAGTCGAGCAGCAGCCGGTTGACCTCCTCGGGGCGCTCCTGCTGGATCCAGTGGCCGGTGTCCTCGAGGATGTGCGAGCCGACGAGCCCGGGCAGGGTGTTCGGATATGCCTTGATCGCGTCGCCCATCCAGGCGGTGGAGGCGTCCAGGGCACCGCCGATGAACAGCGACGGCCGGGTGATGGGCGCGCCGTCCACCTCGGCCAGGTCCTCCCAGTCCCGGTCCATGTTCCGGTAGCGGTTCAGCGCCGCGCTCATCCCGGTCCGCTCGAACTCACCCGCGTAGACATCGAGGTCCGGCTCGCTCAGCCAGGCGGGCAGCCGCCCGGCGGGGAACCGCTCGCGCATCGTCCTGCCGCGCGTGATGAAGTGCGGGTCCGGCTTCCCGGGCTCGGGCATGGTGTCCCCGGACAGCGCCGCGTAGATCCCCGCGAGCCAGCCGCGCACATCCGGCTCGATCTCGGCTTCGGCCCGGCCAGGCTCCTGGAAGTAGGCGACGTAGAACTCCTCCTCACCGCCCATCCCGGCGAAGACCTCGGAGGGCCGGGGGCCGCCGCGCGGGGAGTACGGCACGCTCAGCAGCCCGACCGCCCGGAACACATCCGGCCGCAGCAGGGCGGAGTTGGCGGCGATGGGAGAGCCCCAGTCGTGCCCGATCACCACGGCGGACTCCTCGCCCAGCGCCTCCACCACGGCGACGTTGTCCGCCACCAGCTCCCGCAGCCGGTACGCGTCCACCGCCCCGGGCGCGGATGACCGTCCGTAGCCGCGGACATCGATGGCGGCCACCCGGTATCCGGCCGCGGCCAGCGCCGGGAGCTGGTGGCGCCACGAGTACCAGGACTCCGGAAACCCGTGGACGAGCAGCACCAGCGGCCCGGTGCCCTGCTCCACGAGGTGGATCCGCCCGGCGGGAGAGGCCACCAGACGGTGGGTGAGGTCGGTTGTGGTCGTCTGCGGCATGGTTCCCTCCAGGGGTCGGGGTACTCCGGCGCGTTCACTCTGCGTGGCGGCCGACGGGTCCGAGCATGCCGTGCCGTCCGCGGCGCGGACCACGTCCGTTGCCGATTCGGCAAATCGCTCCGCGTTCCGCCGATGCGCAAGGTGTGCGGGTTGATGACGTTACTTCCAGAATTGATCCCACGGACGTTCTTCTTGTGGAGGTGAGGGCCGTGGCGACCTACATCACGTTGCTGAACTGGACCGAGCAGGGGGTCCGCGCCTACAAGGACACCACGAAGCGCTCCCAGGACTTCGCCGCGGCGCTGAGCAAGCTGGGGGCGAGGCTCGTGGACATCTACTGGACGGTCGGGCCGTACGACCTGGTATGCGTCGTGGAGGCCCCCGACGACGAAACCGCCACCGCCGCGTCCTTGCAGCTCAGCGGGGCGGGCAACGTACGCACCACAACGCTGCGGGCCTTCGGCGGCGAGGAGATGGGGCGCATCCTGGCCAAGGCCGCGGGCTGAGCCGGTACACGGGAGGACCCCGTTCGGCCGATGGCCCGGCCGGTCGAGCCGGCCGGGCCATCTATGTGAAGCGCGATATGAAGCGCTTGCTACTTCGTCGCGGGACCGGACAGCTCCAGGCCGAACGCGGCATCGTCCGCCGGGGAGCCGAGATCGCTCGGCCCGATGAGGGCGGAGCCTTCGGCGGTGAGCCCGTCGGCACCCGCGTACAGGAGGGCCACGGCGCCCGCGCCCTCGGTCCGGTTCGGGACCCCGACGGCCAGATCGGGCTTGCCGTCGCCGTTGTAGTCGGCCGGCGAGACGGCCTCGCCGAACTTGTCGTTGCCCGCCATCTCACCGGGCACACCCTCGGTGTCCAGGGAGAAGGTCTGCGCGCCCGCGTCGGTCAGCCAGTCCTCGGTCCCCTTGAGCACCGTGATGGCACCGGCGTCGTTGTAGCCCCCGGGGGCCTCGGCGCCGGTGTCGCCGACGACGAGGTCGTCATGGCCGTCGCCGTCGATGTCGGTGAGCCGGGAGGCCATGCCGTTCTGCCGCTTGCCCGTCCAGTTCACCGGGTGGGCCGTGTCCAGCCCCGTGGCGGTGCCCGGGTACGTACGCAGGCGCGCGTCGTCCGGACCGTCCTCGAAGCCGGTGTCCGTGACGACGTCGTCCTTGCCGTCGCCGTTGATGTCACCCACCACGGCCCGGTACGAGGCGAACGGCAGCGGCACGTCCTCGCCCAGCGATGTGCCCTTCAGCCCTGTGGACGAGCCGGGCAGCACACCGAGCGTGCCCTCGTCGGCGGGGTCGTCCTGGTAGGCGACGGTGACCAGGTCGGCGAAGCCGTCCCCGTCGATGTCGCCGGAGGACAGATGCTCCACGCCCGCCCCGCCGCCGGGCGGCGTGACGCTGGACATCTTCGGGGTGGCCGTCTCGCGCAGGTTCGCCGCGCCGTTCACGACCTGGACCTCGGTGCCGTCGGAGATGGCGATGTCGTCGCGGCCGTCGTGGTTGTAGTCGCCCACGGCCATCGTGTCGCCGAACAGCGCGTAGGCCGTGGCCTTCGGCGCGTGGAAGGCGATGGCGTCGCCGGAGAGGCCGTCCTTCGAGCCGAAGACGACCGTGACGGAACCGGCCCGCTTGGCGTCCCCGATGGCCTCGTGGTTCGCGGCGACGATCAGATCGCCGTAGCCGTCCCCGTCCACATCGCCGCGCACCACGGCCGAACCGAAGTGGTCCCCGGCCTCGGGGGTCCCGGGAACCCCCGCGCTGGCCTGCGACAATGTGCTGTGCCGCCCGGTGTCGACGCCATCCTCGGCCCCATAGGTCACGCCCACATAGCCCGCCTTGGACTTCCCGGAGACGGTCCCGTCGGGCGCGCCCACGCCGAGGTCGGCATACCCGTCGTGGTCGATGTCGCCCGGAATGGTCTTCCCCGTCGTGGCAGCCGCGGGGGAGGGCCGCTTCTGGTCGGGTCCGTCGCCGCTGGACACCACGGCGCCGGCCCCGGCGGCCACTGCGGCGGTCACGGCGACGCCGATCGCCACACCCACCGCGCCTCGGGTTCTATTGCGCACAAATCCTCCAGTGAAGTAACGCATTGGTCGCCCTTGAGCCCGGACCGCCACCTGTCTCCCCCGGCGCCCGGAACGGAAGGGTCGTGAACCTAGAGATGTCTGAAAGCTGAACGGTTGCGGAACCAGCGCAAAACGAGACGGGGATGTGATCTCCGCTCGGCCGGCCGGATCCGGGCCCGCGTGCGCCGCGCGGCGCGCCGTCGCAATCTGGAGGCAGGACCCTCGGTGCGCGGCGAAAGGTGACCCAAAGGCGACTGACGTACCGCACCGGCGGGCCTTCCCGATCGGCCGGCCCACCACTGGAGGTCTCGCCATGGCGAAGAAGGCGTCGACGGCAGGCAGCGCCGAGAGCCAAGCGCGCTTGGCGGCGCTGAACCCGGCGATCACCGTGCTGCAATCGGTGAAACCGCCGTTCGTGCCGGAGGAGGCGGAGGCGATGACGATCCGCGTCGACTACCCTCCCGGCGAGCGCGGCCTCCCGCCACACCGCCACTCGGGCCCCGCCTTCGGCTTCATGCTGGAGGGCGAGATGCTCTTCGAACTGGAGGGCGAGCCGGAGCGGGTGATCAAGGCCGGGGAGACGTTCTGGGAGCCGGGCGGCGATGTCATCCACTACCAGGACGGGAACAACCGCACGGACTCATGGAGCCGCTTCACCGTCACCATGCTCTGTGTACCGGGCCGGCCCATGCTCACCCTGGTCGACGACGAGGAACTGGCCCAGCGCCGGCACTTGAGAGCGCCCCGTCCGGGCACATGATCCCGGCTGGATCCGGACGTCGAACGAACCGTCAGCCTCCTGATGAGCAGCAGGCGTCGCCGCTCTCGAGGGCCGCGCTCCCGCCCATCCGGTCGGCGTCGCCCTTGACGACGTAGACCTCCCAGGGCTCCTTGCCGGGGCCGTGCACCCAGACCTTGTCCTGGAGGGCGTAGCAGCAGGAGGTGTCGTTCTCCTCGAACGTGGCGAGCCCCGCGCCCTCGAGGCGGCCGGTGGCGGCGTCGACCTGGTCGGTGGAGTCGACCTCGACACCGAGGTGATCCAGCCGGGTCTCCTGTTCCGCGTCCCCCTCGATCAGGACCAGCTTGAGCGGCGGCTCGGCGATCGCGAAGTTGGCGTATCCGGGGCGTCGCTTGGCCGGTTCGACGCCGAAGAGCTTGGCGTAGAACACCACCGAGGCGTCGAGGTCGGGCACGTTGAGAGCGAGCTGCACACGGGACATGGCTTATCCCCCATCGAATTGTATTGATGTTCTTCGATGCAAGATTGCGCGATGGATCGAAGAACGTCAATATTGAGGCATGGCGAAAGAAGAGCTCGTGGTGCTCGGCCGGGACGGCGCCGACGGCTGCTGCCCGGGACTGCTGACCGCCCCCCTGGACGAGGCACGGTCCATCGAGCTGGCGAAGGTGTTCAAGGCGCTGGGCGACCCGATCCGGCTCCGGCTGCTGTCGATGATCGCCTCCCGCGCCGGAGGCGAGGTCTGCGTCTGTGACCTCACCCCCGCCTTCGACCTGTCGCAGCCGACGATCTCCCACCACCTCAAGCTGCTCCGACAGGCCGGACTGATCGACTGCGAGCGCCGGGGCACCTGGGTCTACTACTGGCTGCTGCCCGAGACGACCGACCGGCTCGCCGGCATCCTCACCCGCCCCGCCGGGCCGCCCCTGCCCGAGCGTGCCGGGACGGCGGTGGACGCCTGATGGCCGCCGCCCTCCTTGCCCACCTCGTGTGCGACCACGTCCTCGTCAGCGAACTCACCACTGGAGCCCGCGAGTGACCCTCCACACCCGGACGATCCGCATCACCGCCCTGACGGCCGAGCACGCCGATGAGGTCCTGGCCATCTACCAACTCGGCATCGACGAGGGCAACGCCACCTTCGAAACCGCCGCGCCCCGCTGGGAAGCCTTCGACACCGCCAGACTCGCGGACCACCGGCACGTCGCCGTGGACCACGACGGCCGTGTGCTCGGCTGGATCGCCGCCACAAAGGTCTCCGACCGCCGCGCCTACGCCGGTGTCGTCGAGCACTCCCTCTACGTCCACCCCGCCGCCCGCGGCCGAGGGGCCGGGCTCGGGCTCCTGGACGCACTGATCGCCTCCACGGAGGCCGCGGGCATCTGGACCATTCAATCCGGCGTCTTCCCCGAGAACACCGCCAGCCTCGCCCTGCACCGGCGTGCGGGCTTCCGCACCATCGGCACCCGTGAACGCATCGGCCGCCACCACGGCGTATGGCGCGACGTCGTCCTCATCGAGCGGCGGAGCCCGAAGGTCGGCTGAACCTCCTGCTGTCGCGCAGCTCCGCTTGGTAGCGGCCCGGGGTCTGGCCGACGATCTCGGTGAACGCGTCGATGAAGCTCGAGGGGTTGGACCACCCGCACTCCGTCGCGGTGTCGGTGACGGACCGGCCGTCGGTGAGGTGGACCAGGGCGTGGTGGATCCGCAGGACGGTGCGCCAGCGGTGGAAGCTCATGCCCAACTCGGTGTGGAACAGGCGGCTCAGGGTGCGCTCGCTCGCGCCCGCGGTCCGTCCCAGCTCGGTCAGGGTCCTGGTCCGGCCGGGCTCGGCGTGCAGCAGGTCGGTGACGGCACGCAGCCGGTCGTCGCGGGGTTCGGGCAGGTGCAGGGACTGCTCGGGGGTCTCGGCGAGCTCGTCGATCACCACCGCGCGCAGCCGTTCGTGGGCGCCGGGCCGGACCTCCCGCCGGTCGGTCAGCGCCAGGAGGGCCTCTCGCAGCAGGGGGCTCACCGCGAAGACGCTCGGGTGCGCCACGAGCGCGTCGCACAGTTCGGCCGGGATGACCACGAGGCGGGCGTCGGTCCTGCCGTAGAAGCGATGGGAGTGGTCGAATCCGGGCGGTGTCCACGTCACCCGGTTGGCCGGGGCGACCCAGGTCCCGCGCGCGGTCGTGGTGGCCAGGGCGCCGGCGGCCGCGTACACCAGCTGGCCCTGGACGTGGGAGTGGGTGTCGAGGTGGAAGCCGTGCGGGAGCAAGGCTCCTCCGCTACGAGGCATGTCCACCGGTGGCGTCGAGGGTGCTGGGCAGGACTGGCGGGTTTCCGGCATCGGCCCTCAGTTTACCGCCGCTTCCGGGGCCGCTTGCGCACCGGCGGCCGAGCCCTTGGGCCGGCGGTACGCCCGCCACCGGCGCCGGGCCGGTGGCGGGCGATGCGCCACCCCGCTACCCCCGCGGCGCCAGGCGCACCCGCACCGCCGTGGTCCCCAGGCGGGGGATCTCCACGAGGATGTCGTGGCCGTCGAGGGCGACGGGGGCATCGGAGCCGTCGGGGTCGCCGAGATACGTGGCGCGCTCCGCCCCCGCGACGGGGAAGCCGCACCGGAGCCGGACCGTGCGCGGCTCCATGGCGAAGGACTGGAGCCTCACCAGCAGATCGACGCCGTCGTCACCCGGCACCGGGGCCGCGTCGCGGACCGCGACGCGCGCGTCGTCCACGGAGAGCAGCGCGAGTTCGGCCGGCCGGTCCGCGTCGGGCACGCCGTGCGCGGCCACGCCGATCAGCGGGTGGTCGATCTCATGGGCGGTGCGCAGCGCCAGGGCGTCGGCGTCGATGGTCTCGCCGCCGCGGCGGACGCCCACCGCGTACCGGAAGGTGGTGTGGAACGCCTGCTGGGACGGGAAGTTGGTGTCCCACAGGTTGTTGTGCACCCAGGAGTAGACCGTGCCGGCCCGGCGCGGCGATGTCGAGTCGGGGAAGGGCGCGTAGGGCAGGGCGATGGTCTCCGGTTCGACCAGCGGCGCGTCCCTGGTGACCCAGGCCACGGGGCCGCCGTCGTCCGCCAGCGAGACGAACGACCTGATGGCACGCATGTGCTGGGGCGCGCCCGGCACATGCGCGAGGCCCGTGCCGGTCAGCGCGCCGGTGATCTCGTAGTGCACCGTGGGCCGCGACAGCGCGAACGGGAACGCGAGGTACGCGCTCTCCTTCGTCATGGTGGCGGGTTTGTCGAACCGGTTGTCGATCACCAGATGCGCGTCGTCACGGCCGAGGCCGACCGTGGTGCGGGCCCGGCGGACGCCGTCCGCCGCGTACTCGTAGGTCAGCCGCTGGCCCAGAGCGTCGTCGACGCGTTCGAGGAGCACCGCGGGGCGGGCCAGGGTCCGGGAGCCGAGGAGTTCCAGTTCCTCGCTCACCGTGGTCTTGTTGGCCTGGTGGTTGTAGCCGCCCGCGGTGGTGTACGTGTCGTAGACATAGCCGTTGAAACCGACGACGGCGTCCTGGTCGACGAGTTCCCGGCCGGTGGCCTTCTCGACCAGGCTCGCCACACAGGCCCTGGTCAGGTCGATACGGACGCGCAGGTGGGCGTTCTCCAGGATCAGATCGTCGGCGGTGGGCAGGGGTACGGCGCGCGCCTTGCGCCGCTCGCCCTCCGCGTCCCCGTCGAGGCGGAGGGGAACGGGGGAGGCCACCACCGTGCCGCCGCCCTCGCCGGTCACCCTCACATCCAGCCGTACGAGGCCGAACGGCGGCACGTCGGGCACGTGGATGTGCAGCCACCGCCCGGCGTCCCGGTGGACCGGGTTGGTCTGCGCCTCCTGGACCATGGGCAGTTCAGCGCCCGTGCGGCCGTCGGTCACCGACACCTCGCTCGTGAGCGGGACCCGGCTCTCGCGCAGGAACACCGTCACGACCGAGGTGCGCGCGGCCGCCGTGGTGTTGACGGCCCAGTACGTCACATCGGCGTCGGCCGCGGCGGGCAGTACGGCGCCGAGGGCGGCCGAGGCGTGGTCGAGGAAGGTGTCGGCGTCGTTGTCGCCGTGCAGCGCGTACCCGTACTTCCAGTGCCACTGCTGCTCGCCCGACTCGCCGCCCGCGTCACCGTGGGTCCACGGGTCGGCGGCGCCCCAGGTGTGCTCGTTGAACAGGGACACCGACCGGTACACCTGGTCGGCGCCGCCGCGGGCGGCGGTGGCCAGGTCGGTGGCGGCCCCGGCGGGGGAGGCCAGAGCGGCGATGCCGTACAGGGTGGTGGCGTCGGTGACGGTGGACTGGGCGCGGCGCACCATGGCCTGGGGCCGGGCGCCCGAGCCGACGCCCTCGACCCACCAGTCGCCCCAGTCACCCTCGAAGGCGGGGATGGCGTCGCCGAGGCGGGCCTCGGCGTCGGTGAAGAAGTCGGTGTTGGTGGACAGCCGCAGCCGGGGGCTGTCCCATGTCTCGTTCCAGCGGCGCACGGTCTCGGCGAGGATCAGCCGCGGCGGCGCGTTGTCCCCGAAGTGGCCCTGCACCCTCAGGTGCAGCACATCCCATGGGTAGGGCTCGCGCTCGCCCGGCGCGGGGGCCGGTGAGCCGAGGAGTTCGGGCGGGAACGGGTAGGGGTTGGTCGCGAGCGAGGTCAGATAGGCGGGCAGCAGGTCGTCCACCATGGCGTAGGAGGTGTCGAAGCCCAGCACGGGCCCTTCCATGTAGGCCAGGCCGTGCGGGCTGTCGGTCATCCACACCAGCACCTCCTTGCCCGAGGGGGCGCGCCACCGGAACAGGCGCGGCAGCCGTGCCCCGCCGTTGGTGGTGGGCACCGAGCGCCCGGCCCAGTTGTGCGCCACCGACAGATAGCGCACGCCCAGCGGGGACAGGGCGTCCGGCAGCCCCGCGACGGAGCCGGGCACGTCGGTCTGCATGGCCGAGCGGAACTCGATCCCGTGGGTGTCCCGCACCCGGCGGGCCAGACGCAGCAGTTCATGGAGTTCGTCGGTGGAGCAGGTGTCGCTGTGGAGGTTGTACGGCATGGCCGTCAGCTCGATCTGACCGGCGCGTACCCGCTCGACGAACTCCGCGACCCGCTCCGGCGGCCGGACCGCGGCCCACTGCTCGAACGACCACAGCGACTCCACGGCCCACCGGAACCGGGCGTCGTCGGGCCAGCCGTCGGTGGCACGGGTCAGATCGAGGCAGGAGTCGAGGAAGGCGACGTGTTCGCCGAGGACGGTGCCCTGCGGATCGGTGTAGCCGATGTCCAGGTGCGAGTGGTGGACCAGGTGGATCGTCCAGTCCCGCGGCGGGTCCAGCGCGAAGGCGAGCACCGCCGACGCGTCGCCGTTGCGGGCCACGACGCGCACATCGCGGCGGTCGCGCTCCAGGGGGAGCATGAGGCGTGGCCCGCCGGGCGCGGGCAGTACCTCGACGGGTACGGGGCCCCGGCCGGCGATCTCCACCTCGAAGGTCCACCCCTCGTGGTCCGGCGCGTCGCCGGAGAGGAGGATGCGCACACCGCGCCGGGCGCCGGTGCCGTCGCGGCGTACGAGGTGTTCCGGCAGGGCCCGCAGTTCCGTTCCGCCGGCCCGCGCGGTGGCGGCGACGGCGAGGCCGATCATGCTCGTCCGGGCCTTGTCGGTGGACCAGCGGCGGTCGCGTACGAGGGCGCGCGTCGTCATGTGTCTCTTCTCTCCCAGGGTGGTTCGGTTCAGGACGTGAGCCGCAGGCTGTTGACGAAGAAGCGCTGGAACACGAAGAAGAGGACCACGGTCGGCACCGAGGCGATCAGCGCCCCGGCGAGTACGACGGGCGGTCCCACCGTGGAGTAGTTGCCGTTGAGGTCGGCCAGTGTGGCCGTCACCGGCCGGACGTTGGGGCTGAGCGACAGGGTGATGCCGAACAGGAGGTCGTTCCAGATCCAGGTGAACTGGAAGATGAAGGCGGCCAGCAGCGCGTTCCTGGCCAGCGGCAGATGGATCCGCAGGAACATCGACAGCCAGTTCACGCCGTCGATCTGGGCCGCCTCGGAGATCTCCTTCGGCACGGTGAGCATGAAGTTGCGGTTGACGAAGAACGCGAAGGGGATCGTCAGCGCCACATAGATCAGCAGCATGCCGTACTGGGTGTCGTAGAGGCCGGTGGTGGCGTACCCGGTGAACAGCGGGGACAGGAACGTCTGGAGGGGCAGCACGGTGCCGATGAAGATGAACCAGAACCAGAGTCCGGGCCGCCGCACCGGCATCACGGTGACGGCGAACGAGGCGAGTGCCGCGATCACGACCGCCACCGCCGCGCCGATCACCGCGTACATCAGGGTGTTGAGCAGCCCCCGCCCGACATCGGCGTTGTCGAACGCGGCGCGGATGTTGGCGAACAGCCCCGGGGAGGTGAACCACCACCGTGGCGATCCGGTGTACCGCTTGGCCGGGGTGAAGGCGTTGACCACGACCAGCCAGGTCGGCACCAGCCACAGCACGGAGACCAGGGTGACCAGGACGCCGCGCGCTCTCCTGCCCGTCATACGCCCTCCCCGGACCGCTGCCGCACCTGTTGCCGCAGGTAGAGCCAGGAGGCGGCGATGACGACGACCGTCAGCACCACGGAGACGGCGGCGCCGTAGCCGTACCGGTTGAGGGTGAAGGTCTGCCGGTACATCGTCAGCGCGAGCGTCTCGGAGGCCGTTCCGGGGCCGCCCTGGGTGAGCAGCCACACGATGTCGAAGGTCTTCAGGCTGTTGACGATCGACATGCCCACCACCACGACGGTCATCGGCCGCAGCTGCGGCACGATCACGCGCAGGAACAGCTGGAGGCCCTGCGCGCCGTCGAGCCGGGCGGCCTCGATGGTGTCCGCGGGGATGGTCTGGAGCCCGATCAGGAAGAGGATCAGCGAGGCCCCGGTCGCCTGCCATGTCGTGGCCACGATCATGACGAAGGTGTTCAACGGCCAGTGCAGCAGCCACTCCTGCTGCCAGCTGCCGAGCCCCACCGCGCCCAGCGTCTGGTTGACCGCCCCGTCGCTCTTCAGCAGGAACGTCCACAGCAGCGCCGTCGCCGAGCCGGAGAGCGCGTACGGGATGACCACGGCGGTGCGGGCCACCGCGCCCCAGCGCATCGAGTGGGTCAGCACCGCGAGGAGCAGGCCCAGCAGCACGGGGAGGACCAGCGTGCCCACCACCCAGAGCACGGTGTTCAGCAGCGACCGGCCGAAGTCGGGGTCGGTGAACAGCGCGGTGTAGTTGGACAGGCCGACGAAGCGCGCGCTGATGCCGTTGTCGTCGAAGAAGCTGCGCCACGCCGTGACCAGGAAGGGCACGACCAGGAGCAGCAGGATCAGCGCCACGGCGGGTGCCAGGAACGCGCCCACCCAGACGGCGGCGCGGAGGCGGGCGGAGCGCGGATCGGGAGGGAGGGGCCGCGGCCGGTGCGGCCCCGTTCGGCTGGCTGCCTCGTCGGCAGTGGTCAGGACGTCCACACCGTCCACTCCTTGTCGGCTCGGTGCTGCATGTTCGTCAGGGTCTTCGCCGCCTGCGCCGATGTGGGGTCGATCATGAAGGCGCTCAGGTCCTGGACGTTCCCCTCGATCAGTACCGGGGGCGATGCCTCCCAGTAGCGGATGGCCTGCGTCGGCCGCTCCCGCCGCACCTGGGCGGCGACTTGGCGCACCGTGCCCACGTTCGGCACGACGCCCGGGTCGGCGGAGGTGTCCCGCAGGAAGCCCGTCCACGCCCGCTGGACCGCGGGGTCGAGCCAGGCGCGTGCCACGGCGAGGGCGGCGTCGCGCTTGTGGGCGTGTGCCGAAACCGCCAGCACACCGCTCTCCACGAGCACCGAGGGGGCGCCGCCGGGCGGCGGGGGCAGCAGGAACGCGCCGAGGTCGGCGTCCTTGACCCCGGCGTCGAGGAACGCCCCGGTGTTCCAGGTGCCGTAGAGGCACATGGCGGTGCGGCCCTGCGCGAACTGGCCCGGCACGTCCGTGGACGAGGCGTCGGGCGAGGAGAAGGCGCCCCGCCGGTACAGATCGCTCCACAGGGCCATCGCGCGCCGGCACACATCGTCGGTGTACGAGGCCCTGCCCGCCGTGAGGTCGAGGTAGAAGCGGTGGTCCAGCCCGTTGACGAGCTGCTGGAACCAGATCGACGACTCCCAGGTGGTCGCGCCGCCGGAGGAGATCGGTGTGATGCCCTTGGCGTGCGCGGCGTCCACCACGTCGAGGAACTGCCGCCATGTCGTCGGCACCTCCACACCCAGCCGCTCGAAGACGGACCGGCTGTGGAAGACGACGTAGTAGGACTTGTAGAGCGGGACGCCGTACTGCCTGCCCTCGTGGCTGAAGGTCTCGCGCAGGGCGGTGTCGTCGCTCCAGCCGCGCCGGGCCGCCTCGTCCCAGGCGTCGGTGACATCGGCGAGGATTCCGGAGCGGGCGATATCGCGCAGCCGGTACCCGTTCCACCACTTGATGAGATCCGCCGTGGAGTCGGTTTGCGCCGACATGCGCACGATCTGCTGGTAGTTGCTGACGTTGGGCACCGCCCGCGGCGCGAGCCGGAAGCCGGACAGCGGCCGCAGCCGGCTGCCCGCCGCCCGGAAACCCGGCGCCCAGGTGGGGTTGTCGTTGAACACCGAGACCACGTCGGCCGGCGCGGGCCGGCTCATCGAACCTCGTGCGCACGCACTGAGCGCAAGACTGGCGATGCCTGCGAAGGAGGAGGCCAACGCCCTGCGCCGGCTCATCCCGAATGGCATGTCGATCGACCCCATCTGACCCCCTCGTCACGGAATCACCGACCTGGTAAGTTATCGGTAACGTACAGGCGTGCAGGTGGTTTGAGAAGACGCGCGTTAACGTATCTCACGGGATTGGTGACATGGGCGAGGGTCCGCAGCTCAAGACGAAGGCGCCGCAGTACGAACCGACACCGTGCTATCCACTCCTCGCCGACGCGGTCGCCGTCGGCTGGGCCGACGCGGCCCGCACGCTCCCGAAGGGCACCCGGGTCCTCGCCGTGGACGGCCCCGCGGTCCTGGACTGGACCGCCGTCGCCGCCGGGCTCCGCGCGGCGTTCGGCGACGGACACGCCCGGCTTGAGTTCGCGGACGTCCGGACGGCGGTGCGCGACTGGGAGACGGTCCGGCGGCTTACTGAGACCGAACAGCTGCGGGACGACCCCGACTTCGCACGGCTCGCCGGTGGCGACCTCGCCGAACTGATGGATCCGGCGGCCCTGGCGGCGCTCGCCGCCCCGGGCGAGGACGGCGCGCTGCGCGTCCTGCTCGGGCCCGGCGCCGCGCTCGGGGGCGCCGACGTCCTGTGGTGGGCCGATCTGCCGAAGCGGTACGCGGAGGCGGCGGTCAAGCACGGCCGGGGCCGTAACCTCGCGGCGCCCGAGGACGAGCCGCCGACCCTGCGGCGGCTGCTCTACATCGACTGGCCGCTGCTGGACCGCCATCGCGACCGGATGGCGGAGCGGATCGACCGGTGGATCGACGTTACCGATACCGTCGCCCCGACGTCGATCGGTGGGCAGGCGCTGCGCGAGACCTGCCGGTCGCTCGCCACCCGCCCCTTCCGTACCCGGCCGACCTTCAACTCGACGCCATGGGGCGGGCACTGGGCACAGGAGACGCTCGGCCACAACCCGGACGAGGAGAACACGGCTCTCGGCTACGAATTGATCGCGCCGGAGAGCGGCGTCCTGCTCGGCGACGACGCCTCCAGGTGTGTGGAGGTGCCGTTCCAGCTCGTCGTCGCGCTCTCCCCGGTGGATGTGCTCGGCCCGGCCGTGCACGAGATGTTCGGCACCTCGTTCCCCGTCCGCTTCGACTACCTCGACACCGTCGGCGGCGGAAACCTCTCCGTCCACTGCCACCCCAGGCCCGACGATATGCACAGCGTCTTCGGCTGGCCGTACACCCAGCACGAGAGCTACTACCTGATGCGCGCCGGGGAGCACAGCAAGGTCTTCCTCGGCCTGCGCGAGGGCGCCGACGTCGAGGCGTTCCACCACAGCGCGCACGCCGCCGACGCATACGGCACACCGTTCGACATCGAGCGGTACGTACAGGTGTTTCCCGCCGAGGCCGGGCAGCTGTACCTGGTCCCGGCCGGTACACCGCACGGCAGCGGCGAGGGCAATGTCGTCCTCGAGGTCAGCGCCACCCCCTACCTCTACTCACTGCGGTTCTACGACTGGCTGCGGCGGGACGCGGCGGACCGGCAGCGTGCCGTGCACGTGGAGCACGCCTTCCGCAACCTCGACCCGGCGCGGTCGGGTGCCGCGGTCGCCCGCGAGCTGATCCAGCGGCCCCGGCCGCTGCGCGCGGGCGACGGCTGGCGGGAGGAGGTGCTCGGCGCGCTGCCGGCGATGTTCTTCCAGGTGCACCGGATCGCCGTGGAGCCGGGCCGGGCCGCCGAGCAGCGGACCGACGGCCGCTTCCATGTGCTGACCGTCGTGGACGGACAGGGCGCGGTCATCACCACCGCGGCCGGGCACCGGCACTCCGTACACTATGCCGAGACTCTCGCTGTACCGGCGTCCGTCACCGCCTACCGCGTGCACAATCAGGGGCCGGATCCGGTCCGTCTGGTGAAGGCACAGGTGGTATGAGCGCACATTCGGATTCCGAACCGGCCCTCACCATGCGGGACGTGGCCGCCCGGCTCGGTGTCAGCCCGATGACCGTCTCCCGCGCGCTGCGCGGTCAGCGCGGAATCGGCGAGGCCACCCGGCAGCGGGTGCTCGCCGAGGTGGCGGCCCTCGGCTACCGCCCCAACAAACGGGCCCGGGAGCTGCGTTCGGGCGGTCCGAGCGAGCTCATCGGCCTGGTCGTGACCAACCTGGCGAACCCCTTCTACTCCCAACTCGCCGTCGGCCTCGAGCAGATCTGTGTGAGCTACGGCGCACGGGTCATGCTCGGCAGCACCGGCGAGGACCCGGCCACCGAACGGGACGTGGTGGCCGACCTGGTGGACCGCGGCGTGGACGGCCTGGTCGTCGTCCCGGCCGGTCATGACCACGGCCACCTCGGCGGGCTGCGCGACGTCCCGGTGGTGCTCGCGGCCAGCCCGCCGATGGGCATCGACGTGGACTGCGTCCTCGTCGACGACTTCGGCGGCACCCGGGACGCCTGCCGCCGGCTCGTCGCCCGCGGCCACCGGCGCATCGGCTTCCTCGGTCTGCCGCCGTCGCTGTGGACGGGCTCCGAACGCTTCCGGGGCTACGCGGTGGCGCTGGAGGAGGCGGGCATCGCGCTCGACGAGCGGTACGTCAGCCAGCACCGGGGCGACAGCGGGCTCGCGGAGGAGGCGGCACGTGCCATGCTCGCCCTGCCGGACCCGCCGACCGCGCTGCTGACCGCCAACAACCGGAACACGGTCGGCGCGCTGCGTGCCCTGCGGGACCGTGCGCCGGACGAGGAGCCGGTCTCCCTCGCGGGCTTCGACGACATCGAACTCGCCGACATGCTGCACCTGCCGCTCACCGTCGTCTCCTACGATCCGGTCGAAATCGGCCGGGCCGCGGCGAAGCTGCTGTTCGAGCGGCAGGCGAGCACCGTCCCGCAGCCGCCGCGGCGCGTGACCATCGCGACCACGCTCGTCGACCATCCGGCCCCGCGGTAGGTGTCGATGACGGTTCCCGAAGGCCCCGGGCCGCACCGGCGGGCTGACGAGCCCTCCGTCGTGCCGGTCCTGGAGGTGGGTGGTTCCCATGTCACCGCGGCGGCCGTCGACCTCGACCGGGCCCGGATCGCGGACGGCACCAGGCGCCGCCTGCCGCTGAGGCCCGGCATCGGCCCCGAGGACTTCCTCGCCACGCTCGCCGAGGCCGCCAATGGCGTACTCGCGGTGGGCGCCCTCGGCGCGTGTACGGACAGGGGCGTGCGTACGGACGGCGGCGCGCGTGCGGACCGGGGCGTGCGTACGGACCGGGGCGCGTATCCGGACCAGGGCACGCATCCGGACCGTGGCACGTATCCGGACCAGGGCACGTACCCGCCCCGTGGCGCGCGCCCGGACCAGGGCACGTATCCGGACCGTGGCACGTATCCGGACCAGGGCACGTATCCGGACCGTGGCGCGCACCCGTCCCTCGGCGGATATCCGGCCGTTGGCGCGCATGCGGCCCTCGGTACCTGGGGCATCGCGGTCCCGGGGCCGTTCGACTACGCGCGCGGCATCGCCCGCTACCACGGCGTCGGCAAGTTCGCCTCGCTCGACGGCCTCGCCGTCGGCGACCTGCTGACGCCCCGTCTGAACCCACGCCCGACAAGGCTGCGGTTCCTCAACGACGCCTCCGCCTTCGCGCTGGGCGCCCGGCTCACGGCCCACCCCGGCAGCCGGCGCCTCGTCGCGATCACCCTCGGCACGGGGGTCGGCTCCGCGTTCCTGGACCGGGGGACGATCGTCGAGGACGACCCGCGCGTACCGCCCGAGGGCCGCGTCGACCTGCTCACCGTCGACGGCCGCCCACTGGAGGACACGGTCTCCACCCGGGCCATGACCGCCCACTACACGGACCGCACCGGCCGCCCCGTCGACGGGCTGCGCGAGCTGACGGCCCGCGCCGCCGCCGACGACGCCACCGCCCGCGACATCATCACCTCGGCCCTGCACGCCCTGGGCGGCGCCCTCGCCCCATGGCTGACCGCCTTCGAGGCCGACACGGTGGTCTTCGGCGGCTCCATCACCGCCGCGTGGCCCCTGATAGGCCCACCCCTCACCGCCGGCCTCAGCCACCACACCCCGAGCCTCGCCCGACTCACCCTCTCGGCCCGCGGCGACGGCGAGGACCAGGCACTCCTGGGCGCGGCGGCGTTCGCGGCGCGGGGTGCGTAGCCCGTATCCGGCGGGCTGGACGCGGCGAACGCCCGCGGTGGTCTCGCGGGAGGTCGCCCGGTCCGATCAGACGTCGCCCGAAGGTGCCGGGCGGCGGTCGTAGGGGGTGAAATGCGCCGGGGTGTGGTCGATGGGCAGGTCGGGGCGCCAGGCGGTGAGGATCTGGGCGCTGCATACGAACAGGTCGTCGGGCAGCTGGTCCAGGGGGTACCAGGCCCAGTCGCCGACGCTCTCGTCCGGCCGGGTGAACGGCTCGCCCCGCCAGGCGTTCACGATGGCGCCGACGCTGACCCGTACGACGTCTCCGACGTGGTCGAGGAGCGTGCCCAGGAGCGTGACGTCGTCCGGCCGGGCGATCAGACCGGTCTCCTCGGCGAGTTCACGGATCACGGTCTCCTCGAGGGATTCCCCGGCTTCGACGGTGCCGCCCGGTAGTTCGAGGGTGCCGTGACGGTGGCGGCCGAGGAGTAGGCCCTGGTCGCCGAGGACGATGGCGCCGACGCCGATGGCGGCGTGCGGCGCGGGCGGCCGTGGGGTGCGGGGCCGGCTGGAGATGCGCGCGGGTCGGCCGGAGTCGGGTGCGGGGCGGTCGGGGAGGCGGCGGGCGCGGATGAGTTGCTGCACGACGGGGTTGACGGGGTTGTTCTCGTTCTCGTCGGAGGGGCGCAGCAGGTCGATGGCCTCGACTCGAAAGCCGTGGCCGGTGAGCAGGTCCTCCCACAGCCGCGGTGCCAGGACCCACATCTGGGTGGCCAGCGGTGGGTTGTCCCGGAGCAGGATCATCTGCTCGCGTGGCGCGACCGTCGTGGACGGACCGCGGCCGTGCAGGTCGGTGTGGAGGAGCGAGAGGACCAGCGGTGCGCCGGGGCGAAGGCCGTCGCGCAGCGCGGGCAGGGAGCGGTGCGGATCGGTGAAGGCGAGGCTGCCGATGGCGTACGCGGCGTCGAAGGGCTGGGCGGTGCGGAGGTGGTCGATGACGTCGCCGTGTACGAATCGGACACCGGGGGTGCCGGCGTGCGTACCGATGGCCCGTTGGTGCTGGGTGACGGACAGCTCGATCGCGGTGACCCGCGCATCGTGCGTGCGGGCCAGGTGCACGGCGTGGTGGCCGGGGCCGGAGCCGATGTCCAGGACGCGTTGACCGGAGACGTCACCGAGGATCTCGGCACCGGGACCGACCCCCTCCCACGGAGTCCACTCCAGGCGTTCGGGGACGGGCGGCATGTACCCATGGCTCAGCTGACGTTGGCCGTAAACGGTCCAGGCTTCGGCGTTGAGGTCCTCGACGGACACGGGAACTCCCGGGAGCAGAGAGAAGCGAGTGATAACTGCGTGGCCTCATCATCCGGTTCGGGCGTCAAGGCCCGGTGACGAGATAGTGCGGCCCTCGGCCCTGGCGGGTGCGTTCGATGGCATCGAGACGGGCGAAGTGCGGCTCGCCCATGAGCCGCCGCCACTCGGCGAGATCATGGACGGCCCACAGATCGTGTTCGGCAGGGTCGAGCCGGATACGGCGCAGCTGCTCGGAGCTGAGCCGGCCGCCGTCGAAGACGAAGCCGATCTTGCCCAGCGGCCAGCGGCCGCCCGCGCGGAGGTAGTGCGTCAGCAGCAGGCGTGGTTGGCCCTGGCCGAGTTCGAGCCCGGTCTCCTCGACCGCCTCGCGGCGTGCGGTCTCCAAGGGGTCTTCCCCGGCGTCGGCGTTGCCTCCGGGGAAGTGCCACTGCCGGCTGCCGTACACCGAGCGCAGCTGTACCGGGCGATCGTGCTCGTCGCGGATGTACAGACAGCCGTACACCGTGTGATGGGGCACCGTCTGAACGTATTCCGCGGGCGTCAGCGGCATGGTGTGGCCGGTCCGTCCCGGACGGTGGTCGAACTCGAAGGCCAGGACGCCGAGGGCCTCCTTGTCCGGCGGGTGGATACGGCGCAGGTTGGCGAGCTGCTCCTCGCGCGTGGCGTCGGGATCGATGCGCGCTGGATCCTCCGCGGCAAGCAGCTCGTCGAATGAGCCGTACGAGGTGATGCGCTTGGCGACGATGTCGAGTTCCCGCCCGCTGTCCGGCTCGTGGAAGACGATCGTGTCCCCGCTTTCGACGGCCGCTTTGCCGGGGGTCCCCACCCGCACTTCGATCGTTTTGCGTCCCGCCTCCACCTGGGCGTAGTAGCGCTCCAGCAGCGTGAAGTGGTGCTGCCGCGAGGTGGGCGTCGCGCCGCGGGCGCCGGCGGGTGCGTATCGCGTGTGGTCGGCCGATGGCTCGGGCAGCGGTGTGGCCTCCGCCGGCTGCGGGCCGCGCAGGACCACGAAGGCCAGCCCCTCGGCGTCATGGCGTTCGACGTCGGCCCAGCCGGCCCCCAGCTGGACGAGTTCGACCTCGTCCAGCGCGATACCGCGCCGCTCGGCCGGAGTGTCGGCGGCCAGGGGCGCGATGACCACGATGGCGCCGCCGGGCCGCAGACGGCCGCCGAGGGCCCGCATGGTTCGCTCGCGGTGCTTCAGGAAGGGATACACGAACCGGAGCATGATCACGTCGTACCCCTCGGCGTGCAGGGGCGCCCAGTCGTCGAGCTCGATGTCCAGGCGCAACCATCGCGCGGCGTCACCGTGCCGGGCGGTTGCCTCGGCGAGGGCGTTGTCGGACCAGTCGACGGCATCGACGCGGTAGCCGAGCGAGGACAGATGGGCAGCGAGCTCCCCGACCCCGCACCCGACGTCGAGGGCCTTGCCACCGACCGGTGCGGGCAAGTGCGCGGCAAGCAGCGACCGCTCACGGTCGCCGAGCCGACGATAGCGGCGACCGGCGGCGTAGCCGGTGTTCCATTCGTCCTGCGTGGTGGACACGAGGGGCACGTCCTTCCCAAAAACGGGGGCTTCAGGGCAGCGGTGGACCGGGCGAGTCGTACGTACGTCCCTTCCAGCACAACCTGCCCTCGGTAACCCCTCGTCCGGCCTCCGGGCGGGGCGAGGGGGCCTTCGCATGATTAGTCCCGGGCGGATCCCTCCGGCCAGATCACCCGAGCGCGGACTCCAGTGCGCTCGGCGTAGGCCACGACATCGGCCGTGCCGCCGTATCCGCGGGCCGGCTGCCCGTCCCAGACAGCGATCAGTTCGTCCACTACGCCCACCAGGATCTCGCTTCCGGCCATATGCGCCCGGGAGTCCGACTCCACCATGCCCGTGCGGTGGATATCGGCGGCCTGCTGGACGAGACGGTCATACGTCTGGTGATGCTCCTCCGGCAGGCCCTCGCGGTACTTCTCCGCGGGGACCACGACCTCAAGGCGGCCGCCGGACGCCAGCACCAGCTCCGCGAACCAGGCATCCGGGCCGTCGGCGATACATGAAACCCCGACCAGACCGGGCCCATGGCCGGCGACCTCCTCTCGAAGGGCCCGACGGACCAATCGCTCAGTCTCCGGGGGCAGACCGCGGTGGCCGGTGATGCCGAGTCGCATGCGCCACTCCTTTCGTGTTCACAGGTAGATGCCATGCAGTCGGTCGTCGAACTCGCGGACCACTCTGGGGGGAGTCGTCGAAGCGTAGGACCGCCGCAGCCCACGGGCGCGTTCGACGATCCGGCCCGACCGATACCGTGCGCCTGTCTCAAGTGCCCGCCCGGCCAGAGCGAACGCGCCATCCAGCCGGCCGGTCGCCAGCCGCGCGGCGGCCAGGTCGAGCATGAGCAGCGCACGCTGCTTCTCGTGGCTCGATGTCAGGGCTGCCCCGGCCGCGTCCTGCGAGGCGGTCACCCATCCAGGGAGGCCGAGCCGTGCGCCGCAGGTGAGCCGGGCAGCTGCGACCTTGGTGTGGGTGAAGGTGAACACCCACGGCCACGGTGGCGGCTGTTCGTTCTGGATGGCGTCGGTGCTGCGGGCCGCTTGGTCGAGCGCGGCTTCCGCGGCTGAACGATCCCCCGCGGCCGCGTGCGCGAGCGCCTCGACCGTCCCGAGCCACGCGGTGGCGATGGCCGGTGCCGCGTCGCCCAGCTGACGATGGGCATTGCGGACGAGGGCGAGCCCCTGGGGCGCGTTCCCGGCGTCTGCCTCGAATCCGGCCAGGCTGCCGAGCTGGTAGGCGAGGAGCAGTCGGTCACCGGAGGTACGCGCGGCCTTGATGGACGCGCCATACCAGGTGCGCGCCGATCCGATGTCGTTCATGTCCCAGGCCAGCCAACCGGCCAGGGACGCCGCTTCGCTGCCCACCGCGGCCAAGCGGGCTCGCTGCTCGGGCGTTTCGGCGTCGCCTGTGATGGTCTGGGTGAGCCGCAAGTGGGCCAGGACCGGCTCGGAAAGCTGCCGGGAGGGGGTGTTGCCGTCCAGCCGCCGGAAAGCCGTGGTGGCCACTCGCAGAGACGCGGCCTGGCCCGTGTCCGCGGGCTTGGGCGTACGGGTTGCCAGGGCGGGCGCGGCGGCTATCGCTGCGGTTCCCGCGAGGAAGTTGCGCCGGTGCACGTCGTGCTGCCCATTCTCGGCGACATGCGCCGCCGCGTGGTCGGCGAGGCCAACCAGACGCGGGGGAATGCGCAGGTGCGCGGCGGCTCTCGCCAGGATGGTCATGTCGTATGAGGCTGTGCCGCGTCCTTCGAGACGAGAGACAGCGGACTGACTGATCCCGCAGGCGTCGCCAAGTTGGTTTTGGGAGACACCGGCGTCGCGGCGGGCCAGGCTGACGACCCGCCCGTAGTCACCGTGACGGGCGGCGTCCCGAATCGCCTGCGAAGACCAGTTCATATCCACTCCCGTTGGTACCCGGGTCTCCCCGTTTGCCTGCCACGGGTATGCGCCGGCCGCATACGCGTATGCGCGTCGCGGGTCAGCGCTGGTCGATACAGCATGACGCACGGTTTCGTCTCCTCACTACCCGTAATCGGGAAGGGGACGCATGAGTACCGAGACCTTGCTGTGGACACCGCCGAACACCGAGGACGTCGAGGCGTTACCGGTCGGCAGATGGTGGGACGCCGTCCGCGCGGCCCCGACCGTGGGCGAACGCGCCCTCGGTCTGCTCGGCGACGAGACCGGAGCCGTGATCCAGGACAAGCACGGCCCCCTGTACTGGCTCGTCGCCGTGGGCTCCGCTACGAGTTGGCACCTGCGGCAGGTCCGAGTCCTCACCGAGCTGACCGACGCGAGCACCTACCTCGGCGTCCCGCCCGCCTCCTGGATCGAGGGCCCTCGCACCCACTGGCGCGTGCCGCTCTCGACCGACCACTACCTGACCGGTGCCCGGCGCCTGTGGGAGGCGCTGGCCGAGGCAGACCGCGCCGAGTACGGGCGCATGCCGGAAGGACGCCAACTCTGCCACCGCTGCCATCTGCCCACCGACGAGCCGATCCCGGTCGAGGCGGAGGACACCCGCGGCGCCGTCGGCAAGGCCACGTACGCCTGCCCCGCCCACGTGCTCCACCCGAAGCCCCAGCACCCGCGGACCCTCACCAACGCGCCCGCGGCCGAGCACGAGGGGCGCCGATGAAGGAGAGCCACGAGGCGGACATCGCACGACCGAGGCCCGCCGGAATCGACCCGGACACGCTGACCCACCAGCAGCTCCAGGGCTGGAACTGCGCCTTATGCGGGCGACCGCTGGACGCGGAGCGGCCGCTGGGCCCGGACCAGCCACTGGGAACGGTTCGGCCACTGGGCACGGTCACGATCGAGCGAGGCGCGACGCGGACGACCTACGACGTGCGCGTCTGCGCTCCCTCCTGCGCGGAAACCTCCACCGGCCCGGCCGCGGAGACCGAATGGCGCGAGGCCATCGAGCACGCCGCGGGCTGCCCGGCCTGCCGGACGCCCGGCGCCGGGTGCGAGACCGGGGAGCGTCTGCTGCACACCTACGAGGAGGCCGCGCGGCGGGCCAGGTCAGGGGAGGGCATATGAGACACCGTACGGCGGCCAACCGCCGCACGTGCCGGGCCGCTCGCCTTCCGCACCGCCCGCATGGGCCTGATGAATCGACCGCATACGTTACGGCAGTGGACGATGAAGTGGTTCAACTCGTTCGGCGTCTTGGTTCCTTCAATGCGAGCGGTCCGGCGCCCTGGTTGTGCTGTTCGGGGAGGTGAGTTTGTCCCCGAGGATGTCGGCGAGCAGGTCGATCTGTTTCGGGTCGGTGTGGTTGCCCACGAAGACGAGTTCGTCGAGTCCGGCTGTTTCGTGGGTGGTGACGGTTGTGTGGATCATGTCGGCGGTGGTGGCCGCTGTGCCGATGACGGTCCGGACGTAGTCGGGGCCGGCGAAGGCGTAGTAGTCGTTGACGGCGCGGGCGAGGGATCGGTGTGCGTGGCCGCCGAGGGCGAACATCGCCGTGGCCCTGGTGCGCGGACGTCCTTGCCTGCCGGCCTCTTTCCAGTGGCTGTGGAGGCGGGTGGCGAAGGTGGTGAACTCGTTGATGTCTCCGCCGGTTCCGGCGATCCATCCGGTGCCGTGGGAGGTGATACGCCGCAGCGTTGCCTGCGATGTGCCGCCGAACCACAGTGGCGGCCCTGCGGGGGTGGCCGGGGCCGGACCCACCTCTTCTTCACCCCGCCAGATGGCGGTGACGCGTTCCACGAGTGTGTCCAGGGCGCGCCCTCGGGTGCTGAAGTCCAGGTGGCTCGCCTGGTAGTCGTCTTCGCGGGCTCCGGGAGCGAGGCCGAGATGGAGTCGTCCGGCGCCCGCGATCCGGTCCAAGGTCGCCGCGGTCTTGGCGAACAGTGCGGGGTTGGTGTGCAGGGGGGCCAGCAGCACGCTGGTGACCAGCCGGATGCGTTCGGTGGCCCCGGCTGCCGCGGCCAGTGTGATCAGGGGTTCCGGAGTGGACCAGGCCAGGCGGTCGCTGGCGGTCAGCGAGGCGAATCCCCGCTCCTCAGCCCGCCGCGCCCATGTCACCAGCGTACGTTCCTCAAGGCCGGTGACGTGACCCGGCAGTCCTACGCCTATCTCCATGTGCCGTGTCTCTTCCTTCGGTGACGGACCGGGTGGTGGGTGTCCTTCCGCCGCTGCCGGCTGTGCTTTGTCGGCAGCGGCGGAAGGCGTTGCCCGCCCGGCCTTATGACGTGCGTCGGGGTATTTCCAGTTTTCGGTGGCTCAGTTTTTGAGTGTGCCGCCGTACTCCTCCGGGACGAGGTCGGCCTGCTCGGCGCCGCT
>NZ_JBEZNG010000051.1:0-37432 GCF_040653035.1 Streptomyces malaysiensis subsp. malaysiensis
GACGAGACGGCGTTTACGCAGTGTGGGTTGTTCGCGGTGGAGGTGGCGCTGTTCCGGTTGGTGGAGTCGTGGGGTGTGCGGCCGGATTTCGTAGCGGGGCATTCGATTGGTGAGCTGGTGGCGGCGCATGCGGCGGGTGTGCTGTCGCTTGACGACGCGTGTGTGTTGGTGTCGGCTCGTGGGCGGTTGATGCAGGCGTTGCCGTCGGGTGGGGTGATGGTGTCGGTGCAGGCCGCCGAGCTTGATGTGCTCCCGCTGCTGGCCGGTCGTGAGGCCGAGGTGAGTGTGGCGGCGGTCAATGGGCCCCGCTCGACCGTGATCTCCGGTGCCGAGGCGGCCGTGTCCGAGGTTGCCGGGCTGCTGGAGGCCGAGGGCGTCAAGACCAAGCGGCTGCGCGTTTCGCACGCCTTCCATTCACCCTTGATGGAACCGATGCTGGCGGAGTTCCGGCAGGTGGCCGAGGGGCTGTCGTACGCGCCACCGCGTATCCCCGTCGTGTCGAATGTGACGGGCCAGGTCGCTGACGTCGAGGCGCTGTGCTCCGCCGAGTACTGGGTGCGGCATGTCCGCGAGACCGTGCGGTTCGCCGATGGGGTGCGGAGCCTGGTGGACCAGGGCGTCACGACCCATCTGGAGCTGGGCCCGGACGGAGTGCTGTCCGGGATGGGCCAGGAGTGCGCTCCCGACGCCGTCTTCGCCCCGGCCCTGCGCACCGGTCGTGACGAGGCCGCCTCGCTGCTCGAAGCGCTGGCTCGGATCCATGTCCAGGGGCGCTCCGTGGACTGGGCCGCCTTGCTCGCACCGGCGCGCCCCCGTCCCGTTGAGCTGCCGACGTATGCCTTCCAGCGGGAGCGGTACTGGCTGGAGCCGGCCGCGGCGATGGCGGATGTGGCCTCGGCGGGGCTGGGGTCCGCGGAGCATCCGTTGCTCGGTGCCGCGGTGACGCTGCCCGACTCCGACGGCTGCCTGTTCACCGGCAGGCTGTCCGCGCGTACGCACGCCTGGCTGGCCGACCATGAGGTGCTGGGGGCGGTGATGCTGCCGGGGACGGCGTTCGTCGAGCTGGCGCTGCACGCGGGTGGCCGCGTCGGATGCGCCCGGCTGGAGGAGCTGACGCTCGAGGCACCACTGATCCTCCCCGAGCACGGTGGCGTCCAGGTGCGGGTGACGGTCTCGGACGCCGATGACTCGGGGCGCCGGGCGCTGACCGTGCACTCGCGCGAGGACGGTGGGGAAGGGCCGTGGCTTCGGCATGCGACGGGCAGCGTCATCCCCGAGCCGGCCGTCTCCACCCACGCGGCCGTTCCCGACCCCGTATGGCCGCCGAAGAACGCCGAACCCGTGGCGCTGGAGGGGCACTACGAGCGGCTCGCCGAAACGGGATTGCGGTACGGGCCGGTGTTCCAGGGGCTGCGTGGCGTGTGGCGGCGCGGAACCGAGGTGTTCGCCGAGGTCGCGCCGTCCGACGAAACGGAGCAGGAGCCGCGCCGTTTCGGCCTGCACCCGGCCTTGTTGGATGCCGCCCTCCACGCTGTGGGCGCCGCGGCGGCGACCGGCACGTCCGAGGCCACCGATGCACCGGAGGAGATCCGGCTGCCGTTCTCGTGGAGCGGAGTGTCGGTGTACGCGGCGGGCGCCGCCACGCTGCGCGTACGCCTCAGCCCGACGGGGACCGACGGCATGGCGCTGTCGATGGAGGTGAGGGACGGGACCGGTGCCCCGGTGGCCACGGTGGACTCGCTGGCGACGCGCCCCGTCTCCCCTGAGCAGATCAACGCGGCGCGCGGTGCGGTACACCAGTCCCTCTTCCAGCTGAACTGGAGCGTTCTGCCGGGCGCCGAGGCGCAGGTGAACGGCGCCGCGGCCGAGGTGGCGACGCTGGACGGTGCCGACTGGCACGACATGGCGGCGTTGCGTGAGTCAATCGGCTCCGAAGGGTCCGTGCCTCCGGCGGTGGTGTGTGTGGTCCCATCCGTACCCACCGTCGAGGGCGGTCAGCCGACCGGGGGCGATGAGATACGAGGCGTGATCCATCGGGCGCTGGGGCTGGTCCAAGGGTGGCTGGCCGAGGAGCGGTTCGCCGGTTCGCGACTGGTGATCGCGACGCATGGCGCGGTGACCGTCGAGGACGGCGAGGAGCGCCAGAACGACGGGATCGCGGTGGATCTCGCGGCCGCCGCCGTATGGGGACTGATACGGACCGCGCAGACCGAGCACCCCGGCCGGTTCGTCTTGGTCGACTTGGATGCCGACCTGGACGTTGACCTGGATGTCTACATGGACGTCGATCTGGACGGTCGGGAGCAGGAATCGGGGGAGTCCGGGCGTCGTCCGCTGACCTCTGAGACCCTCTCCCTGCTGTCCGCCGCGGTGGCGAGTGGCGAACCCCAGGTGGCGGTGCGCGACGGGCGACTGCTGGCGCCTCGTCTGGGCCGGGTGCGGACCGCCGGATCCATCTCGACCGCCGGATCCATCCCGACCACCGGGACCACCCCGACCACCTCGCCCGCCCCGACCACCCCGACCGCCGAGGCCGCGATGGCTTCGGCGGTGTGGGACGCGGACGGCACGGTCCTGGTGACCGGTGCCACCGGCACACTGGGCGGGCTGGTCGCCCGTCATCTCGTGGCCGAGCGCGGCGTACGCCATCTGCTGCTGGTGAGCCGTCGGGGCGTGGATGCCCCCGGCGCCCGCGAGCTGGAGGCGGAGTTGGTGGCGGCGGGTGCCTCGGTCGGCTGGGCCGCCTGCGACGTGGCCGACCGGGACGCGCTGGCCGCCGTGGTGAAGGGCGTCCCCGAAACACATCCGCTGCGCGGAGTGGTCCACACGGCCGGGGTGCTCGACGACGGTGTCATCGCATCGCTGACGCCTGAGCGCATGGACGCGGTGCTGCGCCCGAAGGTGGACGCGGCCATCGCGTTGCACGAGCTGACCGAGGCGATGGACCTGTCGGCGTTCGTGGTGTTCTCCTCGGCCGCCGGAACCTTCGGCACGGCCGGGCAGGCCAACTACGCGGCCGCCAACGCCCTCCTCGACGCGCTGATACGGCGCCGCCGGGCCTCGGGCCTGCCCGGCCTGTCGCTCGCGTGGGGATTGTGGGACGAGCGCGGCGGAATGGCCGGAGGGCTGGCCGAGGCGGATCTGCGGCGCATGGGCCGGGCCGGAGTGGACGGTCTGTCGCCGGAGGAGGGCCTGGCCCTGTTCGACGCGGGATGTGCCGGGGAACTGCCCGTGGTCGTCCCGATGCGGCTGGACCCGGCCAAGGCGCGCGGCACGGAGGGCGAAGTGCCGCACATCATGCGGGAGTTGGTGCGGCCCATCGTGCGCCGGGCCGCGGCGGATGGCACCGGTGCCGCGGGTGACCTGCGGGAGCGACTCGCCATGGCGTCGTCGGAGGACGGCGAACGCCTGGTGCTCGACCTGGTGCGGCGGTGCGTGGCCACTGTGCTCGGGCACGGTGGGGCGGCCGCGGTGGAGCCGGGCCGCGCCTTCAAGGACTTCGGTTTCGATTCGCTGACGGCGGTGGAGCTGCGCAACCGGCTGGGTACGGCCACCGGACTGCGTCTCACGGCCACGCTGGTGTTCGACTATCCGACGCCGACCGCCCTCGCCCACCATCTCCACCTGGAGCTGACCTGCGGGGACGACGGCGTACGTACTGCCCAGCCCACCCTGCCCACCGGCAAGGCGGATACCGGCCACGACCTGACGACCGACAGCGACCTGGTGGCGATTGTCGGCATGGCCTGCCGTTTCCCGGGCGGCGCCCGGTCCCCGGAGGAGCTGTGGCGGCTGCTCGCGGCGGGCGATGACGCCATTTCCGGCTTTCCTGCCAACCGTGGCTGGGATGTGGCGGGGCTGTACGACCCCGACCCGGAGGCGGACGGCAAGAGCTATGCGCGTGAGGGCGGCTTCCTGCACACCGCCGGCGAGTTCGACCCGGCGTTCTTCGGCATCTCGCCACGCGAGGCCCTGGCGATGGACCCGCAGCAGCGGCTGCTGCTGGAGACGTCATGGGAGGCGTTCGAACGGGCCGGAATCGATGCGACGACCCTCCGGGGCAGCGCGACCGGTGTCTTCGCTGGTTTGATGTACCACGACTACGGATCCCAGCTCCGGAGCGTCCCCGAGGGCGCCGAGGGCTACCTGGCCACGGGTGGGTCCGGAAGCATCGCATCGGGCCGGGTCGCCTACACCTTCGGTCTCGAAGGCCCGGCCGTGACCATCGACACCGCCTGCTCGTCATCGCTGGTGGCGCTGCACCTCGCGGCGCAGGCGCTGCGGCAGGGCGAATGCTCCCTGGCGCTGGCGGGCGGAGTGGCGGTGATGTCCACCCCCGCTACGTTCGTGGAGTTCAGCCGTCAGCGGGGTCTTGCGCCGGACGGCCGGTGCAAGGCGTTCGCGGCGGCCGCGGACGGCACCGGCTGGGGCGAGGGCGTGGGCATGCTGCTGCTGGAGCGGCTGTCGGACGCACGCCGCAACGGTCACCGGATCCTTGCGGTGGTACGTGGCTCCGCCGTCAACCAGGACGGTGCGAGCAACGGTCTCACCGCGCCCAACGGGCCGTCCCAGCAGCGGGTGATCCGCGCCGCGCTGGCGAACGCGCGGCTGTCGGCGGGCGAGGTGGACGCGGTCGAGGCACACGGTACGGGTACGACGCTCGGCGACCCCATCGAGGCGCAGGCGCTGTTGGCCACGTACGGCCGTGAACACACCGACGACCAGCCCCTGTGGCTCGGCTCGATCAAGTCCAACATCGGGCACACCCAGGCCGCGGCCGGTGTCGCGGGCATCATGAAGATGGTGCTCGCCATGCGACACGGTCTGCTGCCACAGACGCTGGGCGTCGACGAACCGTCGTCACACATCGACTGGACGGCGGGAGCCGTCGAGCTGCTCACCGAGGCCAGGCCATGGCCCGAGACCGGCCGCCCACGCCGGGCGGGTGTCTCGTCCTTCGGCCTCAGCGGCACCAACGCGCACATCATCCTCGAACAGGCGCCCGTGGCCGGGGCCGACGATGAAACCCCCGAGGGGGACGCGCGGTTGCCCCTCGCCATGGTGCCGTGGGTGCTCTCGGCGAAGTCCGACGCCGGGGTGCGGGGGCAGGCGGCGCGACTGCTCGCACTGGTGGCCGGGGACACCGGCCCGGCGACGGCGGACATCGGTCTGTCGCTGGTCACCACGCGCGCGGCGTTCGATCGGCGGGCGGTGGTGCTGGGCGCCGACCGTACCGCGCTCGTCAAGGGCCTGACCGCGCTGGCCGAGGGCCGCGAGGCGACGGGCGTGGTACGGGGGGCAGTGGTCGGCTCCGACGCCCGTGCGGCCTTTGTCTTCCCCGGTCAGGGGTCGCAGTGGGTGGGGATGGCGGCGGGCTTGTTGGAGTCTTCGCCGGTGTTCGCGGAGCGGGTGGGTGAGTGTGCGGCGGCGTTGGCGCCGTTTGTGGAGTGGTCGCTCGGGGATGTGTTGCGGGGTGGTGAGGGTGCTGCGGCCGTGTTGGAGCGGGTGGATGTGGTGCAGCCCGCTCTGTTCGCGGTGATGGTGTCGTTGGCGGAGCTGTGGCGTTCGTACGGTGTCGAGCCTGCTGCCGTCATTGGTCATTCGCAGGGTGAGATCGCGGCGGCGTGTGTGGCGGGTGCGTTGTCACTGGAGGACGCCGCGAAGGTGGTGGCGTTGCGGAGCAAGGCGCTGCGGGCACTTTCGGGTCGTGGCGGCATGGTGTCGGTGTCGCTGCCCGTGGAGGTGGTACGGGAGCGGCTGGCTCGATGGGGCGAGCGGCTGTCGGTGGCGGCGGTGAACGGGCCCTCGGTGGTCGTGGTTTCCGGTGACGCGGACGCGTTGGATGAGCTGCTGGCCGTATGCGAGGGCGATGGGACCCGGGCACGTCGCGTCCCCGTGGATTACGCCTCGCACTGCGCCCATGTGGAGGAGATCGAGGAGGAGTTGCTGCGGGAGCTGGCGGATATCGCGCCTCGGGCCTCATCGGTGCCGTTCTACTCCACGGTCACGGCGGGTGTGCTGGACACCCAGGAACTGGACGCCGGGTACTGGTACCGCAATCTGCGTCAGACGGTGCGCTTCGAAGAGACCGTACGCGCCCTGCTGACTGACGGTTTCCAGGTGTTCGTCGAGGCCAGCGCCCATCCGGTGCTGACGATGGGTGTGGAGCAAACGGCCGAGGACCACGGCACCCGCGTCACCGCTGTCGGTTCGCTGCGCCGTGATGAAGGCGGGCTGGAGCGGTTCCTGACGTCCCTGGCCGAGGCGTACGTCGGCGGCGCGTCCGTCGACTGGGCGGGGGTGTTCGCCGGAACGGGTGCGGAGCGGGTGGATCTGCCGACGTATGCCTTCCAGCGCACGCACTTCTGGCTGGAGTCCGAGGCCGTCGAGGTCGCCGGCGACGTGTCATCGGTGGGGCTGGACTCGGCCGGGCATCCGCTGCTGGGGGCCGCCGTGCCGCTGCCCGACTCCGATGGGTTCCTGCTCACCGGGCGGTTGTCGCTCCGTACCCATCCCTGGCTCGCCGACCACGCGGTGGCGGATGTCACGCTGCTGCCGGGGACGGCCTTCGTGGAGCTGCTGATGCGGGCCGGTGACGCGGTCGGCTGCGACCGGGTGGACGAGCTGACCCTCGGGGCCCCGCTGGTGCTGCCCGAGCAGGGCACGGTCCGGCTACAGGTCGCGGTCGGCGGTCCCGACGAGACGGGGCGGCGCTCGGTCGGTGTGTACGCGCAGACGGAGGATGGCCCCTGGACACAGCATGCCACCGGTGTGCTCGGCAGCGACGGCACCTCGGCCGACCGCGCCACCGAGCCGGAGCTGGAGTCGGTGGCATGGCCACCGGCCGGTGCGGAGGCGGTGGATGTCGCCGGGCTCTACGAACGGTTCGCACGCACCGGACTGGGCTACGGGCCGTCCTTCCAGGGGCTGCGCGCCGTCTGGCGCAAGGGCGACGAGGTCTTCGCCGAGGTCCGCCTGGCGGAGGAGGCAGGGCAGGACGCCGGGCGCTTCGGCCTCCACCCGGCCCTGCTGGACGCCGCGTTGCACGCGATGGCGTTCGGCGGTTTCGTCCGCCTCCCCAAGCCTGATGGCAACGCCGGTCGGGATGAGGGATCCGGCACCGGACGGGTCCGGCTTCCCTTCGTCTGGAGTGGAGTCGCGCTGCATGCCACGGGCGCGTCCGCGCTGCGGGTGCGGCTGTCCCCGGCCGGGCCGGACGCGGTGTCCCTGACCGCGCTCGATGAAGCGGGACGGCCCGTGGCCTCGGTGGATTCGCTCGTCACCCGCGCGGTCGCCCGGGACCAGCTCGGTGCGGCACACGGCGCTTTCCATGAGTCGCTGTTCCGCGTGGAGTGGACGGCGCCCGCGACGGCGTCGCCGTCGTCCGGGGCTCCCGGCCGCTGGGCCGTGCTCGCCGAGGGCGACACGGGGCTGTCGGCGGCGCTGAAGTCGGCGGGCACGGCGGGCGCCCTGGCCGAGACATACGCGGATCTGTCCGCGCTGGGAGAGGCCATCGAGGCTGGGCGAACGGCGCCGGATCTGGTGTTCGCCTCCCTTTCCTCCCCGGTGGTGCTCGCGCCGTCCGCCGAGACCGTCCGTGTCGCGGCCCACCGGGCGCTCGCGCTGGTGCAGTCGTGGCTGGCCGATGGGCGGTTCGGACGGTCCCGGCTGGTGCTGGTCACCCGTGGGGCGGTTGGTGTCCGGCCAGGGGAATCGCTCGCCGATCCAGCCTGCGCCTCGGTGTGGGGACTGGTGAGGTCGGCGCAGTCGGAGAACCCCGACCGCTTCCTGCTGCTCGACCTGGACGACCAGGAGGCGTCGTTCGCCGCCCTGCCGCAGGCCCTGTCGGGTGACGAACCGCAGATGGCGGTGCGCGGCGGTGGGGTGCTGGTGCCACGGCTCGCACGCGTCCCCGCGGCCCGCGCGACCGCGCCCACCTCGGCCGGGGAACGGGACGGTGGGGCCACCGCCACGCCGCTGTGGGACCCGGAGGGAACGGTCCTCATCACCGGCGCTACGGGTGTGCTGGGCTCACTGGTCGCCCGTCACCTGGTGGCCGAGCACGGCGTACGCCATCTGCTGCTGACCAGCCGCCGGGGCCGCGAGGCCACCGGCGCCGCAGAGCTGGTGGACGAGCTGACCGCGTCGGGGGCCTCGGTGTCCCTGGCCGCCTGCGACACGGCCGACCGCGCCGCGCTGGCACGGCTGCTGGCCACCGTACCGGCCGAACATCCGCTGACCGGCGTGGTGCACGCGGCCGGTGTGCTCGACGACGGGGTGATCGGGTCGCTGACCCCGGAGCGCGTCGACACGGTGCTGCGGCCCAAGGCCGACGCCGCCGTCAACCTCCACGAGCTGACGGAGCACCTGCCGCTGTCCGCGTTCGTGCTGTTCTCCTCGGCGGCGGGCGTGTTCGGTGGCAGCGGCCAGGCCAACTACGCGGCGGCCAACGCGTTCCTGGACGCGCTGGCGCGGCGGCGCAGGGCGCGGGGGCTGCCGGCGGTCTCGCTGGCCTGGGGGCTGTGGGCGGAACGCAGCGCCATGACGGGACACATGGACGACAGCGATGTCGAGCGGCTCAACCGGGCGGGAGTGGCCGCGCTGTCGTCCGAGGAGGGCCTCGCGCTCTTCGACGTGGCGACGGCGCGGGCGTGGCACGCCTGGGCCGGAGGCCCCGGCGCGGGTGAGGGCACTGATGTGAGTGGCAGCGGGCACCCCCGGACCGCCACCGACACGGATCCCCTCCTGGTGCCGATGCGGCTCGACATCGCGGCCCTGCGGGTGCAGGCCGCCTCTCTCGGCGTCCCGCATCTGCTGCGTGGCCTGGTGCGGGTCCCGGCCCGCCGGACGGCCCACAACGCCGCCTCCGGCTCCGCCACCGGCGACGGGGGAGTGGAGCCGATCGGGCAGCGGCTGCACGGGCTGTCCGGCCGGGAGCAGACCCAGGTTCTGACCGAGCTGGTGCGCACCCATGCCGCCACCGTGCTCGGCCATGACTCACCGGACCTGGTGGAGGACGGACACGCCTTCCTGGAGCTGGGCATCACCTCGCTCACCGCGGTGGAGATCCGTAACCGGCTCAACCTCGCCACCGGTCTCAACCTGCCCGCCACGCTGCTCTTCGACCACGGCACACCCGCGGCGCTCGCCGCCTATCTGCGGGCCCAACTGGCCCCCGGCGCGCCCGAGTCCGCGCCCCAGGCCGGGGCTCCGGCCATCGGCGCGGCGCAACCGGTCTCCGCACCGGCCGCCGGTGCCGCCAGGGCGGCCGGGGCGGGCTCGACGATCGAGGAGCTGTACCGGCAGGCGTGCGCCGATGAACAGTACGTGGCGGGCACCCAGTTGCTCATGGCCGCGGCCCGGCTGCGCCCGTCGTTCCAGACGGCCGCGGAGGTGACCACCGCGCCCAAGCTGGTGCGGCTCTCCAAGGGCGCCACGGCGCCGGGCCTGGTGTGTTTCCCCTCGCTGGTCGCCATCTCGGGGCCCCGTGAGTACGCCAGGTTCGCCGCCGGGTTCCGGGGCCGACGCGATGTCTCCGTGCTGCCCGAGCCCGGCTTCGGCAAGGGGGAGCTGCTTCCGGCGAGCGTCGACGCGGTCGTGGAGATGCAGGCGGAGGCGGCGCTGCGCTGTGCCGGGGAGAAGCCGTTCGTGCTCGTCGGGCGCTCGTCGGGCGGCTGGATCGCCCAGGCGGTCGCCGGGTGGCTGGAGGCACGTGGCAGCGCGCCCTCCGCGGTCGTCCTGCTGGACACCTATCTGCCGCGCAGTGAGGCGTTGCCGTGGATCCAGACCAATCTGTCCGGCAAGATGTTCGACCGGGAAAAGATGTTCGGTGTGGTGGACGAGGGCAGGCTGACCGCCATGGGCGGCTATCTGCGCCTTTTCTCCGACTGGGCGCCCACACCGATTGACGCGCCCATTCTGACGGTGAAAGCGGAGGAATCCTTTCCGGGGTCCGGAGAGGGGGCCGACGAGGAATCGGCATGGGGTGCCGCACTGACTCGTATCGACGTTCCCGGCGACCACTTCACCATGATGGAGGATTTCGCCAGCGTGGCGGCCGAAACGGTTCTCAACTGGCTTGCGGAGAATGTGTGATTCGCATGGCCTGACATCCTGATAGGCTCGCGTTCATTCGAAGCGCGGAAGAAAAAACGGGGAAGGCGCTCGCGGATTTCTGATGTCGCCGAAGACCTTTCCATTACTGCGGGAGGAAACATCATGACGTCATCCAATGTCAGCGCGGTCGGCGAGCGGGTCGGCGAGTTCTACGACCAGCTGGTGGGCATGTTCGACGCCTCGCTCTACGGTCCGAACATCCATGTGGGCTACTGGAACAGCCAGGAGGACACCACCAATCTGGAGGAAGCCGCCGACCGGCTCACTGACATGATGGTCGAGCGGCTGCGCATCGGCGCCGGCTCCCGGGTCCTGGACATCGGCTGCGGCTTCGGCGGCCCCGCGATCAGGCTCGCGCGGACGACGGGTGCCGAGGTGGTGGGCGTCAGCGTCAGCCGTAAGCAGGTCGAGAAGGCCAATGAGCTGGCCGAGGCCGCCGGGGTGAGCGGCAAGGTCACCTTCCAGTACGGCGACGCGATGGACCTGCCCTTCGACGACGCCTCGTTCGACGCCGTCTGGATGCTGGAATCCGTGATGCAGATGCCCGACCGGACGGCGGCGCTCGCGGAGGCCGCCCGCGTCCTGCGGCCGGGCGGCAGGCTGGCGCTCACCGACAACTATGAGCGCGAGGCGATATCCGAGGAGCGGCGGCCGGTCATCGAAAACATTCTCCAGCGGTATCTCACTCAGCCGCCCGCCTCTTTCGAGACATACCCGGCGATGCTGCGCGACGCCGGGCTGCGCTGTACGGAGCTGCTCGACGTCAGCGAAAGCACCACCAAGCAGTCGGTCAGGCGGCTCGGCGAGGCCATGGCCCAGAACATGGAGCAGCTGGCGTCGAAGGTCGATCCGGAGGTCTTCAAGAAGCTGAAGCCCGCCGAGGGCGAGAACATGGAAATGCCCGAGCTGGGTTATCTGATCGCCACCGCGCGGCGGCCCGAGACCGCGTAATTTCTCCCCGCGAATCGGTATTTTCCGGCTCGCTTCAGGAGTTCCCCGAGGGGCGGGCCGGTATTACGAGCCGGTGTTACGGCCCGCCCCTCGGCGCACTGAGCGCCTCCAGCCCCGGCCTCACTCACCCGCACCACGCGGTGCGCACGTTGCACGGCGCGGCGTCGCCTACCGTTGGAGGCAGCCGGAGAACCAGGGAGGCGGGGAAGATGACCACCGCACCGGACACCGTTCCGCTGCCCTCGGGCGAGCGGATCCCGCTGCTCGGCCAGGGCACCTGGCACATCGGTGACGACCCCCGGCGCCGCGCCGACGAGATCGCGGCGCTGCGGCGTGGACTCGACCTCGGGATGACCCTCGTGGACACCGCCGAGATGTACGGCAGCGGCGCCTCCGAGGAACTCGTCGCGGAGGCGATCGCCGACCGCCGTGACGACGTCTTTCTGGTCAGTAAGGTGCTCCCGAGCCACGCCGACCGCAGTGGCACCATCGCGGCCTGCGAGGGCAGCCTGCGGCGGCTCGGCACCGACCGGATCGATCTGTATCTGCTGCACTGGCGCGGGCGGATCCCGCTGGAGGAGACCCTCGAAGCCTTCGCCGAACTGGCCGACAGCGGCAAGATCCGCCACTGGGGTGTGAGCAACTTCGACGCCTCCGATATGACGGATCTCGTCTCCATCCCCGGTGGCGACGGGGTCGCCGTCAACCAGGTGCTCTACAACCTCACCAGGCGCGGTATCGAGCACGACCTCATGCCCTGGTGCCAACGGCGCGGCATCCCCCTCATGGCCTATTCGCCCATCGAGCAGGGACGGCTGCCGCGCGCCGCGGCGCTGCGGGAGGTCGCACGGGCGCATGACGCGACGCCCGAGCAGGTGGCGCTGGCGTGGGTGCTCAGGCAGGGGGTGCAGGCGATCCCCAAGGCCGGGCGGGTCGGACATGTCGAGCAGAACCGCGCCGCGCTGGATCTCGAGCTGACCCCGGAGGACCTGGACGCGCTGGACCGCGCCTTTCCGCCGCCCACGGGACCCGTGCCCCTCGACATCCTGTGAGCCCGTGCTCCTCGATGTCCTGTGATCCCGGGGTCTCGATGTCCTTTGGACCCGAGGTCATCGAGATCCTTTGAGCGAGGTCCTCGGCGGCTCCCGGCGGTCCGTTGTCGGACCCCCGCGCTACCTTGCCGACATGACGCAATTCGTACTGGTGGCGGGTGCCTGGCTGGGGTCGTGGGCATGGGACGAGGTGGTGCCGGAGCTGCGGGCGGCCGGACACGGCGCGCATGCCCTCACGCTGTCCGGGCTCGCCGGGAAGCAGGGTGTGCCGGCCGGGCAGCAGACCCACGTCCAGGACATCGTCGGCGAGATCGAGCGCCTCGATCTGCGCGATGTGGTCCTGGTGGGGCACAGCTATTCGGGCATCCCGGTCGGCCAGGCCGCCGAGCACATCGGTGACCGGCTGGCCCATGTGGTGTTCGTGGACTCCAACGTTCCGGCGGACGGTGGGTCGTTCCTGTCGGCCTGGCCCAGCGGCCGGGCCATGGTGGAGGCGTCGATGGCCGCCAACGACGGCTGCTGGGCACCCCTGACCGCGGCCGACTACGGGGGCCAGGGGCTCACCGACGAGCAGATCGCGCGGATCGTGGCCGGTTCCACGCCGCATCCGGGCGCCACGCTGTCCGAGCCGGCCGTCCTGGCGCGCCCGCTCGGCGAGCTTCCGGCCACCTACATCAAGTGTTTGCTCGACGGTGCCGAGCCGACGGACGATGTGGCCGAGCTGCTGAAGAGCGAGCGCTGGCGGCTGGTCGAGATGGACACGGGCCACTGGCCGATGTTCTCCCAGCCGGGTGGGCTGGCCCGGATACTGCTCCAGTGCGCCGGGGCATCGTGATACCGCACCCCGTCTGACGCGGGTGGTGGCACCCGGCGCAGGCCACGCCGTGTGCCACCGTGCCGCCGGTGCCGTCACTCGCAGCCGTACCGCCAGTTCCAGCCCACGAAGGTGTGCCGCAGCTCCACATCGAAGCGGCAGCTCGCCGTCCCGTCGGCCTTCAACTGGACGTAGGAGTGGTGGGTGTTGTCGTACCAGTCGCCCGTCGGATCGAAGACGCCCTGATACGCGAAGTCGGCGTGTGCCTCGGAGTTGACCTCCGCGCAGTCCGTGGCGCAGTCGTCCTTCGCGGTCTGCGAGGTGAGCGACCAACCGGCGTCCCACGGCTCGCGGTTCCACTCCTGGGTGGCCGTGGTGCCGGCCGTGGTGACGCGGCCGTCCGCCGTGTCCCACGAGGAGGCGGTGTACAGGCCCGTCATCCGGATGTTGCAGCAGTCGTACATCTCGTTCCAGCCACGCAGCTGATGGCCCGCGGCGGTGGCGGCGGCCGTGGTGGCCGTGGTGGTGGCCGTGGTGGTGGCTGTGGCGGCGGTGCGCGCCGGGCGGTCCGATGCCGGGCCGCGCCGTACGGAGCCCAGCTCCGGCTCGCAGTCGGGGCCTATGGTGATCTGCCCCGAAACGGCCTGGCCGGGCGCAGGGGCGGGGAGCTCGCCGGTCAGCCGGACACCGTCACAGGACTTCGGCACCGGGTCGGACTCCTGCGCCGTCGCCACCGTCGTACCACCCATGAGTGCCACCAGGGAGACGGCCGACACGGCCGCGACGCTCAACCGGCTGTTCACTTCTCACGTCCTTTGATCCGATGCGGTCCGAAAGGTGCGGCGCGCCTCGGTGCGGATGCGCCGCCAGGTCACGCGGGTGATCGTAACGGCGGTCGTGCGCGGGAGCGGGGGCGTGGGAAAGGTTGGCAGGAAGGTGGCGGGGCGAGCCCCCGCCCGGCCGTGCGTACGACATCAGACTCCACGGCTGGGGTAGACTGCCGGGGTCCTGTTGTCTCCGATAGAGGTGGACGTTGCGTATCTGAGGTTCGCGATCATCGCGCGGTACGGCACAAGCCGTAGCCCGTCACGCCGTAGTCGGCCCTTCTGCCGCCCGTGACCCGCGTGGATGCGACCTCGGTGCATAAGCCGTCCCTCGCCCTTCGGAGGACCGCACCCCATTCCCCGGCTTGGTCGCCGCGTGGTGCTCGCATACGTAGCCCCTTGTTCACAGCGCTTACGAATGCGAGATCACCATGGCAGCATCCCCCACCCCCGGCGCCTCCGTGACCTGCTCGGCCGTGTCCTTCCAGTGGGCCGACGGCACGCCGGTCTTCGACGGCCTGTCGCTGGCCATCGGGCGGGGCCGCACCGGCCTCGTCGGCACCAATGGCAGTGGCAAGTCCACCCTGCTGCGGCTGATCGCCGGCCGGCTGCGCCCCGCCGAGGGGTCGGTGACCGTCGGCGGCAGCCTCGCCTACCTTCCGCAGAACATCACGCTTGACACCACCCTCCGCGTCGACCAGGCCCTGGGCATCGCCGAGCGGCGCGCCGCGCTGCGCGCCATCGAGGCCGGAGACATCGACGAGGCCCACTTCGAGACGGTCGGCGACGACTGGGACGTCGAGGAGCGGGCCGTGGCGACGTTGGGTTCGCTCGGGCTCGGCGGTGTCGAACTGGACCGCACCGTCGGCCATCTGTCCGGCGGCGAGACCGTACTGCTGCGGCTGGCCGCCCTGCTCTTGGAGCGGCCCGACGTCCTGCTGCTCGACGAACCCACCAACAACCTCGACGTGTTCGCGCGGCGCCGGCTCTACGACGCCGTCGACTCCTGGCGCTCCGGTGTGCTGGTCGTGGTCAGCCACGACCGTGAGCTGCTGGAGCGGGTGGACCGCATCGCCGATCTGCGGTCCGGGTCGGTGACCTGGTACGGCGGCGGCTGGTCCGCCTACCAGGAGGCGCTGGCCACCCAGCAGGAGGCGGCCGCGCGGATGCTGCGGGCCGCCGAGGCGGATGTGCGGCGGCAAAAGCGCGAACTGGAGGAAACCCAGATCAAACTGGCCCGCCGTCAGCGGCACAGCAAGAAGATGGACATCGAGCGGCGGGCGCCGAGGATCGTCGCCGGTGCCCGCAAGCGGTCCGCGCAGGAGTCGGCCGGCAAGCTCAAGGATCTGCACGAGGACCGCCTCCACGAGGCGCGTGAGCGGCGTGAGGAGGCCGCGGAGGCGGTCCGCGACGACGCCGAGATCCGGGTGAGCCTGCCGCACACCGCCGTGCCCGCGGGCCGCACCGTGCTCAGCCTGAGTGAACTGCGCCCCCGGTACGGCGCCCTGCGCGATGCCACCCTCCATGTGCACGGGCCCGAACGCATCGCGCTGGTCGGGCGCAACGGAGCGGGCAAGACCACCCTGCTGCGCACCCTCACCGGTCAGCTCAGCCCGGTGTCCGGGGAGGCCAGGACGTATGTGCCGCTGCGGTTCCTGCCCCAGCGGCTGGATGTGCTGGACGACGAGCTGAGCGTGGCGGCGAACGTCGCGCGCCGGGCGCCCGGGGTCAGCGACAACCAGATCCGCTCCCAGCTCGCGCGCTTCCTGTTCAAGGGGGCGCGTGCCGAGCAGCCGGCGGGCACCCTCTCGGGTGGCGAACGCTTCCGGGCCGCCCTCGCGGCGACCATGCTCGCCGCACCGGCCCCGCAGCTGCTGATGCTCGACGAGCCGACCAACAACCTCGACCTGGCCAGTGTGCGGCAGCTGACCAGCGCGCTGGACTCCTACCAGGGCGCGCTCGTGGTCGCCAGCCACGATCTGCCGTTCCTGGAGTCGATCGGCATCACCCGGTGGCTGCTGGTCGGCGAGGAGTTGTGGGAGGTCGCGGCCGACGAGGTCCGGGATCTGCTCGAGGAGTCGCCCGTGGTCGAGGTGAGTGACTGAAACGCGCTGGGGCGGGCGGCCGTGTGGCCGCCCGCCGGTCCGCCCCGCTTCTCCGGCCCGTATACGTAAATTCGCGTCAGCGAAATCAGCATCTGGTATCCGCGCAGGTTAAGGCGCATTCAAGGTTGGCTCATGCGTCCCGGCCTACCTTCGGCTGCGATCTCTTTCACCTGAGATATATGAACGCGCAACAGAGGGGAGAAGGTGGCGGCGACGCCGATGTCTTCGCGTCTGGCGAGATTCAGCCCGTCGCGGCGCGAGTGTGCACGACTGCTTGTTGACTCTTCAGTAACGACGTGGCTAATTTCATTCGGCGCCGTTTCGCGAGATTGCCGTGCCATACGTTCGGCATGCGTTGCCCGAATTATCTCCCTTTCCTGCCGCGCTAGCGATTTTCGGAGAAAACATGTCATCCGCCGTGGACGCCGGCGATCTTGTCATCGGCATCACTCCGTTCGGGGAACCGGACGCCAGACTCGCCGCCGCGGTCAGCCGCGCGGGTGGTCTCGGCGTCCTCGACCTGGGAACATCGGGCCGCCAAGCCCTCCAGGCATGGGAAGACATCGGTGAGTGGGTGGCCGATGGCCGGTACGGCGTACGGGTCGCGGCGGGCTGTCCCCTCACCCCTTCGGACCTGCCGGATGCCCCGCCCAGCGGCTCCCCTACGAACGGCTCATTCGGCGGTGTGCCAGGTCCGCATACGGTGGTGCTCGGGGTGGACTCGCCCTGGCCGGTGGAGGCCGTTGCCGACTGCCGCCGGGTGCTGGCCGAGGTCACCGACCTGGCGGAGGCCCTCGATGCCATCCGCGCCGGAGCGCACGGGCTGATCGCCCGGGGGAGCGAGAGCGGCGGCCGGATCGGGGCGCTGGGCACCTTCGTCCTGCTCCAGCGGCTCCTCGCCGACCCCCGGGTGTCCTTACCGGTGTGGGCCTGCGGTGGCATCGGTCCGCGCACCGCCGCGGCCTGTGTGCTCGGCGGTGCGGCCGGGGTCGTCCTCGACACCCAGCTGGCCCTGCTCGCCGAGTCGGGACTTCCCGAGGACCGCGCCGCCGCCATCCGCTCCATGGACGGCTCCGAGACCACCGTCCTCGACGGACACCGCGTACTGCGGCGCAGGGGGCGCGCTTCGCAGGCCGAACCGCCTCTGACGGTGGGTCAGGATGGCTTTCTGGCCGGGCGGTTCGCCGAGCGGTGGCGGGATGTGGGCCGCACCGTCCGAGGTATCACCGAAGCCGTCCGGGAGGCGGCACACGAGGCCGTACGGAACGGCTCGGCCGTCTCCGCGCTGTGCCCCGGCGCCCCGCTGAGCACCCGCCTCGGCACCCGGTTTCCCATCGCGCAGGGCCCGATGACCCGGGTCAGCGACCAGGGCGCGTTCGCCTCCGCCGTCGCCGCCGGGGGAGCGCTGCCGTTCATCGCGCTCGCGCTGGCCGGACGCGAGCAGGCCCGCACCATGCTGGAGGAGGCCGCGGCCGCGCTGGACGGACGCCCCTGGGGCGTCGGCGTCCTCGGTTTCGCACCCGAGGAGATCAGGAACGCCCAGCTCGAGGCCGTACGGGAGATCCGCCCCAGCCACGCCATCATCGCGGGCGGCCGGCCGTCCCAGGCGAAGGCGCTGGAGCGGGACGGCATCGCCACCTTTCTGCATGTGCCCTCGCCGGGGCTGCTGGGCCAGTTCCTCCAGGCCGGGGCCCGGCGGTTCGTCTTCGAGGGCTCCGAATGCGGCGGCCATGTGGGGCCGCGCAACAGCTTCCCGCTGTGGGAGGCCCAGATCGCCGTCATCGAGGACTTCCTCGACGGAGCGGCGCACGATCCCCAGCGCACAGCGGGCGCGGAAGACGCCGACGGTCTCGACGGCAGCGGCGGGGGAAGCGACGGCGCGGGTATCGAGATCTTCTTCGCCGGGGGAGTGCACGACGAACGCTCGGCCGCGATGGTGGCCGCGCTCGCCGCCCCGCTCATCCGGCGCGGTGTCGCCGTCGGGTCGCTGATGGGCACCGCGTATCTGTTCACCGAGGAGGCGGTGGCGCACGGCGCCGTACAGCCGCTCTTCCAGCGCCAGGTGGTGGCCGCCGAGCACACCGTGCTGCTGGAGACCGCACCCGGCCACGCCACACGATGTGTGCCCAGCCCCTTCACCGAGAGCTTCGACACCGTGCGGGAGCGGCTGGGGAAGGAGGGCCTGCCGGACCGGGAGGTCTGGGAGCGGCTGGAGCGGCTGAACGTGGGACGGCTGCGGATCGCCAGCAAGGGCGTGGACCGTGGGCCCGATGGCGCACTGGCTCCGGTGGACGAGGAAGGCCAGCTCAGCGGCGGTATGTTCATGGCCGGACAGGTCGCCGTGATGCGCTCGGCCACCACCACGATCGATGCGCTGCACCACGCGGTGGGCGCCGGCGCCGCCGACTTCCTCACCGCACGCGCGGAGGCGGTGTGCGAGCGGCTGGGCGTGGCCCCGGCCCCCGCGGCGGCCGAGGCGCCCGCGCCGCTGGACGTGGCCGTGGTCGGCATGGCGTGCATGTTTCCGCAGGCGCCGGACCTGGCCTCGTTCTGGGCCAATGTGGTGGGCGGGGTGGACGCCGTCACCGAGGTGCCCGCCGAACGCTGGGACCCCGCCGTCCACTACACGGGCGCCAAAGATGGCGCCTCCGCTGCGAAATCAGCCTCCAAATGGGGCGGCTTTCTGCCACCCATCCCCTTCGACCCGCTGCGCTACGGCATCCCCCCGGCCTCACTCGGCAGCATCGAACCCGTCCAGCTGCTGGCCCTGGAGGCCGCCCGCCGGGCCCTGGACGACGCCGGATACGGCGATCCCGGCGACGGTGGCCGGGCCTTCGACCGCGCCCGCACCTCCGTGGTGTTCGGCGCCGAGGCGGGCAGCGATCTGTCCAACGCCCAGACGCTGCGCGCCGTCCTGCCGCGCTATGTCCACGAGGTGCCACGCGCCCTGACGGACCAGTTGCCGCGGCTCACCGAGGACTCCTTCCCCGGCATGCTCGCCAATGTCATCTCCGGCCGGATCGCCAACCGGCTCGACCTCGGCGGCGCCAACTACACCGTGGACGCGGCCTGCGCGTCATCGCTGGCCGCCGTGGACGTGGCCTGCAAGGAACTGACCGCGGGCACCAGCGACCTCGTGCTGTGCGGTGGCGCCGATCTGCACAACGGAATCAACGACTTTGTGCTCTTCTCCTCGGTGCACGCCCTCTCCCCGACGGGCCGCTCCCGCACCTTCGACAGCTCGGCCGACGGAATCGCGCTCGGCGAGGGCGTCGCCTGCGTCGTCCTCAAACGGCTGGCCGACGCCGAACGCGACGGCGACCGGATCTACGCCGTCGTCAAGGGCGTCGGCTCCTCCAGCGACGGCCGCTCGCTCGGGCTGACCGCCCCGCGCCCCGAAGGGCAGCGGGCGGCATTGGAGCGCGCGTACGCCAACGCCCGGATCTCGCCCGCCGACGTCGGCCTGATCGAGGCGCACGGCACCGGTACGGTCGTCGGCGACCGCACCGAACTCACCGTCCTGGGCGAGGTGTTCACCGAGGCCGGGGCCGCACCGGGGGCGTGTGCGCTGGGCTCGGTGAAGTCCCAGATCGGGCACACCAAATGCGCCGCGGGACTCGCCGGGCTGGTGAAGGCCACGATGGCACTGCACACGGGCATCACACCGCCGACCCTGCATCTGGCCCGGCCCAACGAGGCATGGGACGCGGACCGCAGCCCCTTCGCCTTCCACACCCGGGCCCGGCCATGGGCCGCCGCGCCCGCCGAACGGGTGGCCGGGGTCAGTGCGTTCGGCTTCGGCGGGACCAACTTCCATGTGGTGCTCGCGGCACACGGCCGGGGAGCGCCACCCGCGCAGGGCATGGACGCCTGGTCGGCCGAGCTGTTCCTCTTCCGCGGCGCCGACCGGGCGGCCGCGCTGCGGGTGGTCCAGGAGACACTCGACCAGCTCATGGCCAATGACACGGCGGGGCGGCCATGGCGGCTGCGCGACCTCGCGCTGACCGCCTCCCGGCGGGCCGACGCGGGCCAGGAGCCGGTCCAGGTGGCCGTGGTGGCCTCGGACCTGGACGACCTGGCCGCACGATTACGACAGGTGCTCGCGGGCGATCCGCCGGGCCCGGGGCCGCGCGGAGCGGACGGGTCGCACCTGGCCCCGGACGCCGCCGAGGGGCCCGGGACCGCCGAGGGGCCCGAGGGCGGGCCGGAGCGCGGCAAGGTGGCCTTTCTCTTCCCCGGGCAGGGCAGCCAGCGCCCCGGGATGTTCGCCGACGCGTTCGTCACCTTCCCCGCACTCCAGCGCCATCTGCGCCACGGACGCTCCTACGCCGACGCGCTGTATCCCCCGGCCGCCTTCGACGAGGGCGGGGCGGCGGCACAGCGCACCGCGATCACCGACACCAGGGTGGCCCAGCCCGCACTGGGCATCGTCGGACTCGCCGCGTACACCCTGCTCACCTCGGCCGGGGTACGGCCCGACATGGCGGCCGGACACAGCTACGGCGAACTCGTCGCACTGTGCGCCGCGGGCGCCCTCGACCCCCGTACGCTGCCGCCGCTGAGCGCCGAGCGGGCGGCCGCCATCCTCGGCGCTGCCCAGGCCGACGCGGAGGAGCCCGGCACCATGGCGGCCGTGACCGCTGCCCCCGGCGAGGTCGAACCGGTGCTGCGCACCGCCGGACTCGCCGAGCGCGTGGTGGCCGCCAACCACAACGCACCACGGCAGACCGTGATCTCCGGGCCCGAGCGGGACATCGAGGAGGCGGTCCGGCTGCTGCGCGAGGCCGGGCACTCGGCCAAACGGATCCCGGTGGCCTGTGCCTTCCACAGCCCGCTGGTGGCCGCGGCCGGTGGGCGGTTCGCCGAGGCGCTGGGCCGTCATCCGGTGCGGGTGGCCGAGTTCCCCGTCTGGGCGAACCGCACCGCCGCCCCGTACGAAGCGGAGCCGGATGCCGTCCGCGCCGAACTCGCCGCCCAGATCGGCGCGCCCGTCCGCTTCGTGGCGCAGATCGAGGCCATGTACGAGGCGGGCGCACGGATCTTCGTGGAGGCCGGTCCGGGGACGGTGCTCACCCGGCTGGTGGGCGAGATCCTCGATGGCCGTCCGCATCTCGCCCTCGCCTGCGAGGGACGGCGGTCCGGCTCCGATGGACCGCGGGGATTCCTCGACACCCTCGCCCGGCTGGCCGTAGCCGGCGTTCCGGTGCGTACGGCGTGGCTGTTCCACGGCCGGGACGCGGTGGTGGCGGGATCCGCCCCGCCACCGAAGCGGCCCGGCTGGACGGTCGACGGACACCTCGTCCGCACCGCGAACGGTGAGCTCCTTCCCGGTGCGCTGGCACCGGCCCGACGTGTCATGGAGGCGACGGTGAGCCAGACGGATCGGACGGGTGGCGGCGAGTACGGCGGCGGGGACAAGGACGCCCTGATCTCGGAGTTCCTGAGGACCAGCCGGGAGATGATCGCCGCCCAGCGCGATGTGCTCCTCACGTACCTCGGCGGGGCGCCGGGAGAGCGGCCCGCGGCGCCACCGGCCCCGGTCGCCGCGGCCACGGACCTGCCTGCCGAGCTCGCCCCGGTGGCGGTGGCCCCGGCGGCCGCCGAGGTCCCCAATGCTGTCGGGTCTGCCCCCGCGACCGCCCCCGCCACCGGGCCTGATGTGCTGCGCGCGGTCTCCGAGATCATCAGCGAACGCACCGGCTATCCGGTCGACATGATCGAACCCGACCTCGACCTCGAGGCCGATCTCAGCATCGACTCCATCAAACGGGCCGAGATCGCGGGGGAGTTGGCGCGGCGCCTCGGTGTGGCGGGCACGGACACCGCCATGCTGGGCGATGAAGAGCTGGAGGAGTTGGCCAGGGCCCGTACGACCGCCGCCGTCACCGACTGGCTCACCGCTCGTCTCGCGCCCGCCCCCGCGACCATCGCACCGCCGCCCGATGAACCGGAGCCGGTGGCCCAGCCCCTGGCCGAGCCGATGGCCGAGCCGGCGGCCGAGCCCGTGGCCGTGGCCGGTGTGGCGCCCAAGCGGCTGCGGCTGATGCCCGTACCCCTCGGCGCACCGGATGCGGGCGGATCCGCGCCACCCGATCTGACCGGTCGGCGCTTCGCCCTGCTCGGCGGGGACGGTGACGGGGTGGCCGCGGCGGTGGCCACCCGCCTGGGCGAGCGCGGTGCCGAGACCGTCGTCCTCGCCGCCGACCATCAGCTCACCGAGGACGACGGCCGGGTGGACGGTGTGCTGCTGCTCGACCCGCTGGCCGCCTCCGGCGCGCCGGTGCTGCCGGAGGCGTTCACCCCACTCCAGTCGGCACTGCGGCGCGCCCCGGATTGGCTGCTGGCGGTCCGCCGCACCGACTCGCTCGACGCGCGCACGGCCGGACTGCGCGGGGTCTTCCGCACGGTGGCCAGGGAGTATCCGGACACGATCACCAGACTGGTGGAGTTCCCCACCGATACGGTCGACTCCGGCGACACGCCCAAGCCCACCACCGGGGCCGTGTCCATCGACGCCATTGCCGACGGCCTGCTGGACGAACTGCTCGCCCCGGACCGTACGCTGCCCGTCGTGCTGCGCACCGTCGAAGGGCGGCGGCACAGCCTGGATCTCGTGGAGACCCCGCTGGGTGCGCTGGCCGGTTCGGGCGCGGGGCCCGCCGGGGACGGCGCGGCGGAGGCCACCGCGCTCGGTCTGGACCGTGATGCGGTGGTGGTCCTGGTCGGCGGGGCGCGTGGCATCACCGCGCGGTTCGCCGCCACCCTGGCCTCCGCCGCCCGCTGCCGGATCGAGCTGCTCGGCCGTACGCCGGAGCCCGTCGGTCCCGAGGGCCCGGCCACTGCCGGGGCCCGCGACGAGACGGCCCTGCGCGCGGCGCTCGCGGCCCGGGGCGGGCTGGGGCCCGCCGAGATCCAGCGGGAGGCCGCCCGGATCCTGGCGCGGCGCGAAGTGACCGCCACCGTGGAGGAGTTGAACGCGCTCGGCGCCCGGGTCCGCTATCGCTCGGTGGACTTCCGCGACGCCGAAGCGGTGCTCCAGGCGGTGAAGCAGATCCACGCCGACCACGGACGGCTGGACGGTGTCGTCTACGGGGCCGGGGTGATCGAGGACCGGCTGATCGAGGAGAAGTCCGCCGAGTCCTTCCAGCGTGTGTACGGCACCAAGGTGGAGGGGGCCCGGACACTGTTGGACGCGCTCGCGGAGCTGCCCGAACCCCCGGCGTTCGCCGTGTTGTTCGGCAGCATCGCCGCCGTCCTGGGCAACCGTGGCCAGGTGGACTACGCGGCGGCCAACGACGCGCTGGAGACCCTCGGCGCACGTTGGCGGGACCGCACCGGCCGCCGGGCGCTGACCGTGCACTGGGGCCCCTGGGCACCGGCAGGAGTCCACGGCGGGATGGTCACACCGGAGCTGGGCCGTGAGTACGCCCGGCGCGGCATCTCGCTCATCGACCCCGAGGAGGGCACGCTGGCGCTGCTGCGCGAGCTGGCCTGGGGCGAGGAGTCCACGGGGTCCGTCGTCTACACCGCCTCCGGCTGGTGAGCGTGACGGAGGGGCAGCCGCAGCCGCAGCCGCCGGTGGCCATCGTCGGGATGTCCGTGCTGCTGCCCGGCTCGCCGGACCTGGACACGTACTGGCACAACCTGGTCGGCGGCGTGGACGCCATCAGTGACGTACCGGCCGGGCGCTGGGACGCCGGTTTCTACGCCCCGGACGGCGGTGGCGACACACCGGCCGCGCCCGACCGGGTGTACTGCCGACGGGGCGGATTCGTCGACGAGTTCGCCCGGGTCGAGGCCGCCCGGTTCGGCATCATGCCGAACTCGGTGTCCGGCACCGAACCCGACCAGCTGATCGCCCTGGGTGTCGCGGCGGCGGCCATCACCGACGCGGGCGGTGAGGGCCGGCTGCCCGACCGGCAGCGGGTGGGCGTGGTGCTGGGCCGGGGCGGCTATCTCACCCCCGGGCTGGTCCGGCTGGACCAGCGGGTGCGCACCGCCCATCAGCTCGTACGGACCCTCGGCGAGCTGCTGCCCGACCTCGACCCCGGCCAACTCGACCTCGTACGGACCGCGTTCACCGAGCGGCTCGGCCCGGACCGGCCCGAGGCGGCCATTGGCCTGGTGCCCAACCTCGCCGCCTCGCGCATCGCCAACCGGCTCGATCTGCGCGGCCCCGCGTACACCGTGGACGCCGCCTGCGCCTCCTCGCTCGTCGCCGTGGACCAGGCGGTGGGGGAGCTGGCCTCGGGCCGGTGCGATGTGATGCTCGCGGGCGGGGTGCACCACTGCCACGACATCACCCTGTGGAGCGTCTTCTCCCAGCTGCGCGCGCTGTCGCCGAGCCAGCGGATCCGGCCCTTCCACCGTGCGGCCGACGGTCTGCTGATCGGCGAGGGCACCGGGGTGGTCGTCCTCAAACGGCTCGCCGACGCCCTCCGCGACGACGACCGCGTCTACGCCGTGATCCGAGGCACCGGAGTGGCCTCCGACGGCCGCGCCACCGGCCTGGTCAACCCGGACCCGGGCGGCCAGACCCGGGCCGTACGGCAGGCGTGGCGGGCCGCGGGGCTCGATCCGCGCGCGCCGGGCGCCATCGGGCTGCTGGAGGCGCACGGCACCGCGACGCCCGCCGGGGACACGGCCGAACTGGCCACGCTGGCCGGGGTGTTCGGCCCTCGTGACACACCGGGTGAGACGGCCGTCATCGGCTCGGTGAAGTCGATGATCGGCCACACCATGCCCGCCGCCGGTGTCGCGGGGCTGGTGAAGGCCGCCCTCGCGGTCCACCACGGCAAGCTGCTGCCCACCCTGCACTGCGACGACCCCCATCCGGCGCTGGCGGCCACCCGTTTCTCGGTGCTCGGCGCGGCCGAGCCCTGGGAGGCGCCCGTACGGCGCGCCGCCGTCAACGCCTTCGGATTCGGCGGGATCAACGCCCATGTGGTGCTGGAACAGGCGCCGCCGGTGCCGGTGGCGCGGCGTGCCACGGCCGTCGTCATCGAACCGGAGCGGGTGCTGGCGCTGGCGGCGGACACCCCGGAGCGGCTGGCCGAACTGCTGGCGGCGGACGACGCGACCGTACGCACGACGGTGACGGGACGGGCCGCCCGTACCCGCCTGGGCATTGTCGAACCCACCGCCAAACGGCTGGCACTCGCCCGGCGCATGGTGGCCAAGGGCCGCCCTTGGCGGGGGCGCAACGACATCTGGTTCACCCCCGAGCCGCTGCTCGGCGCGGGATCACGGCACCCCGGGAAGCTCGCCTTCGTCTTTCCGGGCCTCGAAGCCGAGTTCGCCCCGCGTGTGGACGGTGTCGCCGAGTACTTCGGGCTCTCCCGCCCTGCCGGGCACAGTGTCGGAGAGGTGGCGCGCGTGGGTGACATCGGCCGCCACGGCGTCGGTGTCTTCGGCGTCGGGCGGCTGCTGGACGCGGCGCTGCGGCGGATGGGCGTCGTACCGGACGCGGTGGCCGGGCACAGCGTGGGGGAGTGGACCGCACTGGCCGTGGGAGGTCTCTACGCGGGCGAGGAGGTCGACGCCTTCCTCGACTCCTTCGACCCCGACGCGCTACGGGTGCCCGGACTGGCCTTCGCCGTCCTCGGTGCCGGTGCGCCACGGGTGCTCGCGGAAATCGAGGACCGGGCGGATGGCCGGATCGTGCTCTCGCACGACAACGCGCCCAGCCAGTCGATGGTGTGCGGACCGCGCGAGGAGGTCGAGGAGTTCGTCCGGGCCATGCGCGCCGAGGGCGTGATCGCGCAGCTCCTGCCCTTCCAATCCGGTTTCCACACCCCGATGCTGGCGCCCTACCTCGACCCCATACGAGCCGTGACGGAACGCTTCGAGCTGCGCCTGCCGCCCAGGATCCCCGTCTGGTCCGGGACGACCGCCGCACCGTACCCGGCGACCGAGGCGGACGTGCGCGAGCTGTTCATCCGGCATCTGCTGGAGCCGGTGCGCTTCCGGCTGCTGACCGAGGCCATGTACGAGGCGGGCTTCCGCGGATTCGTCCAGGTGGGCACGGGCCAGCTGGGGTCGCTCATCGGCGACACCCTGCACGGCCGCGACCATCTGGTGGTGGCCGCCAACTCTCCCCACCGGGACGGTGTGTCGCAGCTCCGCCGCGTGGCCACGGCGCTGTGGACGGAGGGGGCGGAGGTGGATCCGGCGCTGCGAAGCGAGGCTGAAGCCTCGCGGGCGAAACCGGTGCTTCCTCCGGTGCGGCTGGACCTGAACGGTTCGCTGGTCTCGCTCGGCGAGCCACGTCTGAGCGAGTTGCGCGATGAGCTATCGCGGGCGGTGTCCCGGGGAGCGGGGCCGCACCGTGGTAGACGGCCGCCGTCGCCGGGTGCGGGTCGGGTGGTGCCCACCCGTTCCGCCCTGCGGAACGATTGCCCACCACTGTTGTGGGAAGCCGAACTCAACGCGCTGCTCAGCGAAACCGCCGCCACCGCCACCGCGGTCATCGCGGCGAGCCGGACACCGACCCCGCGCACCTACGAGCTGCGTGTCTCCACCGAGACCATGCCCTACCTCCATGACCACTGCTTCTTCCCCCAACGCCCCGGCTGGCCCGATGAGTCGGACCGCTGGCCCGTGGTCCCGGCCACCACGATCGTCCACCACCTCATGGACGCCGCCGAACACGCAGCGGCGGATCATGGGGTGGACGGCGCAGTGGCCGTCGCCGTCCATGGCGCCCGCTTCGATCAGTGGGTGACGGCCGCGCCCCCCAGCACCGTCCCGGTCACCGTCACCCCCGCCACGTCCGGCCACTACACCGCCACCTTCGGCCGCGGCGCCCGCGCCACCGTGGAGGTCGCCCCCCACCACCCCGCGACCCGCCCGGCCCCCTGGCCCACCGACCCCGCCGCCGAGCGCACACCCGACCACAGCGCACAGCACCTCTACGACGAGCGCTGGATGTTCCACGGCCCGGCCTTCCAGGGGCTCACCGCGCTCACCGCGATCGGCGAGTCGCATCTGCGCGGCACGATCACCACACCCCCCGCGCCCGGCGCCCTGCTGGACAACGTGGGACAGCTCCTCGGCTACTGGATCATGGCGACCCGCACCGAACGGACCGTGGTCTTCCCGGTCGGCATGCGTCTGATGCGCTTCTTCGGCCCGCATCCGGCCCCCGGCACACCGGTGGAGTGCCTGATCAGAATCACCTCGCTGACCGATACCACGCTCGAGGCGGACGCACAGCTGCTGATCGGTGGCCAGGTGTGGGCGGAGCTGTCCGGCTGGCAGGACCGCCGGTTCGACAACCATCCCGAAACCCGACCCGTGGAGCGCTTCCCACAGCGCAACACGCTGTCCCTGCCCCAGCCGGGCGGCTGGGTACTGCTCCATGAGCGCTGGCCCGACCTGGCCTCCCGCGATCTGATCATGCGTAACCACCTGAGCAGCGACGAGCGCACCGCCTATGAACACCAGGCGCCACGCGGCCGCAGACAGTGGCTGCTGGGCCGGATCGCGGCCAAGGACGCGGTACGGCGCCGGCTCTGGGACCACGGCGAAGGCCCGGTCTTCCCCGCCGAGATCGGAATCCGTGAGGATGCCGAGGGGCGCCCGTACGCCATCGGCGTCCACGGCCGGACCCTGCCCGAACTGGCGCTCTCGCTGGCACACCGGGCCGAGGCCGGGGTCGCCCTGGTGGTGCCGCGCCGCGCGAACGGGGCCCCGGGCCCCGGTATCGCCATCGAGGAGATGGCCGATGGCGACGACCACGCCCTCGCCCTTGGCCGCGCGGAGTGGGAACTCCTCACGGCCGTGACGGCCCGGAGCGGTGCGTCACGCGCCCGCTGGGCCACCGCCTTCCGGGCCGCGAAGGAGGCCGTGGCCACGGCGGAGGGCACCGGCCTCGGCGACGGGCCACGGGACCTCCGCGACCGACCACGGGATCTGAGCATCGTCGAGGTACGGCCCGGAGCGGACGGCCCCGACTCGACACCGGTCCGGCTCGTCGTCGAGGTGGCGGCCACCGTCCCCGGGCAGCGACCGCGCCGCTACGACGTCCACACCCGCACCATCGCCAACCCGCCCGGACTGCCGGACAGGGACTACGCCGTGGCCTGGACGACCGGCCCGGACCACCAGGAACAGGACCAGGAGAGCGATCAGTGACCACCGTCAATCAGACCGCCCCGTCACCCGCCACCGAGGCACCGGTCGACGCACCGGCCGTGCTCGCGGAGATATCCGGGATGCTCCGGACCATGCTCGACGAATACGGCCTCGACGATATCGAGATCACCATGGAGACCCGCTTCACCGAGGATCTGGAGCTGGAGAGCATCGACCTGGTCACACTGGCCGGAAGCCTGGAGGCCCGGTACGGCAGACAGGTCAACTTCGCCGAGTTCGTGGCCGACCTGGAGCTGGAAGAGATCATCGACCTCACCGTGGGGCAGCTCGTCGAGTACGTCGTCCGGTGCGTCAGGGCCGCCGGGGAGCGCTGACCCATGGCGATGATCGACACCGCCCGCGACACACACGACGGCACGGGCAGCGGTACGGGCGACGACACGGACCAGGCCACCGACCACGACGGTCCGGATACCGGAGCGGATGGCGTCCGGCTGCATGTCCAGCGGCTGTCCCCGCCCGATGGCCGCCCGCCCACCGCCACCGCCGTACTCATCCACGGTCTGCTCACCGACTCCCTCGCCAGCTGGTACTTCACGGTGGCCCCCGACCTCGCCGCCGCCGGTCTTGAGGTGGTGATGTACGACCAGCGGGGACACGGCCGCAGCGAGCGCCCCGGCTCCGGCTACCGGCTGGACACCTTCGTCACCGATCTGGAGCGGCTGCTCGACCGGCTGGACATCACCGGGCCGGTCCATCTGGTGGGCAACTGCTTCGGCGGAACGGTGGCGTTCGCCTACGCCATGCGCCATCCGGAGCGGGTGGCCGGTATCGCGGTGATCGAGGCGAAACCCGCCACCGAGAGCTGGCTGACCGAGATCAGCGGGATCCTCCGGCGCGTCGCCACCGAACTGGTGGTCCATGAGGCCGAGTCGCTGGCCTGGGTCAGCGCCCACCGGGGCGCCCACACCGCACGGCTGGCCAAGTCGGCAGCCCGCCTGGTCCGTACCACCACCATCGCCGAGGACGTACCGGCGAGCGGGGTGGTGAGCGAGGAGCAGGTCCGCGCGGTGCGCTGCCCGGTGCTGGCCGTCTACGGCGCCGATTCCGAACTCGCCGGGCAGGAGCGGTGGTTGGAGTCGGTGCTGCCCGGCACCCGGACCGTCGTCCTGCCGGGACAGGGACACTCGGTCCTCGCCGAGGCGCCCACGCGCATCCGCGAACTGCTGCTGTCCTGGATCCACGAGGACGAAACGGCCACTGGCGCCCCGGCGGTGGGCGCGGCGGCGCTGGAGGCCGATGCCTTATGAGCGAACCGAGCAGAACCTCGGAAGTCCCACCCCGCCGTTTTCTCTTCGTCGTGCCCCCGCTCGTCGGCCATGTCAATCCCACCCTGGGCGTCGCGGCCGAACTCACCGCGCGGGGCCACCAGGTGGCCTGGGCCGGAATGCCCGAGGTCGTCCAGCGGCTGACCGGGCAGGGGGCGACGGTCTACCGCTGCGCCGGGCCGGTGCTGGGCGAGGGCGGGGCGGACCGGCCACCGGACGTACGCGGACCGGCGGCGCTGAAGTTCCTGTGGGAGCGGTTCCTGGTGCCGCTCGCCGAGGCCATGGCCCCGGGCGTGGCCAGGGCCATCGGGGAGTTCCGCCCGGATGTGGTGATCGCCGACCAGCAGACCGTGGCGGGCGGGCTGGTGGCGGAACGGCTCGGGGTGCGCTGGGCCACGTCCGCCACCACCTCGGCGGAGTTCACGGGCGTGCTGGACGGCATGCCCAAGATCGACGCCTGGCTGGACGGGCTCATGGCCGAGGTGCGGGGCCGGATCGGGGATCCGAAGGGCACGGCCGACCCCCGGTTCTCACCGGATCTGGTCCTGGCCTTCACCACGGAGGAACTGGCCGGACGACCGGCCCGGGCGGGCGACCGTATCCACTACGTGGGCCCGTCGATCGCCGAGCGGCCGGCCACGGCGGACTTCCCCTGGGCGTGGCTGGACCCGGCGCGCCCCGCCGTCCTGGTCACGCTCGGCACCGCGAACACCGATGCGGGGGCGCGTTTCCTCACCGAGTGCCTGGAGGCCGTACGGGCGCGGGCCGGGCGGTTCCAGACGGTCATCGTCGATCCCGACGGTGTACTCGCCCGGGCCACCCCGGACGTCCGGAACACCCCTGCCACCCTGGACGTCCGGAACACCCCTGCCGCCCCGGACGACAAGGACGTCCTGGTGTGCCGTTACGTCCCCCAACTCACCCTTCTGAAGCGGGTGAACGCGGTGGTGTGCCACGCGGGCCACAACACGGTCTGCGAAACCCTGTGGCACGGCGTTCCGCTCGTCGTGGCCCCCATCCGGGACGACCAGCCCGTGGTGGCCGCCCAGGTGGTGGACGCGGGCGCGGGCATCCGGGTGCGCTTCGGGAGGGTACGGGCGGCGGCGCTCGGCGAGGCGCTCGACGCCGTACTGGACGAACCGCGGTACCGCGCCGCCGCCGAGCGTGTGAGCGCTTCCTTCCGCACGGCGGGCGGCGCCACCGCGGCCGCCACCCATCTGGAACGGTTGGCCACCGCGAGCGCCGTCACCCACGTGGAGCGGCCGGCCACCGGAACCGCCGCCACCCACACCACCACGAACCCGGGAGGGGAACGATGAGCCGCGAGAGTGCCATACCCCGCACACCGGAGAAGCCGTCCCGCGCCGAGACCGTCGCCGCACTGCGCCCCCGCTACCAGGCCGATCTGACGCGGGGCACCGAGCGGTTCTTCGAACCGCGCCGCACGGACTGCCCGTGGTGCGGCTCCACGCGGCTGGCGCGGCGGCTGCTCACCAAGGACCGGTACCAGAACAAACCCGGCTGCTTCCGGCTCGACACATGCCGGGACTGCCGCCATGTCTTCCAGAACCCCAGGCTGAACGGCGATGGCCTGGAGTTCTACTACCGCGACTTCTACGACGGGATGGGGGAGATCGAACTCGGCAATGTCTTCGCCGGACGGGACAAGGTGTACCGGCGGCGGGCGATGTTCCAGGAGCCCTCGGCCGAGCCCCCGAAGACCTGGCTCGACGTCGGCACGGGACACGGCCACTTCCCCGAAGTGGCCCGTACCGTCTTCCCGGACACCCGCTTCGACGGACTGGACTTCACCGCCGGGGTCGAACTGGCCGAGCGGACGGGGCGTATCGACCGTGCCATCCGCGGCAGTTTCCCCGAGCTCGCCGAGGAGCGCCTGGCCGGGAGCTACGACGTGGTGAGCATGTTCCACTACCTGGAGCACAGCACGGACCCCCGGGCCGAACTCCGCGCCGCCCGCCGCGCCCTGCGGCCCGGTGGCCATCTGCTGATCGAGGTGCCCGACCCGGAGTGCTGGTTCGGCCGGCTCTTCGGCCGGTTCTGGCTCCCCTGGCTCCAGCCCCAGCATCTGCACTTCGTTCCGGTGGCCAACCTCCGCGAGGAGCTGACCGCGCTGGGCTTCACGGTGACCGCCGAAGAGCACCGCGAGCCGTCGGACACGGTCGACCTGCTCGGTGCCGTTTGGCTGGCGCTCAACGCGATCGCCCCGCCCGACGACTCCCCCTCCCTGGCCAAGCCGCCCGGCCGGCTCCGATGGCTGCTGCGCTGCGCGATCCTGCTGGCGGGCGTGCCGGCCCTCGTGGTCGCGACCACCCTTGACCGGCTGCTGCTCAAGCCGCTGGCGGGGCTCGGGAAGATGTCCAACGCCTATCGGGTGGTGGCCCGGTGCGATGCCTCCGCCCACTCCGGCCCCCGCTAAGGTGACCCCCGGGTCCCGCCTCGGGGCCCGGGGGAGGGGAGATGCACGGCGATGTCGAGGCCGAGGAGGCCGGAGGGCTGCGCACGGCCGTGCGCGTCAGCACTCTGGCCCTGGTCGCGGGCCTGCCGGTGGTGGTGCTCGGCGGTGTGGCCATCGTTCTGAGGCCGGATATCACCGCGGCGCTGGACGGCCGCGCGGTGGCGGCCTGGCGGACGGTGTTCACCGCGATCGTCATCCAGGGCGTGCCGTTTCTGCTGCTGGGCACGGTGGTGTCGGCCACCATCAGCGCGTTCGTACCGGCGTGGGTTTTCACCCGGGTGCTTCCGCGCAATCCGGCGCTCGCCGTACCCGTGGCCGGTGCCGCCGGGGCGGTGCTGCCGGGGTGCGAATGCGCGTCGGTGCCGGTGGCCGGGAGTCTGATGCGGCGTGGGGTGCCCCCGGCGGCGGCGCTGGCCTTTCTGCTGTCGGCCCCGGCCATCAACCCGATCGTGCTGGTCGCGACCTATGTGGCCTTCCCCGGTAACCCGTGGATGGTCGCCGCCCGGCTGATCGCCTCGCTGCTGACCTCCGTCGCCATGGGCTGGCTGTGGATCCGGGCGGGCCGCGAGGAGTGGCTGCGGCTGCCGAAGGGACCGGCCGGGCACACTCCCGGCGCCAGCCGCGCGGAGGAGTTCCGGGTCTCGCTCCAGCATGACTTTCTGCACGCCGGAGGCTTCCTCGTGGTCGGCGCGGCGGCCGCGGCCACGTTCAATGTGGCGGTGCCGCACTCCGTGCTGCGGCTCTTCTCCGACTCCCTGTGGCTCTCGCTGCCCATGCTGGGGCTGCTCGCGGTGGTCCTCGCGGTCTGCTCGGAGGCCGACGCGTTCGTCGCCGCCTCGCTCAGCGGGTTCTCGCCCACCGCCCGGCTCGCCTTCATGGTGGTCGGCCCGATGGTGGACCTCAAGCTCATCGCCCTCCAGTCCGGCACCTTCGGGCGCGCCTTCGCGGTGCGCTTCTCGTCGGCCACCTGGGTCGTGGCGATGCTGTGCAGCACTCTGGTGGGGTGGTGGCTGCTGTGAAGCGCAATGTCCAGGTGCTGCTGCTGCTCTTCCTCGGGGTCGGTCTGCTGCATATCTCCCTGCTGACCGATCTGTATCTGCGCTATGTGCGCGAGGGCCTGCGGCCCGCGCTCATCGCCTCGGGGGTGCTGCTGATCGCGCTCGGCGCGGTCAGCGCCGCCCGCGACGGCTTCCCGTTCAACCGCCCCCGCACGGACGGCGCCCAGGACCACGACGACGGTCATGGCCACAGCCACGCGGGCGGCCCGAAGGTCGCCTGGCTGCTGTATGTACCGGCCCTGACCATCCTGTTCCTGGCGCCGCCCGCCCTCGGCTCGTACACCGCATCGCGGGACGAGGCGAAGGCGCCCAAGGCCCCCTCCTCGTCGTCGTCCGGCGACAGCCTCTTCCCGGCCCTGCCGGACACCGGCGTGGTGCCGATGTCGCTGAACGACTTCAGCTCCCGTGCGGTCTGGGACACCGACCGCACCCTGAAGGGCCGTACCGTCCGGCTCACCGGCTTCGTCACCCCAGGGCGCGATGGCACCTGGTACGTCAGCCGCCTCGTCATCAGCTGCTGCGCCGCCGACGCCCAGGTGCGCAAGGTGCGGGTGCACGGGGCCTCGGCGCCGCCCGCCGACGCCTGGGTGACCGTCACCGGCACCTGGCATCCCACCGGAAAGGTGGGAACGGACGACGCGAGCCCCGCACTGGACGTCACCGCCGTACGGCGCGTCCCCGCGCCCAAGGACCCGTACCACGACATGGTGACCGGCCCGGGCGGCGGTTGAGCCCTATGGGGAGGACGGCCACCATGCCGCGCTGAACGGCCCCGACCGCCCGGCGGCGCCGGGGGTCAGGGGAGGATCGAGTCGACGTAGCCGCCGTCCACGCGCACGGCCCCGCCGGTGGTGGCCGTGGCGAAAGGGGAGCTGAGGTAGACCGCCATATTGGCGATCTCCTCGGGCTCGATCAGCCGCTGGATCAGCGACTGCGGCCGGTACTTGGCCATGAACTCCCGCTGCGCCTCGTCCCAGGGCAGCTCCGGGTCCACCAGTTCGTACACGAAGTCCTCGACCCCGCCGGTGTGGGTCGGCCCGGCGATCAGCGAGTTGACCGTGACCCCGGTGCCGGCGGCCTCCTTGGCGAAGCCGCGGGTGACGGCGAGCAGCGCGGTCTTCGACATCCCGTAGTGGATCATTTCGGCGGGGATGACGACCGCAGAGTCACTGGCCACATTCATGATCCGGCCCCATGAGCGGTCCTTCATCCCGGGCAGGAAGCTCCGGATCATCCGGACGGAGGCCAGGACGTTCACCTCGAAATAGCGCCGCCACTCATCGTCGCTGATCTCCAGCGGCGGAGTGGTCCCGAAGATGCCGAGGTTGTTGACCAGGATATCGGTGTCCGGCACCGCGTCGGTGACCTGGCGGGCGCCGTCATCGGTGGTGATGTCACCGGGGGCGGGGACGAACGAGCCGCCCTCCGTGTCCTCCTCCAGCTTCTCGATGGCGGCCTCGACGGACTCCTGCCGGCGCCCGTTGACCGCGACACGGGCGCCCGCCCGCGCCAGACCGGCGGCGATGGCGAATCCAATGCCCTGCGTGGAGCCGGTGACCAGGGCGGTCCTACCGGAAAGATCGATCTGCACGGCGCTCCTTCGTCGATGCCTTAATGCTTGCGTGCGCCATTAGTTGCACACGCGCCATACTAGCGTAGTCGGATGCGAAGGCGGCCGTGGGCCGCGGGACTTCGACTGCGGCGGCCTAGCCCCGGTGGCGGACCTCGATCCGGCCCCGTAGCCGTGGATCGCGGGAGGAGGAGCCCACCTCCACGGTCCGGGGCCCGGTGCCGAGTACCCATTGATGGCGTTCGGTGTCCCAGGAGGACAGCGTCCGGGCGGCCATGCACACCGTCACCGTCCGTGCCGCACCAGGTCGTAGATGAACCCGCCGGTACCCTGCCAGGGCCCGCTCGGCCTGGGGCAGCGGCAGATCGGGGGAAGGCCCCACATACACCTGCGCCACCTCGGCCCCGGCCCGGCGCCCGGTGTTGCGCACGGTGAACGCCGCCTCCAGGCCGTTTCCGTGTCTTCGCAGCCGCAGCCCCGCATAGGCGAAGGTGGTGTACGACAGGCCGTGGCCGAAGGGGAAGAGCGGCCGTACGCCCTCCGCGTCATACCAGCGGTAGCCGACGTGGATGCCCTCGGAGTACTCCTCGCGGCCGTCCACCCCGGGGTAGCGGCGCGGGTCTCCGGCCATCGGATGGCGGTCGTCGGAGACGGGGAAGGTCTGGGTGAGCCGGCCGCTGGGGTTGGCGTCACCGAAGAGCAGGGCGGTGGTGGCGGCGGCGCCTTCCTGGCCGGGGTAGTACATCTGGAGGACGGCGCCGGTGCGTTCCAGCCAGGGCATCGCGGTGCACGAGGAGGTGTTGAGGACGACGGTGGTGTGCGGGTTGGCCTCGGTGACGGCGGTGATCAGCGCGTTCTGATGGCCGGGGAGGGCGATGGTGGTCCGGTCCCTGCCCTCGGTGGCGTCCTCGTAGGCGAAGAGCACCACGCGGTGCGCGGCGCGGGCGGCGCGCACCGCCTCGGCGACATCGGCGGCACGGGTGGCGGAGGTGGTACGGCGCAGCCGGAAGGCCAGCCCCTCACTGCCGCCCTTGGCGGTGACCTTCAGCCGGTGTTTTCCGGCCGTCAATTCGACGGCCGTCCGGCGCACGGCGAGCCCGTCCGGAGTGGCACTGACGAAGCCACCGGTGAAGTACTCGCCCAAGCCGGCCCGGAACGGGAACAGCTCCTCGTCGTCCAGCAGAACCTTCGGGCGGCCGGCGGGCGGACCGCTGAAGTGCAGCACGAACGTCCACTCGTCGGATTCGTCGACGGTGAGGGTGCCGTCGTACGTCCAGCTCTTCCCCGCCGCCACCTTCCGCTCCTCCAGCCCGGTGGCCGGGGAGAGCGCGGTGGCGGGGATCGTCTTGCCGAACACGTCCTCGCCCAGGGCGTGGTCCACCCGGGCCCCTTCTCCGGCGCGTTCGCGGATCGTCTCCAGCGGGCTGGCGGCATGGTCGGGGACCACATGGGCGCTGCCGCCGCCACTGACGAAGGGGATGGCACCGGTGGGCCCGACGACGGCGATCGACCGCGCGGCGGGCCCGGTCAGCGGAAGTGTGCCACGCTCATTGAGCAGCAGGACACCGCCCGCCGTCGCGACCTTCAGCGCGGTGCGCGCCCCGGCTCCGGGGTCCCGGCCGGGCCGGGGCGGGGCGCCGCCGTCCAGCAGGCCGAAGCGGTCCATGACGGTCAGTACGCGGCCGACGGCGCGGTCCACCCGGGCCTCCGGTACGGCTCCGTCGGCCACCGCCTTCCGCAGGGCCTCGCCGAAGTACTCGCCGTCCGGCATCTCCATGTCGAGCCCGGCGCCGAGGGCCGCCGCGGTGCTGTGGGCGGCGTGCCAGTCGGTCATCACCCACCCGTCGAAGCCCCAATCCGTGCGCAGCACCCCGGTCAGCAGTGGCCCGCTCTCGCAGGCGAACGCCCCGTTGACTTTGTTGTAGGCGCCCATGACGGCCCACGCGCCCGCCCGTACGGCCGACTCGAAGCCGGGCAGCTCCATCTCCCGCAGCGTCCGCTCGTCGACCACGACATCGATCGACTCCCGCTCATGCTCCTGGTTGTTCAGGGCGAAGTGTTTGACGGTGGCGATCAGGCCCTCGGCCTGGATGCCGCGGATCTCCTCGGCCACCAGCTGGGAGGTGAGCAGGGGGTCCTCGCCGAAGGTCTCGAAGTCGCGCCCGGCGTACGGGGTGCGGATGAGGTTCACCATGGGGGAGAGCAGCACGTCCTGGCCCAGCGCGCGGCCCTCGCGCCCGATGGTGCGCCCGTACTCCCGCGCCAGGGCCGGATCGAAGGCGGAGGCCAGCAGGACCGGCGCGGGCAGCGCGGTGGCGTGCCGGGCCACCCGTACACCGGCGGGCCCGTCCGCGAGCCGCAGCGGCGGAATGCCGAGCCGGGGGACACCGGGGGTGTAGCCCGCCTGCCCGAGGCTCAGGGGATCCTTCGCGCCGTGCAGCAGCGAAACCTTCTCCTCGAGCGTCATCCGTCCGATGAGGGTGTCCACCCGGGCGGCGGCACCGGGGGCGGGACCCGGCGCGGGAAGGGGACCCGCGGCGGGGTCCGGCTCGGCCGCGGCCGCCGGCCATCCGCCCCCACCGGCGGCGGCCATCGCTCCCAGGAAGGACAGGGCGGAACGGCGTGACAGGGCGCCCGGCATGGCGTCACTCCATCTCTCGCGGCTCGAAGACGTGTGTGTACGCAGGCGTGCTGACATGGCATCGGGGTCCGTGGAGGTGAACACCGTGCGGACATCACATCACGGGGTCGGCCGCTCGCCGGTGTGGCGCCGGGTTTCGGGATCGGGGTGTCGCCTGTCGGCGCACGGCGAGCCGCGCGGCCACGCGGAGGTCCTTCTCGCGTGGCCGGGGCGGGCGCGGAGCCGATCGGAGGGCGGCGGGGCACCCTGGCCGGGGGCGGAACACGGTGGACCCCGCCCGGGAGGGGCGGGGTCCACGGTCGGGGAGCTAGGGCCTGTCGTCAAAGGGGGCGCCCTGCTCCCGACGCCTGGCACGGCCGCTCGCCGCGTTGTCGCGTCACCCGAGTACGCCCAGTACGAGG
>NZ_JBEZNG010000052.1:0-36349 GCF_040653035.1 Streptomyces malaysiensis subsp. malaysiensis
GACTGGGTACGTGGAGCGCCCCCCGAGCCGCCGATCACCACGGACCGCAGTGCCCACCCCAGGAACTGCGCGGACGGCTTCAAGCACTTCTTCCAAGCCGAGCGGTGGGTGAGCCGGGGGTGGACCCGGTCCCATGCGCGGGCCTCGGCCTTGCCGTAGCGGGGTGTGTCGTTCATGGTCACCACGGCGGGCTCGGGCCAGGTCTCTGGCTTGGCCAGGCGGAACTCCGGTCCGTGCTCGGGCGGCCGGCCGCCCTTCGGGTCGTAGACTCGCGGCGGCTTCGGCAGCCGCAGGACGCGGTCGGAGCGCAGGCGTCCGACCAGTTCGACGGGCAGGTCGGACAGGAGCCAGGCCAGGCGCGTCACGTCGTAGCCGGCGTCCATCACCACCAGCACGTCCCGGTCTCCGTCGTTCCACTGGCCCGCACGGATCAGACGTTCCACGACCTGCCGGAGCTGGTGGGCAGTCACCGCGATCGCATCGTCCTCGGGCCCGAGACGGACCGCGTCCAGCACCGCGGTCCACGAGGTGCGGTCCGGGGTGAGCGCGGCGACGAACGAGAAGGGCCAGCCCGGGATGATCTGTGCGGCCGCTTTGGAGCGGCCGTGGTTCAAGGCCCCGTACAGAGAACCGTAGCCGCGCCGGTGCTCGGCGAGCAGTGACAGCTCCACCGGCGTCCGTGTCGGACCGTCCGCGCACAGCAGCGCGTCGGTCAGTTCGAAGAACGCATCCGCTCGCGCGGTCAGAGACCCGTAGAAGGCCGTCCGAAAGCGTGACAGTTCCGCGAACGCATCTCGTTCGCCGGCACGCGCCAGCACACTCATCCCACGGCCTTCCTCGTGAACTCCCGCAGCTCGTCGCGGAGTTCAGGATCACGAGGGCAGGCCACCTCCATACCCTGCAATCACTCCAAAGAATGACCACACGACTGGGTCCGACCATAAGCCGTGATGGTTGGTAGGGCCTCATGGCACTCTCCGTCGCGGAGCATGGCCCACAAGACGTTGGCTCGTCGGCGGGCCAGAGCGAGCAGGGCCTGCTTGTGCCCCTTCCCCTCGTTCCGCTTGCGCCCGTAGTAAGCCTGGGAGGCGGAGCAGGTTCTCAGGCTGGCCATCGCGGAGAGGTAGAAGGCACGGAGCAGGCCGCGGTGGTAGCGGCGCGGGCGGCGCATGTTGCCACTGACGCGACCGGAGTCCCGCGGCACGGGTGAAAGGCCGGCGAAGGACGCGAGGCGGTCGGCCGTGCCGAAGGCATCCAGGTCGCCACCGGTGGCGGCGATGAACTCGACGCTGAGGAGGGTGCCCATGCCGGGCAGGCTCCGGATCACCGTTGCGTGTCGGTGCTCGTTGAACCGGGCTTGGATGAGCGCGTCGAGTTCGGCGATCTCCTCGTCGAGGGCCAGCACCCCCTTGGCAATGCGAGCGACCATGGCGGCCGCGAGGGTTTCTCCAGGCAGAGCAGTGTGCTGGGCCCTGGCTGCCTCGACAGCTGTCTCAGCGAGCGCGGCCGCGTTCTTCACCTTGCGGTTCCTCAGCCAGGTTCCGATCCGCGTGGCCCCGCTGCGACGGATGGCGGGCCGGCACCTGGTAGCTGGTGAGGAGAACAACCGGGCCCTCCTTGCCCAGATTCAGCGCACGCTCCAACGCGGGGGAAGAACTCCAGCAGTTGAGCCCACTGACGGTTGGTCTGGCGGGTCCGGTCGTTGACCAGGTCGAGGCGGCGGGCGGTCAGGGTCCGCAGGTCGACGGCTATCTCGTCGCCGGGTCGCAGAAGACCGAGGTCCTTGCGCATGCGTGCCTGGTCGGCGATTGACGAACGCGTCCTTCTCGTCCGTCTTGCCCTGGCCTCGGTAGGCGGCCGAAGCCTGGTGTACGGCGAGGCCGGTGATGTAGACCATCGGCTGTTCGTGGCTGAGCAGGAGGCTGATGAGCAGGGCGGCACCGCCGTGATTGATGTCCACCGCCCACAACGTGTCCTCGGAGAGCGCGAGGACGTCCGCGATCAGCTCCAGCAGGACCGACTCGTCGTTGAAGACCCGGCGGGAAAGGAGGCGTTCGCCCCGCTCGTCGACCACCACGCAGTGGTGGTGTTCCTTGCCGATGTCCACTCCGGCCCAGATCTGGGGCAGGTCACCTCCGCCAGCTCGTCGTCACACACTGATCCCGCAGACGACCTCGCCGACGTTGTCCTACACAGCGATCGAGTCGCGTATCCCCATTAGCGGTCGAGTCGTCGCGGGGCTCCGGGCGGCCAAGTTCTTTGAGCCATCCAACGGCGACAAGCTCACAGCCATACCCGAAACCCCTGGGTCCGCCGATCTTACGAATGACCAGCTCAGACCCACGCTTGGAAGGTAGGACAAGCTGACCGCTCGGCCGGGTCGCCGGCGGGATCGGAAGAGCCGGACGCTTGAAGAAGCCCTGGGCGTGATCCTCGGAGAGATCGAGGCACGCGCTGTGGAAGACGTCCGGCGCAGGCAGGACGAGCAGCAGGCCAGGGCGAAGCGTGAGGTCCGTTGGCAAGCGGCTATAGACGAGGCGAAGAACGAAGCCGTTCGCGACCAGCTTACTGAGGTGCTTCGCGACCAGGCCGGACGATGGCAGGAGGTGACTGTTCTCACCGAGTACTGCTTGGCAGTGGAACGCCGTATCGGCGAGCTGGAGGGCGCTGCGGACGAGTCGGATCTGGACTCGGCTCGACGCTGGCTGGAGCGGGCAAGAGAGTATGTGAGGTCGATCGACCCCTTGATTCGGCTTCCAGGAATGCCGCGCACACGCGAACCCACGCCGGAGGAACTCAAGCCAACGGCCGGCCGGTGTGGTGCCGATGACTCATCATGTGTGTCAGGCGTGTTGGGGTGCTGGTCAGGCCGCCTGTGACGGACGTCCGATGCGTGAAGGAAGTCGTCTGGCAGTGCCTCGCGGTTCCCGGACGGGTAGGGGAGAATCCTCACGTAGCGCACGGCGTCCTCGCGGCTCCCGTGTCGTGTGGGCTGTGCCATCGTGGGTGGCGGTGTGCGGGCGGAAGGCTGCCCCACCGCGAAGGCCCACTGACCCGGCGGTGTGATGGACGAGGTGCGCGCGGCGAGTATGGCCGGGGTGCGAACCCAGTCCGTTCTCGTCGTCCTGTTCGACGGTGTGCAGCCCCTCGATATCGCCGGTCCTGTGGACGTGTTCTCGGTGGCGGCCCGCTACACCGGAAGTGAGGGCACGCCCCCCTACGTCGTCCGCACCGCCTCGCTCGGTGGCGCAACCGTACGGTCCGCCGGGGGCCTGCGGCTGGTTCCCGATCTGGATCTGGCCGATGCGGAGAACCCGGACATCCTGCTCGTGCCCGGTGGGCCGGGCGTGGGGGACGTCGGCAGCGGGCTTGTGACCTGGCTGCGCCAGCGTGGCCCTGATGTGCGACGCGTCGTATCAGTGTGCACCGGGGCCTATCTGCTGGCGCAGGCCGGGCTGCTCGACGGCCGCCGGGCCACGACGCACTGGGAAGCCTGTGACTACTTCGCGGGCAGGTTCCCCCAGGTGATGGTCGATCCGAACCCGATCTTCGTCCGGGACGGAACGATCTCCACGTCGGCGGGCGTGACGACCGGCATCGACCTCGCCATCGCCCTGGTCGAGGAGGACTACGGGCGTGCGGTGGCTGACGAGATCGCTCGGCTGCTGGTGGTCTTCGTCCGCCGGCCGGGGAACCAGGCGCAGTTCAGCGCCCAGCTCTCGGCGCAGACGGCGCGCTCCGATCCGCTGCGTGAGGTTCAGTACTGGGCCGCTGCCAACCTGGCCTCCGACCTTTCTGTTCCCGCGCTGGCGCAGCGCGCCGGTCTGTCTCCCCGTCAGTTCGCCCGTGCGTTCGTCGAGGAGGTGGGGGTCACCCCGGGCCGGTTCGTGGATCTTGTCCGTCTGGAGGCCGCGCAGCGCGCGCTGACGGACACTCGCGACGGCGTGACCGGTATCGCACGCCGCTGCGGATACGGGTCGCCGGAAGCGATGCGTCGTGCGTTCATGCGGGAACTCGATGTCTCGCCCACGGAGTACCGCCGCGGTTTCGGCAAGCCGTCGACACTCAGCCCCGACCCCCGGTAGCTCAGCCCCGACCTCCTGCCCAGAGGCGCCGTCCCGCGGGAGGTCCCGCCCCGTCGCATGGCAGATTTGTTGGTCTGCATGACATAGGCGTCACGAGGGGTTGCTTCTACGCTCGGTGGTGCAGCAACTGATCGGAATTGCGACCGCAATGTCCGGAACAACCGAAGGAACCCCTTCATGCAGATCGCGATCGTCCTCTATCCCGACTTCACCGCGCTGGATGTCATCGGGCCCTACGAGGTGCTGGGCCGCCTGCCGGACACCGAGGTCGTCTTCGTCGCCGAGAACCCGGGCCTGGTCCGCAACGACCTGGGCAGCCTGTCGATCAACGTCGTCGCACAGCTCGCCGAGGTGCCGAACCCGGACGTGGTGATCGTCGGCGGCGGTCCGGGCCAGGCGGACCAGATGGCCGACGGAGCCCTGCACACATGGCTGCGGTCGGTCGACCGGTCCTCCACCTGGATGACGTCCGTCTGCACGGGATCCCTGATCCTCGCCGCCGCCGGAATCCTCGCCGGCCGTCGGGCGACGAGCCACTGGGGCGCGCTGGAGCAACTCGCCGAGTTCGGTGTGACGCCGACCGACGAGCGGGTTGTCATCGACGGCCACTACGCGACCGCTGCGGGCGTCTCGGCGGGGATCGACATGGCCCTGACCCTGGCCGGTCTGATCGCGGGCGACGATGTGGCGCAGGCGGTGCAACTCCTCATCGAGTACGCCCCGCAGCCGCCCTACAACTCGGGGACCAAGGATGCCGCTCCCGCGGAGGTCGTCGAGAAACTGTTCACGCTGTTCGCACCCAGCTGAGCGAGTGTGACGTACCGTACGTTTGCTCCTTGGAACTCGGTACCCCCTTGACCCGACTACTGGAGCGGCACGGCGACAACTGCCGTTCGTGGTAGCAGTGGCCGCAGGCATAGCGGACGGCGGGCGTGCACGTGCACGTCTCGGCGTCCACCGTCGGCGTCAGCACGCGGGGGGGGCTGGGGCGGTGAGATCGGCGTTCACGTGGGTGCCCTTCGAGTTGGTGAGGGGGCCGGTCCCGGGGTTGCCGCCCCGGGACCGGCCGGCAGCCCCGTACGGACCCGGCCTCGACCACCACGTCCGCCTGAACCCCGCCGCGCCGGGGGCACCCGCACACCGGCCCGCCGCACCACGAGAGCGGCCGGGCCGGGCAGGTGTGGCAAAAACCCGTTGGGGGACCACAGCGGCCACTGCTACGTTTCCGGAGGCCGTGCGAGAGAACGAGGAGGTGGTACCCGTGGACACAGTATCGACATGGGTGCTCCCCTCCGGGGTCACGGTCGGGCGATAGGTCGTCCGGGAGCGCCGTTTCAGAGCCCTCCCGAAAGGCACGACCGTGCAATTCACTTCCGAACAGCGCCTCGACGACGGCGTCCTCGAGCGCGAATTCACCCTCGGCGACATCCCCGGCATCCTGTGGACGCCCGCCTCCGCGTCCACCTCCACACCGGTGCCGCTGATCCTGCTCGGCCCCGCTCCCCTCGGGCTGCGCAAGATGTACCCCCGACTGGTGGCCCGGGCCCAGCGCTCCGCGGGGGAAGGCTTCGCCACGGCCACCATCGAGCTCCCCGGAAGCGGCGACCGGCCCCGTTGGCCCGCCGCCGAGCAGGCCCGCGCCGACCTGCGCCGGGCAGTGGAGGCCGGCGAGACGGTCAGCGACGAGATCGTCGACGCCTTCATCCTCCCGCTGGTCGAAAAGGCAGTCCCGGAATGGCAGGCCGCCCTGGACGCCCTCCTTTCGCTGCCCGAGATCGGCGGCCCGGTCGGGTACTCGGGGGGGGGTGATCTCCATCGGCGTCCGACTGGCGGCAGTCGAACCGCGCATCGTGGCCGCCGGTCTCTTCGCCGGGAGTTTCGTGCCTCGCGCCATGTTCGAGGAGGCCCGGCAGGTCACTATTCCCCTGCACGTCCTGCTGCAGTGGGACGACGAAGGCAACGACCGGCAGGCGGCCCTGGACCTGTTCGACGCCTTCAGCTCCAAGGAGAAGTCCCTGCACGCCAACATGGGCGGGCACACCGGTGTCCCGCAGTTCGCGGGAGACGCCGCGGCCCAGTTCTTCACCCGACATCTGAAGTAAGCCCGGGCCGTCAGACCGGCAGCAGACAGTGGTTGATGTCGGCCGGCACACCGCTCATCGAGGACAGGCCCCGGCCCTCTTCCATGAGCGGTGGCCGGCACCCGTACCACCGCCCCGATCGCGGCGGTGCCGACCATCGGCGGTACCGGCCGATCGGGGCGGCGCGGCACCCCGGCCCCGCTCGCCCTCGCGCCGGATCACTGCGCGCGTACTCATCCCCGTACCTCCCCGCACGGCGACGTGTCCGGCGAGCTGAGCGCTTTGTCCAGCACCGCGAAGCCCGCCCTGCGGTCGTCGTCGGACGAGCCCGTAGCGGCCAGCGCGTCATCGTGGGCACGCCCCTGTACATGGCCCCTGAGCAGGCCCGCAGTTTCCCGGAGCCGCGCAGCGACCTGTACGCGCTCGGATGGCTGCTCTTCGAGCTGATCACGGGGCGGCTGCCGTTTCAGGCCCCCGACACCGTGGGCTACCTCTCGGCCCACCTCACCCAGGAACCGCCCACGCCCAGCTCGCTGTCCCCGGACATCCCACCCGCCTGGGAAAGATCGCTCTGCTCCAACCGGGTTGATCATGGTGAATATGGCGATAGGCATCGTGGAACTGGTGGTGCTCGCCACGGGCGCGCTGCTGCTGTTCCAGCACATGGCCGGTCGCCGGATGATCGCGACAACCGGTGGCGTGGCGGCGCCGCACGATCTGAGCGCCAGCGTCCAGTAAAGGTGGTGAGTGGGCCACCGGACGTCGAGCTGATCGCCTACGTCGTCGGCCCGCTGACGGCCGCTTCGGCGATCACCGCCGTGGTCATGGCCGCGCTCCCGTCCGCAGGACACTGGTGCCGTCGCGCGGCAGGGCACGGTGGTGTCAGCGGGCGGTCGGGACATAGGTGAGGCCGAGGACGCCGTTGGTGAGCCGCTTGACGTCGATCAGGTCGAAGTCCGTGGTGTCGATCCCGTCGTAGAGCCGTTCGCCGCTGCCGGCGATGACCGGGAACAGCCAGAACAGATACTCGTCGACCAGCCCGTGCTCGAGCAGTGTCCGGCTGAACGAGCCGCCGGTGCCGACCTTGAGGATGTCGCCGCCCGGCTGTTCCTTCAGCTTGCGTACGGCGTCGACGACGTCGTCCCCGAGCAGCGTGGCGTTCCACTTCACCTCGGTGAGGGTGCGCGACGCCACGTGCTTGGGGATGGTGTTCATCCGGACCGCGTAGTCGCCGAACGCCTCCTCCATGGTCGGCCACACCTCGGCGTGGTTCTCGTAACTGACCCGCCCGTAGAGGAGCGCGTCGACGGAGAAGAGCAGGTCCCTGGACAGCTGCTCGAACTCGCCGGCCCACCGCGTGGGGAGCCAGTCCTGGGGCGTGCTGATCTGGCCGTCCAGGGTGATTACCGCCTGCTCGATGATCTTCCGCACGGTCATTGCTCCTTGCCGGTCGTTCTCGCGTGGTCGACGTGTCGTCGCGTGGTCGACGTGTCGAGAGTGCAGACCGGTCGGAGCGAGAGAACTCATCGGTCCGGCGACGCCGTTGGCAACCGTGGCGGCGGTCCGCCGGGGCGCCCGCCTTCCCTCCGGCTGCCCCTGGTGTCGCTCCCTGCCAAACGGCGATCTTCGCGAGATGCTGCTGAGCCTGGCCCGCCCCGCCGGGCCAGCAGTCCCTTACGAGGAGCCCCCATGGCAGCGTCGCCATCCACCGCCACCCCGACCGATGACGCGTACCGCTTCGACGACCTGACCGCCCTGTACGTCAACTGCACCCTCAAACCGTCTCCGCAGCAGAGCAACACCCAGGGGCTGATCGACAGAAGTCGCGCAATCATGGACGCGCACGGGGTCACCACGGACGAGTTCCGGGCCATCGACCACGACATCGCGACGGGCATCTACCCGGACATGACCGAACACGGGTTCGCCACCGACGCCTGGCCGACGCTCTACGAGCGGGTGATGGCGGCGGACATCCTGGTGCTGGCGGGGCCGATCTGGCTCGGTGACAACAGCTCGGTGACCAAGCGGGTGATCGAACGTCTCTACGCCTGCTCGAGCCTGCTCAACGACAGGGGCCAGTACGCCTTTTACGGACGCATCGGCGGCTGCCTGATCACAGGCAACGAGGACGGTGTGAAGCACTGCGCGATGAACGTCCTCTACAGCCTCCAGCACCTCGGCTACACCATCCCGCCCCAGGCCGACGCGGGCTGGATCGGCGCGGTGGGACCGGGGCCGTCATATCTGGACCCGAATTCGGGCGGCCCGGAGAACGACTTCACCAACCGCAACACCGCCTTCATGACCTGGAACCTGATGCATCTGGGGGCCATGCTCAAGCGGGCCGACGGCATCCCCGCCCACGGCAACCAGCGCTCCGAATGGGAAGCGGGCTGCCGCTTCGACTACCCCAACCCCGATTACCGCTGAGGTTGCCGAGGATCTCTCCGAGAGGGCCGCCGACCGGCCCGGCCTCTCGACGAGAATCGGTGCCTCACGAGGGCGGCCGGTACTCGCCGAGGATCCCCTCCGCAGTGCGGGCATCCTCGGCCTCGATCTTCAGCGCTTCGTCGATCACCCGTCGCAGGCTTCCGCCCGGGATCACGACCGCACCGCTGGCGTCGGCGTAGACATAGTCCCCGGGGACCACGCATACGCCACCCACTTCCACCGCGACGTTGACGGCATAGGGCATGGCGATGTCGCCGCCCCACCGAGTCGCCTCTCCCCGGCACCAGGTCGCGAAGCCGTAGGCGCCCAGTTGGCCGAAGTCGCGCAGCCGCCCGTCCGCCAGGACTCCGGCGGCATGGGTGTGTTCGAGCCTGGAGAGCTTCGTTCCACCGCCGTGGGATACGTCGGAATAGCCTCCACTGGACAGCACCAGCACAGTGCCCGCCGGACGGTCGCCCACCGCCTGGCCGAAGAGATCGCCGAACTCGGCGTGCGGGATGTCGTCGCGGTAGGGCAGATAGGCAATCGTGGCGGCCGGCCCGAACAGCTTGCGTGGCGCGGGGCTGACGAGGCCGACGATATGCGCCCGGTGACCGTGGACCCGGCCCATGGCGTCGACCAGCGATGCGCAGGACACGCGGTCGGGCACGGGTTTCAGATCGCTGGCCACCGTCGCTTCCTCCCTCTCACCACAACACCCGACGATTCCCTCTATACCGGACACATCATGTGGCCCATGCTAGTCACCCGTCCACACCGTGGCAGCTCGGCGACGAGGCGCGGAACACCGGGGACGACCAGCCCCTCCCCGGCAGGCACACGTTTTTGCATGGCGGTCGCAAGACTGGGAGAATTGCGAATAACCCGGACATCAGATCCGGAGGGAGTTCCGCATGGACTCGTCCGAAGCACCGGGAATGCAATTCGGCATCTTCACGGTCGGTGACGTCACGACCGACCCCACGACCGGGACCGCCCCCACCGAGGCGGAGCGCATCCGGGCCACCGTCGCCATCGCGCGCAAGGCCGAGGAGGCCGGACTCGACGTCTTCGCCACCGGCGAGCACCACAACCCGCCCTTCGTACCCTCCTCGCCGACGACGCTGCTCGGCTATATCGCCGGGCAGACCGAGCGCATCATCCTGTCGACCTCGACCACGCTGATCACGACCAACGACCCGGTCAAGATTGCCGAGGACTTCAGCGTGCTCCAGCACCTGTCCGGCGGTCGTACGGACGTCATGCTGGGACGAGGAAACACCGGGCCCGTCTATCCGTGGTTCGGGCAGGACATCCGCCAAGCCGTCCCCCTGACCGTCGAGCACTACGGTCTGCTGCGCCGCCTGTGGCGCGAGGAGGTGGTGGACTGGGAGGGCAAGCTGCGTTCCGCCCTGCAGGGCTTCACTCTTGTGCCACGGCCACTGGACGACATCCCGCCCTTCGTCTGGCACGGCTCCATCCGCACCCCCGAAGTGGCGGAGCTGGCGGCCTATTTCGGGGACGGATTCTTCGCCAACCACATCTTCTGGCCCACCTCCCATACGCAGTCGATGGTGCGGATGTACCGCCGGCGCTTCGCCCACTACGGTCACGGCGCCCCGGAACAGGCCATCGTCGGCCTGGGTGGGCAGGTGTTCATGCGACGCAACAGCCAGGAGGCGGTCGACGAGTTCCGGCCGTACTTCGACAATGCCCCGGTCTACGGACACGGCCCCTCCCTGGAGGACTTCACGACGCTCACGCCGTTGACGGTCGGCTCACCGGCCCAGGTCATCGAGCGCACGCTGGGTTTCCGCGACTACACCGGCGACTACCAGCGCCAGCTCTTCCTCGTCGACCACGCCGGTCTCCCCCTCAAAACGGTGCTCGAACAGCTCGATCTGCTCGGTGAGGAAGTGGTGCCGGTGCTCCGCAAGGAGTTCGCCGTCGGCAGGCCGGCCGACGTCCCGCCGGCCCCGACGCACGAGTTCCTGCTCCGCGCCCGTAGGAGCGAGGAAAAGCCGCCGTCCGACGAGGAAGAGGGACCGGAAGCGCGATGAAATTGGCGATCATCACCGGCGGTCTGCGCGAGCCGTCCTCGACGCGGCTCCTCGCGGACCGGCTGGCGACGGCTGTGACCAGGGAACTCGAACAACACGGCGAACAGGTCGAGGCGTCATTCGTGGAACTCCGCCCTCTGGGCCACCTCATCATGGACGCGATGCTGACGGGTTTCACCAAGGACGAACTGGAATCCGCCTTCCGCACGGTCGCCGACGCCGACGGCATCATCGCCGTCACACCCGCCTTCAACGCCTCCTTCAGCGGGCTGTTCAAGTCCTTCTTCGATGTACTGCCGGAACAGACGCTTTCGGACCTGCCCGTCCTCATCGGCGCGACGGGCGGAACCGAGCGGCACTCGCTGGTCCTCGAACACGCGCTGCGCCCGATGCTCACCTATCTGCACGCGATCGTCTCCCCCCGTGCCGTCTACGCCGCCACCAGCGATTTCGGCTCCCCGACAGGCGCCGCCCTGGGGGAACGCATCACCGACGCCGCGGCCGACTTCTCCCGTCTGCTGCGGGCCTGCGGTCCACGGGTACGTCGCGAACCGGCGGACGAAGACCTCGCCTCCATGCAGCGGCTGCTCGGCGACACGACCGGCGTGGGACCCGGCCGGCCGACGGATCCGACATGAAGCGCAAAGGCCAAGGGCCGGGAGGCTGTCCCACTCGACGCCTCCCGACCGATGGGTGTGCCGTGGGTGCTGCTCGGGGTGGCCGGTCAGGGCAGGATCTCGACGTACCCGTCGGTTCCGTGCACGCGGATCCGCTGCCCGTCCCGGATCAGTCGGGTCGCCCGCTCCACTCCCACGACGGCCGGCAAGCCGTACTCCCGGGCGATCACCGCGCCATGGGTCATCAGGCCGCCCACCTCCGTCACCAGGCCCGCGATTCCGACGAACAGCGGCGACCAGCTCGGGTCCGTGAAGGCGGTGACCAGGATGTCGCCCGCCTCGAGATCGGCCTCCCCCATATCGAGGATGACGCGGGCCCGTCCCTCGATGGTCCCGGCGGAAACCGGCAGGCCGATCAGGGCGCCGGCCGGCGCGTCGTCGCGCCGGTACGCCCCGGTGACGGCCTCACCATCCGAGGTGAGCACCCGGGGCGGGGTGAGCGCGTGGTACGACCGGAACGCGTCCTTGCGCCGCTGGATGAGCCGGTCATCCACCTGGTGCGAGCGCACGACGTCGTGGAGTTCCTGGAACGTGAGGTAGAAGATGTCCTCCTGTTCAGGAAGCACACCTGCCTCCACGAGGCGCTCGGCCTCCGCCAGCAGGGCCCGCTTGTAAACGAAGTAGCGGCTGATGATGCCGAACTTGGGGTACTCCCGGTACCCGATGAAGGTTCTGACCCGGTCGATCATCCGCTTGGCCTCGTCGGCTTTCCGGTCTCCGTCCGGCAGGGCCCGCAAGCGTGACAGTACGTCCCGTTCCTTCTCCCGCGCCTTCTGCCGCCCTTGCTCGAAGCGCCGCCCGGCGGCGCCCGTCTCGAAGTTCCTGACGTTGTCGAGAATCACGGGCACGAGCGTGGTGGGGCGCTCGCGCCACCGTGGCCTCGTGATGTCGATCTCGCCGACGCAGCGCATGCCGTACCGGTCGAGGTAGGACTCGATGGCGTCGCGCGCTTCGGCCCCGCCCGCGAGCTTCGCCAGCTCGTCCAGGAAGGCGTCGTCCTCGATGGACTCGACGCCCCGCAGGAACGCCACCACCTCCGGATGCGGGCGGATCACATCCGCGACGTCGAGCAGCGCCAGTCCCATCTCCGATGTGACGTTGTCGGGGGCGGACAGCGTGAGCGTGTCGGCCGCGTTCTTCTCGCCCAGCCACTCCCGCAGCGTGTCGTTGAGCCACCACGTGGCCTCCATCCCCGCCATGATCGCCTGCATGCTCAGCGGATCCGTGAGGACGCGCTTGTGCTCCTCGAATGCCTCCCGCAGGAAGTCGAACAGCGCCGGTCCGGTCTTCGTCCGGATATCGCGCTCCAGGGCGTCGATGGACGTCCGGCTGCGCTCGATCAGCCCGGTGACGATGGCCGGATCGGTCTCGATCGGAGCGGACGCGCCGCGGGCCGGGGGCCCGCCGGGACCCGCGTCCGGGAGTGACGGGACGAAATCATCGCGTTCGAGGACGGTCTCCAGAGCGTCCCTGATCAGCGGATCGCCTCTGCCCACGACGTCCAGGAGGGCGGCGCGGCTCGCGGGCGAGGCCAGGCGCCGGGTGGCGTCGACGAACAGCCTCCCGCCGGCCTCGTGCATCGGCGCCATGGCCGTCAGCTGCCATACGGAGATCCCCAGGGGCTTCATGGGGTCGGTCATCATCTGCTGATGGCCCACCGAGAGGTAGACGTGATTCTCCTGGTCGCCGCTCTCGGGGATGGGGAACAGTGTCGTGATCGGCCGGCTCTGGACGATCTGGAAGTCATCGTCGACCAGGCACCATTCGATGTCCTGCGGGCGGCCGAAGTGTGCTTCGATCCGCCGCCCGAGTTCCACGAGCCGCACGACCTGCGCGTCCGTCAGCGCCGGCTGCTCCTGCCGCCGCGCGTCGATCGCCGCTTCCCGCGTACCGCCGTCCGGCAGGGCGTGGACGGCACGCTGTTTGGCGGCGATCGTCCTGGCGACGATTTCGCCGTGTCGCACCGTGAAGACGTCCGGGTTCACCAGGCCGGAGACCAGAGCCTCGCCGAGCCCGAAGCCGGCGTCCACGGTGGCGACCTTACGGTTGCCCGTGACGGGGTCGGCCGTGAACAGGATGCCGGCCGCATCCGGGAAGACCATCCGCTGCACGACCACGGCCATGTGGACCGTACGGTGGTCGATGCCGCCGCGCCGGCGGTAGATCACCGCCCGCTCGGTGAACAGCGAGGCCCAGCACCGGCTGATGTGCTGGAGGATCGCCGTCGGCCCCACGACGTTCAGGTACGTGTCCTGCTGGCCGGCGAAGGAGGCCGTCGGCAGATCCTCCGCCGTCGCGCTGGACCGGACGGCGTAGGCGGCTTGTTCGCCGTGCCGGCCGAGCGCTCGGGTGATCGCCCCCGCGAGATCGCCCGGGATCGCAATCCCTTCGATGGTCCGACGAATCCGCGCGCTGAGCGTGCGGATCGCCTCCCGGTCGTCCGGGTTCACGCGCGACAACTGATCGAGCTGATCGTCGATCGAAGGCACTTCCGCCATGATCTGCCGGAAGGCGTCCGTCGTCACGCAGAAGCCATCCGGCACCCGGATGCCCTCGATCCGCGACAGCCCGCCCAGGTGCCCGCCCTTGCCCCCGACGACCGCGACCTGCGTCTCGGCAACCTCGCGGAGATCCAACACGTACCGCTCACTCATCGCGAGACCTGCGGGGCAGCCGTGCTCGGCCGCACCGCGAGCCGGTCCCACCGCTGGTCCGACGTCATCGCGTCCCCCATACGTCGACAACAACACACGTACGTCGTGCCCCCATTTCCGCAGGTTGTGGCATCGGCCGACGATTGTGCGCCATGCCCCGGGGCTTGCGGCAAGCCCCCCGGCGCGCTATATGTTGAAAGTGGCAAGGAGAGAGTGTTTCTCCTTGCCTTTGCCTTTGCCTTTGCCTTTGCCTTTGCCGTTCATGGGAACCGACCAGCTTCTCCGCGAAGCGGCGACGCACCGCGTAGACGGTCGCCGTAGCTCGGATCGGTCGGCACCCAGCGTTCCTCGACACGGTGTCCCCACAGACACGAGCACCATGGCCGCCGAGCACTCCCGCGGCCACGGGGAAGCGATGGTCCTGCACGGCTCCGACGAACTGGCCGTCCACGGGACCGCGAAGCGTCGGTCGTCGTCCTCGCATACGCGGTCCGCGGTCAAGCGGTCAGCACCGCGCCCGCCTACGACAACCACTTCGTCTCCATCGTCGCGATCAAGGACCGAGAGATCACGCACTGGCGCGACTGCCGCAACCCGGTCGCCGTGTTCGACGCCATCGGCCGGCCGACTCCCCGCGAGTGAACGTCGGAGGGTGCGGCGAGCGCGACCGCGATCACGGCGGCGTACGGCCGTCCGCCCGTCTCCGGCACGCCGCCCTGAGCGGCCTGCCGGGTGCCCATGCGCGGTGCTGAACCGATGCCTGCACGGTTCAGCGATGGGCTGGGAGAGCCGGGTGCGGTACGCGGCCGGGCAGGCGAGAAACGACCTCGGGTCAGGCGCCGTGCTCGTCCGGCCGGACGGCGTCGTCGCCTGGGCAGGTGAGCGCCACCCGGACCGTGAGGCGTTCGAGCGGGCCGCGGTCCAGTGGTACGGCAGCCCCGGTGCTTGAGGTAGCTCCCCCGTCCCCTTCGCGCGCGCCGTCGAAGGTGGCGTGCGCGGATCACGGGGAGACGGTGGCGGCAGGCGGGGTCCATCGGTGGGTGCGGGGCACCGTGCCGGGGATGCCGTAGTCCTTCCTGAGCTGCTCGGGGATGGCGTAGTGCATCACGCGTCCGCGGGTGAGGGAGGACAGTTCGAGGATGGTGGTGAGGTGGCCGAGGCGGTCCAGCGCCCAGGCCCCGAGCGGGGAGCGGTCCTCGATGGTCTCCAGTACACCGAGAAGGTGGGGCACGGCCTTGACGACGGCGTCCCAGGGGGTGCGCGACACCTGGAGCCAGTCGGCGCAGGTGTCGCCGACAAGGTGGCGGATGAGGGCGGAGACGATCGGGTCGAAGAAGGTCCCGGGCACGACCTCCTCGTAGAGGTCGATGAGCTGCCGGGTCAGATGCGCGCCTTCCTCCGTCGGCCCCATGTGCCGGACCATGTACAGGTCGAGGAACCGGCGGGCGTCGTCGAGAGTCGTGGGGACGACGTCCTGGTCGACGCCGAGCATGGCTCCGACCACGCGCCAGGCGTAGTAATACGCCTCCGCGCCCTCCGTCGACATGTGGATGCCGAGGCGGTGCAGGCTGTCCAGGACCAGCAGGGAGAAGAACATCTGCCCGCCGATCATGTCCTCCTGGCAGATCGGCGTCCCGAGCGCGTCGGCGTCCCAGCGGTTCTCCCGCCTCAGGTGATGGCGGATGGAGGCGTGCAGCAGGCGGACCTTCTGGGCGGCGGGGATGAAGCGGCTGCCGGCCTCGAAGGCGCCGGGCTGCATCAGATAGACGGTAAACTGGCCGGTCTCAGCCATGCGTTTGGAGGGGTACTTCAGCCCGTGGGTGGCCGACAGCAGCTTTGCCACCCGCGGGACGAGGTAGCACGCGGGCATGGAGGCGAAGGACAGCGCGGTGGAGATGTGCACGTTGTTGTCGATGAAGAACAGCCGGGCCTTCTCCATCTCCCCCCAGTCCACCCAGGCCGGCGGGGCGCTGGTGGCCCGAAGGTACTCGCGGGCGACATCGGGCAGCCCGTCCGGCAAGGGAGCGCCGACGGTGGAGACATAGCGCATCAGGGTGTTGAACTTCCCCACCTCCCCGCGCTCGAAGAGGGTGGCGACGGTGGCGTCGGCGAGTTCGTCACCGGCCTGCCGCAGGGCGTCCATCGATGCCTCGGTGTAGGTCATGACGGGACTCCTTGTCATTGACGGGTCGTCCACGACACAGGCGGGGGCGGCGGCCGTCCCGCCTGTGCGGGGGGTCAGGACAGGCGGACCGCCGCCGAACGCGCCAGCGCGGTCAGGGCAGCGGCGGCGTACGGGGGTGTGTCCAGCTCGTGCAGGGCGTCGAGGGCCTCCTCGACCCGCTCGGTGATCATGGCCTCGATACGATCCGGGGCCTTCAGCCGGGACATCACCTCGCGGACCGCGTCCAGACCCTCCGCATCCAGATCACGTCGGCCGAGGAGGGCGCTCAGCCGCTCCCGCTCACCGTCACCGGCGATGCGCCAGGTCTCCGCCAGCAGAGCCGTGGGCCGGTGGCCGCGCACATCGTCGGCGTTTTCCTTGCCGGTGCGTTCCGGGTCTCCGAACAGGCCGAGCAGGTCGTCCCGGAGCTGGAACGCCTCACCCAGCGGCAACCCGTACGCGGAGTAGCCCTCGCGCAGCCGCCGGCCGGCCCCGGCCAGGGCGCCACCGATCAACAGGGGCTGCTCGACGGTGTACTTGGCGGTCTTGTACCGGATCACCTTCAGCGACGCCGTGGTGTCCGGATCCGCCCCGGTCCGCAGGATCTCCAGGCACTCCCCCGCGATCAGCTCCCGGGCCAGCACCGACCACAGCGGGCGGGCCCGTGCCAGGTACGCGGCGGGCAGACCGCTGGTGGCGAACATCTGCCCGGCCAGCGACATCAGCAGGTCGCCCACCAGCATCGCCAGCGACCTGGCGGCGGCGACGGCACGCGGCCGACGGCGTACGGCGGCGCGCAGGGCGATATGCGCCGTGGGCCGGCCATGCCGCAGCGGACTGTCGTCGATGAGATCGTCATGCACCACCGCGGCGGCATGCACCAGCTCCATCGAGGCCGCCGCCCGCACAAGCGCATCGCTGTCCGGCTGCCCCACCGCGCGCCACCCCCAGTAGCAGAACGCCGCCCGCAGCCGCTTGCCGTCGGCGACTGCCGCCTCCAACTGCCCGGCCACGGGGCCCAGGGCCGGGTCGATCGCCGATAACTGCTCGGCCTCCTGGGCGACGAAGCCGTGCAGCACCTCGTCGACGCGGGTCTTGAACGCGACCGGCCTCCAGCGGTCGGACCCCCACCGATCAGGCCCCCACCGATCGGACCCCCGCCGGTCAGACATCGCCGGCGGCCCGCCGGGCCAGCGCGTGCCGGGCGAGAATCTCCAGGTGGGCCGGGGGGACGGCCGCGGTATGCCGTTCCAGCGCCAGGCGCCCGCGTGCCATCAGATCGTGCTCGGCCTCCGCCGCCAGCTCCGCAGCATCCGAGCGGCCCAGCAACCCCCGCGCCGCCCCCAGCACCGAACCCAGCGTGCTCACCGCCAGATCGGCCAGCCCGGCCGCCAGCAGCACAGCCCGCTCGTCCAGTCCCCCGCGTCGTCCCGTGCCTTGCGCCATCCCATCCCCCACCCTCAGCCGCCGGTCACACGCCGTGCTGGCCAGCGTGGCATCACACCGGGCATATGAAGGGAACAACTCACGATCGAGTGACGGCATCGCTCGTGCGTACGGACTGCTCCTTCCGTCAGGGGCCGGGCGATCACGGCCCGGCGCACCCCCCTAGCCGCGGGGGCTGCTGATCCGTTCCGGCTGGATCACATAGAGCACCCGGACTTGATCGCGGCCACCGAACCATGGGTAGGACCCACCGAGGTACTTCTGCGCGAGCGCCTCGATGTGTTCGGCCGCTCCCTCGGTGGTCACCCGCACCACACGGCCGCGGATCCGGACGTAGGAGGCGGGTTGCGCGGCGGGGGCCACCGCCCAGCAGGGAGAACACCCCGGGAGCCCGATGCCCTCACGCTGGTCCCTCAGATGCAGCAGGTAGCGACCCTGGCCGTCATGGATCAAGGCGGACGCATTCACCGGCTGAGGCTGTCCATCGAGGCCCTGGGCCTTCGCGGCCAGCAGCTTGGCCCGCAGCGTCGGCGACCGGACGTCGGAGAATCCGAGCCATCGAGCACCCGAGACTTCCTCGTCCTGCAGCTCCAGCACCGGCGCACGATCGGGCATGAGGTAGAAGACGTACCGGAAGTCGTAGTGCTGGTGCGCCGGCTCGCCCTTGGCCGGATTGGCGTCAATATCGTGGACGTCGATGTCGAGCGCCTTGCCCAGGAGCTGCGGAGTGAGACACAGATCGTCCGGGCGGAGTCCGGTTTCCTCACACACCTCCCGCAGCGCGGCGGCCAGAAGAGTCCGGTCGTTCTCGACGTAACCTCCGCCCGGTGTGAGGAGCTTGCCTGACGCCTTGTGCACGATGTGCAGCACGCGCTGCTCGCGGTCGATGACGGTGGCACTGCAGGTGATGTGGGCGGGCAGCGTCGCGCGGCTCGTCGGCTCGTCCGGCCGCTCGAGGGCGGCCAGCAGCCCGGCCAGGGCCTCCTGCCGTGCGGATGCCGGGCCAGGTAGTTCTCAGCGGTCGCGAGGATGTGGGAGCGGGCGGGCGGCACGTCATCACCTCGAAGGAGCGTGGAGCGGTCAGAAGGATCGGGGGATGCTGGACGAGGCGACGGGACCAGGCGCAGTGGTGTCGGAGCGGCTCATGGGCGGCTCCCCTGCTGCTCGCTGTCCGCCGCTGAGGTGACCTGGTAGGACAGCAATTGCTTAAGACGTCATCTCATTTGGTAAGTCTGCGGTAGCAGATGAGAGTACAGGCGATGCTGGTGAAGGCCAGGAAGTGGACAGCTTTCCGTTCGTAACGACGGTGGAGTCGTCGGCATCCCGCGAGCCAGGACATCGTGCGTTCGATGGTCCAGCGGTGGCGTCCCAGCCGCTTGGAGGACTCGATGCCTTTGCGGGCGATGGGTGTCGGATGCCGCGCTGCCGTAGCCATCGGCGCAGATGGTCGTAGTCGTAACCCTTGTCGCCGTGGAGCTTGGCCGGCCTTCGGCGGCGAGGTCCGCGCCGGGAACGGATGGGCGGGATGCCGCGTACGAGCGGTTCGAGCGCCTGGCTGTCGTGAAGGTTGGCGCCCGAGATCCCGATGGAGACGGGCAATCCGGTCCGCTCGGTGATCAAGTGGATCTTCGAACCCTTCTTGCCCCGATCCACGGGATTCGGACCCGTCAGGTCCCCCCTTTGAGGGCTCTCATGTTCACCGAGTCGATCGCGCACCGCGACCAGTCCAGCTCACCGCGGGACCCGAGCTCATCCAGCACCAAGCGGTGCAGGTTCGCCCACACCCGTGCCTGAGACCATTCCATGAAACGGCAGTGAGCAGTGGCACCGGACGGGCCGAACACGGGCGGGACCTGCGCCCACGTGCAGCCAGTGGTCGCCACGAAGATGATCGCGGCCAGCACCTCACGATCTCCGTACCGACGTCGGCCACCGCCCTGCGGACGGGTCGGCACCTCCGGAACCACCCGCTGAAACAACTCCCACAACCCCTCCGGCACCAGACGTTCGACCATCAACACACAACCAGGCTACCGACCCAAATGAGATGACCTCTAAGGCGTCGCGTTGACCAGCAGGTCCTCAGATGTCTCAGGTTGTGGCCAAACGCTTCTGTCTCACGGCCGGTGGCACTTCCTCACAACGGCTCCCCGGAGCTCGCGCGGTCTCACAGCCTCGACCACATACGAGGATGGCCCGGCGGTGGGGTGCGCCGCCCGCCGACGGGCTGCGGATCGTCAGCGCTACTCGCCGAGGGCGTGTCTGAGTGCTTCGTCGAGTAGCTCCCGCAGGGCTGAGGAGGTCGGTGCGACGGCGGTGGCAAGCAGTGCCGGGCCGCCGGCCAGCGGCGCGAGGACGGCACAGCCGTCCTCGGTCCCTTCGCGGACCAGGACGGGAGAACGCCTGACGTCCAGCTCCGGGTCCACGACGAGGAGTTGGCCGACGGCGCGGTGTCCGTTAAGGACTGCGGGGCCGTCCCATCCGGGCTCGGGGTCCCCGTAGGCGGTGTGCTGGTCGAGCAGCGGGCGTCCGGCGTGATGGACCCGGATGCGGCTGACGAGGTGGCCCGGCTTCTCGTTGGCTCTGCCCAGGATCTGCTCCTCGCGCAGCAGCAATCGCGAGGTCGCGGCGAGGTTGACGGTGTAGGTCTGGTGCAGGTTGCTGCCGGCGGCGCTGATCAGCGGCTGGGGCAGCCAGTGCAGGCAGGCGCGCTCCCCGGCGGTCAGCCGTACGTCGTAGGTGGCCGGCGCGGTGGTGGGGCCGCGGAGGGCGAGCGTGGCGGCGGCCGTGGTGACCTCCAGTTCGGCGCGGTCTTCGGCGGTGATGTCCAGGGCGAGTCGGTCGCCGCCGAGCGGGGCGCTCATCGCGCCGATGATCCCCACCGTGGCGGCCTTTCCGCTGGTGCGCATGCGTCGTAGATGGAACGGGCCGTCGCTGCTCAGTTGCGGGAGTGTGGTGACGCGTCCGTTGTACGTGGCGCGGATGCGAGCGGTGGCGCGCACGCCGTCCGGGTGTCCGCAGGTTTCCCCAGTGCCGGCGGCGGGGACGGCGGGGCCGCACGCGGCCCTGGGCCCGGCGAGTGGGGTGCCGGTGCTCATGCCGACGCCTTCGCGCGCCACCGGGTTAGGTGTCCGGTGACCCAGTCGGCGATCTCGCGGATGCCGTCGTCGCAGGTGAGGCTGGTGAAGATGACAGGAAGGTCGCCGCGTTGCCGTTTGGCGTCGGCGGCCATAGTGGCGAGGTCGGCGCCGACGTGCGGGGCGAGGTCGGTCTTGTTGACGACGAGGAGGTCGGAGGTGGTGATGCCGGGGCCTCCCTTGCGGGGGATGTCGTCACCGCTGGAGACGTCGATGACGAAGATCTGGGCGTCGACGAGGCCCTTGGAGAAGGTGGCGGTGAGGTTGTCGCCGCCGGACTCGACGAGCACGAGGTCGAGGGGGTGGAGGGTCTCGTCGAAGTGCTCGACAACCTCCAGGTTGGCGGAGATGTCGTCCCGGATCGCGGTGTGCGGGCAGGCGCCGGTCTCCACGGCGGTGATCCGCTCGGGCGGCAGCACGGCCTCGCGCAGCAGGAACTCGGCGTCCTCGCGGGTGTAGATGTCGTTGGTGACGACGGCGAGGGAGAGTTCGTCGCGCAGGGTGCGGCAGAGCGCGGCGACACTGGCGGTCTTGCCGGTGCCGACGGGACCGCCCAGGCCGACGCGCAAGGCGCGCAGCCTGCCGTCCGTGCGCAGCGGCTGGGCGCTGTAGGTGTGGCGGTAGGGCATGGTCACGGGGTGATCGAGGTGCATGGGAACTCCAGGAAGCAGGGGTGGGTTCAGGAGGCGAAGAGCCGAACGGTCCAGGCGGCGTGCTGCTCTGCGGTGATGTCCAGCAGCGGGGAGGATGCCGACGGCAGGGCGCCGAGACCCTCGGTTGCCACGCGGGCCGCCGCGTCGGCGGCGGCCGCGGCGACGGCGTCGGCCTCTGCACTGAGGCGTGCCAGCAGCCGTGAGGCGTCGAGCGGGTCGAGGCTGAGCAGGCGCACCGTTGCGGTGGCCGGGCCGCCGGTGCTCTCGTAGGCCGCGGCACAGGCCGCGTCCATCGGGGTGAGAGCGGCGGCCCGGGCGGCGAGGCCCTGGACGATGGGCTGATGGGCACCCTGAGGTCGCGCGGCGGCCAAGCGGTCGAGTTCGGCGGACGGGAAGGTGGCGCGTGCAGCGCGCATCATCTGCCGGCCGAGCCTGCGGGCCACGGCGCGCAGCGCGGGTACGGGGGTGCGCGCGTCGGCGGCGTCGTCCAGCAGCAGCGGGTCGCATCCGGCGGCGGCCGCGGCGGCCAGGCCGGCCGTGGTCAGACCGGTGGTGTGCAGGCGCCCGCGGCAGAATGCTTCGAGGCTGTCGATGTCGTGTACGGCTTTGTGGGCGACTGCGGCTTCGACGCCGCCGGAGTGGGCGTACCCGCCAGCGGGGAACCGGCCGTCGGCCAGCAGGAGCAGTGCGGCACGGCTCATGGGCGAGCGGCTGCCTTTCGCAGGGTCGGATGGTGCCGTGGTCCGGACGGGCGTGGGTCCTGCCCGGGCCACGGCCGCGGTGACGGAGTCGTCGGCCGGCCACAGGGCCGGTGTCAGAAGAGGAAGTACCTCTGCCCCATGGGGACTTCACTGACGTAGGCGCGCGGCACGGTCGCTCCGTTGAGCTCCGTGCGGGCGTCCCCTGTCGTCGCACCGCCGATGGTGACCTCGAAGCTGTTGTGATCGACGTGGAGACTGTCCGGCACCATGTCGTTCAGCTTCATGTCGGCCTTGGTGACGTCCCGGATTCCCCTCGAGATGTCCACGAACTGCTTGGCGAGGCCGAGCCCCCTGGCCTTCACCTCCGTGACATTCCCGCTGCCGTCCTGGACGGTGACGACGGTCGCGTTCAGTTTGGATGCCACGCCTGGGGCCACGAAGTTGTACGAGTTGCGCAGTGGGGAGCGGCCGGTCGCGCCCCAGACCGCCCGCGGCAGGTAGGGCTGCGGTGTCGTGATCGACGCGTTGGCGTCGCCGACCTGCGCGTATGCGAGCTGCCCGCCCTTGAGGACCATGTGCATCCTGACGCAGAAGAACTTCGGTTCCCAGAGCACCAGGTCGGCGAGCTTCCCGGTCTCCACGGAACCGACGTGACCGTCGATGCCGTGCGTGAGCGCCGGGTTGATCGTGTACTTGGCAACGTACCGGCGCGCCCGGTAGTTGTCGTTCGGGATCAGTGTGTCTGCGTTGTGCGAGTGCTTGCTGCCCAGCCCTGTGTCATCAGCGATCGTGCGGACCTTCGCATTGGCGAGGTCCTCCTTCAGAGGGCCGTAGCGGGATTTCATGACGTGTGCGGTCTGCCAGGTGCGCATGACCATCTCGCCGATGCGTCCCATCGCCTGGGCGTCGGAGGACATCATCGAGATGGCGCCCATGTCGTGCAGGAGGTCCTCCGCGGCCATGGTGGACGGCCGGATCCGGGAGTCGGCGAAGGCCATGTCCGCCGGAATATCCGGGTTGAGGTGGTGGCAGACCACCATCATGTCGACGTGCTCCTTGACGGTGTTCACCGTCAAGGGGCGGGTCGGGTTGGTCGAGGCGGGCAGGACGTTCGGCTCCTTGACCAGCTCGATCATGTCCGGGGCGTGACCACCGCCGGCACCCTCGACGTGGAAGATGTGGACAGAGCGCTTCTTGCCGTCCTTTGTGAAGGCGGCGCGCGTGCTGTCAAGGAAGCCGGACTCGTTCAGCGAGTCGGCATGCAGGGCAAGTTGGACCTGACGGTTCTCGCACACCTCCAGTGCCGCGTCGATCACGGCGGGCGTGGCTCCCCAATCCTCGTGGACCTTGAAGCCGATGACGCCGGCGTCGACCTGTTCGTTGAGGGCGTCGGCGTTGACCGTGCTGCCCTTGCCGAGCAGTCCGATGTTGACCGGATACGCGTCCAGGCTCTCGAAGACCCGAGTGATGTGCCACTCGCCCGGGGTCACCGTGGTGGCCGTGCTCCCCTCGGCAGGGCCGGTGCCGCCGCCGATGACCGTGGTCACGCCCGAGGCGAGTGCCTCGTGGATCTGCTCAGGGCAGATGAAATGGACGTGGGTGTCCACGCCGCCCGCGGTGAGGATCCGCCCGTTGCCGGAGATGACCTCGGTGCTCGGACCGACCACGAAGTTCGTCGGCTTCGCCGTCTCCGGCAGCGTGTCACCCGGGAGCGTACGGTCCGGCATCTCGAACTCGTCGGCCGGGATCGGGTTCATCGTCTCGGGGTTGTACGCCTTGCCGATGGCCTCAATTTTGCCGTCGCGGATGCCGACATCGGCCTTGACCACCCCCCACCAGTCGAGGATCAGCGCGCCGGTGATGACCGTGTCCACGGGCATACGGCCTCCAGCATCCCCCTTCCTGGGGATGTGGGACATGCCCATCGACTCACGGATCACCTTTCCGCCGCCGAAGATCATCTCGTTGCCGCTGTGTTTCGGACCGCCGCTCCAGTCGGCCTCGATCTCGACGGTCAGAGCGGTGTCGGCCAAGCGGACACGGTCCTTGGTGGTGGGCCCGTACAAAGTGGCGTACTCGGCCCGCTTCAGCACGTTGCCCGCCGGGTTCTCCGGCGAGCTCACCGGCTCGCTGCTCGACGGGGCCTTTGAGTTGGTGCTCACTGGTACGTCACCTCGCGCAGCCCCTTGACCTGCCGATCCCCCCGGATCTCCACCAGCTCGACGCAACACTCGTCACCCGGCTCGAAGCGCACGGACTTACCCGCGGCGATGTTCAGCCGCCGCATCCGCGCCGCCTCACAGTCCTGGAGCTCCTGGGGCGACTCCAGCCGAGGACCGGGAGGAACCTCGACCTTCAGGACCTTCAGCCCCGGGTTGACCTCGGCGAAGTGATAGTGGGAACCGACCTGGATGGGACGGTCCGACATGTTCTTCACCCTGATCCTCGTCCTGCCCCCACCTGGCAGCCCGGTGGCGTCCTCCTGCAGGTCCGCGTTGAACTCAATCGCTTCGTACCAGGACGCTGCCTCCTGTTCCTGGCACTTGTCACAGCACGAGCCGTTGCCACTGCCGCCGTCGCAGTCGACCGGGCAGTCCGACTTCCGCGGCGGCAAGGGGTGCTCGACCTTGCCCGGGTGGACCGCGGGTACCTCTGCGGCCTCCGGGAAGGGGTCGTGGATGGTGACCAGCTTGGTGCCGTCCGGGAAGGTGGCCTCCACCTGCACGTTCCTGATCATTTCTGGCACACCGTCCATCACCCCGTCCCGACTGAACAATTGCCGGCCCGACTCCATGACATCGCTGACCGTCTTGCCGGCGCGCGCCTGCTCAAAGACATGCACCGTCAGCAGAGCCATCACCTCGGGGTAGTTGAGGAGCAGCCCGCTCTCACGGCGCCGCTGCGCAACGTCAGCCGCCACATGGATCAGCAGGCGTTCCTGCTCATGGGGAGTCAAATGCACGATGAGCCGTTTCTCTTGAACGAACAGTGGATGCCGGGCACGCCGAAGGACACAAGACATCCCCGGACAGGCCAGGCACTCCACGATCATCAGCGGACGAACCCATCGAGAAGGCCACAGAACGGATCACGTACACGATCAGGTGATTCCGAGCCCGAGGGTGCGTAGCCTCTGCCCCGCCGCACACAAAGGGCCGCCGCCGAAACCGCGACAGATGCCGCCGAGCTGAGCGAGCCAGGTTTCACTCATGGCAGCCGGAACGGCTGGGTCCGCCGTCAAGCTCTCGATGGCGACAAGGGACAACCGAGTTCGGGCGGCACTTGGCGATCAAAGCGACGGGGAATGCCGCTGAGAAGTGACACCGCTGTCTCCGGACCGGGAAGGCCGGGGCTGCGCGGCAGTTCGTGAGGGCGTTCGACATCCCCCTCTTTGGGTGATTCGCACCGAACTTGAGGACTGGCTGGTGGCCGCATGATCGGCATGGCTCTTTTCCAGGGATGTGAGGCCGGTAAGCCGAGTGAGTGGTTCTACTGCTTGACGCACGACACAGTTGAGGATGGTCCGGAGTGCCGTGCGGCTGATCGCTTCGGCCCTTATGGCAGCCGCGAAGAGGCCGGCCAGGCGATGGAGATTTCACCGCGAACGCAACGAGCAGCGGACAGGGGATCCGCGCTGGAGGGGTGAGGGTTATCTCCTGGTGTCTGCCCAGCACAGGAGCAGAAGCCTGGGGTGCCGTCAGAAAGGGCACCGGCATCTGCGGTGTGAATCCCATTGAAATGGTGGGTGGGCCTTTCTTCGGCACCGTGATGACGGCCGGCAACCGAAGGGTGTCAGCGGTCTTTGTCCTCAGCTTCGCCTGCGGGCGTCTACCGCGCCGCCTCCGGGGCGAGCGTAGCGTTCCCGGGCGGAGCGGACTGGTGTTGTGGCACAGGACGACCGGGACACTCAAGACCCAGTGGCCGGGGGCCGCGATCCTGACGAGTGTCCCGACTCGTGCTCTGCTCCTAGCCGCCGGACACAGCAAACGATCCGTCGCCCGGCAGCTCGGCATGACGCTCAACACCATCCTGCGCTTCTTCCGCGCCGCCACTCCGAAGGAACTGTTCACCGGCCAGTGGCAAAGCCGCGCGACTCAGCTCGACCCCTACTAGCCCTACCTCGATCAACGCTGGCAGGAAGGCTGCACCAACGCCTGGAAACTCCGGGAAGAGATCAAGGAACTGGGCTGCCCGCAGGGCTACGGCAACGTCCGCAACTACGTCAGCCGGATCCTGCGCGGCAGGCCCCAGCCGATCGGGCCCCGGCCACCATCGGCCCGCGCCGTCACGCGCTGGATCCTCACCCACGCCGACGCCCTGCCCGAAAGCGACCGGCTCCACCTCAAGGCCGCTCTCGCCAACTGCCCTGAACTTACGGCATTCGCCGAGCACATGCGTTCTTTCGCCCACATGCTCACTCAACTGCAAGGCGCCCGACTTCCGGCATGGACCGAACCGGCGACCCCCACCACGGAGCTGCCCAGCCTCCGCCGTTTCGCCCAGCGCCTCGAACGCGACCTCGACGCCGTTGTCGCCGGCCTCTCACTTCCGTGGAACTCCAATGTCGTGGAGGACCACGTCAACCGGAACAAGACACTCAAGCGGCAGATGTCCGGCCGCACTGGGTTCGAACTCCTCCGCAAGCGAGTTCTCCTCGCTTCACCATTCGACTGCCGGACCCGGCCCGGACTCTACGATCGAGAAATGACGATCGAGTACGAATGGCGCGGCGACTTCGACAACACCGCCCTCAACGCACTGCACGCTGACGGCTTCGGCCACCCGGTCGCCCGGACTGACTGGCGAGAACGACTCGAGCGCCACAGCCTTGGCTGGGTCTGCGCCCGGGAAAGCGGCTCACTGGTCGGCTTCATCAACGTGGTCTGGGACGGCGGAGCCCACGCCTTCATCCTGGACACGGTGATCGCACAGCATCACCAGAGGCGAGGCGTTGGCCGCGCGTTGGTCACAGCCGCGGCTCACGAAGCTCGTGCCGCGAAGTGCGAATGGCTCCAAGTCGACTTCGAGGAGCACCTGCGTCCGTTCTACTTCGACGCCTGCGGCTTCAAGATGACCACAGCCGGCCTCATTGCCCTATAACACCGCGGGCCCAGCTCCGGGCCCTGCACAGAACCAGAAGCCCCCCGGCCAGATCCCTGACCTACTGAGGTTTTCGGGTTGTCGTCGGGTGGTGACGGTTCATGATCCCTGCGATATGCCGGTGGTGTGCGTTATCCGGAGGGTGGGGGCCTGACCGCTGAGCGTCGGGCATTTCGGGAGAAGATCCGGTTCCAGGCCGGTGAGAGGTTCGCGGCGGGCGAGAAGACCGCGGTGATCGCGAAGGACCTGCGGGTGAGTGTCCGTTCGGTGGAACGCTGGCGCCGTGCCTGGCGCGAGGGCGGCATGGAGGCCTTGCGTTCTGCGGGCCCAGCCAATTCTCCGACCGTCACCGATGCACAGTTCGCCGTGCTCGAGGAGGAACTCGGCAAGGGCCCGTCAGCGCACGGCTTCGACGATGAGCGTTGGACTTTGGCCCGGGTCCAGACGGTGATCCGCCGGCATCTGAGGCTGAGCCTGTCGGTGGCGACGGTGTGGCGGCTACTGAAACGGCACGACTGGTCATGGCAGGCGCCTGCCCGCAGAGCACTGGAGCGCGACGAGCACGCCGTCGAACTGTGGAAGAAGGAGGTGTGGCCGAGGGTAAAAGCCTCGCGGCGGCCCACGGGGCCTGGATCGTCTTCGAGGACGAGTCCGGATTCTCCATGACGCCGCCTCGCGCCCGCACCTGGGGCCGGCGCGGATACACCCCCGTCATCCGAGTGAGAGGCCGCTCCCGCCGCAGAACCTCGGTCGCCGCCCTGTGCTGCTACAAACCGGGCGTGGAAAGCCGTCTCATCCACCGACCCCGCAACCACCTCCTCGTCAAAGGCGCCCGCAAGAGCTTCTCCTGGCAGGACTACCGCGACCTGCTCGTCCGCGCACACATCCAGCTCGGCGGCCCGATCGTGGTGGTCTGGGACAATCTCAACACTCACCTGGCGGTCGGGCTGAAACGCTACGGGTCCGAGCACGACTGGCTCACAACCGTCCGCCTCCCACCGTATGCACCCGACCTGAACCCCGTCGAGGCCGTCTGGTCACTGGTACGCCGGACCATGGCCAACACCGCCTTCGACACACCCGACGACCTCGACCGGGTCCTCCGCCGGGAGTTACGCAGGATCCAGCTCCGGCCACACCTGATCGACGGCTGCCTCACCGCCACCGGCCTGACCCTCGCACCACCGACCCCACCATGAAAACCTCAGTAACTAGCCGAAAGAGCACCCACAGCTCGTCCGGCACGGCCGCTCCACGAGGTATGCCATAGACGGATCAATGAGCACAGCACAGTACGCAAGGCTGCTGCAAACCGGTCAGTCCGGCGAACCTGAGCCTCAAGCGGCACCGGCGGGTGCTCATCCACCGCCACGTCCACGCCCGGCAGTAATGACGCAGCCGCCCCGCGGAAGAGCCCACCGTGAGGTGATCGATGCGATCGCCTTCAATACTGGCCGGGCTCAGGCCGAGGCGCGCCGTACCACCTGATGCGTCAGCACGATTTCCCGTGCGGGCCCGTCGTCCCCGTCGAGCCGGTCGATGAGCAGCCGGGCCGCAGAACGGCCGATCTCCCGTGCCGGATTGACGACCGTTGTCAGTGCGGGCGAGACCATCGACGCCGCGTCGATGTCGTCGTACCCGGTGACGGCCAGCCGCCCCGGTACATCGACTCCCCGCTGACGCGCGACGTCCAGCGCCCCGATCGCGATCAGGTCGTTGGCGCACACCACGGCGTCCGGTGGCTCAGCGGCGTCGAGGAGGCGGGCCGCCCCGGCGCGCCCGCCCTCCCGCGTGAAGCCCGTCCACACGGTCAGGTCCTCCGGTACGGTCCGTCCCGCCTCGGCGAGGGCCTGCCGATACCCCTCGTAGCGCTCGCCGCCCGGCTCGACGCCCGTCTCGCCGCCGATGAAGCCGATCCGCCGGTAGCCGTGCTCGCCCGCGAGGTACCGGACCAGTTCCCGCATACCCTCGGTTTCGGCGCCGCGCACCACATCGCCGGGACCGTCGGCGATCCGCGTGCCGAGGCGGACCAGGCGGGTCCCGGAAGCGGCGATCAGGTCGAGGTCCGCGCGCTGTGCGCCGAACCGCCCGAGCACGATTCCGTCGAGTCGTCGTGCAGTCAACTGGCCTAGCACGGCGGGGAGTTGCGGGCCGCCCGTTATAGGTGCCTCGCACACCACCGTCAGTAGACCGCGGGCGTAGGCGATGGCCTGGATACCCGCGGCCAGCTCGGTATTGAACGGGTTGGTGATGTCCGGGACGACGAGCCCGATGGTGTCGGTGCGCTGGGTGCGCAGGCCGCGCGCCGACGGGTCGGCCTGGTAGCCGAGGCGGCGCACCGCATCCTCGACTCGGGCGCGAGTGGCCGCCGACACCGGGCGGCGGCCGCTGATCACATGGGACACCGTCGTCACACTGACCCCGGCGGCGGCCGCCACGTCCACGATCTTGACGCGGCGCGAGCCGTGCACATCCGCCTCCCGGTCGTCGGTGGCGCCCTTGCGGCGCCGTGGTCGGTGACACCCTACCCAGAACGCAAAACGTTTTGTATCGTGCTCGCCATCAAGGAGTCGCGCAACGTCGTGGACCTTTGTTTGTCTGCCTCCTTAGCTTGTCGCCTGCGATGCAAAACGATTTGGATGATGATGGCCATAGCACCTCTTCCCGGGGCTCCACGCGATGCAGAGTGGTCGCCATGAACCGCTTCCCGGGCGTCGCGCGCCCGCTCAGCCGCAGGACGCTGCTCGGCGCGGCCCTCGCCGCCACCCTCTCCGGCGCGGCCCTCACGGGGTGCACCTCCAACGCGTCCGGCGCCCCCGGCCGGACCGTGCGGTTCCTCGGCCCTGAGACCCCGGAGACGTTCCAGCCGGTCATCCGGGGCTTTGAGAAGGCGCACCCGGGGCTGCGGGTCGCGTACACCGCCGTGCCGCCCGCGCAGCTCAACGACGTCCTCCAGCTGCGGTTGTCCGCAAAGGACGCGGCCATCGACGTGTACTGCGTCGACCAGCCGCGCGTCCCCGCGCTCAGCGCCCGCGGCTTCCTCACCGAACTGAACGACCTCAGCCGGCGGGCCCGCGCGGCCGTCACGACGGAGCAGTACGAAATCAGCTCCTGGGACGGCATCCTGCGCTCGCTCCCGGTGTGGACCTCCACCCAATACCTCTTCTACAACGCCGACCTGCTGAAGAAGGCAGGCGTCGGCGTCCCGTCCGCGGACCCCGCCGAGCGCTGGACCTGGGAGAGCATCCTCGACGCCGGGCGCCGTGCCATGAAACGGGCGGGCTGCGAGTACGCCCTGATCCTGGAGCAGACAGACGCGTACTACGGCCTGCAGCCCCTGGTCGAGTCCCTCGGCGGCGGCTCCGGGATCACCGGCGAGGACATGCTCTCGCCCGCCGTCACGACGGACGGCTGGGTGAAGGCGATGCGCTGGTACCGCGACCTGTTCGCAGATGGCCTCTCGCCGCGCGGTGTCACCTCTTTCCAGCTGGCGTCCTTCTTCACCTCCGGCAGGGTGCCGTTCTTCGTCGGCGGCCCGTGGAACCTGGGCGCCTTCGCCGGGCTGAAGGAGTTTGCCTGGGGCACGGCGCCGCAGCCGTACTTCGACGGCGGCCGCCCGGTCACCCCGACCGACTCCTGGTCCTGGGGCATCAACCCGTACAGCGGCCGCCAGGAGGTCGGCCTGAAGTTCATGGAATACGCCTCGCTGACCACCGCGGGCAGCCTCGCCACGGTCGCCGCATCCCCGCTGATCCCGGCCCACCGCACCGCCTTCGACGCGTACGCGGCGCGCCTGGACGAACAGGCCACAAAGTCCACCGAGGGGGTGGCCGCGATCATGCGGCACGAGCTGGAGCACACGGCAGTCAGCCGTCCGCGCTCTGTCGGCTACACCCAGTTCGAGACCGTCCTGGCCTCCGCCTTCTCCGACATCCGCAACGGCTCGCCCGCCGAACCCCGGCTCGCTAAGGCCTCGGACGAACTGGTGCGCACCTGGGAGCGACTGCGATGACGAGCACCACCCGACCCCCGGACACACCCGGGCGCACCACCGATCCGAAGCCCGTCGTGCGGCGCCGCACTCGCACCCAGGCCCGCACCGCGCTCGCCTTCCTGGCTCCGGCACTGCTCGCGCTGCTCGTGCTGCGGCTGCTGCCCGCCGGGCTCGCGGTCGTCGACAGCCTGCGCCACCACAGCCTCGTCGACGGCGTCACCCGCTTCGTCGGCCTCGACAACTACAGCGACCTCTTCGGCGACCCGCAGTTCTGGCAGAGCGTGCGAGTCACCCTGCTCTTCAGCGTGATCGTCAACCCGCTCCAGGTGCTGTGCGCGCTCGGCCTCGCCGTCCTGTTCAACCGGCGCTTCGCGGGCGTCCGCTTCTGGCGCTCACTCGTCTTCGCGCCCATCGCGGTGCCGCCCGCCGTCTCTGCCGTGATCTTCGGCATCCTGTACCGCCCCGAGGGCCCGCTCAACGCGCTCCTCGGCATCCTCGGCCTGCCCTCCCAGCCGTTCCTGACCAGCCCGACACAGGCGCTGTACTCGCTGATCGTGCTGATGAGCTGGGTCGGTGTCGGCTACTGGATGACATTCCTCATTGCCGGCCTGCAGGACATCCCGCAGGAGACGTACGACGCCGCCGCCATGGACGGCGCGAACGCCTGGCAGCGCTTCGTACACGTCACGCTGCCCCTACTGCGCCGCCCGCTCGCCTTCGTCCTCGTCGCCGACACCGTCTCCAACTTCCTGGTGTTCGCGCCGGTCCAGCTGCTCACCGGCGGAGGCCCCGAGGGCTCCACGAACCTGCTCATGTACGACGTCTTCCGCCGGGCCTACAGCGTCGGCGACATCCACTACGCCCAGGCCGAGGTGGCGCTGCTCGTCGCTCTCACCCTCGCCGTTGTCGCCGTCCAGTACCGGCTGATGCAGGGCAAGGGGGAGGAGTAGCCATGACGACGCTTCACCGCTCCACGGTCCGCCGCCCCTCTGCGGCCCGGCACATGCCGGCGATCGCCGCCGTCGTGATCGGCGTGTTGTTCGCGCTGCCGCTATTGTGGGTCCTCGCAGGCTCCCTGCGCCCAGGCTCCCGGGTCCTCGGGAGCCTCGACGAGCTGTCCTGGCGCTCCCTGATCCCCACCGACGCGACGCTGCACAACTACGTCGCCCTGTTCCAGGGCGAGTTCGGGCGCGCCGTGTTCAACTCGGTGCTGGTCGCGGCCGTCACCGTCGCGCTCGGCCTGCTGGTCTCGGCGAGCGCCGCGTTCGGCCTGTCGGTGTTCGAGTTCCGGGGGCGCGGCCTGGTCTTCGCCGTGATCCTGCTCAGCTTCATGATCCCGTTCGACGCGATCGCGATCCCGCTGTCGTCCCTGTTCCGTGACTGGAACCTGCAGAACACGTATGCGGGCCTGATCATGCCCGGCATCGGAAACGGCCTCGCCATCTTCCTGCTGCGCCAGTTCTTCCTCGCCGTACCAAAGGAACTCGTCGAGGCCGCCCGCATCGACGGCCTGAGCTGGTGGGGTGTGTTCACGCGCATCCACCTACCGCTGTCGCGCCCCGCGCTGATCGGGGCGGGCCTCACCCTCTTCACCTTTCAGTGGCAGTCGTACATGTGGCCCCTGCTGATCGGCACCGAACCGTCCAAGCAACTCGGCCCCATCGCGCTCGGCACGCTCCAGGGCCAGATGGTCGTCGACTACGGGCAGGTCTTCGCGGCCGCCGTCGTCCTCACCGTCATCCCGCTGGTCGTCCTGCTGCGCCTGCAGCGCCATTTCACCCAATCCATCGCGAGCAGCGGCCTCAAGTAGCGGCCCAAGTAAGGACCCCCACGCATGACCACTCCGCTCCATCACGTCCTCCTCGACACCGACATTGGCAGCGACGTCGACGACGCACTTGCGCTCGGCGTGCTGCTCGGCTCGCCCGCCGACGTCCGTGTCGAGGCCGTCACCACCGTCTACGGCGACACCCTGCTGCGCGCCCGCCTCGCACACCGCCTCGCCGCCCTTGCCGGGCACGAGCTGACCGTGGTGCCGGGCGCCGAGGACACCCTCTCCGGCAAGGAGGTGTGGTGGGCCGGACACGAGGGCCGCGCCTTCACCGACCTGGACGGCGAGCCCGTATGCGCCGAGTGCCCGGCCGACCGCTTCCTCGCAGAGGCCGTCCTCGCCCGCCCCGGCGAGCTCGACGTCATGGGCATCGCTCCGCAGGCCAACCTGGCCCTCGCCATCGCCCACGCGCCGGGCTTCGCCGAAGCCATCCGCACGCTCTACCTCATGGGCGGCCACTTCGGGCCGGACGCCAAGCCCGAGCACAACATCGTCAGCGACATCACCGCCGCCCGTGCCGTCTTCGCCGCCGGCATCCCCACCGTGATCACCGGCATCGAGACCACCCGCCGGGTCTGCATCGGCCGCGACGGCATCGAACGCATCCGCGCCGCCGGCCCCTACGGCGTCGCGCTCGCCCGCGAGATCGACGCCTGGACCGACTTCACCGGCGAAGGCTGGAGCGTCCCACACGATCCGATCACCGCCCTATCGATGCTCCGCCCCGATCTGTACGAGACCGAGCCCGGCACGGTCACCGTCGACGATGAGGGTGTCACCACCTTCCACGCGGATCCGTCAGGCCACGTCCGCCTCGTCGTCGACGCCGACCTGGACCAAGTGGCAGAGGAGATCGTCGCCCGCATCGAGCGCGCGGAAACAACGGACACCGCTTCGTAGAAGCACGGGTGCGCGCCCCATACCGCAGGGATCATGAACCGTCACCACCCGACGACAACCCGAAAACCTCAGTAAGGGCTCGCAGAGAATCAACATGTTGCTTTCCGTGATTCGGCTCGTTGATGTGGTATGCGCGTCTCCGAGTCGATCTGTCACCAACTCGCCGTGAAGTTTGAGGTGTTGTTCCCGCATCTGGACGAGCGGCAGCGGCGGTTGCTGATGGGGGCCGAGGCCCGGGTCCTGGGACATGGCGGGATCCGGGCGATCGCGCGTGCGGCTGGGGTCAGTGAGACAACGGTGCGTAAGGGTGTGGACGAGCTGGAGGCCGGCGAGGATCCGCTGGGGCGGGTGCGCCGGCCCGGCGGCGGGCGGAAGAGGGCAGCAGACGTGGATCCCGGTTTGCGACCCGCGCTGCTGGCACTTGTCGAGCCGGATGTGCGCGGGGATCCGATGTCGCCGCTGCGCTGGACGACGAAGTCGACCCGGAATATCGCGTCCGAGCTCACCCGGCAGGGACACAAGGTGAGCGCTGACACGGTCGGGGACCTGCTGCGGGAGGAAGGCTTCAGCCTGCAGGCCAATGCCAAGACCATTGAAGGTGCGCAACATCCCGACCGTGACGCTCAGTTCCGCTACATCAATGACCAGGCCAAGGACCACATGAGTGCCGAGGACCCGGTGATCAGTGTGGACACCAAGAAGAAAGAGCTGGTCGGCGACTACAAGAACGGCGGGCGCCAGTGGCGGCCTGAGGGGGAGCCGGTACTGGTCAAGACGCACGACTTCCTGGACCGGCAGGGGCCGGGCAAGGCGATCCCGTACGGGATCTACGATATCGCCGCCAACACCGGCTGGGTCAGCGTTGGCACCGACCACGACACCGCCGCGTTCGCGGTGGCCTCGATCCACCGCTGGTGGCAGACGGTCGGCCGACACGACTACCCGCGCGCCACCCGCCTGCTGATCACCGCCGACGCGGGCGGCTCCAACGGCTACCGCACCCGCGCCTGGAAGATGGAACTCGCAGCCCTGGCCACCACTGGCGCGGCCGCCCGCTGACCAGCCACGACGTCATCGTGAACAGCATCGCGGCGACTACGACCCGCACCGGGCTGAAAGTCCACGCCGAACTCGACCCGGGCACCTACGACACCGGCATCAAGGTCACCGACAGCGACATCGACGCCCTGCCCATACACCGGCATCCCTTCCACGGCGACTGGAACTACACCCTCCACCCTCACCCTCGCGACACCGCCAGCGCACCCGAGAACCCGCGGTCAGCCAGCTACCGGCCCCCGCAGCCCTGCACCAGTTGTCTGCGCAACCCGGATCTGACCGGCATGCCCGAACCGGCACTGAACGAACTCGTCAACCAACTCGCCCCGAAACTGGAGGAGTTACGTGAGCAGGGACGGCTCCAGCAGCGAGGAGGCGAGCGCATCCGCGCTCGCGGCGCAGGGGCCAAGGACAAGCTGACCACCGCCGACAGAGTCCTGGCCACCGTGCTCTACTTGCGCAAACTCGGCACCCGAGACCTGCTCGCCCAGCTCTTCGGAATCAATGGCAGCACCCTCACCAGAGCCGTTCGCCAAGTCCAGCCCCTCCTGGCCGAGAACGGCTACACCATCCCACCCTCGACAGCCAGGTTCCAGACACCCGCTGACGTCACGGCGTTCCTCGCGAACAGCAGTCCCACGGAGATCAAATCAGCATGTTGATTCTCTGCGAGCCCTTAGTCGGTTTGATCGCGATCGGCGTCCGTCCCGCTGCGCCGCGCTATGAGTTCATCCTCGATACGCCGGAGCGTGGCATTGACGATCTCGATGGTGGCGGGGTCGTCGATGATGCCCCGGAGGGTCCGGTCCCAGTTGTCGCGGAGGATCTGGTGATTCCGGTGGGCCTTGTCGGTGGGGTACAGGCGCACACCTCGGGCGTTGCGGTCGTCCACGACGCGATCCACGAGCCCCCTCTTCTCCAGGCCGCGCAGTACCCGGCTGAAGTTGCTCGACGGAAGCAGGGTCGCCTCCGACGCGGCTCGCGCGGACGTGCCGGGGTGGTGGTGGATGAACCGCATGACGCTGATCTCGATCGGCGTGCACGGTTCGAAGGCGGGGTCCGTCGGGGGCCGAAGCTGCCGCCCCACGGCGAAGACCAGGTCGGCCAGCTCGTGGAGACTGGCGGCTTTGACGTCGCTCATGCCATGAGGATACCTTCCTATCGCTTGATAGCTATCAAGCGATAGTATTGGATGGCGGACGCCCCCGCGCCTCGAAGACCGTGGCGCTGCTCAGGCAATCCACCGACGCATGGATGAGGAATCCCCTATGGACATCAACGGAGCCGTAGTACTCGTGACCGGAGCGTCGTCAGGCATCGGAGGGGCCACCGCACGCGCCGCCTCCCGCGCCGGTGCGCGCGTGGTGCTCCTCG
>NZ_JBEZNG010000053.1:0-32018 GCF_040653035.1 Streptomyces malaysiensis subsp. malaysiensis
TCGGAGCCTTCGATGAGGTTTGCAAAGAGGTCCAGATACTGGGTCGTCACATCTACTCGCTTCGTTTTCAGGCCGCCTGAGGCCATATGCAACTATGGGCGGCTGCGCGTAACTGGCTGAAACCGCAAAGCTATGGCCGGTTTCTGCTCGCCCCCGGCACAAACGCCCAACTGGCGGAAATCGCAAGGAAAGTCACGTGGCTCTGCCGTCCTTGATTCAGAAGAGGGGCTGTGTCTGCAAGTATTTTCGGTCGCGGTCGGCGCCCGATCCTACCCAGGACCACCAGTCATCGGTAAGTCGTCAATGCGAACTTGAGTAATTTTCCCAGTCCATCTGACGGTCAATCAGAAGCGGTTGCCAGGCTCTCACGATCATGTAATTCTGCACCGGCCGATTACGGGTCGGGGAAGTGGAGTTCCGGTGTCTTCGAATGAGAACTACGCCCGCCGGGTACTTGAGGCGTTGGCCTCCGATCCCGACCGGATCGCCCTGTGGCGGGAAGGCGAGGAGCTCACCGCCGGCCAGTTCTCCACGGCGGTTCTCACGGTGGCCGAACTCCTGCGCCGGCACTTCACGGAACACACATCCCCGATTGCGGAACACAAGGACCCGGTGGTGGCGGTGCTGACCGTCACCAACAGCCCGGCGACCATCATCCTGCGCTACGCGGCCAACCTCGCCGGGGCCACCCTGGTCCACCTGCACTCCACCAACGCGGTGGATCCCACCGACCAGATGGCCACCGCCGCCCGGCAGAAGATCCTCAGCAGGACCGGGGCGACCTTCCTCGCCGCCGACAAGGAGAACCTCGACGCGGCCCGCGAGCTCCGCGACCGGCTGCCAGAGCCACCGCGTCTCGCCGCGCTCGGCGCCCTCGGCCCCGACGTCCTGGACCTCTCAGCGGGCGACCCGGACGCCTTCGACCTCGACACCGTCGAGACCGACCCCGAAAAGCCGGCCGTGGTGATCTGCACCAGCGGTACCAGCGGCAGCCCCAAGGCCGTCACGACGTCGTACCGCGTCCGCGGACGCCACCTCGACGTGGGCCTCACGATGGGTTTCGAGTCCCCGGAACCCCTCGTGTACCTGTCGACCCTTCCGGTGAGCAACTCCAGCAGCTCCGTCGTCGACCTCGCGCTCGCCTCCGGGGGAACGGTCGTCCTGCACGACGGGTTCGAGGCGGGCGATGTGCTGCGGGCCGTGGCGCGGCACCGCGTCTCCACGCTGGCCATCACCCCGCCACAGCTGTACATGCTGGTCGACCACCCCGACATCGCCACCACCGACCGGTCGAGCATCACGAACATCACCTACGTCGGCTCCCCCGCGGCCCCCGGCCGACTGTCCGAGGCGGTCGAGGTGTTCGGCCCGGTGCTGGTCGGGATCTACGGGACCACGGAGGCCAGCCCCATCAGCATCCTGAGCCCGCAGGACCACTTCGACCCGGAACTGCGCCGCACCGCCGGGCGCCTGGCCGCGGAGGTACGCATCCGTGACCTGGAGGACGGCCGCGACGTCCCGCTCGGCGAGATCGGTGAGGTGTGTGTGCGGAGCCCGTCCACCATGCTCGGCTACTGGGGCGAACCGGAGCTGACCGCCGCGATCGTCCGCGACGGCTGGGTGCACACCGGCGACCTCGGTTCCGTGGACGAGAACGGCTTTCTGCGGCTGCACGGCCGGATGGGCGAGGTGATGAAGGCCAACGGCATCAAGGTCCATCCCACCGATGTGGAGAACGCGCTGCTGAGCCATCCGGGCATCGCCCAGGCCGCGGTGTACTGCGTGATCGACGACGACCGCGTGGAGCACATCCACGCCGCCGTGGTGGCGCGGCCGGGCAGCACCGCCGACGCCGGGACGCTGATCGGCCACGTCGCCGCCGAGCTGTCCCCGAAGCACGTACCGGCCGTGGTGACATTCCATGACGCGCTGCCCCTCACCGGTGCCGGCAAGCCCGACAAGCAGGCGCTCGCCGCACGGCACGGCGGTGCGGCATGACACTGACCGCCGCGTCCGTACTGGCCGAGACCGCCGAGCGGCGCCCCGACCACCCCGCGCTCGTCTTCGGCTCGGAACGGATCACCTACGCGGAGCTCTGGCACGCCACCCGCCGGTACGCGGCGGTGCTGCGGGACCACGGTGTGCGCCCCGGCGACCGGATCGCCCTGCTGCTGCCGAACACACCGCACTTCCCGATGGTGTACTACGGCGTCCTGGCGCTCGGGGCCGTGGCGATCCCGGTGCACGGCCTGCTGCGCGCCGACGAGATCGTCCACGTGCTGGGCGACTCCGAGGCGAAGGCCCTGGTGTGCGCGGCCCCGATGCTGACCGAGGGCGCCAAGGCGGCAGAGGCGGCCGGGGTTCCACTGCTCACCGTCATGGTGGAGGACGGCACGGACGACGACGGCCCGCCCCGCCTCGACGTGCTCGCCGAACGGGCGGAGCCCCTGGACCGCCTGGTGCCGCGCGCGCCCGACGACCTGGCCCTGGTGCTGTACACCTCGGGCACCACCGGTCGGCCCAAGGGTGCGATGATCACCCAGCTCAACCTGGTGATGAACGTCAGCACCACGATGCGCTCGCCATTCGACCTCGGCCCCGACGATGTGCTGCTCGGCTGTCTGCCGCTGTTCCACACCTTCGGCCAGACCTGCGGCATGAGCGCCTGCTTCCTGGCCGGCGGCACCCTGGTGCTCATGAGCCGCTTCGACGGCCCCGGCGCGCTCGACCTCATGGTCACCGAGGGCTGCACGGTGTTCATGGGCGTCCCGACCATGTATCTGGCCCTCCTCGAAACCGCCGCCCACGACGCCCGCCGCCCCGCCCTCGACCGCGCCTTCTCCGGCGGTTCGGCGCTGCCGGTCAAGGTGCTGGAGGAGTTCCAGGAGGTCTACGGCTGCCCGATCTACGAGGGGTACGGCCTCACGGAGACCTCGCCGGTGGTGGCGTACAACCAGAAGGCGTGGCCGCGCAGGCCCGGCACCGTGGGGCGCCCCATCTGGGGCGTGGAGGCGGAGATCGCCGCCGCCGACGTCGAGAACCGTATCGAGCTGCTGCCGGCCGGGGAGGTCGGGGAGGTCGTCATACGCGGCCACAACGTCATGGCCGGCTACCTCAACCAGCCGGAAGCCACCGCGGCCGTACTGGTGGACGGCTGGTTCCGCTCGGGCGATCTGGGAGTCAAGGACGCCGACGGCTACCTCACCCTCGTCGACCGCAAGAAGGACATGGTGCTGCGCGGTGGCTACAACGTCTATCCGCGCGAGGTCGAGGACGTGCTGATGCGCCACCCGGCCATCGCCCAGGTCGCCGTCATCGGTGTCCCCGACGACAAGTACGGCGAGGAGGTGTGTGCCGTGGTACGGACGCGGCCGGGCACGGACCCGGACGCGGCGCTGGCCACGGACATCGTGTCCTGGAGCAGACAGCGGGTCGCCGCGCACAAGTACCCGCGCCTGGTGGAGTTCGTCGAGGACTTCCCCCTCGGGCCGAGCGGCAAGGTACTGAAACGGGAACTCACCGCCCGCTTCGCCCACGGCCGCTGACCCGGCGTCGTGAGCGTGATGGACCCACCGTCCCGTACGTGATCCAGCGCCCGGCGTAGCAGCCACACCTGACCCAGCAGCTTGCGGATCGCGGCCGCCCGGACGCCGGGCGTCCGGGCGGCCAACCGGGCCTTGGTGACACGTACCGCGTGGATCGCCGTCCGCGCACCGGGGCGTGCGGTCCGCCTTACGGCGTGTAGACGGCGTCGCTGCCGTACAGCTCCCTGGTGAACGCGGAGACATCGGCGCTGCGATCGGCGCCGTCGAGGTTGTACGTCAGATAGACGCCGTACCCCTCGCTGACGGTGCGACGGGCGAGGTCGGCGGCCGTGCTCTGCGAGGTCCGGCCGATCTCGACGGCAGCCGGCGACAGCTTCGACTTGGGCAGTGCCACGCGGGGCACCTGCCAGGTGCCGTAGTACGGGTTCCAGGCGTAGTCGAACTTGGACGAGATGTCGACGCCGCCGTAGGAGAGGCGCGACGCGGCCGGGCCGATGTTGTAGAGGCTGATGATCTTGTCCGGCATGTTCGCGCGCAGCGCCGTCACCAGGTGCACGAACGAGCTGTCGTTGGGCTGGCCCGTGCCGTTGTTGCCGTAGTCGGCGTACTCGTCATCGAAGTCGATGCCGTCCAGGCCGTACTTGGCCACGGTGTCCGAGAGTTGCTTCGCGAACGCCGAAGCCGCCTGCTGGGAAGGGAAGTTGGCGAAGCCCGCGCCCTCATGGTTGCCGAGCACCGAGAGGACGACCTTGATGCCCTTCTGCTGCAACGGCCGTATCTCCGTGGCGGCGTTGTCGAGGACGCGCTGCACATTCTCGTTGAAGTGCAGATACGCGGCCTTCGTACCCGTGTCGTAGTTGATGTTCGCCGCGAAGATCACGGCGACGTCGAAGACATTGCCGCCGCCGTTGGCGAGGGTGTACTTGCCGACGTTGCGCATGCTGTTGTTGTTCACCTCGACGTACGCCACCGAGGTCGGCCCCTGTTTCGCGGGGGCGGGGGCCGCTGCCGCGCCGGTCGCGGCGGTCCCGCCGAAGGCGAGGGCCGCGACCGCGGAGAGCGCTAACGCGGCCGTCCGTACTCTCCTCCGTACCAGAGTGAACATCGTTGACGGGTCTCCCCTCGCATGGGTCGGCGCCCGACCTGTTCGAAAGCGCCGAGTGAACCCCCCAAGTCTTCCGTTCCCGTCACCGAATCCCGAGAATCGCACGCGAACTCTTCACGACTCCCACGCATGTCACGCCGCACCCCGGCGCTCGCCCATTTCGACGGTGAGGCCCCGCGTATCAGGACATGGTGTTCCGGCGCGGCTCGTTGCGCACATGCGCACGCACCCCTTGCAGGCCGAACAGGATGAGCAGCTCCACCACGCCGCCGTCGGCGCTGCCCAGCCAGTGGGGCAAGGACGTGTCGAACTCCGCCGCCTCACCGGGCGGCAGCGTCAGGTCGCGCTCGCCGATCACCAGTCGCAGGCGCCCGTTGAGCACATAGAGCCATTCGAAGCCTTCGTGGGTCTGCGGGGTCGGTTCGAGCGGTTCCGGCCGGGCGGGGATGATCATCTTGAACGCGTGCACACCGCCCGGTCGCCGGGACAGGGGCACGAAGGTCATGCCGAACCGTCTGACCGGCTTGAGATGGATCCGGGGGTCGCCGGTGCGCGGGGCACCGACGAGGTCGTCCAGCGGAACGTCGTAGATACGGGCGAGTGGCAGCAGCAGTTCCAGGCTCGGCCGGCGCTGCCCGCTCTCCAGCCGGGACAGGGTGCTCTCCGAGACGCCGGTCGTCGCCGCGAGCTCGGCCAGGGTGATGCCTCGGTCACGGCGCAGCGCACGAAGCCGCGGCCCCACCGCGTCCAGCACGTCGTCGTCCATCGTGGGATCCATGAGCCCCACCTTGCCATTACCGCAAGATTTCGTGCCAGTTCGCGGTGCGCCCGCCAAGACTGAGCACCCCATCGACGACTGAGCACCCCATCGACCCGAGGAGTCCTGATGAGCACCACCGATGCGGCCACCTTCTGGGACGGCGTCTACGCGGCCCGGCCGGCGGCCGGCGCCCCGCGGCCGAACGCCCGCCTCACCGAGACGGTGACGGGCCTGCCGCCCGGTGACGCGCTGGACCTCGGATGCGGCGACGGCGGCGACGCGCTGTGGCTCGCCGGCCAGGGGTGGCAGGTCACCGCCGTCGACATCTCGGCCGTGGCGGTCCAGCGGCTCGCCGCCCTCGCCCGCTCACACGGCCTGGACGACCGCGTCATCACCGCGCGGCACGACTTGCACACGTCCTTCCCGTCCGGCGCATTCGACCTGGTCTGCGCCCACTATCTGCACACCCCCTGTGACCTGGACCGGGCGACCGTCCTGCGCTCGGCCGCGCACGCGCTGCGCCCGGGCGGGCGGCTGCTGGTCGTCGACCACGGCTCGACCGCGCCATGGTCGTGGAACCAGGACCCCGATACCCGGTACCCGAGCCCGCGGAAGGTCGCCGCGGGTATCGGTCTGGCCCCGGAGACATGGACGGTCGAGCGGGCCGACGCCCCTCGCCGCATCGCGACCGGACCGGACGGGCGCACCGCCGAGGTCACCGACCACGTCCTCCTCATCCGCCGCACCGCCTGATCCGGCGGCCGGCGCCCCTCCTCGGCAGACGAAGGGAGACCACCATGCCCACCACCACGCGCCGCGACCGCCGCGGCGACACCCCTCCGCCCCGGACCGGCAGCAGCGAGATCGAGGCCCTGCGCGGATTCCTCGACTACCTCAGGACCTCGATCGCCGCGAAGGTCGACGGCGCACCCGAGCCGCGGGTGCGGACGGCCGCGGTGGCGTCCGGTACGAACCTGCTCGGCCTGCTCAACCACCTGACCTTCGTAGAGCGCTCGATGTTCCTCGGGGACGACGTCACCGACTGGCAGGCGACGTTCCGAGCCGCACCCGCGGACAGCGTGGCCGATGTCGTCGCCCGTTACCGGGACGCGGTCGAGCGCGCGAACGGTGTCCTCGACGGGTGCGCCGACCTCGGCGCGCCGGTCCCCCGGCCGCGGCCGGGCCGCCCCGCTCCCAGCGTCCGCTGGGCGCTCATCCACATGATCGAGGAGACCGGCCGGCACGCGGGCCACGCGGACATCCTCCGCGAACTCATCGACGGCACGACCGGCCGCTGACCCACCCTCTCCAGAACGGGAAGACATGATCACAGCACGACGGCCGTCGCCACGCCGCTTCCGCCGATCCACGCGCCCGGTGGCGACCGTGATGCTCGCGCTCCTGCTCACGATCGCCACCGCGGCCTGTTCCACGTCCGCGCACACGTCCACGCCCAAGTCCAAGGCAGCGTCCACATCCACGCCGACAGCCGGCGACGACGTTCCCGCCTACGCCGCCGCCACCCGGGACGATCCCCGGTTCAAGAAGACCTTCCGGCACAAGTTCGCCGACGTGGACGGCGTCCGCATGCACTACGTGACCGGCGGCAGCGGCACGCCGGTCGTGCTGATACACGGCTGGCCACAGAGCTGGTACGGCTGGTGGCCGATCATGCCGGACCTCGCCGAGCACCACACCGTCTACGCCGTCGACCTTCCCGGACTGGGCGACAGCACCGGCTCACCGACCGGCTACGACAAGGCCACGCTGGCACGGTATGTGCACAAGCTGATCGCCGATCGGCTCGGGGTGCGTGACGCCCGTGTCATCGGGCACGACCTCGGCGCCGCGGTGGCATTCCAGTACGCCAGCCGATTCCCCGATGACACGGCACGCCTCGGCTACCTCGACCTGCCGCTGCCCGGGCCGAAGATCGATGCGCCCACCTACCGCGCACTGAGCTGGCACATCGCGTTTCACTCCCAGCGACGGGTCCCCGAGACGGTCGTGGGCGACGATGTCCGCGCGTACCTGGCACTGTTCTACCCCCAGGTCTCGTTCGGTGGCACGGCGTTCGGTGGCACCTCCAACCGGTCCCCGTTCACCAACGCCGAGATCGACGAGTACGCACGAACCTACAGCCGGCCCAAGGTCCTCTCGGGCGGCTTCGAGCTCTACCGCGCCCTCGACAAAGACGTCCGCGACACCGTGGCGGCGGCGCCGGTACGTGTCCCGGCCTTGCTCATGACCGCCCAGGGGCAGCTCAACGCGGTCCGGGGCACCGTGGCCCCGCGCATGACCAACATCGTGCGGGCGGTGGATGTACCGAAGGCCGGACACTGGCTCGTCGAGGAGAACCCTCGGTTCGTCACCGCCGAGCTGTTGCGTTTCCTCGACGGATGACCACACCGGATGGCCAACGGTCAGGAACGCACGCGGCGGAAGCGGATCGCGGTGCCTCCACCGGCGACGAGTGTCAGCTTCAGCACGGTGGACGCCCGCACCGTCTCGGTCCGGACGTCGATCGGCAGCGGGTTGTCGTGCCAGCTGGTGTCCGCGGCGTCGCTGTAGATCTCGGCCGTGTACCGGCCCCGGCCCAGGAACCGCAGCGGCAGTCTCAGCGTCCGGTCGTACTCGTCGGTGATGGCGCCGAGATACCAGGTGTGGCCCTTGCGGCGGGCGGCCACCGTGTAGTCGCCGATCACGCAGTCCAGGAAGCGGGTCTCGTCCCAGCTGGCGGGCATGTCCTTGAGATAGGCGAATCCGGGGTGGGAGTGGTAGTTCTCCGGGGTGTCGGCCAGCATCTGAAGCGGGCTGAAGAACACCGAGTACAGCGCGAGTTGGGCGGCCGAGGTCGTCTGTACGCGGGTGCCGAGTCCGGCCGGGTCCCAGGTCACGTTGAGTACGCCCGGGGTGTAGTCGGCCGGCCCGCCCATGAACCTGGTGAACGGAAGGATCGTGGCCTGCTCCGGCGGGTTGCCGAGCCGTCCCATGTAGTTGTGCTGCTCCATGCCGGCGACGCCCTCGCCGGTCATCATGTTCGGGTAGGTGCGCGCCAGCCCGGTCGGCTTGATCGCCTCGTGCGCGATGATCATGATCTGGTGGCGGGCCGCGATCTCGACGACACGCTGGTAGTGACGCACCGCTTCCTGGTCGAAGTGGCTGCGGTTCACCCCGCCCAGTACGAACTTGGTGGCGTAGCCGGTCTTGACCGAGTGGATTCCCAGTTCCGCGTACCGGGCGAAGATCGTTTCCAGGTGTTGCTCGTAGTAGTCGACGAAGCCACGGGTCTCATTGTGCGCGGTGAACCCCACGCCGTTGGCCCGGGCGTAGCGCAGCACCTCGGCCAGGTCGAAGTCGGCCCGCGGCGTGAGGAAGTCCTGGCCGGTCCAGTCGCCGCCGGCGTTGGTGTTCCAGCCCTCGGCGAGTACGGAACTCGCGCCCGCCTCCCTGGCGAGGTCGATATAGCGTTTGACCCGCTCGGTCGTGGCGCCGTGGCGCGCTCCCTCGGTCCAGGTGGTGTGTCGCCGCTGTAGTTCCCACCAGACGCCGACGTACGTGCCGGGCGAGATCCATGACGTGTCCGTGAGCGCGCACGGTTCGTTGAGGTTCTCGATCAGATGCGATTCGGCGAGATCGCCGGGTCGGCCGCCGATGACCAGCGTCCGCCATGGCGTGGAGAATTCGCCCCTGAGGTGGGCCTTCGCGCCGTCGGGAAGGCTGATCAGCTCGCTGGTGAGGGTGCCGGGCCGGTTGCCGTCGGCGGCGAGGGTCATGCTCGGATAGTCGATCAGCGCCGCCTCGTGCACCACGATGTACTCACCACCCTCGGTGGCCAACGACAGCGGGGTCTGGGCGGTTTTCACCTCCGCCAGCGGGGCCCGCCGGTAGTGCCGTTCATCGGCGTTCCAGTCCGTGCCCGCCGCCAGCGACCAACTCGTGGCGGTCGGTGGCAAGGAGAACTCGGTCCTCTCGGCGGTCACGGTGTAGCGGTCGAGCCCGGCTTGGGCCGGCAGGCGGTAGCGGAAGCCGACGCCGTCGTCGAAGACCCGGACGATCAGGTCCAGCCGTAGCCCGGTCGCCGGTTGCACGGTCCGCAGTGTGCACTCCCGCGCATGGTTGCGGACCAGCGCGTCGGGCCCGCACACCGGCCGCCATCTCTCGTCCACGGTCCTGCGCCGCACGGATTCCAGCACCAGTCCGCCGGTGAGCGAGGGCCGGTCGGCCAGGTCGAGCCCCAGCCCGGAGGAGGACACCAGGACCCTTCCATGTCGTACGACCTGGTAGCGCAGCCGACCGTCCGTCACCCGCACGGTCATCCGCAGCCGGCCGTTCGGCGAGGCGATGGTGACATGGCCGGGCGGCGCGGCGGACGCGGTGGCGGGTGCGGCGAGCGCCCCGGTGAGTACCACTCCGGCGGTGGCGCCGACGAGGGCACGGCGGCTGGGAACATTGGCCATGTCACGCTCCATCAGGGGTGGTTGGCGACAGAGCCCGGGCGGTGCCCTTGCTCCGGAGCCGGTCGGGCGTGCGACGACGTGCGACGAGCCGTGGGCGATCCGGGCCGGGGCGCGCGCCGGCTCCGCGCGCCCTGCCACACCGGGCGCCGTTGCCACGTTGTGACAACGTTGTAGCAAGCGCTTTCTACGGACGTCAACCCTTCGGCGAACGGAAGCGACACCCAATGTTGACACTGCACACCACATGAGGTCATTGTTGACACCGCACACATCCAGCCGTTCGCCCGGCTCCCGGATGTCCGCCGCCCCGTGCTCCGCACACCGAAACCGAAGGGCTTCCCCGCCTCATGCACAGCTATCGCGGCACCACCACGTTGGTCACCGGAGCCTCCAAGGGGCTCGGCCGGGCCTACGCCCACGAGCTCGCCCGACGCGGCTCCCACCTGGTCCTCGTCGCCCGTTCGCACACGGCGCTGGAGCAGATCGCCACCGAGATCCGCGCGGAACACGGTGTCGACGCCCGGGTCATCGCGGCGGACCTGTCGGATCCATCGGGCCCCGCCACCGTCCTCGATGAGCTGACGGGGCAGCGGATCACCGTCGATCTCCTGCTCAACAACGCGGGCATGGGGTCCGTCGGGCCCTTTTTCAGCCGCCCCTTCGAGCAGAGTCTGGAGTCGGTCGAGGTCAACGTCACCGGCCTGATGCGGATGACCCGGCTGATCGGGGCGGACATGGTCGAGCGCGGCTCGGGCGGCATCATCAACGTCGGCTCGACCGCCGCCTTCCAGCCCATGCCCTACCAGGCCAGCTACGCCGCGACGAAGGCGTTCGTCCTCTACTTCACCGAGGCGCTCGCCGAAGAGCTGCGGGGCACCGGGGTACGTGTCATGGGCGCCCACCCCGGCGCGACCGACACCGGTTTCTTCGACAACACCACCGCCGTCATGGACCCCAGGGTGACCGACCGGCCCGAGGCGGTCGCCGCGAAGACACTGGACGACTTCGCGCGCGGCAAGACGGCCTCGTATCCGGGCCGGAGGCTCCATCGGGTGAGTTCGTGGGCGGCGCGGTTCCTTCCCCGTACGGCCGTCACACGTGGTGTCGCGGCCATGAACCGCAAGCTGGGGCACCACGAGGTCCAGGACGTCGGCGCCCCGGCGAGTTCGTCGAAGAGTCCGTCGTAGGCGTCGGCGATCAGCAGGGTGATGAGCGCCTCGCGGTCGCGGACATGACCGTGGCGGGGCGCGCCGCGGCGGAGAGCGACGAAACCCACGGGCCGGAAATCCTCAGTCGAGCCATACGACAATGCCGGTCAGATCGCTCAGCACCGCCGCGACACCGGCGCGGACGGCACGGGCGGCGCGTTCGGGCGTGAAGGTGGCCGGATCGTACGACGAGGACATGCCGAGGCCCTCGCCGCGGAACGACGCGCCGGTCCAGTCGGCGGCGGTGACGTTCTCCGTCGGCTCCGCCAACTCCGCCCCGACCACGAGGAACTGCTGGTCGAGGTGGCTGGCCGTGACCAGGGCCAGGGGGTCGACGAGGTCGTTGCCGACGCTGATGACGAGGTCGGGCGACAGGTCGATGGCCTCGCTGATGCGCGGTATGAAGTCGGTCGGCTTCGTGGCCGTGATGGTCTTGAGACTGACGTGTTCCTCGTCGGCCCACTTGGTCACGGCGCTCGCCAGCGTCCTGGTCCGGGCGTCCTTCCCCGCGGTGAGCAGCACCACGCGGTAGCCCTTCGACGGGCGCAGTCCGTCCCAGGAGCCGGGGCGCGGTGTGATCGTCCCCGCCGGGGCGGGCGGTGCGGTCGGATCGAAGAACCCCGGACCGAGGGCGCCGATGGCGGTGGGCTTCGGGCGCGGCCGGGACCAGTCGTCGGCGGAGCTGCATCCACTGACCAGGAGGGCGGTCACGACTGCCGCGGCCGGCAGCCCGGCGGGCAGGAGCCGAGGGGGCATGAGGGTTCGTCCTTCGGTGAGCGGCGGAGAGCGGCGGGGCACGTGTCTACTTCCTACCTCACGACGAGCGGCTTTCGGGCATGGGGCCGTAGTGGTCGCGGCGGGTTCGGTGCCGGTTCGTGCGCGAGCCGCCGTTCGTTCACCCGGACCCAGCAGATTCCGTGCGGCAAGGAAAAAGGAGTCGCATGTTTTCCGCCACCCGATATCGCGTCCATGCCACGCTCGCCGCCGCAGTCGTGGCGGTCCTGCTCAGTGCCGCGCCCGCTCCCGCCCATGGGTTCACCTCGACCGTGTACGCCGACCTCACCTCGCGCGAGGCTGGGCACGTCCGCACCGAACTCGGGCTCGAGTACGACCTGCTCGTCGTCTCCGCCGCGGACCACGAGAAGGACGACGCGCTCTTCCAGGCGGGCGACGCGGCCTTCGAAGACGGTGACACGGCCCGACAGGCCGCGGCGCTCGACGCCCACGCCGACTCGGTCGTCGCCTACGTGGCCGACCGCTTCCGCGTCACGGCCGAGGGCCGGGGGTGCACCCCGGTACGGGACGGCGACTTCACCATCGAGCGGCGCGAGGGTGTGCCGTACGCGCTGCTGGTCCTCGACTACCGGTGTCCCGGGGCCGCTGAGGCGCACGAGGTGCGCAGCGGTCTGTTCGCGGACTCCGAGGGCTATGTGCGGGACACCAAGACGATCGTCACCTACGACCTCGACCTGAGGACCGGAAGCACCGCCCTCGACGCCGAGCACAGGTCGTTCTCCACCCACCAATCCTGGGCCGAGCGGTTCTGGCAGTTCTTCCGGCTCGGCGCCGAGCACCTGCTCACCGGCATCGACCACATCCTGTTCCTGCTGGCGCTCGTCGTGGGGTCACGCCGGCCGCGTGAGATCGTGCTGGCGGCCACGACCTTCACGCTGGCCCACTCGGTGACCTTCCTCCTGGCCGCCATCGGCCTCGTACGGGCGCCCGCGTCGCTCGTCGAGCCGGTCATCGCGCTCTCGATCGCGCTCGTCGCGGGCTGGCATCTGTCGCGGATCCGGCGACGTGGGTCGCACGCCACAGATCTTGAGACGGGCGATCGCGGTCGCCTCGGCCTGGACCGCGCGGGCTCGACGCGGCTCGCGGTGGTCTTCTGCTTCGGCCTGGTGCACGGGCTCGGCTTCGCGTCGGCGCTGGGGATCGACCAGGCATGGTCGTGGACGCTCCTGTGGTCACTCCTCGTCTTCAACATGGGCATCGAAGCGGTCCAGTTGGCCATCATCGCCCTCGTCTTCCCGGTGCTCGCACTGCTGCGCCGCCGTCAGCCGGTCGCGGGGCTGTGGGTGACCGGGGCGATCGCCGCTGGGGTGGCCCTGATGGGGCTGGTGTGGTTCGTGCAGCGCGTTCTCTGAGCGGGTGGAACCGGCTGACCCGCGGAACCCGCGGAACCCGCGGAACCGGTGGAGCCCGCGGAGCGCTCGCCGCCCTCGGACAGCGTGGCGACGGGACACTTTCCGGCAAGTGCAAGTGTCCGCTCGTTCCCCGTTCACCTTGATGACAGAGACCCCCGCGACCTTTACCCCGTTCCCACCCCCCGCTGTACTCGAAAGAACGGAAGCCGATGAAGCTCCCCAAGGGGACACAGAGAAACAGACCCGTGCGACGCCGGGCGGCCACGGGCGCCACCGCGGTGGCCATGGGCGCCGCGATGGTGCTCGGCAGCGGTCTGACGACCACCGCGCACGCCGACGGTGCCACGACGGCCACCGGCATCGTCCTCGGTGTGGGCGCCGGCGAATCGCAGCGCGTTGTGTCCTGGTACACCTCGGCTGACACCCCGCAGGTGGTCCAGGTCGCGCCGACCTCTCAGGTCCGGGGCGGCCAGTTCCCCAAGAACTCCGCCACCTTCTCCGCCACCGTCGCCGCGAACAGCGTCAGCGGCGGCTACAACGCGCACGCCACGATCGACAGCCTGCGCAAGAACACCACGTACTCCTACCGCGTCGGCACCCAGGGCAGCTGGTCCCCGACGTACTCCTTCAAGACCCAGGATTTCAAGGGCAACTTCGACTTCCTGTTCTACGGCGACCCGCAGATCGGCTCGTCCGGCGACGTGGCGAAGGACGGGGCCGGCTGGAAGGACACCCTGGACGTGTCCCTCGCCGCCAACCCGAAGGCCGAGCTGCTGGTCTCGGGCGGTGACCAGGTCGATTCCGCCAACACCGAGTCGCAGTGGAACGCCTTCCTCGGCCCCGACAAGCTGCGCCAGTACCCGTGGGCCGCCACCATCGGCAACCACGACGTCGGCGGCAAGGCGTACGACCAGCACTTCTGGACGCCGAACACCGACCGCTCCGCCGCGTACTACAAGGGCGACCCGGCGACCCAGTCGGGCGGCGACTACTGGTACACGTACAAGGACGTGCTGTTCATCGACATCAACAGCAACGCCTACGCCAACGGTGCCGACGAGGCCCATCTCGGCTACATCAGCGATGTCGTCAAGAAGCACGGCCGCGACGCCAAGTACACGGTGCTCGTGTACCACCACTCGATCTACTCGCCGGCCGACCACGCGAACGACTCCGACAACCAGAAGCGCCGTCAGGACTTCCCGGCCGCGTTCTCGAAGCTGGGCGTCGACCTGGTCCTCCAGGGCCACGACCACAGCTACTCCCGCAGCTACGTGATCAAGAACGGCAAGAAGGCGGACCCGGCCGAGAAGCCGGGTGCCGACCAGGTGGTCCAGGGGCCGGGCGGCGTCATCTACGTGACGGCGAACTCCGCGTCGGGCTCGAAGTACTACGACCTCACCGCTCCTGACCCGGCCCAGGACCCGGCCTACGGCCCTGACCCGCTCAACCCCAAGAGCCACTGGGCCAACTCGGTCGAGAACCAGGAGCACGTCCGCACCTATGTGAAGGTCCAGGTGCGCGACAACAAGCTCGTCGTCGAGAACCTCCGCAGCGGCACCTGCGCCGCTCCCAACGCCGCCGTGGAGCTGGGCAAGGTGTCGTGGTGCGGCCCGGCCGACGGCGCCGACACCGCTCCCCCGGTCGGCTCCGTCGTCGACAAGGTGGTGGTCCACCCGTACCGCGGCAAGGCGACCGCCGAGTCGGCCGACGCCGCGTCCGCCCGGACCGGAGCCGACTGGCTCCAGTAGCCATCCGAGGGTGGTGCGATCCGCTCCACCCGACGGGGTGGGCACCGCGAGGTGCCCACCCCACCGCACGTTCCGCCCACCGCCCCCGAACCGCCCGAGGATCATCAGATGCGCCACTCGCCCACACCGCCGACGACCGCGGCAGGACCAGCGGTCGGAGCCCTCGCCCGAGCCGCGCTCGTGGTGCTGCTCGCCGCGCTCGGCGTTCTCGGAGCGGTGGCCGGACCCGCGGCGGCCGCGGACGGCGATGCCTCCTGGACGGTCAGGACGGCCGCCAACGACTTCGGGACCGACCGGCGGAACTACGGCTACACCCTCAACCCGGGCGCGCGTATCGAGGACGGCCTCGTGGTCGCCAACCACGGCAGCACACCGCTCCACCTGGCCGTGTACACCGCCGACGGGTTCACCACGAAGGCGGGCAAGCTGGACCTGGTCCGAAACGGCGCCACGTCGACGCGAGTGGGGGCGTGGGCCCACCCGGACCGGCCCGATGTGACGGTGCGGCCCGGCCAGTCGGCCGAGGTGCCGTTCACGCTCACCGTGGCCGACAACGCCGAGCCCGGCGACTACATGGGCGGCATCGTCACCTCGCTGACCCGCCCCGGACAGGCGGAGCGACGTCTCGGCATCCGGATCCGGCTGCGCGTGGGTGGAGAGCTCAAGCCGAGGCTGTCGGTGGAGGGCCTGCGGGTGCGCTACGCGGGGACGTCCAACCCGCTCGGGAAGGGCGAGGCCACCGTCACCTACACGATCCGCAACACCGGCAACGCGATCCTCTCCACCCGTCAAGCGGTCTCCTTGTCCGGCCCCTTCGGACGCCCGCACACCGACGCGGGGAAGATCGACGACTCACCCCAGTTGCTCCCGGGCGACACCTGGAAGGTCTCCGTCCCCGTACGGGAAGTCGCTCCCGCGCTGAGGACGACGGGGAGAGTCACCCTCACCCCGCTGCTCGCCGACGCGTCGGGCTCGATCGCCCCGCTCGCCACCGTCGAGACCACGGCACACGCCTGGACCATTCCCTGGGTGTCCCTCCTTCTCCTCCTCGTCGTTCTGTGCGGGGTGCTCTTCGGTATCCGGTGGGCGTTCCGGCTCCGACGCGGGCGCCATGGAGACCGGCGTCGCGAGGACATGGGCACCAAGGAGCTCGTCTGAATGCCGCTACGTATGCCGCTTCGTACGCCGTTCGTCTAGTCGGCCAGTCGCTGACGGCGCAGCAGGAACCACGCCGCCACCGCGGTCGCCAGGAGTACGCCCGCACCGACGCCGGCCGCGATCCGCAGGCCGTCGACGAACGCGTCCCGGGCCGTGGCCAGCAAGGCCGTGCCCGCCTCGGGCGGCAGCCCGGCGGCCGCCTCGACGGCGCCGCCGATCGAGTCGTCCGCCCTCTCGGCCACCGGGCCCGGCACCCCCACCGGCGGGGTGAAGCCGCGGTAGACACCGGTCACGATGGAGCCGAGCACGGCGATGCCGAGGGCCGCGCCCAGTTCGTACGCGGTCTCCGATACCGCGGACGCCGCTCCCGCCTGGTTCTTGGGCACGGTGGAGAGGATCACGTCGGCGGTGACGGTGAACGCGAGGCCCGCGCCGACACCGACCACCAGCAGCACGGCTCCGAGGAGCGGGTAACCGGTATCGGTGCGCAGCCACAGGAGCGCGGCGAGGGCGAGCCCGATCGCCGCCAAACCGCCCGAGACCACCGCCCGCACGGAGAAGCGGTGGGCGGCGCGTCCCGCCAGCAGCCCCGCCACCACGGCTCCGGCCGCGGTGGGGAGTTCGGCGAGTCCCGCCTCCAGCGGGTCCCGGCCCTGTACGAGTTGCAGGTACTGCGACAGGAAGAAGACCAGCCCGGAGAGGCCGAGGACGGTGAACAGGTCGGCCAGGACCGCACCCGAGAAGCCCCGGTGCCGGAAGAGCCGCATGTCCAGCAGTGGGGCGGGGAGCGTCAGCTGCCGCCGTACGAACCACCCCAGGGCCAGCGCCCCGACCGCGCCGGTGGCCGCGATGTCCCCGCGTATTCCGTACGCCGCGGTCTCCTTGACCGCGTAGACGACGCCGACCATGCCGACGAGGGAGAGCAGCACGCTGGGCAGGTCCAACGGGCCGGGCGCAGGGTCCCGCGACTCGGGGAGCAGTTTCGCCCCGACGACCACGAGGAGCACCATGACGGGAAGGTTGATCAGGAAGACCGAGCCCCACCAGAAGTGTTCGAGCAGGAAGCCGCCGAGGACCGGGCCGACGGCCATGCCCGCCGATGCCGTCGCACCCCAGATGCCCACGGCGAAGCTGCGCTCGCGGGGGTCCTGGAAGAGGTTGCGGATGAGGGCGAGGGTGGAGGGCATCAGGGTCGCGCCCGCGATACCTAGCAGCGCCCGCGCGCCGATCATCATCTCCGCACTCTGCGCGTACGCCGTCAGCGCGGACACGGCGCCGAACGCAACCGAGCCGCCGAGCAGCAGCTTCTTGCGGCCGATGCGGTCGCCGAGGCCGCCCATGGAGACCAGCAGGCCCGCGATGACGAAGGAGTATATGTCGCCGATCCACAGCAGCTGGGTGCTGGAGGGCCCGAGATCCTCGCTCAGGAACGGGGTGGCCAGCCCCAGGACGGTCGAGTCGACGGCGACCAGGAGGACGGCGAGGACGAGCACGGCGAGCGCCAGCCAGCGGCCGGACCGCGGGGGCGTCTCGGTGCGCTCTTCGCCGACCTCGACGGGGCTCCCGCTCATGCGTCCCCGCTCCTCCGCAGCGCGCCGCCGAGCAGCAGCTCCAGCACCATGTATTCCATGTCCTTGGCGGCGAGCCGCCCGTCGTGGACGCTCCACGCGGCCGACGCCATCAGCCCGTACACGGCCTCTGCCAGCCATACGGGTGTCAGGTCGATGCGGAAGTTCCCCTGCTCCTGGCCGCGCCGGAAGAGCGCGGCCAGGCGGGCGTCGAGCCGCGCCCAGCCCGCGTTGACCTCCTCGCCCTCGACGAGCTGGCTCTCGCTGTAGAGAAAGACGAGGAAGCCGGAGACCGGCCGAAGGGCCGCCACGAGCCGGCGCAGTGCCTCGACCGCGTCGCCCTCCTCGATGCGGGCCGAGTCCATTGCCGCTTCGAACCGCTCGATGCCCAGCTCCTCCAGCGCCCGGATGAGCGCGTCCCGCCCGGCGAAGTGCCGGTGGAGCGTGGCGCGGCTGATCCCCGCCGCCTTGGCGATGTCGTCCATCGAGGCGGTGGCCCTGCGGGTGAGCAGGGCGGCGGCTTCGCGCAGCACATCGTTGCGATCAAGACCCATGCGACAACCATAACTCGTATGAGACAAATATGTCTCATAGAGTCCACCTGGTCGATCGGCGCAGGTGTCAGGCCCTCGCCACCGGCCCCTCGATGTCCTTGGCGATCACCGTCACCGTCGACGACGCGGGCTGCCGGGCCGGCTCCAGGTGAAGGCGTTCGGTGCCCTCGATCTCCGGGGCGTGGGTGATGGCGGACCGGCAGCCGCAGTCCTGCTCGGAGAAGCCGGCGAACCGGTAGGCGATCTCCATCATCCGGTTGCGGTCGGTGCGGCGGAAGTCGGCCACCACGTGCACGCCGCCACGGGCCGCCTGGTCGCACAGCCAGTTCAGGATGGTGGCGCCGGCGCCCCAGCTGACCACTCGGCAGGATGTGGCCAGCAGCTTCAGATGCCAGACCTCGGCCAGCTTCTCCAGCAACACGATGCCGACCGCGCCGTGTGTGCCGAACCGGTCGGACATGGTGACCACCAGCACCTCGTGGGCCGGGTCGGCGAGCAGAGCGCGTAGCGCGGCGTCCGAGTAGTGCACCCCGGTGGCGTTCATCTGGCTGGTGCGCAGGGTCAGTTCCTCGACCCGGGTCAGCTCCTCCTCACCGGCCTTGCCGATGGTCATGACGAGTTGCAGGGAACGCAGGAAGTCCTCGTCCGGCCCGGTGTACTCGGTGCGCGCCGCGTCCCGCTCGAATCCGGCACGGTACATCTCCCGGCGACGGCGGGAATCCACGGTGGAGGCGGGCGGGGAGAACTCCGGCAGGTCGGGGAGGGCCGACGCCTGCCCGGCATCGTAGGTCCGCACGTCGGGGAGGTGGTAGGTGACCTCGGCCCGCTCGGCGGGCTGGTCGTCGATGAAGGCGATGGTGGTGTGCGCGAAGTTGAGCCGTTCGGCGATCTCCCGGACGGAGCCGGACTTCGGCCCCCAGCCGATCCTGGGCAGCAGGAAGTACTCGGCCACTCCCAGCGCCTCCAGCTTGGCCCAGGCGTGGTCGTGGTCGTTCTTGCTGGCGATCGACTGGAGGATGCCCCTGCGGTCCAGCTCCTCGATGACCTCGCGCAGTCCGTCGAAGAGCCTGACCTCGCCGTCCTCCAGGAGCGTCCCCTTCCACAACGTGTTGTCGAGGTCCCACACCACGCACTTGACGATGGTGACCTGCCCGTCCACCGGGTTCTCCTCTCAGCCCGAGACCGACAGCGCGTGCTGGGCCAGCATCAGCCGGCACAACTCATTGCTGCCCTCGATGATCTCCATCAACTTGGCGTCCCGATACGCACGGGCCACCACATGTCCGTCCGACGCGCCCGCCGACGCGAGGACCTGAACGGCGGTGGCCGCGGCGGCCGCCGCCTGGGTGGCACCGACGTGCTTGGCCAGCACCGCGGCGGTCACCATGTCCGGGGACCCCTCGTCCCAGCGGTGGCTGGCGTGCTCGCACACCCGGGTGGCGGTCTGCTCGGCCACCAGCAGATCGGCCAGGTGGCCGCCGATCAGCTGGTGCTGCGCGAGCGGCCGGCCGAACTGCTCGCGGGACTTGGCGTGGCGGGAGGCCGCCGCCAGACAGGCCCGCAGGATGCCGACGCAGCCCCAGGCCACCGACATCCGGCCGTACGACAGCGCGGCGGTGACCAGCATGGTCAGTGCCGCACCGGCACCGCCCAGGACGTGGTCGCGCGGCAGCCGCACCGAGTCGAGCCGGATGCCCGCGTGCCCGGCGGCCCGGCAGCCCATCGGGTCGGCTACCCGCTCGACGGTGACACCGGGGGCATCGGCGGGCACCAGCACCGCAGCGGCGCCGTCGCCATAGCGGCCGAAGATGACCAGCAGGTGGGCGTAGTGCGCCGCGGTGACCCAGACCTTGCGGCCGTCCACCACCACGTCGTCGCCCTCCGGGCGGATCTCGGTGCTGATCGCCGACAGGTCGCTGCCCGCCTCGGGCTCGCTGAAGCCGACGGCGGCCAGCGTGCCGGAGGTCAGGCGCGGCAGGTGGTCGGCGCGCTGCTGGGCGCTGCCCAGCCGCTGGATGGTCCAGGCGGCCATGCCCTGCGAGGTCATGACGGACCGCAGCGAACTGCACAGGCTGCCCACGTGTGCGGTGAACCGGCCGTTGTCCAGACTGCTCAGCCCGAGTCCGCCGTATTGTTCCGGAAGCTCGCCGCACAGCAGTCCGGCCTCGCCCAGCTTCCGCAGCGGCTCGGCGGGGATCAGGCCGGTCAGGTCCCAGGTGTCCGCGCGGTCTCCCACCAGCTCGCTGACCAGGGCCTCGCGGTCATTCACCGGCGGCCTGCCGCAACCGGTCGACCATCGCGACCATCGCGTTGACGGTGCGGAAGTTCATGAGCTGGAGGTCCGGGCCGGCCACCATGATGTCGTAGGTCGACTCCAGATGGACGACCAGCTCCATGGCGAAGAGCGAGGACAGGCCGCCGTCGGCGAACAGGTCGCGGTCGGGCGTCCACGGGGTCTTGGTCCGCTCCTCGAGGAAGGACAGCAGCTGCTGTTCGACGGACGCGTTCTCCGTGCTGGTACCCATCACATCGCCCTTTCGTAGGTGTAGAAGCCGCGGCCGCTCTTACGGCCGTGGTGTCCGTCGCGGACCTTGGACAGCAGCAGTTCGCACGGTCGGCAGCCCTCGTCACCGGTGCGCCGGTACAGCACCCACAGCGAGTCGACGAGGTTGTCGATGCCGATCAGATCGGCCGTGCGCAGTGGTCCGGTGGGGTGCCCCAGGCAGCCCCGCATCAGGGCGTCGACGTCCTCGACGGAGGCCGTGCCCTCCTCCACCACCCGCGCCGCGTCGTTGATCATCGGGTGCAGCACCCGGCTGGTGACGAACCCGGGGGCGTCGTTCACCACGATGACCTTGCGCCGCAGCCGGTCCAGCAGCTCCCGGGTGGCACTCAGCGCGGCTTCGCCGGTGCGCGGGCCGCGGATCAGCTCGACGGTCGGGATCAGATACGACGGGTTCATGAAGTGGGTGCCGAGGAGGTCCTCGGGCCGGCCGATCGCGCCCGCCAGTTCGTCGATCGGGATCGAGGAGGTGTTGGAGATCAGCGGGGTGCCGGGCGTGACCGCCGGGGCCACCTCGGCCAGCACCTTGGCCTTCAGCTCGGCGTCCTCGGTGATGGCCTCGATCACCGCGGCCGGGCCGGCCGCCCAGTCCACCTCGGCCGGGGCGGTGACCTCGGTCAGTTCGCCGGTGGTGACGTCCTTCGGCAGCGCACCCATCATCTGCGCCATCCGCAGGCCCTCCCGAATCCGGCCGCGGGCCACGGGCAGCACGCCCTCCGCGGTGTCCACCAGGGTGACCGGCACCCCGTGGGCGAGGGCCAGCGTGGTGATGCCGACGCCCATCACACCGGCGCCGAGCACCACCAGCGCCCGGTCCTGCGGCTCATGAGCTGCTGACGTCACATGTCCTCCCGAACGTTCACTTCCGTGGGCCGACGGCCCGGCGGCGGACCGGCCGGGCGGCGGGGGCCGGGCCGCCACGGCCACCGGCGTGGTGCGGCCGGGCGGCAGGGCGTGCCGGCAAGGGGCTTGGGGTGGTGCGGTGGATCAGGCGGTGGTGCGGCGGACCAGCGTGATGCCGTCGGCGGCCGGCAGCAGCGACAGCTCGACGCGGTCGTCGGTGAACAGCTTGGCGTTCAGCTCCCGCACCGCGACGGTGTCGGGGTCCTGCGCGGCGGGGTCGATGACCCGGCCGAAGAAGAGCGTGTTGTCGATGACCACGAGCCCGCCCGGCCGCACCAGCCGCAGCGCCTGCTCGTAGTAGGCCGGGTAGTTCGCCTTGTCGGCATCGACGAAAACCAGGTCGAAGGAGTCCGGCCCGAAGCCGGTGTCGGCCAGCAGTGCGTCCAGGGTCTCGGTGGCCCGGCCGACGCGTACCTCGATGCGGTCGGCGACGCCCGCGCGCTTCCAGTACTCGCGGCCGACGGACGGCCACTTGTCGGTGACGTCGCATGTCACGATCCGACCGTCGAGCGGCAGCGCGCGGGCCATGCACAGCGTGCTGTACCCGGTGTAGGTGCCGATCTCCAGGACGGTCCTCGCCCGCGTGAGCGAGACCAGCAGGGCGAGCAGCTGGCCCTCCTCCGCGGCCACCGGGAGCGTTGTGCCGCCCGGCAGCCCGGCGGTCTCCTCGCGGAGACCGCGCAGGATCTCGTCGTCACGCAGCGAGACCGAGGTGATGTAGTCCAGCAGCTCCGCGGACGTGCTCACTTGGTTCGCCATGGCCTCCATGGTGGGAGAGCACGCCGCGGCGCGGCGGGGCCGGAGTCGTTTCTAGGGGGGTTTAGGGGGCCGGATTCGCGTCGGCGACCGACTCCTTCTCCGGCTTCGACTCCAGCGTCCCGGCCGCCTCGCTGTCGCGGACCCGCAGGGTCAGCAGCAGCGCCACGATCGCGAGTCCGCTGGTGATGACGAAGCCCATCTGGTACGTGGACAGATCCGGCGCACCGCCGTCGGTGGTGGTGCCCAGTCCGGCCAGGACGGTGCTGAGCAGGCTGACGCCGAGCGCGGCGCCGGTCTGGGTGGCCGTGCTGAACAGCGAGGAGGCGACCCCGACCTGGTGCGGTGTCAGGGTGGCGAACGACGTGGTCTGCGCGGCGTTGTAGGCGATGGCGCTGACCGCGCCGGTGTACAGCATGATCAGCCACACCAGCCACCGCTGGGTGTCGACGTCGATCAGCGCCATCAGCGCCAGGCCCACGAACGAGGCGGTCAGCGACACCAGCAGGTGCCTGCGCGGACCGAGCCGGTGGTACATCTTCACCGCGACCTGTGCCCCGGCGATGGCCCCGATGGCGGCGGGGCCGATGTCGATGCCGACGCGCAGGGCCGAGCGTCCGAACACCTCCTGGTACAGCAGCGGGAACACGAAGTTGTACGCGGCGTTGAACGCGGTGATCATCAAGATGATGCCGGAGCTGATCCGGAAGATGTGGTTGCCGAAGACCCTCAGGTCCAACAGGGGGTGAGCGGCCCGCAGTTCGGTGAAGACCAGCAGCCCGAGCAGCGCCACGCCGCCGACGACGCAGCCCAGCACCAGCGCCGAGGTCCAGCCCTCGGTCACGCTCTTGTTCAGCCCGTACATCAGCAGGGTGAGCCCGCCGGCCGCGTAGACGAAGCCGAGGACGTCGAACGGGTTGCGCGCCCGTACCCCGTCGTCGTCCAGGAAGAACAGGGCGAAGAGGGTCGCGGCGACACCGATGGGCAGGTTGATGTAGAAGATCCAGCGCCAGGAGAGCGAGTCGGCGATGAAGCCGCCGAGCACCGATCCGATCAGCGGGGCGGCGGCGATCGGGATGGTCATGACCCGGCTGGCCTTGATCCGCTCCTCCGGCGGGAAGGTGCGCACCAGCATCGCCATCACCACCGGCCCGAACAGACCGCCGCTGAGGCCCTGGAAAAGCCGGAAGATCATCAGTTGTGGCAGGTTCTGGGCCACCCCGCATGCGACGGAGGTGAGCGTGAAGACGACCAGCCCGAGCACGAACACCTGCTTGGTGCCCCACCGGTCGCCGCACCAGTTCGCCGCGGGGATGCCGATGACCAGGCCCAACAGGTAACTGACCACGACGACACCGGCGCTGACCGTATCCACGTGGTAGTCCCGGCTGATCGCCGGCAGTGCCACGGTCACGATCGTCATGTCGAGCATGCGCACGAACATGGAGACGGTGAACATCACGCTGACTGATAATTTCGGATTTAGTCGTGGCGCTTTCATCTGTTCCTCCGGATCAGGGCACGTTGCACGGGGCATACATTCCCATCATCCGCTCATCTTGGTCAAGGCAAACAATACGGCGCTGAGCTGCGGAAACGCCGGTCACCCGGGCGGCGTAGGACAAATAATTACCGTCCGATGGACAGACGTTGGAAAACTCCGAATTCCCGGCGCGGCCGGGCCCGCTCTACGCTCTCGGCTGCCGAGCCGTCAGCCGAAGACCGTGCGGCAGCACCGGGTAGGGCGCCGCACCCGCTGAGAGCGAGACTAAGTGGCCATCATCATTTCTCATTCCGCCCTGATCAACGATTCCACGACGGACGACCAGGACGGCATCAGCTACGACGCGCTGTGGGAGACCCTCCTCCGCAAGGCGGAATACCCGGTCGACTACGTGGCGCAGATCAGTGAGTGCCGCATCGTCGAGCGGTACCCCGACGGTTTCTTGCGGGAGGCGGTCTTCTTCGGCAAGGACATCGTGCGGGAACGCGTCACGCCGCGCCGCGACCAGTGGCGCATCGACTTCGAGGTGATGGACGACCCGCGTTTCACCGCGGTCATCAACGAACTCGACCAGGACCCCGAGGGCCGTTTCCGCTACACCGTCTCGGTGGTGTTGTCGGAGCGTTCCGCCAAGCGCATCACCGAGGTCGAGGGACTGCTCGCGGAGACCGACGCGGGCGTGCTGGAAACGGCCCGTCAGACCGCGGAGACGCTGCGCAAGGTGACGCTGGACACCACCGCGGCCTGAATTCCCGCCCCTGCCGCGCCGCGGCCTGAATTCCCGCTCCTGCCGCGCCGCTGCCGAACGCGACATTACGGCGCCCCGGGCCATATTCCGGGGCGCCGATCGGCATTCCGAGGGCGCGGGGCGCGCCCGGCCGTCCTACATGACCACGCCCTCGATCTCCACCAGCAGATCGGAACGGCAGACGTCCACCGTCAGATACACGATATCGGCGTCCGGTGAGAACGCCTCCCGGCAGATCTCGCGCACCGCGGGCACATCCTCGGCCCTGCGGACGTACACCTTGATATTGCGCAGCGCCGTCAGCCCGTGGCCGGCGGATATGCCGTGCGCGGCCAGGTTCCCGCCGCTGATGACGAGTTCGATGTTCTCCAGCGCCAGTCGGCACTGCTTGACCAGGTCGCCCTCGTGCGCCGTCTCATGGCCGAGCACGCTGGCGGTGCCGGACACGAAGACCTGGCCGCCGCCCCCGTCCGCGGCCCTGGACGGCAGGTAGGTGGCGCGGGCGAAGCGCGGCGCACGCGGGCCGTACCGCTTCGGGTAGTGGTAGGCCGGCACCTGCCGGGGGTTCTCGATGTGCACATGCCCGCCGGACCGGCAGGCCAGCAGGTAGAAGGCGATCCCGCCGCCCCGGGAGCCGATCCCGGTGGCCGCCGGGAACTGGTCGAACTCCAGCCGGCACTGCTCGAACGCCTCGGCCCGGCCGCGGCAGAAGTCGCGGTAGACCTCCATGCCCTCCGCGTTGTCGCGATTGATGTCACCGATGAAGTTCCACATGCGGAACACGCTGGAGTAGCCGAATTCCTCCAGCAGCTCGAACATGGTGACGTACGCCGCTCTGGTGGCTTCCGTGTACCGCCCGGTGGGTGGCACACGACCGGCACAGAAGAAGTACTCGCCGTCGTGCGCGTAGGTGATTCCGTCGCGTTCGCCGTGCTCCGCTTCGGCGTCCGTCACCCATACCTCGGCGAAGGGCTCCGCGGTCGGGGCGACCATGTTGATTGCGAGTTCGGGATAGCCGTGGTCAAGGGTCGGGTATTCGCACACGGACGCGTAGTTGACGACCCCGAGGATGTTTCTTCCGGCCGGGGGCACTCCCCCGGCGCGCCCGTTTTCGAAGTACGACGTCAACCCATTCAGGACAAGCGATGACGGGTTCAATGTGGCTCCGCGTTCTCTCTTCGGGTTGCTTTCTCATGGCCCCGGGAACGATGCGCCGGAGCCGTTCTTGCGGCCCGTCAAAAAAGCTACACTGCGCCCCGACCGGGCCGCGGCGGCGACCGGTGAGTACAAAAAAATAGTGACCACTAGGGGGCGGCTAGGGGGGTGTTACGGGCTTCCACTTGGTTAATGTGCCGCCTGCTGGCCGCTTTTACGGACACGGCCTTTGGAATAAGCCGGGATTGACGTCCGCGGGTCGGCGGACACCGTCAGCACAGCGCCGACCGACCGGGACGACCGGTACGACCGAGAGGTGTGGTGGCATGCTCCGTCGCGAGCTGATCCGGCCGTTGCCCGAGCTGCTGAAAGCGCACGCGGCCCGCAGGGGAAGCCAGACCGCGTTCGCCGACTCGAGGCGTGGCGTCAGCTATGCCCAGCTGGAGGCGCGCACCCGTCGGCTGGCCGGACACCTCGCCCAGCTGCGGCTGCTGCCCGGCGACCGGGCCGCCATCTACCTGGGCAACTGCGTCGAGACCATCGAGAGCTATCTGGCCATCGCGCGCGCCAGCGCGATCGGCGTGCCCATCAACCCGCACTCCTCCGCCGCCGAGCTCGCCTATCTGCTCGACGACAGCGCGGCCCGGGTCATCGTCACCGACCACACCCGGCTGCCCCAGGTACGCCGGCTCCAGGCGGAACGGCCGCATCTGACCGTGGTGGTGACCGGCGACGAGAAAAGCGGCGCGGTGCCGTTCGACGCACTCGCCGAGACCGAACCGCAGCAGCCCGCCCGCGACGACCTCGGGCTGGACGACATCGCCTGGATGCTCTACACCTCCGGCACCACCGGTCGGCCCAAGGGCGTGCTGTCCACCCAGCGCAGCTGCCTGTGGTCGGTGGCCGCCTCGTCCGCCGGTGTGCTGGGGCTCTCCGAGACCGACCGGGTGCTGTGGCCGGTGCCGCTGTTCCACAGCCTGGCGCACATCTACTGCGTGCTCAGCGTGACCGCGGTCGGCGCGACCGCGCGGATCACCGAGGCGTTCGACGCCGAGGAGCTGCTGCACACGCTGCGCGCCGAGGAGTTCACCTTCCTGGCCGGTGTGCCGACCATGTACCACTATCTGCTGGACGCCGCCCGGGACGGCGACCTGTCGCTGCCGAACCTGCGGGTGTGCCTGTCGGCCGGCGCGATCAGCACCGCGACGCTGCGCGCCGAGTTCCAGGAGACCTTCGGCGTCCCGCTGCTCGACTGCTACGGCAGCACCGAGACCTGCGGCCTGATCACCGCCAACTGGCCGAACGGGACCCAGGTCGAGGGCTCCTGCGGACTGCCGGTGCCCGGCCTGACCGTACGGATCGTCGACCCGGAGACCCACGAGAGTGTCGAGACCGGCGAGGAGGGCGAGATCTGGGTCGGCGGGCCCAGCCTGATGGTCGGCTACTACAACCAGCCGGAGGCGACCGAGGCGGCGCTGCCCCGCGGCTGGTACCGCACCGGCGACCTCGGCCGCCGCGACGACCTCGGCTACCACACCATCACCGGGCGGCTCAGCGAGCTGATCATCCGCAGCGGGGAGAACATCCACCCGACCGAGGTCGAGCAGGTGCTGCTGCGCGTGCCGGGCGTGGCCGACGCGGCGGTCGTCGGCTCGGCCCACCCCGCCCTCGGCGAGGTGCCGGTCGCGTTCCTCGTACCGGCCGCGGACGGCTTCGACCCGGACGAGGTGTTCGCCGCCTGCCGCGAGCACCTGGCGTACTTCAAGGTGCCGGAGGAGCTGTACGAAATCGGTTCCATACCGCGCACCGGGTCCGGGAAGATCAAGCGGCACGTGCTGGCGCAGAGCCCGGCCCGGCTGCGGGCGGTGAGCTCCGGGTCGTTCGAGTCGCTGTTCCGCTTGGAATGGACGTCGCCGGTACCGGTGGCGGAGGCCGGGCCGGTCGACGGCGACCAGGCGACGTCCGCGCACCGCGCCGGTGGCAGCGTGGCGACGGCGGGCCCCGAAGCGCCCGGGTCGGCGGTCGTGGACTGCCCGCGCGGCTCCCTCGACGAGGTGCTGCGCGCGGTGCGGACCGGGCTGACCGACCGGTCCGGCCGGGTGGCCGTGCTGACCCACGGCATGAGCCACGACCCGGCGCAGGCCGCGGTCTGGGGGCTGGTGGAGTCGATGCGGGCGGACGCGCCGCACGACGCGCCGGTGCTGGTGGACGCCGACGGCGGCGAGGCGACCGCCGCGCTGTCGGCCGTCCTGGCGTCCGGGCAGCCGCGGGCGCTGGTGCGCGGCGGCGAGGTGCTGGTCCCCCGGCTGGCACGGGCGGGGAGCGGGCAGCGGGTGAGCCGGCCGGACCCGGACGGCACCGTGCTGGTCTTCGGCGCGGACCAGGAGCAGGCCGCCGAGCTCGCCGGGCACCTGGTCGCCGCGTACGGCATACGGCATGTGCGGCTGCTCGCCCGCACGGCCGTACCGGACCTGATCGCACGCCTGACCGAGCTGGGTGCGTCCGTGACTCAGACGGTCCGCGCGCCCGGCGACCGGGCATCGCTGGCGGAGGCGTTCCAGACGGCCGGGCCGCCGGTCACGGCCGTATTGCAAGTGGCCGGTCCGGAGACGCTGCCGACCACGCTCACCGGCGAGGTCGAACTCGGCCCGCTCCAGGACGCGCCGGCCCTGGACGAGCTCACCCGGGAGACGCCCCCGGCACTGTTCGTGCTCTCCGCGCCGATCGACAACGGCCCGGCGCACGCGGTCTTCCAGGCGGTGGCCAACCGTCGGCACGCCGCGGGGCTGCCCGCGCTGGCCCTCGGCTGGGGGCCGCGCGAGGAGCTGACGTCTCGGGAGAGGCTCGCCCTGTTCGACGCGGCGACCACGGTGGACGACGCGTCGGTGCTGGCGATACGGCATGAACTGGCCGCATCGGCCGTCGACACCGGCGCCGCCGGACGGCTGGCCCGGCTCCCCGTGGCGGAGCGCGGCCGTGCCCTGCTCGACCTGGTGCTGTCCGAGGTCGGCGTGATCACCGGCGGCCGACCGGTACACGGCCGACAGTCGTTCCGCGACATCGGCATGACGTCCACCAGCGCCGTGGAGCTGCGCGGCCGACTGGCGGCGGCGACCGGTCTGGCGCTGCCCGCCACACTCGCCTTCGACTACCCCAACCCGGACGCCCTGGCGGCCTACCTCGGCAACCGGCTGTTCGGCGACACATCCGCGGCGGGCCCCGACATGGAACCGGCGGACCCCGCCGCTCCATCCGGTGAGCCGATCGCGATCGTCGGAATGGCCTGTCGACTGCCGGGCGGTGTGACCTCGCCCGAGGAGCTGTGGGAACTGCTGTCCTCGGGCGGCGACGGCATCTCCGGCTTCCCGACCGACCGGGGCTGGGACCTGGAACACCTCTACGACCCGGACCCGGACCACCCCGGCACCTCCTACGTCCGCGAGGGCGGCTTCCTCCACGACGCAGGCGACTTCGACGCCGCCCTGTTCGGCATCTCGCCACGCGAAGCGCTCGCCATGGACCCGCAGCAGCGGCTGCTGCTGGAGACCACCTGGGAGGTGCTGGAACGCGCGGGCATCGATCCCACCTCACTCCGCGGCAGCCGCACCGGCGTCTTCGCCGGGGTGATGTACCACGACTACATCTCGCGCCTGCGCGCTGTGCCGCCGGAGTTGGAGGGCTATCTGAGCAGTGGTGGCTCGGGGAGCGTAGTGTCGGGCCGGGTGTCCTACACGTTCGGATTCGAGGGACCGGCCGTGTCCGTCGACACCGCCTGCTCCTCCTCCCTGGTCGCCCTGCACCTCGCCGTCCAGGCACTGCGCACCGGCGAATGCACCCTCGCCGTCGCCGGCGGCGTCACCGTCATGGCCTCCCCCTCCTCCTACATCGAATTCAGCCGCCAACGCGGCCTCTCCCCCGACGGACGCTGCAAATCCTTCGCCGCCACCGCCGACGGCGCCGCCTGGTCCGAAGGCGCCGGCCTGCTGCTGGTCGAGCGGCTGTCGGACGCCCAGCGGCTCGGGCATCCGGTGCTGGGGGTGGTGCGCGGCACCGCCGTCAACCAGGACGGCGCCTCCAACGGCCTCACCGCCCCCAACGGCCCCTCCCAACAACGCGTCATCCGCGACGCACTCACCAACGCCCAACTGTCCGCAACCGACATCGACCTCATCGAGGCGCATGGCACCGGCACCAAACTCGGCGACCCGATCGAAGCCCAGGCGGTGCTGGCGACGTACGGGCAGGACCGTGACCGCCCGGTGTGGCTCGGGTCGTTGAAGTCCAACATCGGGCACACGCAGGCCGCCGCCGGAGCAGCCGGTGTGATGAAGGCGGTCCTGTCGATGCGGCACGGGGTGATGCCGAAGAGCCTCCACATCGACGAGCCGACCCCGGAGGTCGATTGGTCGGCGGGTACGGTCGAGCTACTGGCCGAGGCCCGCGACTGGCCGGGCGCGGACGAACGCCCCCGGCGCGCGGGTGTGTCGTCGTTCGGGGTCAGCGGCACCAATGCGCACGTCATCCTCGAACAGGCGCCGCCCGCGCCCGAGCCGACGGAGTCGGCGGAGCCCGTCGAGCCCTCTGAATCGGCCGAGCCTTCCGGCCCCGTCGGGCTTGAGTTGGAACCCTCCGGTCCGGTGCCGTGGGTGCTCTCCGCTCAGAACGAAGCCGCGCTCAAAGACCTGGCCCGCCAACTGGCCACCGTGGACGGTTCGGTGCGGGACATCGCCCATTCGCTGATCAGCACGCGGGCCGCGCTGCCACACCGTGCCGTGGTCGTGGGCTCCACCCGTGAGGAATTCGCCACCGCGCTGGAACAGATCACCGGACACACCCCGGATGGTGGCAAGACCGTCCTCGTCTTCCCCGGGCAGGGTTCGCAGTGGGTCGGTATGGGACAACGCCTCTGGGAGACCTCGGCTCTCTACCGCGACACCATCCGCGAGGTCGACGCGGCCCTGTCGGAGTACATCGACTGGTCCGTCACCGACATCCTCACCGGCCAGCCCGGAGCACCCACCTGGGACCGGGTCGATGTGATCCAGCCGGTTCTCTTCACCACCATGGTCGCCCTCGCCACCCTCTGGCAACACCACGGCCTGGCCCCCGACGCCATCATCGGCCACTCCCAAGGCGAAATCGCCGCCGCCTACACCGCCGGAGCCCTCACCCTCCAAGACGCCGCCCGCATCACCACCCTCCGCAGCAAAGCACTCCTCCCCCTCACCGGCCACGGCACCATGATCAGCGTCCTCGCACCACCCGAAAAAATCCAGCAAACAGCCAACCCCGACCACTGGAACACCCGCATCTGGATCGCCGCCCACAACGCACCCAACACCACCACCATCACCGGCGACACCCAAGCCATCACCCACCTCACCCAACAACTCTCCCACCACCGCATCATGCGCTGGCAACTCCCCGGAGTCGACTTCGCCGGACACTCCGGCCACATCGACCAACTACACCAGCAACTCCAAGAAATCCTCGCCCCCATCACCCCACAAAAACCCACCACACCCTTCTACTCCACCACCGACAACACCTGGATCACCGACACGACCCTGGATGCCGACTACTGGTACCGCAACCTACGCCAACCCGTCCTCTTCCAACCCGCCATCGACCACCTGAGCAGCAACGGCTACACCACTTTCATCGAAACCAGCCCCCACCCAACCCTCACCCCCAGCATCCAGGAAACCAACCCTGACACCACCACCATCCACACCCTCCGCAACGAACAAGACGACACCGCCGCCTTCCTCACCGCACTCGGCCACGCCCACACCCACGGCCACCCCATCACCTGGCACACCCTCATCCCAGCAGCCACCACCATCCCCCTACCGACCTACCCCTTCCAACACACCCGTTACTGGCTCAGTGACAAGGCCGTGACCGGCGCTCAGGACGCCGTCCAACTCGGGCTGGTCCCGACCCCGCACCCGTTCGTCCCCGCCACCACCACCCTCGCGGAAACCGGGGCCACCATCCTCACGGGACATATCAGTCCCGCCCAGCATGGTTGGCTTGCCGACCACGCCGTCAACGGCACCCCACTCCTCCCCGGCACCGCACTGGTCGACATCGCCCTCCACGCCGGCGACCACACCAACCACACCACCCT
>NZ_JBEZNG010000054.1:0-31083 GCF_040653035.1 Streptomyces malaysiensis subsp. malaysiensis
CGGGGTTGCTTGAGGTGTCTTCGGTGTTTGCGGCGCGGGTGGGGGAGTGTGAGCGGGCGTTGGCGCCGTTTGTGGATTGGTCGCTCACGGATGTGCTTCGGGGTGCCGGGGATTTGGGGCGGGTGGATGTGGTGCAGCCGGTGTTGTGGGCGGTGATGGTGTCGTTGGCGGCGGTGTGGGCGGGGTATGGGGTGCGTCCTGTGGCGGTGGTGGGTCATAGCCAGGGTGAGATCGCGGCGGCTGTGGTGGCCGGAGCGCTGTCTTTGGAGGACGGCGCGAAGGTGGTGGCCCTGCGGAGTAAGGCGTTGCGGCGGTTGGCCGGGGGTGGGGCGATGGCTTCCCTCGGGGTGGGCCAGGAGCGAGCGGGCCAACTGCTGTCGGGTCTGGGGGATCAGGCCGCTGGTGTAGGCGTGGCGGCTGTCAACGGGCCCTCCTCAACCGTGATTTCGGGTCCGCCGGAGCAGGTGGCCGCTGTGGTGGCCGCATGCCAGGAGGCGGGGGAGCGGGCGCGGCTGATCGAAGTGGACTATGCCTCGCACGGTCCTCAAGTGGACGAAATCCGGGATGAGTTAAATGAGGTTCTGGCCGGTGTCCGCCCGGTTGTGGATGGTGCGGATGAGGTGGCGTTCTACTCGACCGTGACCGGTGGCCGGACCGATGCCTCTGCCCTGGATTCGGGCTATTGGGTGCGGAATCTGCGGGAGCGGGTGCGGTTCGCCGATGCCGTAGAGGCGTTGCTGGCGGACGGCCATCGGGTGTTCATCGAGGCCAGTACCCATCCCGTACTGACCCTCGGAATGGAGGAGACGTTCGAGCAGGTGGGTGTGGACGCGGTCGCCGTGCCCACACTGCGCCGCGATCACGGTGGCCAGGCTCAGTTCCTCCGCTCGCTCGCCCAGGCGTTCACCGCCGGAACCGACGTCGACTGGAGGGCCGCGTTTCCGGCCGACCCCACCCCTCGTACGGTCGATCTGCCCACGTACGCCTTCCAGCACCAGCGCTACTGGCTGGACGGCCTCAGCGGCCGGGGTGCCGACCCCACCGACCTCGGCTTGGTCGCCGCGGGGCATCCGCTGCTGAGCGCCGCCGTGGAGCTTGCCGATGGCCAGGGGCATCTGCTGACGGGACGGCTCTCGGCGCGGTCCCATGGCTGGCTCGCCGACCATGTGGTGGCGGGCGCGGTGCTGGTACCCGGGACGGCCCTGGTGGAGTGGGCGCTGCGGGCCGCCGATGAGGTGGGCTGCGGTGGTGTCGAGGAGCTGGCGCTCCAGGTACCGCTCGTACTGCCGTCCAACGGCGGGGTTCGACTGCAAGTGGCCGTGGGCGGGCCGGGCGCCGATGGCCGACGCGATGTGCGGATGTACTCGCGTCCCGACGACGATGGTGGCGACGCGGCGGCCGGGTGGGTGCGCCATGCGGAGGGCGTGCTGAGCCCGCCTCCTGACGGCTCCGGGCCGGTGGAGGAGCTGGGCGGGGCATGGCCACCGGCGGGTGCGAAGCCGGTGGAGCCCGGGGACTTCTACGAGCACCTCGCGGCGTCGGGGTATGCCTACGGCCCGGCCTTCCAGGGCCTGCGCGCCATGTGGCGGGACGGGACGGATCTGCTGGCCGAGGTGGCGCTGCCGGAGGCCGCGGGGGAGAGGACGGGATTCGGTATCCACCCGGCGCTGCTGGACGCCGCGCTGCATCCCGTTCTGCTGACCGATGGGTCACCGAGCGGCGCCGAGTCGGCCGGTGGCCGGGTGTGGTTGCCGTTCACCTGGAGCGGTGTGTCGCTGTGGGCGACCGAGGCGACCACGGTACGGGTGCGGATCTCTCCGTACGAGCCGAGTGCCGAGGGGGAACGGACGCTGCGGGTGACCGTGGCGGATGCCCTGGGCACCCCGGTCCTGAGCGCCGACGCGGTGGTGCTGCGGTCGGCCGACCCCGATCAGCTGCGCACGGCCCAACAGCTCGGCCCGGACGGGTTGTTGGTCATGGATTGGGTTCCCCTCCCGGTTCCCGCGCCATCCAACGGCGCCGGGCGGTCCGCGGACCATACGGCCGATGACGCCGACTGGGCGATCCTTGGGCCCGAGGACAGGGCTCCGGCCGGATCCGCCGCCGTATGCCACCCGGACCCGCAGGCGTTGATCAGCGCACTCGACGCGGGTGCCCCCACCCCCGCGGTCGTCCTGGCACTCGAGCCCGCCAAGGCGGTCGACGCGCGCGATCGAGGGATGGCGGCCGACGGTCTGGCCTCGGCGGAGCGGGTCCTGGCGCTGTTGCAGGGCTGGCTGGCCGAACCGCGCCTGGCCGACATCCGGTTGGTGGTGGTGACGCGGGGCGCCATCGCGACCGATGACCCCGGTGGCTTCGATCCCGTGGCGGAGGGCGTGGATACGGCGGGTGCTGCCGTATGGGGCCTGGTGCGCAGCGCGCAGGCCGAGAACCCCGGCCGTTTCCTGCTGCTCGATCTCGACTCGCACGCCGAGGTGTCGTCCGCCCGCCTCGTGGCCGACGCCGTCGCGCGCGCCGTGGAGATGGACGAGTCACAGCTGGCGCTGCGCGCGGGGCGGGCGCTGATGCCCCGGCTGGTGCGCGCCGCGCGAAGCGGCGGCCTGGTGGCCCCGGCGGGGGAGCCCGCGTGGCGGCTCGGGCTCGAGGGCGCCGGGACGGTGGACAGCGTGCGGCCGGTGGCCTGCCCGGAGGTGCTGGAACCGCTGCGGGAGGGCCACATCCGGATCGATGTCCACGCGGCGGGCGTCAACTTCCGCGATGTGCTCATCGTGTTGGGGATGTACCCCGGGGACGCGGCCTTCGGGGGCAGCGAGGGCGCCGGTGTGGTGCGGGAGGTCGGCCCCGGTGTGACCGGCCTCGCCGTGGGCGACCGGGTGATGGGCCTGTTCGAGGGCGCGTTCGGCCCGCAGGCCGTGGCGGACGCCCGTACGGTCGTACCCATCCCCGACGGCTGGACCTTCCGGCAGGCGGCCGCGGCCCCCGTCGTGTTCCTCACCGCCTGGTACGGGCTCGTGGAGCTGGGCGGGCTCCAAGCGGGGGAACGGGTGCTGATCCATGCGGCGACCGGTGGTGTGGGGACGGCTGCGGTGCGGATCGCGCGTCACCTGGGTGCGGAGGTCTATGCGACGGCGAGCCCTGGCAAGCATGGGGTGCTGGAGGCGATGGGTGTCGATGCGGCGCACCGGGCTTCCTCGCGTGATCTGGCCTTTGAGGGGGCGATCTGGGAGGCGACCGGTGGCCGTGGTGTGGATGTGGTGCTCAACAGCCTCGCCGGGCCCTTCGTGGATGCCTCGCTGCGTCTGCTGCGCGAGGGTGGTCGGCTGCTGGATATGGGCAAGACCGATGTCCGCGCCCCGGAGGTGATCGCGGCCGAGCACCCCGGGGTGATCTACCGGGTCTACGACCTGATCGCCGACGCCGGTCCGGACCGTATCGGTGAAATGCTGTGCGAGTTGGGTGAGTTGTTCGCCTCCGGTGTGCTGGAGCCGCCTTCGGTGCGGGCGTGGCCGTTGAGCCGGGCGCGGGAGGCGTTGCGGTATCTGAGTCAGGCCAAGCACACCGGGAAGCTGGTGCTGGACGTCCCCGCTCCGGTGGACCCGGACGGCACCGTGCTCATCACCGGTGGCACCGGCACGCTTGGCGGACATGTCGCCGAGCACCTCGTCCGCCATTGGCACATCCGCCATCTGCTGCTGGTGAGCCGCAGCGGTACGGACGCGCCCGGCGCGCCGGAGTTGCTGGCCCGCCTCGCCGACCTGGGGGCCGACGTACGTATCGCCGCCTGCGACATCGGCGACGCCGCCCAGCTGGCCGAGGTCCTCGCGGGTATCGACCCGGCACATCCGCTGACCGGTGTCGTGCACGCGGCCGCAGCGCTGGACGACGCGATGCTCCCCTCGCAGGATCCGAAACGGCTTGCGCGGGCGTGGGCGGCGAAGGCCGCGGCCGCGGCCCATCTGCACACCGCCACCGAGCGTCTGCGGCTGGGCATGTTCATCATGTTCTCCTCCTTCGCCTCCGATCTCGGCACCCCCGGCCAGGCCAACTACGCGGCCGCCAACGCCTTTTGTGATGCCCTGGCCGCCCGCCGCCAAGCGGCCGGGCTTCCCGGGCTGTCGGTGGCATGGGGACTCTGGGCGGCCACCAGCGGTCTCACGGCGCGGCTGGCCGACGCCGATCTGGCCAGGATCGGCCGACTGGGCATCAAGGCCAACAGCGCCGAGGAGGGGCTGGCGCTGCTGGACGCGGCCCGCCACCACGGCCATCCGCATCTGCTGGCCCTCCGCCTGGACACCGGCTCCCTCGCCGCACAGCCTTCCGGCACCCTCCCCGCCCCCTTGCGGGCCCTCGCCACCGCCGGCGGTGGGCGGGCCCGGCCCACGGCGGCCGCCGGTGGGCAGACCACCGACTGGGCGGGTCGGCTCAGGGGACTGCCGGCTGCTGAACAGCACCGGCTGCTGCTCAACCTGGTGCGAACGCAGGCGGCCACGGTGCTCGGCCACGCCGATCCGGGTGTGGTGCGGCCGGACGCGTCGTTCAAGGAGCTGGGCTTCGACTCGCTGACCGCCGTGGAACTGCGCAACCGGCTGGCCGCGGCCACCGGACTGCGGCTGCCCGCGGCCCTCGTCTTCGACCACCCGGAGGCGGCCGTGCTGGCCGAGTGGCTGCGCAGGGAGCTCTCGCCGGACGGTGAGCCGGGCGCCCCGGACGCCGATGTACCGCGGCCCCATCCCGTGCTCAACGAGCTGGTCAGGCTGGAGAACAGCCTGTCGGCCGTCGCGGTCGAGGACGTGGACTCCGGCGCGGTCACCGCCCGGCTGGAGACCTTGCTGTCCAAGTGGAAGGCGCTGTGCTCGTCGGCGCGGGCGGACGACGGCAATGCCGTGGGGCGGTTGCGGGTGGCGACCGCCGATCAGGTTCTGGAATTCATCGACAACGAACTTGGCCTGTCATGAACTACGTGGCGCGCCCTTCGCTGAAGGCCGGGTGACCCTCTGTGACGCACGCTAATGAAGAGAAGCTGGTCGACTATCTGCGGCGAGTGGCAGGCGATCTGCACGAAACGCGTCAGCGGCTGCGCGAGTTGGAGGACCGCTCCCAGGAGCCGGTGGCCGTGGTCGGCATGGCCTGCCGCTACCCCGGTCAAGCCGACTCGCCCGAGGAGCTGTGGCGGCTCCTGGCCTCCGGCGATCACGCCATGGGGGAGTTCCCCGCCGACCGCGGCTGGGACCTGGACGGGCTGTTCCACCCGGACCCGGACCACCCCGGCACCAGCCATGCCCGCGAGGGCGGATTCCTTTACGACGCCGACCAGTTCGACCCCGAGTTCTTCGGCATCAGCCCGCGCGAGGCGCTGGCCATCGACCCGCAGCAGCGGCTGCTGCTCGAAGTTTCCTGGGAGCTCCTCGAACGCGCCGGAATCGACCCGGCCGCGCTGAAGGGCTCCTCGACGGGGGTGTACGCCGGGACCGCGCTGCCCGGCTTCGGCACCCCGCATATCGAGAAGAGCGCCGAGGGCTATCTGGTGACGGGCAACGCGCCCAGTGTGCTCTCCGGCCGGGTGGCGTACACCCTCGGCCTGGAGGGGCCGGCGGTCACCGTGGACACGGCGTGTTCGTCCTCGCTGGTGTCGATGCACCTGGCGTGTCAGGCGCTGCGGCAGGGCGAGTGCACCCTGGCCCTGGCCGGCGGGGTGACGGTGATGGCCATCCCGAACGTGTTCACCGAGTTCTCCCGGCAGCGCGGGCTGGCTCCGGACGGCCGGTGCAAGGCGTTCTCGGCCGACGCCGATGGCACCGCCTTCTCCGAGGGCGTCGGCCTCGTGCTGCTGGAGCGGCTGTCCGACGCACGGCGCCACGGCCGTCGCGTACTCGCGGTGATCCGGGGCTCGGCCATCAACCAGGACGGCGCCTCCAACGGCCTGACCGCGCCCAACGGACCCTCCCAGCAGCGCGTCATCCTCCAGGCGCTGGCGAACGCACGGCTGTCCCCGGCCGAGGTGGACGTGGTGGAGGCGCACGGCACCGGAACCCGCCTCGGCGATCCCATCGAAGCCCATGCGCTGCTCGCCACCTACGGCCGGGACCGGCCCGATGACCGGCCACTGTGGCTGGGATCGGTCAAGTCCAACATCGGGCACACGCAAGGTGCCGCGGGTGTGGCCGGGGTCATCAAGATGATCATGGCGATGCGGTACGAGACGCTGCCCGCCACCCTGAATGTCGACGAGCCCACACCCCATGTCGCATGGGACACCGGCGCCGTACGCCTGCTCACCGAAGCCGTCGACTGGCCGCGTGGCGAGCGGCCCCGCCGGGCGGCGGTGTCCTCCTTCGGCATCTCCGGGACCAACGCCCATCTGCTGCTCGAACAGCCCCCTGCCGATGAGTCCTCCGCCGACGAGCCCCCTGCCGGTGTGTCCCCTCCCGACGAGTCCTCCGCCGACGAGCCCCCCGCACCGGACCGGATCCCCGGGGCGATCGCCGTGGACACCGAGCCGTTGGGCCAACGCGTGGTGCCCTGGGTGGTGTCCGCCCGCACCGGCCAGGCGTTACGCGACCAGGCCGGCGCACTCGCCACGTATCTCACCGACCACCCCGACCTGCCCGTGGCCGATGTGGGCTGGTCGCTGGCCCGGACCCGCTCGGCCTTCGAGCACCGGGCCGTGGCGATCGGCGAGGACCGCGACGAACTGCTGACCGCCGTACGGGCCCTGGCCGAGGGCCGCGGCCACCCCGGGCTGACCCTGGCCACGGCGCCGACCCGCTCCGGCGGCACGGCCTTCATGTTCACCGGGCAGGGCAGTCAACGGCCCGGTATGGGCCGGGAGTTGTACCGCGCCTTTGATGTGTTCGCCACCGCACTCGACGACGCCTGCGCCCAACTGGACCCGCTGCTCGGCCACCCGCTGCGCGACATCCTCTTCGCGGCCGAGGACACCGACGAGGCGCGGGCCCTGCACGGCACCGGCGTGACCCAGGCGGCCCTCTTCGCCCTGGAGACCGCGCTCTTCCGGCTCGTGGAGTCGTTCGGCCTCACCCCCTCCTTCCTGACCGGCCACTCCGTCGGCGAGCTGGTGGCCGCGCATGTGGCGGGTGTGCTGTCCCTTCCGGACGCCTGCGCGCTGGTGGCCGCCCGTGGCCGGCTGATGCAGGCGCTGCCGTCCGGCGGCGCCATGGCCGCCGTCGAAGCCACCGAGGAGCAGGTCCTCCCCCTGCTCGCGGGCCGTGCGGACCGTGTGGCGCTCGCCGCGGTCAACGGCCCCACCTCGGTGGTCGTGTCCGGGGCCGCCGAAACCGTCGACGAGATCGCCCGCACCCTCAAGGAGCGCGGCCACCGCACCAAGCGGCTCCGTGTCAGCCACGCCTTCCACTCGCCCCTTCTCGACCCCATGCTGGACGACTTCCGCGAAGTGGCGCGGCGGCTCACCTACCACGCACCGCGCATCCCGGTGATCTCCAACGTCACCGGCCGGCCTTCCGACCCCGAGCAGCTGCGCGACCCCGAGTACTGGGTGCGGCACATCAGCGAGCCCGTACGGTTCCACGACGGTCTGCGCACCCTGCACGGCGAAGGTGTGACGCGCTACCTCGAACTCGGCCCCGACGCCGTCCTCACCACCATGGCCCAGGACGCCCTCGCCGCCGAGACGACGGCCCCCGATACCTCCGACGGCGAGCCCGTGTTCGCCACCGTCCTGCGTCCCGGCCGAGACGAGCCCCGTACGCTGCTGACCGCGCTCGCCCTGATGCACATCGACGGCGGCGCGGTCGACTTCGCCGCCGCACTCCCCGAGGACGCGGTCCATGTCGACCTGCCCACCTACCGGTTCCAGCGGCAGCGGTACTGGCGGCCCGTCCCGAACGCCACCGCAGACGTACGCGCCGTCGGCCTCGGCGCCACCGGCCATCCCCTGCTCCAGGCGGCCGTGGAGACACCCGACGGCGGACTGCTGCTCACCGGACGGCTGTCCCCGCACACCCACGCATGGCTCGCCGACCACACCATCGCGGACAGCGTCCCCCTGCCCGGTACGGCCCTGCTCGAGCTGGCCCTCCTCGCCGCCGCACGCACCGGCAGCGAGCTGATCGACGACCTCACCCTGGAGACACCGCTGATCCTGCCCGCCTCCGGCGCGGTACGGATCCAGCTCGCCGTCACCGCGCCCGACGAGACCGGACGGCGGACCGTCACCATCGCCTCGCGCCCGGCCGACGAGGGCGGCGACGCCCTGGACGCCCCGGCCGCCTGGCGCCACCACGCCACCGGCGTACTGTCCGACGCGATCACACCGCCGCCCGACGACGGGCCGCGGACCACGGCCTGGCCACCCGCCGGGGCCGTCCCGGTCGACGTGGCCGACCTGTACGAGCGCCTGGCCGCGCAGGGATACGCCTACGGGCCCGCCTTCCGCGGGCTGCACACCGCATGGCGGCTCGGCGAGGAGATGTTCGCCGAGGTGCGTCTGGCCCCGGAACAGCGCGCCGAGGCCGACGGCTACGGGCTGCACCCCGCCCTGCTCGACAGCGCCCTGCACCCGGTGGAAGAGCTCATGGGCGGCGGCCACGCGCCGGACGGCGCCGAGGCCACCGTCAGACTGCCGTTCACCTTCGGCGTGGTGCGGCTCTTCGCCACCGGCGCCACCCGGCTGCGGGTGCACATCACCCCCACCGCCGCGGACACCCTCACGTTGCGGCTGACCGACGACCACGGCGCGCCCGTGGCCACCATCGACGCCCTCGGGCTGCGGGAGGTCCGCGCCGACCGTTGGCGCTCCGCCCGCGCCGCCACGGCGGACGCCCCGCTGTACCGCCTGGACTGGCAGCCCTACCCGATCTCCGCCGACTCGCCTCCGTCCACAGCGAGTTGGGCGCTCATCGGACCCCGGGGTCGGGCCCCGGCCGTCCCGGACCTCACAGCGCACCCGGACCTGGATGCCCTGCGCGCCGCCCTCGACGGCGGACGGCCCGCCCCCGACATCGCCGTCCTCGAATGCCCCGGCGCACCTGACACTTCCGCGCCCGACACCTCGGCACACCCGGACGAGACGCCCGCCCGGGTACGCGCCGTGGTGCATCACATTCTCGGCGCGCTGCGCACCTGGCTGACGGACGAGCGGTTCAGCGGGACCCGGCTGGTCATCGCCACCCGTGGCGCGGTCGCCACCGGCCCCGGGGACGGGCCCGCCGACCTGGCCACCGCGCCCGTATGGGGCCTGGTCCGCGCCGCCCAGGCCGAACACCCGGAGCGCATCCTGCTGCTCGACCTGGACGACGATCCCGCCTCGCGCGATGCCCTGCGCACCGCCCTTCCGGCCGCCGTCGCCGGTGCCGAATCCGAGGTGGCGGTACGGGCGGGTACGGCCCTCGTGCCTCGTCTGGTCAAGGTCCTCCCGGAGCGGGACACCCCACCCCGCGCCCTCGACCCGGACGGCACGGCACTGATCACCGGCGGCACCGGAGCGCTGGGCCGGCTGGTCGCCCGGCATCTGGTCGCCTCGCACGGCGCCCGCCATCTGCTGCTGGTCAGCCGGAGCGGTGGCATCACGGAGGACATCGACGCGTTCGCGGACGAACTGACCGCGCTGGGCGCGGCGGACGTGCGCATCGCGGCGTGTGACGCCGCCGACCCCGAGGCGCTGGCCGCACTGCTCGCCACGCTCCCCGAAGCGCATCCGCTGACGGCCGTCATCCACGCCGCCGGGGTGCTCGACGACGGTGTGGTCACCGCCATGACCCCCGAGCAACTCGACACCGTACTCGCCCCGAAGCTGGACGCCGCGTGGCATCTGCACCGGCTGACCCGGGACATGGATCCGGCCGCGTTCGTGATGTTCTCCTCCGCCGCGTCCATCATGGGCAGCGGTGGCCAGGCCAACTACGCCGCGGCCAACATGTTCCTCAACGCACTCGCCGAACACCGCCGCGCCGAGGGGCGCACGGCCCACGCACTGGCCTGGGGGCTGCTGGCGTCCGCCGGTGGTATGACCGGCCACCTGGACGACGCGGACCTCGCCCGGATGGCCCGCTCCGGAGTCGCCCCCGTCTCCAACGAGCAGGCGCTGACGCTGCTCGACACGGCGCTCACCACCGATCACCCCACGCTCGTCCCCGCGCGCTTCGACCTCGCGGCGCTGCGCACCCGGGCGTCCACCGGGCCGCTTCCGCCCGTACTGCGGCGGCTGGTGCACACGCCCACACGGGCCGCCCGGAACACCGTGACGAGTTCCCTGGCGGGGCGGCTCGCCGACCTGCCGCCCGAGGAGCAGGACCGGCTCATCGGAGAGCTGGTACGCGACCAGGTCGCCACCGTGCTCGCCCACCCCGCGCCGGAGGCCATCGAACTGGGCAGAGCCTTCCAGGACCTCGGCTTCGACTCGCTGACCGCGCTCGACCTGCGCAACCGGCTCAACGCGGCCACCGGCACCCGGATCCCGGCCACCGTCATCTTCGACTATCCGACCCCCGACGCCCTGGTGCGCTTCCTGCGCGAGCGGCTGGTCGGCGCACCGGCCGGGACACCGCTCCCACCGACGGCCACGCCCGTGGCCACCGACGACGACCCGATCGCCATCGTCGGCATGGCCTGCCACTATCCGGGCGGTGTCGGCTCCCCCGACGAGCTGTGGCGGATGGTGGCCGACGGCGTGGACGCGATCGGGGAGTTCCCCGCGGACCGCGGCTGGGACCTCGGCGGCCTTTTCGACCCCGACCCGGACCACATCGGCACCAGCTACGCCCGCGAGGGCGGATTCCTCCACGAGGCCCCGCGGTTCGACGCCGAGTTCTTCGGGATCTCACCCCGCGAGGCGCTGGCCACCGACCCACAGCAGCGGCTGCTGCTGGAGACCGCGTGGCAGGCGTTCGAGAGCGCGGGCATCGACCCGGTGAGCCTGCGGGGCAGCCGTGGCGCGGTGTTCACCGGGGTCATGTACGACGACTACGGCAGCCGTTTCCTGGGCCGCACCCCCGAGGGCGTCGAGGGCCGTCTGATGACCGGCAGCACACCGAGCATCGCCTCCGGCCGCGTGGCGTTCACCTTCGGCCTGGAGGGGCCCGCGGTGACGGTGGACACGGCGTGCTCCTCGTCGCTGGTGGCCATGCATCTTGCGGCCCAGGCGCTGCGGCAGGGGGAGTGCACCCTGGCGCTGGCCGGTGGGGTGACGGTGATGGCCACACCCAACACCTTCGTGGAGTTCTCGCGCCAGCGCGGACTGGCCCCGGACGGCCGCTGCAAGCCGTTCGCCGCGGCGGCCGACGGCACCGGCTGGGGCGAGGGCATCGGCCTCCTCGTCCTGGAGCGGCTGTCGGGCGCGCGCCGCAACGGCCGTGATGTGCTGGCGGTGATCCGCGGGTCGGCGATCAACCAGGACGGCGCGTCCAACGGACTGACCGCGCCCAACGGACCGTCCCAGCAGCGGGTGATCCGCCAGGCCCTGGCCACCGCACGCCTCTCCCCGGCGGACGTGGACGCGGTGGAGGCCCACGGCACCGGCACCATGCTCGGCGACCCCATCGAGGCCCAGGCGCTGCTCGCCACCTACGGCGAGGACCGGCCGGAGGGCAGTCCGCTGTGGCTCGGCTCCATCAAGTCCAACATCGGTCACACCCAGGCCGCCGCGGGAGTGGCGGGTGTGATCAAGATGGTGATGGCCATGCGCCACGGGCTGCTGCCCGTCTCGCTCCACATCGACGAGCCCAGCCCGCATGTGGAATGGAACGACGGCGGAGTGCGGCTGCTGACCGAGGCGGTCGAGTGGCCACGGGCCGAACGGCCCCGGCGCGCGGGCGTCTCCTCCTTCGGCATCAGCGGCACCAACGCCCATGTGATCCTCGAACAGGCCCCGGACCAGGCACACTCCACGGATCCCGATCCCGACCCCGACCCCGGACCCGGGCCCGACGGCCTCCGGGTGGTGCCCTGGGTGCTGTCCGCGCGGGGCGCCGAGGCGCTACGGGACCAGGCGCGGGCACTGGCCGCGCGGCTGACCACCGGCCCCACGGCCTCGGCCGCCGAAGTGGGCTGGTCCCTCATCCGCTCCCGCACGCTGTTCGACCACCGCGCCGTCGTGGTCGGTGAGAGCCGCGCCGAACTGATGGCGGCCGTCGAGGCACTTGCGGCCGATGAGACACACCCCGGTGTGGTGCACACGGGCGCGGCCGCCGCCACGGGTGGCGCGGGCCCGGTGCTGGTCTTCCCCGGCCAGGGCTCGCAGTGGATCGGGATGGGTGCAGGACTGCTGGACGCCTCACCGGTGTTCGCCACCCGGGTGGCGGAGTGCGAACGGGCGCTGGCGCCGTACGTCGACTGGTCCCTCACCGAGGTGCTGCGCGGGGTGGCCGGTGCGGGCGATCTGAGCCGGGTGGATGTGGTGCAGCCCGTCCTGTGGGCGGTGATGGTGTCCCTGGCCGCCGTATGGGCGGGCCACGGAGTGCGGCCCGCCGCCGTCGTGGGCCACAGTCAGGGCGAGATCGCCGCCGCCTGCGTGGCCGGGGCGCTCACCTTGGAGGACGGCGCCCGGATCGTGGCCCTGCGCAGCCGGGCGCTGCGCCAACTGGCCGGAGGTGGGGCGATGGCCTCCCTCGGCGTGGGTCAGGAACGGGCCACGGATCTGCTGTCGGGGCTGGGCGACCGTGCGGCCGCCGTGGTCGTGGCCGCCGTGAACGGGCCCGCCTCCACCGTGGTGTCCGGTCCGCCGGAGCAGGTGGCCGCGACCGTGACCGCCTGCCGTGACACCGGGGAACGCGCCCGGACCATCGAGGTGGACTACGCCTCGCACAGCCCCCAGGTCGATGAGATCGCGGACGAACTCACTGATCTTCTCAGGGGAGTTGAGCCGGTCGAACCGTCTGGCTCCGGGGTGGCGTTCTACTCCACCGTGACCGGTGGCCGGGCCGATGCCTCGATCCTGGATACGGGTTACTGGGTGCGGAATCTGCGGGAGCGGGTGCGGTTCGCCGAGGCCATTCAGGCGCTGCTGGCCGATGGCCACCGGGTGTTCATCGAGGCAAGCACCCACCCCGTCCTCACGGTGGGCATGCAGGAGAGCTTCGAAGAGGCGGGCGTTCCCGCCGCCACCGTCCCCACCCTGCGCCGTGACCACGGTGACCTCGCCCAGCTGGTGCGCTCGCTGGCCCAGGCGTTCACCGCGGGGGCCGAGGTCGACTGGACCACCCTGCTCCCCACCGACCCCGCACCCCGCACCGTGCCGCTGCCCACCTACGCCTTCCAGCGCGAGCGCTACTGGCTCGAAGGCACCGCGGGCCGGGGCGGCGACCCCGCTGACCTCGGCCTTGTCTCCGCCGAACACCCGCTGCTCGGCGCGGCCGTGGAACTCGCCGACGGCAGCACCCACCTGCTCACCGGACGGCTGACGGCCGGTGGCGGCGAGAGCTGGCTCGGCGAACACGTGGTGGCGGGCGCCCGGCTGGTGCCGGGGGCGGCCCAGGTCGAATGGGCGCTGCGGGCCGCCGACGAGGCGGGCTGCGGCACGGTGGAGGAACTCGCCCTCCAACTCCCGCTCGTCCTCCCCGACACCGGCGGGCTGCGGGTCCAGGTGGTGGTGGGCGAGGCCGCCGAGGACGGACGCCGCGACGTACGGGTGTACTCCCGGCCCGACCGCGACGCCGAAACCACCGCGGACCCGGTCTGGGTGTGCCACGCGGTCGGCGTGCTCGGCCCCCACGGCGAACCGGCACCCCAGCCCTCCGGGGTCTGGCCCCCGGCGGGCGCGGAGCCGGTGGACACGGACGGCTTCTACGAGCGTGCCGCGGCCGCCGGATACGGATACGGCCCCGCGTTCCAGGGCGTACGGAGGCTGTGGCGCGACGGCGCGGATGTGCTCGCCGAGGTGGCGCTGCCCGAACCGGCGGGCGGCCAGGCCGGATTCGGCATCCACCCGGCGCTGCTGGACGCCGCGCTGCACCCGGCGTCCCTCCTCGACCGGCCCATGGAAGAGCACGGGGAGGACCCCGCAGAGGAGCACGGGGAGAAACACGGGGAGGCACAGAGGGAGGGGCACGACGACGGCCGGGTGTGGCTGCCGTTCGCCTGGCACGGGGTGTCGCTGTGGGCCGCGGGAGCGACCACCGTACGCGTCCGGCTGACCCCGCATGAGCAGGCCGCGGAAGGCGAGCGGGCGCTGCGGCTGACCGTGGCCGACGCCGTGGGCGACCCGGTACTGACCGTCGACTCCCTGGTGCTGCGCCCCGCCCGTACGGATCAGCTGCGGACCGCCGGCCGGGGCGCCGTGGACGGACTCTTCACCCTGGACTGGACTCCGCTCCCCGAGATGGCGCCCGGTGCCGACACGGGGCTGCTCGAGCCGGTGGCCGGGGACGGCGGCTGGGTGGCGCTGGGCGCCGAGGGCGTCGAGTGGGCCCCGCCGGACGTGGTCCGCCACCCGCACCTGGAGTCGCTGGTCGCGGCCATCGACGCCGGAACCCCCGTGCCCTCGGTGGCGCTGACCGCCGTACCCGCCTCGAAGACGGCCATGGACATCGAGGCTGCCGAGACCGATGCCCTGGCGGCCGTGCGGCGGACACTCGACCTGCTGCGGGGCTGGTTGGCCGAACCCCGGCTGGCCGAGAGCCGCTTGGTCGTGGTGACACAAGGCGCGGTCGCGCCCGGCGGTCCGGTGGCGGAGGAGCATGGCTCCGGGGCCGTGGACACGGCGGGTGCCGCGGTATGGGGGCTGCTGCGCAGCGCACAGGCGGAGAACCCGGAGCGGTTCCTCCTCCTCGACCGCGATCCGCGCGGCGCGCCCGACCCCGATGAGATCGGCGCGGCCGTGCTGGACGGTGTGCTGAGGGCCGTAGCCCTGGACGAACCGCAGGTGGCGGTGGGCTCCGACCGGGTATGGGCGCCTCGTCTGACGCGTGCGGGCGGCCCCGGCAGCGGCGGTCTGGTGGGTCCGGTGGGAGAGCCCGCGTGGCGACTCGCCGTGCGGGGCGCGTCCACCGTGGACAATGTGACGCCCGTGTCGTGCCCCGAAGTGCTGGAGCCGCTGGGGCCGGGAGAGGTACGGATCGCGGTGCACGCGGCGGGCATGAACTTCCGCGACGCGCTGATCGCCGTCGGGATGTACCCCGGTGGCGGGGTGTTCCGCGGCAGCGAGGGCGCGGGCGTGGTCGTGGACATCGGCCCCGAGGTGGCCGGGCTCGCGGTGGGCGACCGGGTCATGGGCCTGTTCGAGGGCGCGTTCGGGCCATGGGTGGTGGCGGACGCGCGCATGGCCGTGCCGATCCCCGACGGCTGGAGCTTCCGGCAGGCGGCCGCCGTACCGGTGGTGTTCCTCACGGCCTGGTACGGGCTGGTGGACCTGGCCGGGCTGCGGGACGGCGAATCGGTGCTGATCCACGCCGCCACCGGCGGCGTCGGCATGGCGGCCGTGCAGATCGCCCGCCACTTGGGCGCGGAGGTCTACGCGACGGCGAGCCCCGGGAAGCACACGGTGCTGGAGGAGATGGGCATCGACCAGGCACATCGCGCCTCGTCGCGCGATCTGGACTTCGAGGAGGCGTTCCGGGAGGCCACCGGCGGACGTGGCGTGGATGTGGTGCTCAACAGCCTCGCCGGGCCCTTCGCCGACGCCTCCCTGAGGCTGCTGGCCGACGGCGGACGGCTCTCCGAGATGGGCAAGACCGATATCCGCGATCCGGAGCGTCTCGCGGCCGCACATCCGGGCATCCGCTATCGCGCCTTCGACCTGGTGCCGGACGCCGGGCCGGACCGCATCGGAGAGATGCTGTGTGAACTGGGCGAGCTGTTCGGCGCCGGAGTGCTGCGGCCCGCGCCCGTACGGCCCTGGCCGCTCGACCGGGCGCGCGCCGCGCTACGCCGGCTGAGCCAGGCCAAGCACACCGGCAAGCTGGTGCTCGACGTACCCGCCGCGGTCGATCCGGACGGCACGGTGCTGATCACCGGTGGCACCGGCACCCTGGGCGCCTACATCGCCGAACACCTCGTCCGCACCTGGGGGATGGGCCATCTGCTGCTGGTGAGCAGGCGGGGCCCGGACGCTCCGGGCGCCCGCGACCTGGCCGCCCGGCTGGAGGAACTGGGCGCACGGGTGCGCGTCGCGGCCACGGATGTCACCGACGCCTCGGCGGTGGCGGATCTGGTGGCGGGCATCGACCCCGAACATCCGCTGACCGGAGTCATCCACGCCACAGGTGTGCTGGACGACGCGGTGGTCACCGCACAGACCCCCGAACGGCTGGCGCGGGTATGGACCGCCAAGGCCACGGCCGCGGCCCATCTGCACACGGCGACGGCCCATCTCCGGCTCGGCATGTTCGTCCTCTTCTCCTCAGCCGCGGGCACACTCGGCAGCCCGGGGCAGGCCAACTACGCCGCTGCCAACGCCTTTTGCGACGCACTCGCCGCTCATCGGCGGGCCGCCGGGCTGCCGGGCGTATCGATCGCCTGGGGCCTGTGGGCCGACGCCAGCGGGATGACCGGACACCTGGCCGAGGCCGATCTGGCCCGGATGTCCCGTACCGGCGTCGCCGCCCTGAGCACCCGGCACGGTCTGGCCCTGCTCGACGCCGCCGTCCAGCACGGCGGTGACCATCTGGTCGCCGCCCATGTGGACCCCCGCACCCTCGCCGGACTGCCCGCCGAGAGCCTGCCCGCCACGCTGCGCGCCCTGGCCGCCACCGGCGGCGCGGGCACCGGACGGCGCACCGCTGCGGCGGCCGGGGAAGGCCGCCAGGTCGACTGGGGCGCCCGGCTCGCGGGCCTGTCCACGGCCGAACAGCACCGGCTCGTGCTCAACCTGGTCCGTGGCCACGCCGCCACGGTGCTCGGACACGCCGATGTGGATGCCGTGCAGGCCGAGGCCAGCTTCAAGGAGCTGGGCTTCGACTCCCTGACCGCCGTCGAACTGCGCAACCGGCTCGCCGCCGCCACCGGTCTGCGGCTGCCCGCCGGGCTGGTCTTCGACTACCCGGAGGCCACCGCGCTCGCCGACCACCTGCTGGAACGGCTGGCACCCGGCGACGGACCCGCGTCGGGACGGGACGCCGTCGACCCGGTCCTGGGCGAGCTGGCCAGGCTGGACACCACCCTGGCCACCCTCGCCACGGACGACGAGGGCCGGGAGCGGATCGCCAAACGGCTGGGCGCCCTGCTGGCGAAATGGAACACCGGCGGGTCCGGCGACCCGGCCGGCGCGACCGGCTTCGACGCCCTCGAAGCGGCCTCGGACGACGAGATGTTCGAGCTCATTGACCGTGAACTGCCCTGATGGAGGCGCGGAACTGATGTCGGGTACCGAAGAGAAGCTCCGCCAGTACCTCAAGAAGGTCACGGCCGATCTGGGTCAGACACGTCGGCGGCTGCGTGAGATGGAGGAGCGGTCCCAGGAGCCGGTGGCCATCGTGAGCATGGCCTGCCGGTACCCCGGCGGGATCACCTCGCCCGAGGAGCTGTGGGAGCTCGTGGCCTCGCGCGGCGACGCGATCGGGGAGTTTCCGACCGACCGCGGCTGGCAGCTGGACGGGCTGTTCCACCCGGACCCCGACCACTCCGGCACCAGCTATGTCCGGCACGGTGGCTTCCTGGACCGGGCCGACGGCTTCGACGCCGCCTTCTTCGGCATCAGCCCGCGCGAGGCCCTGGCCGCCGACCCCCAGCAGCGCCAACTGCTGGAAGTCGCCTGGGAGTTGATCGAACGCGCGGGAATCGACCCCACCTCGCTGAAGGGCACCCCCACCGGGGTCTACGCGGGCGCCGGGATCCTCGGCTTCGGCACCCCGCAGATCGAAAAGAGCACGGAAGGGTTTCTGCTCACCGGGAATACCTTGAGCGTGGTCTCCGGCCGGGTGGCCTTCACCCTCGGCCTGGAGGGGCCCGCGGTGACGGTGGACACGGCGTGTTCATCGTCGCTGGTCGCGATGCATCTCGCCTGCCAGGCCCTGCGGCAGGGGGAGTGCACTTTGGCCCTGGCCGGTGGCGTCACCGTGATGACCACCCCGAACACCTTCGTGGAGTTCTCCCGCCAGCGCGGTCTGGCCCCCGACGGCCGATGCAAGCCCTTCGCGGCCGCCGCGGACGGCACGGGCTTCTCGGAGGGTGTGGGGCTCCTGCTGCTGGAGCGGCTCTCCGACGCACAGCGCAACGGCCACCAGGTACTCGCGGTGATCCGGGGCTCGGCCATCAACCAGGACGGCGCGAGCAACGGTCTCACCGCGCCCAACGGCCCCTCCCAGCAGCGAGTGATCCGCCAGGCGCTGATCAACGCCCAGCTCTCTTCCGCCGAGGTGGACGCGGTGGAAGCGCATGGCACCGGCACCACGCTCGGCGACCCGATCGAGGCAGAGGCGCTGCTCGCCGCGTACGGCCAGGACCGCACAGCCGAACAGCCGCTCTGGCTCGGCTCGCTGAAGTCCAACATCGGCCATGCGCAGGGTGCGGCGGGTGTGGCCGGTGTGATCAAGATGGTGATGGCCCTGCGCCATGAACTGCTGCCCGCCACGTTGTACGTCGATGAGCCGACTCCGCACGCGGACTGGTCCAGTGGCGCGGTGCGGCTGCTCACGGATCCGGTGGAGTGGCCGAGGAACGAACGGCCGCGCCGGGCCGGGGTGTCCGCGTTCGGGATCAGTGGCACCAACGCGCATGTGATCGTGGAGCAGGCTCCTGAGAAGGGTGAGCCGACGGAGCCGGTCTGCTCCGATCTGGGCACGGTTTCGTGGGTGCTGTCGGCGCGGAGCGCGGAGGCATTGCGGGGGCAGGCGGCCGCGTTGGTTGAGCGGGTGGGTGGTGTGTCTGAGCTTTCGCCGGTGGATGTGGGGTGGTCGTTGGTCAGTACGCGGTCGGTGTTCGAGCATCGGGCGGTGGTGGTGGGTGTGGGGCGTGGTGAGTTGTTGGCGGGGGTGGAGGCGTTGGCGGGGGGTGTGTCGCATGCGGGTGTGGTGCGCTCGGGGGCGTTGGTGGGTGGTGTGGGTCCGGTGTTGGTGTTTCCGGGTCAGGGGTCGCAGTGGGTGGGGATGGGTGCGGGGTTGCTTGAGGTGTCGCCGGTGTTTGCGGCGCGGGTGGGGGAGTGTGAGCGGGCGCTTTCGTCCTATGTGGATTGGTCGCTCACGGATGTGCTTCGGGGTGTGGGGGATTTGGGGCGGGTGGATGTGGTGCAGCCGGTGTTGTGGGCGGTGATGGTGTCGTTGGCGGCGGCGTGGGCGGGGTATGGGGTGCGTCCTGTGGCGGTGGTGGGTCATAGCCAGGGTGAGATCGCGGCGGCTGTGGTGGCCGGAGCGCTGTCCTTGGAGGACGGCGCCAAGGTCGTGGCCCTGCGGAGTAAGGCGTTGCGGCGGTTGGCCGAAGGCGGGGCGATGGCCTCGCTGGGGGTGGGCCAGGAGCGGGCGGGCCAACTGCTTTCCGGTCTGGGGGATCAGGCCGCTGGTGTAGGCGTGGCGGCTGTCAACGGGCCTTCTTCCACGGTGGTTTCGGGTCCGCCGGAGCAGGTGGCCGCTGTCGTAGCCGCATGCACGGAGGCGGGGGAGCGGGCGCGGCTGATCGAGGTCGATTACGCCTCGCACGGTCCCCAGGTGGATGAAATCCGGGATGAGTTGAACGAGGCGCTGGCCGGGGTCCATCCGCTTTCGGGTGGTGCGGATGACGTGGCGTTCTACTCGACGGTCACCGGTGGCCGGACCGATGCCTCTGCCCTGGATTCGGGCTACTGGGTGCGGAATCTGCGGGAGCGAGTGCGGTTCGCCGATGCCGTCGAGGCGTTGCTGGCGGACGGCCACCGGGTGTTCATCGAGGCCAGCACCCATCCCGTGCTGACCCTCGGAATGGAGGAGACGTTCGAGCAGGTGGATGTGGACGCGGTCGCGGTCCCCACCCTGCGCCGTGACCATGGCGGCCAGGCTCAGCTTCTCCACTCGCTCGGCCAGGCGTTCATCGCCGGGGTGGAGGTTGATTGGAAGGCCGCGTTCCCGGTCGACCCCACCCCTCGTACGGTCGATCTGCCCACGTACGCCTTCCAGCACCAGCGGTACTGGATGAACGCCTCCGGTGCGGCCAGTGACCCCAGCGGCCTCGGTCTGGTGGCGGCGGATCATCCGTTGCTGGGCGCCGCCGTGGAGCTTGCCGATGGCAGCACCCATCTGCTCACCGGGCGTATCGCGGCCGCTGGCGGTAGCGGTGGCGGTGGCGGCTGGCTCGGCGAGCACATGGTGGCGAACGCCGTCCTGGCCCCGGGCGCGGCGCTCGTGGAGTGGGCGTTGCGGGCGGCCGACGAGGTGGGCTGTGGTGGGGTCGAGGAGCTGACGCTTCAAGTCCCGTTGGTGCTACCGGAGTCGGGTGGGCTGCGCGTTCAGGTGGTGGTGGGTGCCGCGGCGGAGGACGGGCGGCGCGATGTGCGGATCTACTCCCGTCCGGGCGGCGAGGCCGACTCGGGCGTTGCCGATGTGGGCTGGGTGTGCCACGCCGAAGGGGTGCTGAGCCCGGCATCGGAGGGCGTGGGCCAGTCGGCCGAGGGACTCGGCGGAACATGGCCTCCGGCGAGTGCGCAACCGGTGGATCTGGAGGGGTTCTACGAGCGTTCCGCGGCGGCGGGCTATGCGTATGGGCCGTCGTTCCAGGGCGTGCGCGCCGTGTGGCGGGACGGTGCGGATCTGCTGGCCGAGGTGGCGCTGCCCGAGGCGGCCGGGGACGCGGACGGGTTCGGCATCCATCCGGCACTGCTCGACGCGGCCCTGCATCCGGCCCTGCTGCTCGACACCGGGTCCGACGAGGATCGGGATGGTGGCCAGGTGCGGCTGCCGTTCGCCTGGAACGGAGTGTCGTTGTGGGCCGCCGGAGCCAGCACCGTACGCGTTCGGCTGTCCCCGCATCGGGACGGCGCCGAGGGTGAGCGCGGGCTGCGGCTGATGGTGGCCGATACCGTGGGCGACCCCGTTCTGACGGTTGACTCCCTGGTGACGCGACCGGCGGCCGTAGAACAGTTGCGGGCAGCTGCGGCCCGTGGCGCCGACGGCCTGTTCGTCCTGGACTGGACCCCGCTGGCGCGGCCGATGGGTACTGACGGACCGGTGGCCGATCGCGACGGCTGGGCGGTACTGGCCGCCGAGGGCTCGTATCCGGATCTGGACGCCTTTCTCTCGGGGCTCGATGACGGGGAGGCGGGCCCGGCCGTGGTTCTCGCCGAGTTCCCGCGTCCGGACGCCGACGCCGTGGCCGATATGGCGACTGCCGGTCTGGCGATGGCACAGCGAGCCCTGGAGCTCGTGCGGAAGTGGCTTACCGAGCCGCGGCTTGCCGACGCCCGGCTGGTGGTGGTGACCCGTGGCGCGGTTGCCGTCACCGACACCGAGGGCGCTACGGATGTGGCCGCCGCAGCGCTCTGGGGTCTCCTGCGGAGCGCTCAGGCGGAGAACCCGGGACGTTTCCTTCTGCTCGACCTCGACCTCGACCTCGACCTCGGCTCCGATGTAGACCTGAACGTGGATCGAGACCTCGACCTTCATCTGCGGGACGCCATCACACAGGCAGTGCACCTGGACGAGCCGCAGTTGGCCGTGCGGGATGGACAGGCGTGGGTGCCACGGCTGATCCGTGCCTCCGTCGGCAGCGATCCGGAGGGGCGGGAGGGCACCCCGGCCGCGCTCGATCCCGACGGCACTGTGCTGGTCACGGGCGGCACCGGCACCCTGGGCGGCCTGGTGGCCGAACATCTGGTGCGCACGTGGCAGGTCGGCCATCTGCTCCTGGTGAGCCGTCGCGGGCTGGACGCCCCGGGGGCCCGCGATCTGGCCGCCCGCCTGGAGGGGCTGGGCGCGCGGGTGCGGATCGCCGCCGTGGACGTCACGGACGCGTCGGCGGTGGCCGATCTTGTGGCGGGGGTCGATGCCGAACATCCGCTGACCGGTGTCATCCATGCCACGGGGCTGCTCGACGACGCGGTGCTGACCTCGCAGACACCCGAGCGGCTGGCCCGGGTGTGGGCGGCCAAGGCGACGGGCGCGGCGCATCTGCACACCGCCACCGCCGATCTTCCGCTGGCACTGTTCGCGATGTTCTCATCCGCCGCCGGGGTCCTGGGCAGCCCGGGGCAGGCCAACTACGCTGCGGCGAACGCCTTTTGCGACGCCCTCGCCGCCCACCGCCAGGCCCACGGCCTCCCAGGGCTGTCGGTTGCCTGGGGCCTGTGGGCCCAGTCCAGTGAGATGACCGGGAAGCTGGCCACGACGGACCGGGCCCGGATGTCCCGCTCGGGAATCGCCGCGATGTCCAGCGAGAAGGCGCTGGGCCTGCTCGACGCCGCCTGCGCGCAGGGCGAGCCCCTCTGTGTCGCCGCCACCCTCGATCCGGCCGGGGTGGCTGGTGTGGATCTTCCTGTGGTGTTGCGGGGGTTGGTGGGTGGTCGTGTCAGGCGGCGGGCTGCTGAGGGTGGTTTGTTGGGTTCGGGGTTGGTTGGGCGGTTGGTGGGGTTGGACGCTGCCGCTCGGTTGGGTGTGGTGGTTGATGTGGTGCGGGGTGGTGTGGCGGTGGTGTTGGGGTTTGGTTCGTTGAGTGAGGTGCGGGTGGACGTGGCGTTCAAGGAGTTGGGTTTTGATTCGTTGACGGCGGTGGAGTTGCGTAATCGGTTGTCGGTGGTGACGGGGTTGCGGTTGCCGGCGACGTTGGTGTTCGACTATCCGACGCCTCGGGTGTTGGCGGAGTATCTGTGCACCCGGCTGAGCGGCGAGACCTCCGGTGCCGATACGCACGCCCCCGTCGTGGCGGCGGCCGATGCCGATGAGCCGATCGCCATCGTCGCGATGACCTGCCGATTCCCGGGTGGGGTCAGCTCCCCGGAGGAGCTCTGGGATCTGGTTGCCTCGGGCCGTGACGCCATCGGGGAGTTCCCGACCGGCCGGGGCTGGGACCTGGACGGGCTCTTCCACCCCGATCCCGACCACCCCGGCACCTCATACGCGCGCAAGGGCGGGTTCCTGTATGACGCGGATGCGTTCGACGCGGCGTTCTTCGGGATCAATCCGCGGGAGGCGCTGGCGACCGATCCGCAGCAGCGGTTGCTGTTGGAGGCGTCGTGGGAGGTGCTGGAGCGGGCGGGGATCGATCCGGTGTCGTTGAAGGGCAGCCCGACCGGGGTCTACGCGGGTGTGATGTACCACGACTACGCCGCCGGGCTCAGCGGCGGCGATGCGCGGCTCGAAGGCTACGCCATGCTGGCCAGCTCGGGCAGTGTGGTTTCGGGTCGGGTGGCGTACACGTTGGGCTTTGAAGGTCCTGCGGTGACGGTGGATACGGCGTGTTCGTCGTCGTTGGTGGCGATGCATCTGGCGGCGCAGGCGTTGCGGCAGGGGGAGTGCACGCTGGCGCTGGCCGGTGGGGTGACGGTGATGGCCACGCCGGATGTGTTCACCGGTTTCTCCCGTCAGCGTGGTCTGGCCCCCGATGGCCGCTGCAAACCCTTCGCCGCCGCGGCCGATGGCACCGGCTGGGGCGAGGGTGTGGGCGTTCTGCTGCTGGAACGGCTCTCGGACGCCCAGCGCAACGGCCATGAGGTGCTGGCGGTGATCCGTGGCTCGGCCGTCAACCAGGACGGTGCGTCGAACGGGTTGACGGCGCCGAACGGTCCGTCGCAGCAGCGGGTGATCCGTCAGGCATTGGCGAGTGCCGGTCTTTCGGCCGCGGATGTCGATGCGGTGGAGGCGCATGGCACGGGTACGACGCTGGGTGATCCGATCGAGGCGCAGGCGCTGCTGGCCACCTACGGTCAGGAACGCCCCGCCGAACAGCCGCTGCTGCTCGGCTCGATCAAGTCCAACATTGGCCATGCCCAGGCGGCGGCGGGCGTGGCGGGCGTCATCAAGATGGTGCAGGCGATCCGGCACGGAAGGCTGCCTGCCTCCCTGCACATCGATGAGCCGAGCCCGCATGTGGATTGGGCGAGCGGTGCGGTGCGGCTGCTGACCGAGGCGGTGGAGTGGCCGGAGGGCGGGCGACCGCGTCGGGCCGGTGTGTCCTCGTTCGGCGCCTCCGGCACCAACGCCCATCTCCTTCTGGAGCAGGCCCCCGAGCCGTCGAAGCACATCACGGCCGCCGAGCCCGTGTCCTTACCCGATATGCGGGCGGTTCCATGGACACTGTCCGCGCGGAGCTCGCAGGCGCTGCGCGGCCAGGCCGCCGCGCTGGCCGAACGCATGGCCCGGTGCCCGGAGCTCTCGGCAGCCGATGTGGGCTGGTCACTCGCCACCACACGGTCACTGTTCGAGCACCGGGCGGTGGCGCTGGGCGATGACCGCGCCGAACTGCTGGCCGCCGTAGAGGCGTTGGCGACCGGCGAACCCCACCCGGGTGTGGTGCTCCCCGGCGGTGGAGCGGCGGCGGGCAAGACGGTGTGGCTCTTCAGCGGCCAGGGCAGCCAGCGCCAGGGGATGGGGGCCGGGCTGTACGACCGGTTCCCGGTGTTCGCCGCGGCGTTCGACGAGGTCTGCGAGCTGCTCGACCCCCATCTCGAACACCCCCTCCGCGACGTGGTCTTCCACGGTGTGGCCGAGCGGCCGGGGCTGTTGGACCACACCACCTACGCCCAGGCGGGACTGTTCGCACTGCATATCGCCCTGGCACGGCTGCTGATGTCGCTTGGAGCGCACCCCGATGTGCTGATCGGGCATTCGATCGGGGAGATCGCCGCCGCCCATATCGCCGGTGTCTTCGACCTCCCCGACGCCTGCCGCCTGGTCGCCGCCCGCGCCACCCTGATGGGTGGGCTTCCCGAGGGCGGGGGCATGGCCACCGTCGCCGCAACCCCCGACGAACTCGCCGACGACCTCGCCGCACACGACGGCCAAGTGGGCATCGCCGCCCTGAACACCCCGGGCAACACCGTCATCTCCGGCCCGACCGGCCTCGTCGCCGAGATCAGCGCCACCTGGGCGGCCAAGGGCCGTAAGACCAGGACACTCACCGTCAGCCACGCCTTCCACTCCCCGCTGATGGACCCCATCCTGGGGCCGTTCGCGCGGGCCATCGACGACCTGATCTTCCACCGGCCCACCCTTCCCGTGCTGAGCAACCTCACCGGTGAACCGGCCGATGAGGAGATGGCCACACCGGGCTACTGGGTGCGGCACATCCGCCAACCCGTCCACTTCCACCCCGCCGTCGCCCATACCGCGCCGGAGACCGGCGTGTTCCTCGAACTCGGCCCCGATCCCGTCCTGGCCACCGCGACCCAGCACACCATTCAGCACCTCACCGCCGACGAGGCGACGGCCGATGCCGACGAACGCGCGGCCGGGCGGCCGACTCCGCTGGTGACGGCCACCCTGAGCCATAAGCGGCCCGACGCGCACGCCCTCGGCCACGCCCTCGCCCAACTGCACACCCATGGCACCGATATCGACTGGGCCCGCTGGTTCCCGGCCGATCCGGCGCCTCGGACGGTCGAGCTGCCGACGTACGCCTTCCAGCGTGAGCGCTACTGGCTGGCGGCGGGCGGTGGCGTCGGAGATGTGGGGGCGGCCGGGCTACAGCGCGTGGGGCATGCGCATCTGCCGGCTGCCGTCGGGCTCGCCGATGGCGGGCTGGTGCTCACCGGCCGGATCCCAGGTGGCGGCGCCGGGGGCTGGCTGGCCGAGCATGTGATGGCGGGCGCCGTGCTGGCCCCGGGCGCCGCGCTGGTGGAGTGGGCGCTGCGGGCCGCCGATGAGGCGGGTTGCGGCGGGGTGGAGGAGCTGGCGCTTCAGGTCCCGCTCGTGCTGCCCGCGTCCGGTGGGTTGCGTGTTCAGGTGGTGGCTGGTGCGGCCACCGGGGACGGGCGGCGTGATGTGCGGGTGTACTCCCGGCCCGACCGCGATGTGGAGCCCGGTGCCGACCCGGGCTGGGTGTGCCACGCCGAGGGCGTCCTGGGCCCGCCGTCCCTCCGGAGCCCCGGCCTGGTGGACGAGCCGGTCACGGCATGGCCACCGGCGGGCGCGGAGCCCGTACGGCTGGACGGGTTCTATGAGCACGCCGCCGCGTCGGGGTACGTGTACGGGCCGTCCTTCCGCGGACTGCGGGCCGTATGGCGGGACGGCGCGGACCTCCTGGCCGAAGTGGCGCTGCCCGAGGCCGCCGGAGACCCGGAGGGGTTCGGTATCCACCCGGCGCTTCTGGACGCGGCGCTCCATCCGGCGTTCCTCCTCGACCGGCCGGAGGCGGAGCACGACGAAGGCCGGGTGTGGTTGCCGTTCGCCTGGAACGGTGTGTCGCTGTGGGCGGGCGGTGCCACGACCGTACGGGTCCGGCTCTCGCCCCGGAACCAGGACGGCGTTGAGGGCGAACGCGGTCTGCGGGTCGAGGTGGCCGATGCCGTGGGCGGTCCGGTGCTGACCGTCGACTCGCTGGTGATGCGACCGGCCGCCGTCGACCAGCTGCGGACCACCGGCGGGCCGGAGGTGGACGGGCTGTTCACCCTGGAGTGGACGCCCCTGCCCGTCCCCGCACAGGACCACACCGATGCCGGAAACCACGAGCCGGATCCGGCGGACGGTGGCGGTTGGGTGGTTCTGGACGGGCAGGGGTGCGGACCGATTCCGCCGGGCGCGGTACACCATCCGAGTCTGGAGGCGCTGGTCTCCGCCCTCGACGGTGACGGCCCCGCCCCCTCGGTGGCCGTCGCGTATCTGCCTGCCTTCGGGGATCCGTCCGACGGATCCGCCCCGTCCGACTCGTGCGCCGGGGACACGGATACGGACCTCGCCGCCGCCGGTCTCGCGGCCTCGGAGTGGGTGCTGGAGCTGGTACGGGGCTGGCTGGCCGAACCCCGGCTCGCCGATACCCGGCTGGTGGTGGTCACCCGGGGAGCGGTCGCGCTCGACGCCTCCGAAGCGGAGGGCGCCGGAGACGGCGGCGTGGACGTGGCCGGGGCCGCCGTATGCGGGCTGGTGCGCAGTGCGCAGGCGGAGAATCCGGGGCGATTCACCCTGCTCGATCTCGACCCGGACTCCGAGCCGCTCGCGGGGGGTGTGCGCGGCGCCGTGGCGTGGGCGGCGCACATGGACGAGCCGCAGATCGCACTGCGGGCGGGACGGCTTCGGGTGCCCCGGCTGATGCGCGCCGGTGGCGCGAGCAGCGGAGGTGTGGCCGCACTGGTGGGGCAGCCCGCATGGCGGCTGGAGCTGACCGGCGCGGCCACCGTGGAGAACGTGAAGCCGGTGCCGTGCCCGGAGGTGCTCGAACCCCTCGGACCGCGGCAGGTACGGGTGGCGGTGCACGCGGCCGGTATCAACTTCCGTGACGCGCTGATCAGTTTGGGCATGGTCCCGGGCCAGACCGGGCTCGGTGGCGAAGGCGCCGGTGTGGTGCTGGACATCGGCCCCGAGGTGGCCGGGCTCGCGGTGGGCGATCGGGTCATGGGGGTCTTCGACCGCGCGTTCGGCCCGATCGCGGTGACCGACGCCCGCATGGTGGCGCCCATTCCCGCCGGATGGACCGATGCGCAGGCGGCCTCGGTGCCGGTGGCGTTCCTGACCGCCTGGTACGGACTCGTGGACTTGGCCGGACTCCAGGCCGGGGAGTCGGTCCTGATCCACGCGGCGACCGGCGGCGTCGGCATGGCGGCCGTGCGCATCGCCCGCCATCTGGGCGCGGAGGTCTACGCGACGGCGAGCCCCGGGAAGCACACGGTGCTGGAGGAGATGGGCATCGATGAGGCACACCGGGCCTCGTCGCGCGATCTGGACTTCGAGGAGGTGTTCCGCGGGGCCACCGGCGGACGTGGCGTGGATGTGGTGCTCAACAGCCTGGCCGGGCCCTTCGTCGATGCCTCCCTGCGGCTGCTGGCCGAGAGCGGCCGGCTGATGGAGATGGGCAAGACCGATCTCCGTGACCCCGAGCGCGTCGCGGAGGCGCATCCGGGGGTGACGTATCAGGTCTACGACCTGATCACCGACGCCGGGCCGGAACGCATCGGCCGGATGCTGGGCGAACTGGGCGAGCTGTTCACCGCCGGAGCCCTGCGGCCGCTGCCGGTGCGGACCTGGCCGCTCAGCCGGACACATGAGGCGCTGCGCCATCTCAGCCAGGCCAAGCACACCGGCAAGCTGGTGCTGGACGTCCCCGCCCCGGTGGACCCGGACGGCACCGTGCTCATCACCGGTGGCACCGGCGCACTGGGCGCGCTGGTCGCCGAACACCTCGTACGAGTCTGGCGGATCGGCCATCTGCTGCTGGTGAGCCGCCGGGGCCCGGAAGCGCCGGGCGCCCAGGACCTCACCGCCCGGCTGACGGCTCTGGGCGCGCGGGTATGTATCGCCGCCGCCGATGTCACCGACGCGGCGGCGGTGGCGGATCTGGTGGCGGGGGTCGACCCCGAGCATCCGCTGACCGGAGTGATCCATGCCGCGGGTGTGCTGGATGACGCGGTCGTCACCGCGCAGACCCCCGAGCGGCTGGCGCGGGTCTGGGCGGCGAAGGCCACCGCCGCGGCACATCTGCACAACGCGACGGCACATCTGCGACTGGGCGCGTTCGTGCTGTTCTCGTCCGCCGCCGGGGTCATGGGCAGCCCGGGACAGGCCAACTACGCGGCGGCCAACGCCTTTTGTGACGCGCTGGCGGCCCACCGCCGGGCACGGGGTCTGCCGACGGTCTCGGTGGCGTGGGGCCTGTGGGCCGAAGCCAGCGAGATGACCGGTGGCCTCGCCGAAGCGGATCTGGCCCGGATGTCCCGCTCGGGCGTCACCGCGATGGCAGCGGACCACGCCCTCCGGCTGCTCGACGCGGCGGCCGAACACGGTGGCCACCAGCTGATCGCGGCGGATATGAACCCGCGTGTTCTGGCCGCCCAGCCCGCCGACAGCCTCCCCGCCACGCTCCGCGCCCTCGCCGCCTCCGGCGCCGGTGGCACGGCGGCGCGCCGTACGGCGGCGGCAGCCGACACACGGCCGGACGACTGGGCCGACCGGCTGGCGGGCCTGTCCGCCACGGAACAGCGTCGTGCGGTCCTCCAGTTGGTCCGTGGCCATGTGGCCACCGTGCTCGGGCACGCCGACGCCGAAGTGGTGCAGGCCGACACCAGCTTCAAGGAGCTGGGCTTCGACTCCCTGACCGCCGTCGAACTGCGCAACCGGCTCGCCGCCGCCACCGGTCTGCGGCTGCCCGCCGCCCTCGTCTTCGACTATCCGGAGGCGGCCGTGCTGGCCGACTACCTGCTGGAGCGCATCGCCCCGGCGGTCGGCGCCGCCTCGGGCCGGGACGGCGTCGATCCGGTCCTCAACGAACTGGCCAGGCTCGAAGCCACCCTCATCGGCCTCGAGATGGAAGCCGGCGATTCTGGAGCGGTCACCGCACGGCTCGAAAGCCTGCTGGCGAAGTGGAAGGCGACACGCAAACCGGCGGAGGAAGAGATGACCGCCGCCGAGAGGCTGGAGTCCGCGTCCGCGGCCCAGGTTCTCGACTTCATCGACAACGAACTGGGCGTGTCCTGAATGTGCCGGGCGCGACGATCACTGAGGGCCGGGTGAAACCTCATGGTGAACGTGAATGAAGAGAAGCTGGTCGAGTATCTCAAGCGCGTTTCCGCGGATCTGCACGATACGCGCCTGCGTTTGCGTGCGGCGGAGGAGCGACACCAGGAGCCGATCGCGGTCGTGAGCATCGCCTGCCGGTTCCCCGGCGGCGTGAACACGCCCGAGGATCTGTGGCGACTGGTCGCCGACGGCGTGGACGCGATCGGGGATTTCCCCACCAACCGCGGCTGGGACCTCGACAACCTCTACCACCCGGACCCGGACCACCCCGGCACCACCTATGTCCGACGGGGTGGATTCCTCTACGACGCCGACCGGTTCGACCCCCAGTTCTTCGGCATCAGCCCGCGCGAGGCGCTCGCCACCAGCCCCCAGCAGCGACTGCTGCTGGAAACCGCCTGGGAGGCATGCGAACGGGCCGGAATCGACCCGGTCTCCCTCAAGGGCTCCCGAACGGGCGTCTACGCCGGTACGGCCACCACCGGCGGCACCACATCGGGCGACCTTCCGCAGAAGGGATCCGAGGGATACGCGGGCAACGCACCGAGCCTGCTGTCGGGCCGGGTGTCCTACACCCTCGGCCTGGAGGGACCGGCCGTCACGGTGGAGACGGCGTGTTCGTCATCCCTGGTCGCCATCCATCTCGCCGGCCAGGCCCTGCGACAGGGGGAGTGCACCCTGGCCCTGGCGGGTGGGGTGACGGTGATGGCCACTCCCGAGGTGTTCACCGGCTTCTCCCGGCAACGGGGGCTGTCCCCGGACGGGCGGTGCAAGGCGTTCTCGGCGAGCGCGGACGGAACGGGCTGGGGCGAAGGCGTCGGCCTGATGCTGCTGGAGCGGCTGTCCGACGCCCGGCGCAACGGACATCGGGTGCTCGCGGTGATCCGGGGCTCGGCCATCAACCAGGACGGCGCCAGCAACGGATTCGCCGCGCCGAACGGCCCCTCCCAGCAGCGGGTGATCCGCCAGGCCCTCGCCAGTGCCCGGCTGGCCCCGTCCGAGGTGGACGCGGTGGAGGCGCACGGCACGGGCACCAAACTGGGCGACCCGATCGAAGCCGACGCGCTGATCGCCACCTACGGCCGGGACCGGCCGCAGGACCGGCCGCTCTGGCTCGGCTCGCTCAAGTCGAACATCGGTCATACGCAGGGTGCGGCGGGCGTGGCCGGTGTCATCAAGATGGTGATGGCCCTACGGCACGGCGTACTCCCGGCCACCCTCCATGCCGAGGAGCTGACACCCCATGTGGAGTGGGACGGCGGCGGGGTGCGGCTGCTGACCGAGGCGGTGGAGTGGCCTGATGGTGAGCGCCCGCGCCGGGCCGGTGTGTCGTCGTTCGGGATCAGCGGCACCAATGCACATGTGATCGTGGAGCAGGCTCCTGAGGGGGATGTGGAGTCGGTGTCCGCTGAGGTGGGTGGGGTGGTGCCGTGGGTGGTGTCGGGGCGGAGTGCGGAGGCGTTGCGGGGGCAGGCGGCGGGGTTGGTTGAGCGGGTGGGTGGTGTGTCGGAGCTTTCGCCGGTGGATGTGGGGTGGTCGTTGGTCAGTGCGCGGTCGGTGTTTGAGCATCGGGCGGTGGTGGTGGGTGAGGGGCGTGGTGAGTTGGTGGCGGGGT
>NZ_JBEZNG010000055.1:0-28936 GCF_040653035.1 Streptomyces malaysiensis subsp. malaysiensis
GCCCTCGTAGCGGAGCTACTAGGGCTTTTCGGCAACGCGGCGAGGTGCGGTGCCAGGCCGCGCGACCCGGGCGGGCATAGTGCAAGGACCCCTTAAAGGCCCGTCTCCACGAGCGCGGCCAGCTTGTCCAGGGACATGCGGGTCCCCAGCTCGTTGTCGGCGACCGGGACCACGTCGGGGATCCCCTCGTGCGCGATGAGGACGTCCGTACCGCCGCCCTCCGCGTCGGTGAGCGTGGTCGTGATGGTCATCGTGGAGCGGAGGGCGGCATCCGTGGTCTCGAACTCGGACACCTCGACCACCTGCTCATCCGGCACCAGCCGGGTGAAACGGCCGTGGTAGGTGTCCGTATGGGCGCCCGACTTGCCGGTGCCCGACGGATCGTCGTAGCTGAGCGAGATGCGGAAGGCGCCCCCTTCGCGGGGCTCGAACTCATGCACCCGGCAGGTCATGCCGTCGGGCACCCGCCAGGTCGCGATGGCGCTCGCATCGAGGAGCGCCCGGTAGACGGCCGGGCGCGGGGCGTTCACACGCCGGGAGACTCGCATGGCATACATGTGCTCAACCTAGCGGCCGGGCGGTGGGTGGATGAGCCGGTGACACCGGAATCACCGCCGCGGTTCGGCCGAGCGGTGGCGGAGGTCTTGCGTCCGTAAGACCTCCGCCACCGGGGCACCCGTCCACGGAGCGTTGTCGAGGGGTGCCGTTCGTGGGGGAGTGCGGTCAGCGCTTGACCTTGCGGGACGCCCGCAGCCACTCCTTGTTCATCGCGGTGATGGAGAACAGGGGGATGCCCTTGGGACAGGCCGTGGCGCACTCACCGGTGAGGGTGCAACCGCCGAAGCCCTCCGCGTCCATCTGGGACACCATGTCCAGCACCCGGGTCTCCCGCTCCGGAGAGCCCTGGGGCAGCACATTGAGATGGTTGACCTTGGCCGAGGTGAACAGCATCGCCGCACCGTTGGGGCAGGCCGCCACGCAGGCGCCGCAGCCGATGCACTCGGCGTGCTCGAAGGCGTAGTCCGCGTCCGCCTTGGGCACCGGAGTGGCGTGTGCTTCCGGCGCGGAGCCGGTCGGGGCGGTGATGTAGCCACCGGCCTGGATCACCCGGTCGAACGCGGAGCGGTCCACCACCAGGTCCTTGATGACCGGGAAGGCGGCGGCGCGCCATGGCTCGATGTCGATGGTGTCGCCGTCCCGGAAGGACCGCATATGGAGCTGGCAGGTGGTGGTGCGCTCCGGACCGTGGGCGTCACCGTTGATCACCAGGCTGCACGCACCGCAGATGCCCTCACGGCAGTCGTGGTCGAAGGCCACCGGCTCCTCGCCCTTGAGGATGAGCTCCTCGTTGAGGACGTCGAGCATCTCCAGGAAGGACATGTCCTGGGAGACGTCGTCGACCTGGTAGGTGGCCATGGCGCCGGGGGTGTCGGCGTTCTGCTGGCGCCAGACGCGCAGGGTGAGCTTCATGCGTAGCTCCGCTGAGTGGGATGGACGTACTCAAAGGTCAGCTGCTCCTTGTGGAGCACGGGGGCGGCGCCGGTGTCGGTGAACTCCCAGGCCGCGGCGTAGGAGAACTCCTCGTCCTCGCGGGCGGCCTCGCCGTCGGGGGTCTGGGACTCCTCACGGAAGTGGCCGCCGCAGGACTCGGCCCGGTGCAGGGCGTCCAGGCACATCAGCTCGGCCAGCTCCAGATAGTCCACGATCCGGTTGGCCTTCTCCAGCGACTGGTTGAACTCCTCGCCGGTGCCCGGCACCTTGATCCGCCGCCAGAACTCCTCGCGGATCTGCGGGAGGCGGTCCAGCGCCTTGCGCAGCCCCTCATCGGTGCGGGCCATGCCGCAGAACTCCCAGACCAGCTCGCCGATCTCGCGGTGGAAGGAGTCGGGGGTGCGGTCGCCGTCCACGGCCAGCAGCCTGGTCAGCCGGTCCTCGGTCTCCCGTACCGCCTCCACGGCCGCCGGGTGCGAGGCGTCGACCTCGTCCTTGTGCGGGTTGCGGGCCAGGTAGTCGTTGATCGTCGAGGGCAGGACGAAATAGCCGTCGGCCAGGCCCTGCATCAGCGCGGAGGCGCCGAGCCGGTTGGCGCCGTGGTCGGAGAAGTTGGCCTCGCCGATCGCGAACAGCCCCGGCACGGTGGTCTGAAGGTCGTAGTCGACCCACAGCCCGCCCATCGTGTAGTGGATCGCGGGGTAGATGCGCATCGGGACCTCGTACGGGTTCTCCGCCGTGATCCGCTCGTACATGTCGAAGAGGTTGCCGTACTTCTCCTCGACCGCCTTGCGGCCCATCCGGGCGATGGCGTCGGCGAAGTCCAGATAGACGCCCTGGCCACCGGGTCCGACACCGCGGCCCTCGTCGCAGACGTTCTTCGCGGCGCGGGAGGCGATATCGCGCGGCACCAGATTGCCGAACGACGGATAGATCCGCTCCAGGTAGTAGTCGCGCTCGTCCTCGGGGATCTCCGCCGCGGGACGGGTGTCGCCCTTCGCCTTGGGCACCCAGATCCGGCCGTCGTTGCGCAGCGACTCGCTCATCAGCGTCAGCTTGGACTGGTGGTCCCCGGAGCGCGGGATGCAGGTCGGGTGGATCTGGGTGAAGCAGGGGTTGGCGAAGTACGCGCCGCGTCGGTGCGCCCGCCAGATGGCGGTGGCGTTGGAGTTCATGGCGTTCGTCGAGAGGTAGAAGACGTTGCCGTAGCCGCCGCTGGCCAGCACCACCGCGTCGGCGAAGTACGTGGAGATCTCGCCGGTCACCAGATCGCGGGCGACGATGCCACGTGCCCGCCCGTCGACCACGATCAGGTCCAGCATCTCGGTGCGGGCGTGCATCTCCACATTGCCCGCCGCGATCTGGCGGGACAGCGCCTGGTAGGCGCCGAGCAGCAGCTGCTGGCCCGTCTGGCCACGGGCGTAGAAGGTGCGGGAGACCTGCACACCGCCGAAGGAGCGGGTGTCCAGCAGACCGCCGTACTCCCGGGCGAAGGGCACACCCTGGGCCACACACTGGTCGATGATCTCCACCGAGATCTGCGCCAGGCGGTGGACATTGGACTCACGGGCGCGGAAGTCGCCGCCCTTGACGGTGTCGTAGAACAGCCGGTGGATGGAGTCGCCGTCGTTGCGGTAGTTCTTCGCCGCGTTGATCCCGCCCTGGGCGGCGATGGAGTGGGCCCGGCGCGGCGAGTCCTGGTAGCAGAACTGGACCACGTGGTAGCCCTGTTCGGCCAGGGTGGCGCCGGCGGCGCCACCGGCCAGACCGGTGCCCACCACGATGATGGTGTGCTTGCGGCGGTTGGCGGGGTTGACCAGCTTGGCCTCGAAGCGGCGGGTGTCCCAGCGCTCGTTGATCGGCCCGGCGGGGGCCCGCTCGTCCTTGATCGGCTCGCCGACGGTGTATTCGGCGTACTCGGCGTATTCGCTGTACGAGGACATGGTCAGCTCACCACTCCGGTCATGACACCGACGGGCACGGAGATGAACCCGACGGTCAGAACGATCGCCAGGGCGTTGGCGATGGCCTTGAGGGCACGGTCACGGGTGCGGTTGCCCGCGCCGAGGGTCTGTGCGGCGCTCCAGAAGCCATGCCGGACGTGCAGGCCCATGGCCAGCATCGCCACGATGTAGATGACGTTCCCGTACCAGGTGGAGAAGGTGTCCACCACGTTCTGGTACGGATGGCCCTCCTGGAATCCGCCGGAGTGCGTGGTGCCGGTGGTGAGGTCCAGGACGTGCCAGACGATGAACAGACCCAGGATCACCCCGCCCCAGCGCATGGTCCGGGTCGCATAGCTCATCCGTGGCTTGGTGTGGACGTACTTCTGCGGGCGGGCCTTGATGTCCCGCCTGCTCAGCTGGTAGGCGGACACACCGTGCAGGATCACCGAGGCGAGAAGGACCACACGGGCGATCCACAGGCCCCACTGATGGTGCAGAACGGGCGCCCCCATGACGCGCAGCCAGTGTCCGTAGGCGTTGAACTCCTCCGGGCCGAAGAAGATCTTCGTGTTCCCGAGCATGTGGACGCAGAGGTAACCGATCATGATCAGACCGGTCACGCCCATGACGATCTTCTTGCCGAGGGTCGATTGCCAGAATGAGAGCGCCATGGACGGCCGCCGCTCCGCCTGCGTCGGACGCTGCTCCGGCCGCGTTGTCAATGCCATGGACACGACGTTAGAGCCGGACGGGTCAAAAGGGCCAAGATATGATTCTGATCATCTCGATAGGCCCTGGCTATCGAGGACCGCACAGATCAGGCCAGGCTTGACCTCACCGTCCACGCGGCCGGGGAAAGCGGCCGGGGAAAGCGGTCAGGGAAAAACGGTCAGTGGAAGCCCTCGCGGGTGATCGTGATGGCCTGGCGGAGGAGGTCCACGGCATCGCGTTCACGCCGCTCGAGAGCCGTCTGCCCGACGACGCGGAAGGTGGCCAGGAGGTTCGCGGCGAGAATCTGGGCCCGCAGCGGGGTGTCCGGTCCGGCGGGGAGACGCTCTTCGACGGCCTCGGCGAGGTCGCGTTCGGCGGCGGCGTAGGTGGCGACCAGTTCGGGCAGCAGCGCCGGATGCAGACGCAGGCTCCGGTAGCCCTCCTCCTGCGCCGGATCGGTGGCGAACTCGGCGGAGTGCTGCTCGGCGGCGCCGATGACCGCCGTCATCAGGGACTCCCGCGCCGGGCGGGCGCGGATGAGCTCGACCAGCCGGACCGTGTGCGCCCTGTCACGGTGCAGCAGCGCCTGCTCCTTGCTGGCGAAGTAGTTGGAGAAGGTGCGCCGGGAGACGGTGGCGGCATCGGCGATGGCCTCCACCGTGAGGTGCTCGACGCCGTGCTCGGCGGCGAGGCGCACGGCGGCATCGTGCAGTGACTGGCGGGTCGCCGCCTTCTTGCGCTCACGCAGGCCGGTAGTCATCGCGGATGAGCATACGCGAGAAGGCTGATTCTTGCCCACTGGGAAAGGTTGCGCATTGGGAACGTTTTCTGTGAGGCTGAGCCCGCCGCCGATCAACGGACCCCGGGCGGCATCCGAACCCATAGACCTTCCGCCCCTTTCCGGACCCTTCCGACGCCAGAGGCACAAGGACCCCCCATGCCCACTCCCCACCACCCGCCCATCTCCGCCACGTCCATGGACCCCGAGGAGCTGGGATTCGATCCGGACGCCCTGCGCGCGAAGTACCGGGCCGAGCGTGACCGCCGGATCCGCCCCGACGGCAAGAAGCAGTACCGGCGCATCGCCGGGGACCTCGACTCCTACGCCCAGGACCCGTACGTGGAGCCGGAGTTCACCCGGGAGCCGCTGCACGACCGGGTCGAGGTGCTGGTCATCGGGGGCGGATTCGGCGGACTGCTCGCCGGCGCCCGGCTGCGGCAGGCAGGTGTGCGCGATATCCGCATGATCGAACAGGGCGGGGACTTCGGCGGCACGTGGTACTGGAACCGCTATCCCGGAGTCCAGTGCGATATCGAGTCCTACGTCTATCTGCCCCTGCTCGAAGAGATCGGCTACGTACCGCGGTGGCGCTACGCGCCGGGCGAGGAGATCCGGCAGCACGCACGGGCGATCGGGCGCCACTTCGACCTCTACCGCGATGTCTGTTTCCGGACCCAGGTGACCGAACTCCGCTGGGATGACGCCGAGTTGGAGTGGATCGTGCACACCGACCGGGACGACCGCATCCGGGCGCGCCATGTGGTGATCTCCAGCGGCACACTCAGCCGGGCGAAACTCCCCGGCATCCCCGGGATCGAGACCTTCAAGGGCCATACGTTCCACACCAGCCGCTGGGACTACGACTACACCGGCGGCGACGCGAGCGGCGGTCTGCACCGACTCGCCGACAAGCGCGTGGCCCTCATCGGCACCGGTGCCACCGCCATCCAGGTCGTGCCACATCTGGGCCGGGACGCCGAGCGGCTGTATGTGTTCCAGCGCACACCGTCCTCGGTCGATGTGCGCGGCAACCGTCCCACCGACCCCGGGTGGGCCGCCTCGCTGGCACCCGGCTGGCAGCGGCGCCGCAGGGACAACTTCCTCACCATCGTCACCGGTGGCCAGGCGGACGAGGACCTGGTGAACGACGGCTGGACCAGCACCGCGCGGCTCCAGCAGAAGCTCATCCCGAGTGACAGCTACGCGGACCTCCCGTCCCAGGAGCGCGAACGCCTCTACGAGATCGCCGACTTCCAGAAGATGAACGGGATCCGCGAGCGAGTGGACTCCACCGTCGGGGACACCGCGACCGCCGAGGCGCTCAAGCCCTGGTACCGCTACATGTGCAAGCGCCCCACCTTCAGCGACACCTATCTGGACACTTTCAACCGGCCCAACGTCACGCTGGTGGACACGGCCGACCACGGGGGTGTCGAGCGCATCACCGAGAACGCCGTCGTGGTCGGCGGGACCAAGTACGAGGTCGACTGCGTCATCTTCGCCACCGGCTTCGAGGTCGGCGTCTCCGGGGTCACCTCAGGGTTCCTCCCGGTCCACGGCCGGGGCGGTGTCACCCTGACCGAAACCTGGCGCGACGGCCCGAAGACCCTCCACGGCTTCTACAGCCATGGCTTCCCCAACCTCTTCCAGCTCGGCCCGCTCCAGAACGCCAGCTCGGTCAACTATGTGCACATCCTCGATGAGCAGGCGATCCATGTCGCCGAGGTGCTCGCCGAGGCCCGCAGGCGCCGGGCCCGGTATGTCGAACCGACCGCCGAGGCCGAGGCGGCGTGGCGCGCCACCATCCGTGAGAAGGCGGCTGACCTGTACGACTTCCAGGCCGAGTGCACCCCCGGCTACTACAACAACGAGGGCATGCCACGGGAGCGCAGCGAGTCCTTCGGCGACGGGCCGATCGCCTTCCATGAACTGCTCAGGCGCTGGCGCGCGGACGGCGGCATGGACGATGTGCTGGTCGTCTGAGACCGATCCGCCGCCGTGCCGCTGTGCGCTGTGCGCTGTGCCGACAGATGTGCCACCCATGCCCGAGGAGCGACCATGTACCCAAGCCGGTTCGACGACACCGGCCGCACACGGACCACGAGCGACCGTCTGGAGGTGCGCCGGCTCACCAGGGCGAACCGGCTGTGGGGTTCCAACGGCGTCACATTCGGCCCGGACGGGCGGCTGTACGTGGCGCAGTTCCTCGCCGGGCAGATCAGTGCCGTGGACCCCGTCTCGCGTGACATCGAGGTGGTGGTGCCGCTCGACGGCCCGGTGGAGGCCCCGGACGACCTGGCCTTCGGGGCGGACGGCTCGATGTACATCGCCGATCTGACGCCCGGCCGGGTGTGGCGGCGTGGCCCCGGGGGTGAGTACACCCTCGTCTCCGACCAGGTGTCGGTGCCCAACGGCATCACCTGCGTCGGCGACCGCCTCTTCGTCAACGAGATGAAGATGAACGGCCGCCTGATGGAACTGTTCCCGGGCGGTGGCGACCCGGCGGTGCTGACCGACGGGCTGGCCCTGGGCAACGCGATGCAACTCGGCCCCGACGGATGTCTGTACTACCCGCAGATGATGCGCAACGAGGTCTGGCGGATCCCGCCCGACGGAGGGGTGCCCGAGCTGGTCGCCGAGGAGGTGGACGACCCGGTCGCGGTGCGGTTCGACCGGGGCGGCGCCCTCGTCGTCCTGTCCCGTGGCATGGCCGGGCTGGTGACCCGCATCGATCTGGCCACCGGGACCCGGTCGGTCGTCGCCACCGGCATCGTGGGGCTGGACAACGCCGCGTTCGACCATGAGAACCGGATGTTCGTCTCCAGCTTCGCCAGTGGCGGGATCGCGGAGGTGGACACCGACGGCAGGACCCGGGTGGTGGTCCCCCAGGGGTTCGACGGGCCCTTCGGCATCACGGTCGACCTCGGCGGCACGGTGTACGCCGCCGATCACTTCAGCCTGGCGAGCCCGGCTGTCCCCGGCTCCGGTACCGCTTCCGGTGCCGCCGTCGGTCCCGGTGCCATTGAGGACGGTCATGAGCCCGGTGTCGTCACCCACGAGCTGATGTACGCCGTGCACAACGTCACCGCCGACGACGGTCTGCTGCACCTCACCTCACAACTCGGCGATGTGCGCACCCACGACCCCGTCCACCGGACCACACGGGTACGCGCCACCGGGCTGGACCAGCCCACCGGGATCGCCGTCGCCCCGGACGGCTCCCTCGTGGTCGCCGAGACCGGTGCCGGCCGCGTTCTGCGCATCGACGACGCCGACACCGTCAGCGTGCTCGCCGAGGGGCTCGACCACCCCCTGGACGTCGCCTTCGACGGCCAGTGGCGCTGCTACGTCAGCGACGACCGGCGTGGCGCGGTGCTCCGGCTGGAGGACGGCGAGGCGGTGGTCGTCGCGGACGGGCTGGGCGCACCGCAGGGGCTGGCCGTGCGCGGTGACGAGCTGTTCACGGTGGAGGTCGAGCACCGGCGGCTGCGGGCGATCTCCCTGGCCACGGGGGCGAGCAGGATCGACGCCGAGCAGCTGGCGGTCGGCCTGCCGCCCGGGATCACGCGCACCGAACCCGAACCGATTCCCGGAGTCCCCGGCCGCCCGCGCCAGTTCGCCGGGCTCGCCGTGGCCCCGGACGGAGCCCTCCTCGTATCGGCCAACGGGGAGGGGAGTGTGCTGCGGCTGACCGCGCCCGCCGGGTGAGACACGGCCGGAGCGGTGGCTCAGGAGAGGTCCACCCACACCTTTCCCGACGCGGTGTACGCGGCGGTGAACGCCTCCTGGACGTCCTCCAGGGCGTAGCCGTCGCTGACCACCGCGCCGAGCCGGGGTGGCGTCCGCGACTCCAGGGCGCTGACGGTCCGTGCGAAGTCCACCGGATGGTCGTAGATCATGCTGCCGATGAGGGTGATCTGACCCGCCACCAGATCGCGCGGTGAGACCCCGAGCGGGGAGGTGTCCATCCCGATCAGCACGGCGGTGCCGTGTTTGGCGAGCCGTCGCAGGCCCTGCTCGACGCCGCCGGGGGCTCCGGAGGTCTCGAAGAGACAGGGGAGCCCGTCCGCGTCCGGTGGCAGGGCCGTCGCGCCGAGGGAACAAGCGCGCTCCAGCCGGGCCTCGTTGGGCTCCTGGACGAACACCGTCACACCGTGGTCCACCAGCGCCTGGCACAGCAGCAGCCCCTGGGAACCGGCCCCGGTCACCAGGCAGCTCTGCCCGGGCGCGATGCCCGAGCGCCGCATCGCCGCCCGGGCCACGGTGGCGGGCTCCACACAGACCAGGTCCGTCACGGGCAGTCGCCGGGCGACGGGCCACACGAACGCGGCCGGTGCCACGACGTACTCGCTGAGCAGACCGGGAACGGTCAGTCCCACGGCGGCCCGGCCTGCGCAGGCCGAGGTCCGCCCGGCCCGGCAGGGGGCGCAGGTCAGACAGCAGTAGTCCGGTTCGATGACCACGTCCTGGCCGGTGCGCAGACCGCTGACCCGGCTGCCCAGCTCGACGATCCGCCCCGTCCCCTCGTGGCCCAGGATCCAGGGCAGGCTCGGTGGCCGCCGGTGTCCCGCGTGCACGGCGAGATCCGAGCCGCACAGCCCCGTGCCCCGCATACGGATCAGCACGTCCTCCGGGCCGCAGGACGGCTCCGGCACGGACACCACGGACAGCGCACCCGGCTCCGTCAGCACGGCGGCCCTCAACGGAACACCTGCATCGCGGGGGGAAGCGCCGCCAGCACCATGCCAAGAGCGTGCCACACATGATCCTCGCGGTGGTAGACCACACCACGCGGCGGTAGACCACGCGGCGGTAGACCACGCGGCGGTGGACCACACCACCGGCCCACCTGACCAAGTCCCCGGCCACCGCACACCTCGTAAGCGTACGCTGAGTTCCGCGATCGCCATACGCGCGTATCGCCATACGTGAGTAAGGAGTTGGAACGGCCGTGACGGACAGCACCCTGGCCCCCGATAGCGATCAGGCCCTGTACGCGCTCTCTCCCGAAGGGCGGAAACTTCTCTTCACCGAGGCCAAGACGGCGTACGATTTCAGCGACAAGCCGGTGGGCGACGACCGTCTGCGGGCCATCTACGAACTGTTCAAATGGGCCCCGACGTCGGCGAATATCAATCCGCTGCGGATTTTGTATGTGCGCACCGAGGAAGGAAAGCAGCGGCTGCTGACCGGGGTGGCACAGCCCAATCAGGAGCAGACCGCCTCGGCCCCGGTCACCGCGGTGCTGGCCGTGGACACCGGGTACCCGGAATATGTGCCGCTCCTCGCCCCGTCCAACCCGCAGTTACAGCAGATGCTGGAGGCCAACCAGGAGCTGCGCGAGTCCCACGGGGACTTCAACTCGACGCTCCAGGCAGGCTACTTCGTGCTGGCCGTCCGCGCGGCGGGGCTGGCCGCAGGACCGATGAAGGGTTTCAACGCCGAGGCGGTGGACAAGGAGTTCTTCCCCGATGGCAGGTGGCGGTCGATTCTGCTGGTCAACATCGGCTACCCGGGCGCCGAAGCCTTCCGGGAGCGGCTGCCCCGCCCCTCGTACGAGCAGGCGGTACAGCTGGTCTGACCACAGGGGGGTGATGTAAGGCGTCCACATTCATGGGATCAGGCCACTTCGTACGCGGTGACCTGATCCCCCTCCGCGCCGGGCGGCGAACCCTCGCCGTGCCGGCCACCTCCGGCGACAGTGCGCCGAGCCCCCTGCGCGGGGTCCACCGAGGACCGTCGACTTTCGGCCCAATCATCGGCTCCCACGCCCTCGCCCACGTCGTCCGTACGGTCCGTTCCCATGGCCACGAGGGCCGCGCCATATCGGTCGAAGGACACGGCGTGATCGTTTCGTGATGTACGACTCATTCGCTTGACAGTGCGGCGCACCGGGATCTACGCATAGGACCCGAGAGTGCCCTATCCGGTGCATGCCGCAGCCACACGCTGTTTACATGCTGTTGATACACAAGGCTCCTACCCGGCTCGCGTCTTTCTCCTATCCATTCTCTCCCGGCCTCTGTCATGGGCATTGAGGATGGGCAACGCACCTGCGCCGCCGAGGAGTTCTGTCTGTTCGTCATGGGCTTTCGCGCGGAGACACGCCGCTGTGCGTGGCCGCGCGGATGGAGGAATCGCAGAAAGCTGGGGTGCCTGTGAGCTTGATGGAATGCCACGATTCCACGGCCGGCGCCGGTCGGCCGGCGATCGGTTTCCGGGGGGACCAGGAGGACCGGGGAGGCGAGAGGGGTCGCGGGCCCGGCGGGTCACCGCCCGACCTTGTCGAGCGTGACAACATCCTGGCCGGTCTGGGCCGGCTGCTCGCCGACGCGTCGAGGGGCAAGGGGCAGCTGGCCGTCGTGGACGGGCCGCTGGGCACTGGCAAGAGCAGGCTGGTGCACGAGTTCCTCGAAGCCCTGGAACCGGGCGGCGTCCGCGTCCTGAGGGCCACCGCCTCGCTCCGGGAGCACCTGCTGCCGTTCGGTGTGGTGACCCAGCTCTTCCACGGCATGACGATTCCGCCGCCCGGCCGGGACCGGGTGCGCGAGCTGCTCGCCTCGGCGGTCGAACAAACCGTCATCGATGGGGAGTTAACCGACGGCGACTGGGAGGTGCAGGTCGTCGACGCCTTCCAGAAGCTCACCATGGAGCTGGCCCATCTGTCCGAGACCACCCCCTTGGTGATCTGTGTCGACAACGCCCACTACCTGGACCCGCCCTCCCTGCACTTCCTCGCCGGACTCGTCCCATGGCTGCACTCCGCCCGCATCCTGGTGCTGATCACCGATGACCACACCCTGCGGTGGCCGCGTTCACCCCTGCTGGCCGGGCTGCTCTCGCAGAGCCCCAACGCACACCGGATCGCCGTGCGCCCCCTGAGCCGCCGCGGAGTCGACGCCCTGGCCATCCGGCTGCTCGGACCGCACACCGCCTCCCCCCGGCTCACCGCCGAGCTCCACCGCGTCAGTGGCGGCAATCCGCTGGCCGTCCAGGCCCTGATCATCGATCAGCAGGCGGGTGGCGCAGGCTACCCGGAAGGCTACGGACAGGCACTGCTCGACCTCGTGGCGCACTCCCGGCCGTCGATGCTGGCCGTGGTACGCGCCCTCGCCGTGCTCGGCGGTGCGGCGCCGGTGGCGGACGTGGCCCGACTGGCCGGAGTGGACGCCACGGTGACCGGCTGGGCCCTGCACGCCCTGGTCAGCGCCGGACTGCTCACCCAGGGCCACGCGTTCCGCCATCCGGTGGCCGCCACCGCCGTACTGGACGACATGCCCGCCGACAGCCGGGCCGCACTGCACCGCGCCGCCGCCGAGCTGCTGCACGAGGCCGGAGCGCCCGCGCTGACGGTGGCCGGGCAGCTGATGGCCGCGGGGGACCCCGATGCCGACTGCGCCACCGAGGTGCTGGTGGCGGCCTCCGACGAGGCGTTGGCGACCGGCGATGTGGGCACCGCGCTCAGCTGTCTGGACCTCGCCCAGCGCACCCGGGCCGACGCCCCCACCGCGGCACGGATCCGCGCCCGGCTCAGCCGGCTGGAGTGGCAGCTGAAACCGCAGGTCGCCGTCCGTCATCTGCGCCCCCAGCTGGGCGACTTCACCGCGGGCCACCTGGACCGGCGGGAGGTCTCCGAACTGGTGCTCGGCCTGGTCCGGGCCGGTGCGCTCGATGAGCTGACCGCCCTGCTCGACGCCCTGCGCACCCGCGCCCACCAGGGCATCGGCCCCGGAACCGAGGACCTCCGCCCCCTGACGAACTGGGCGGCGATGGCGTACCCCCTCCACACCGGGCTGCGGAAACTGGCCCACTCGGTCGCCGCGGCCACCCCCGAGGCGGCCCCCTGCCACGACCCATGGCTGCCCTCGGCGGTCACCCTGGCCGACGATCTGATCCGTGGGGGCAACGACCAGCTGACGCACCGCGCCGAACTGCTGCTGCGCACCTTCCACCTCGACCACGGCTCGCTGTGGAACGCCGAGTCCGGAGCGCTCGCCCTGCGCGCGCTGCTCCACGCGGGCCGCCCGGACGAGGTCGTGGCCTGGTGCGAAAAGCTCGAGACCGAGGCCGCCGCCCACCACGCCGTGGCCTGGCAGGGGAAGTTCCTCGCCATCCGCGCCGAGGCCCATCTGCGGCAGGGACAGCTGATCTCCGCCCACGACCTGGCGGCCCGCGCCATGGCCCTCGTACCGCCCCAGGGCTGGGGCATCGGCCTGGCCGGGGTGCTGGGCTGCGCCATCCTCGCCGCCACCCGCTCCGGCAGGCTGGAGCAGGCGGAGAAGTACGTGGCCCAGCCGATCCCCGAACCGGCCCTGCACAGCCGCCACGGCGCACACTATCTGCACGCCCGGGGCCACTACCGGCTGGCCACCCACCACCCACAGGCCGCGCTCGCGGACTTCCTGGCCTGCGGCAGATTCGCCGAGACCTGGAACGCACCCGGCGCCGACGTGGTCTCATGGCGCACCAGCGCGGCCGAGGCATGGCTGGCACAGGACGACCAGGACCAGGCCAAACGTCTGGTACGGGAACAGATCGCCCGACTGCTCCCGGGCCCCTCCCGGGCCCGCGGGCTGTGCCTGCGCACCCTGGCCGCGGTCAGCCGGGTCAGCCGCCGTCCGCAACTGCTCACCGAGGCCGTCGACATGCTCAAGGACAGCGGCGACGACTACGAACTCGCCCGTGCCCTGATCGACCTCAGCACCGCCTTCAAGGACACCGGGGACCAGCGCAACGCCCGCCGGGTGGCCCACCGCGCCTGGCACCTCGCGAAGCAGACCGGGGCCGAGCACCTGTGCCGGGAGGCCGCTCTCGACCCCATCGACCCCGAGGCCGCGATATCCGCGAAACAGCACCAGGACGGGCTGTCCGCGCTCACCACCCAGGAGCGGAGGATCGCGCTGCTGGCGGCCAAGGGCTACACCAACCGCGAGATCGCCGCCAAGCTCTACATCACCTCGAGCACGGTCGAACAACACCTCACGCGGGTGTTCCGTAAAGTCAACGTCAAGCGGCGGCAGGATCTGCCGCATTTCCTCTAGCCTGTTTCTCGGTCCAGCAGCCCGGACCTGAATTGGCCGACCAGCGCGGTGAGTTCACGGGAGGTGCGGGCCGCGCCGTAGATGTGGTGATCCGGGCGCACCAGCAGGAACCGTGCCCGTGCCGCCTTCAGAAGCGGCAGATACACCTCGTCGACATCCACGACGGCGCTCGGTGCCGCCTCGTCGCCCAGCGCCACCATATGCACAAGACGTGTACCGAGCCCGGTGAGGAAGGCGAGCTGCGACTCCTCCAGCGCCGCGGTCGGATCCGCCGACCCCAGCAGCGCCGGACCGGTGCCCACCACCTCGTCGAACAGACCGGTCACGCCCTCGTGCCGTACGCGGCCCTGTGACATCACCTCCCCGGCCGGTGGCACCGGTGATGTGCCGATACCGGTGTACAGCAGACCGGTGCGCAGCGGCGCACCCACGCCGTGCTGCCTGCCCCGGCCGGTGTCCATGCCCGCGAGCAGCGAGGCGTCCCGGCTCGCGGCGGTGGCGGCGTCGGTCACACACAGCACCCTGCCCAGCCGCACCGCGGTGTCGATGGCCTCCCGCACATGGTCGACGCGCTCCCGCGGATAGCTGTCCAGCAGCCCCTCACCGGCGGCGCCCCGCAGCACCAGATCCAGTTTCCAGGACAGATTGAGCGCGTCCCGGATGCCCGCGCACATGCCCTGACCGGTGAACGGCGGCATCAGATGGGCGGCGTCCCCGGCCAGCAGCACCCGGCCCCGCCGCCACTCATCGGCCCAGGCGGCCTGGAAGCTGTAGACCGTGTGCCGCTGAAGGGTGGCGTTCTCCGGAGTGACGTCGAAGCGTTCCAGCAGCCGCCAGGCCGTCTCCGCCCGGTTCAGCTCGGCCACGCTCTCCCCGGGCAGCCGCATGAACTCCCAGCGCCTACGCCCCGGTCCACTGCCCACCGCCGTCGTCGGCCGGGCCGGATCACAGTGCTGCACATTGAGCGGCGAGAACACCCGCGGCTCATGGAGCACCACATCGCACAGCAGCCAGTCGAAGGAGAAACCGAGGTCCGTACCGCGCACCCCGATATGGTCGCGGACGAAGCTGTTCGCCCCGTCACAACCGATCACCCAGGAGGCGGTGCAGCGCAGCCGCTCGCCCGCGGTGTCCGTGGCCGTGAGCTCGATCCCGGAACCGTTGTCCACCAGGTCCGTCGCGCCGTAACTGCGCAGCACCCGCAGCTGGGGCAGCCGCTCCGCGCGGGCGCACAGCACCGCCTCCAGCGCGGGCTGGTGCATCGTGGTCGTCTCCGGCCAGCCGTGCGCACCCCGCTCGGCCAGCTCGACCCGTAGCAGGGAGCTGCCCTCGGCGTTGCGCCAGTCGTAGGCGTCGGCCGGCAGTCCGATCTCCGCGAACGCGTCGGCCACCCCCAGCGACGCCAGGGTCCTGGCCGTCTCACCGTCGAAGCTGGTCGCCCGCGGCAGTGTGTATGGCTTCTCCCACCGCTCCACCACCAGCACCCGCCAGCCCCGGGTGGCCAGCAGGATGGACAGCACCTGTCCGATGGGTCCGTAGCCGACGATGAGCACATCCGCTTCCGGTGTGACCGACCCCTGCCCAGAGCCCGCAGAGCACATCCGCTCCTCCCTCCTCCGGCGCCGCTCCTCCGGTGCCGTGAACCTACCAGCGCGGGCCCGGCGGACTCGGAAAGTGGAGTCGGAAAGAGGGGGCTCGACGATCTCCAAGTAAGGGGGGATGAGGGGGGTGAATGAGGGGATTCTTCTAGTTTTCCGGTGTGAAGCTGGAATGGGTGAAGCTGTTGCGCGTCACCCGGAACCCTGACCGCAGGGAGGGTAGAGGTGGCATGCTGCGCACCGAACTGATCCGCCCGATCCAGGACCTCCTCACAGAGCAGAGCCGCCGCTTCGGCACCAAAACCGCCTACAGCGACGCCCGTCGAGCCATCAGCTACGCCGAACTGGAGACGCGCACCCGCCGGCTCGCCGGACATCTCGCCGGGCTGAGCCTGCTGCCGGGCGACCGCGTGGCCATGTTCCTCGGCAACCGCGTCGAGATGGTGGAGAGCTACTTCGCCGTCGTCCGCGCCAGTGGCATCGGCGTCCCGGTCAATCCGCATGTCTCCCAGGCCGAACTGGAGCATCTGCTCACCGTCAGCGGCAGCCAGGTCGTCATCACCGACACCGCACACCTGCCGCTGCTACGACGGCTGAACCCCGGGCCGAGTCCGCTGACCGTCCTGGTGGTGGGGGAGGACCCGGTCCCCGCGGGCAGTCTGTCGTACGAGCGGTTCGCCACCACCGAGCCGGGCACCCCGGCCCGCGACGACCACGGGCTCGACGACATCGCCTGGATGCTCTTCACCTCCGGCACCACAAGCAACCCCAAGGGCGTGCTCGCCACCCAGCGCAACTGCCTCTGGTCGGTCGCCGCGTCGTACGTGCCCGCGCTCGGCCTCACCGCCGAGGACCGTGTGCTCTGGCCGCTGCCCCTGTTCCACAGCCTCTCCCACATCGTATGCGTGCTGGCCGTGACGGCTGTCGGGGCCACCGCCCGGATCACCGACGGACACTCCGCCGAGGACGTGCTGGAGCAGTGGGGCCAGGAGCGCTCCACCGTCATCGCCGGAGTCCCCACGCTGTGCCACTACCTCGTCCGCGCCTCCAAGGCGCCCGGATTCACCGCCCCGGAGCTGCGGGTGGGCCTGGTCGGCGGCGCCGTGACCACCGCGGCGCTGCGGCACTCGGTCGAGGACGCCTTCGGGGCCCCGCTCATCGACGCGTACGGCAGCACCGAGACCTCCGGTTCGATCGCCATCAACTGGCCGACCGGCGCGAGGGTCGAGGGCTCCTGCGGACTCCCCGTCCCCGGTCTGGCGCTGCGCGTGGTCGACCACCGAACCGGCCTGGACGTCCCCGACGGGACCGAGGGCGAGGTGTGGGTCCGCGGCCCGAACATCATGGCCGGTTACCACAACCAGCCCGAGGCCACCGCCGAGGCGCTGCGGGACGGCTGGTTCCAGACCGGAGACCTCGCCCGCCGCGACCGGGACGGCTATCTGACGATCACCGGCCGGCTCAAGGAACTCATCATCCGCGCCGGGGAGAACATCCACCCGGCCGAGGTCGAGGACGTCCTGCGGATGGCGCCGGGCGTGGCCGACGCGGCCGTGGTCGGCAAGCCGCACGATGTATTCGGTGAAGTCCCCGTGGCCTTCATCGTCCCCGCACCCGGCGGCTTCGACCCCGCCCAGGCGCTCGCCCTATGCCGGGAGAGGCTCTCGTACTTCAAGGTCCCCGAGGAGCTGTACGAGATCACGCGGATCCCGCGTACCGCGACCGGCAAGGTCACCCGGCACCGGCTGCTGGACGGCCCGGCGCGGCTGCGCGCCGTGGGCAACGCCTACCATGACGCGCTCTTCCGGACGAAGTGGATTCCTCAGCCGTCCGCGCCGCGGCCGTCCGCCTCTCCGCTGTCCGTGGCGCGGCCCCGGCCCGGCCGTTGGGTCCTGCTCGGACGGCGGCCCCTGGAACTGGCCGGCCTGCCGTGGGCCACCGGCACCGAACCGGCCGGGCGCCTCGACACGGCTGACGACGTGGCCGGACTGAGAGCGGCGGTGGCCACCGGAGACGCCCCGCCCGCCGTAGCCCTGCTGCCGACCCCCGCGGACACCACCGAGGGCGTCTTGAGGGAAGTCGAAACGTGGCTGGCCTCCGCCGAGCTGTCCGATGCGCTCCTGGTGGTCCTCACCCGAAGTGCCATGGCCACCACCACGGGCGAGGATGTGCGGAATCCGGAGCAGGCCGCGCTGTGGGGGCTGGTGCGCTCCCTCCAGGCCGCTCATCCCGGCCGCCTCGTCATCGTGGACCTCGATGAGCCGGAAGACGAGCTGAATGGCGAGCCGGATGGTGAGCCGGATGACGAGGCGTGTGCCGATGCGCTGGTGGCGGCGGTGGCCTCGGGCGAGCCCCAGAGCGCGGTGCGCTCGGGCGTCGTGCTGCTGCCACGCCTTGAGCGCGTGGCCCTGGACAGGGGGCTGGACGGGGGCCTGGAGGCGGGTGCGGACGGGGGCGGGGACACCGAGCGGGTCTCCTCCGTGGCTTTCGACCCTGACGGCACCGCGGTCGTCACCGGAGTGGACACCCGGCGTGGCGCCGTCATCGCCCGGCATCTGGCGACCGGTTACGGCATCCGTCGGCTGCTGCTGATCGCCCCGCCGGGGCAGGGCGGTCTGGCCGGTGAGCTGTGCGCACAGCTCACCGACGCCGGAGCCGATGTCCAACTCGTCGAATGCGACTTGGACAACCGCACAAAACTGAGGCGGGCGCTGGCCAAGGCCAAAAGCCCCTTGAGCGTCGTCGTACACGCCTGGGAGGCCGTGGACGAGCCGTCCGACGGACGAGTGGCGGCCGAGGCCAGAACGCTGCACGAGCTCACCCGGAACGCCGACCTCACCGCGTTTGTGCTGTCCTCCTCGACCAAGGGGCTGCTGGGCGCGGCAGGCGAAACCACCGAGGCCGCCTCCGCCGCCTTCCTCGACGCCTACGCCCAGCATCTGCGCATGCGGGGCACACCGGCCCAGTCCATCGCCTGGGGGCCGTGGCAGGGCGAGACCGACGAGACGGCCGGTGCCCTGAGCAGGCAGCAAGCGCTCGCGGCGCTGGACGCCGCGCTGACCGTGGACCAGGCCCAACTCGCGGCGATGAAGCTCGACTCGACCGCCGTACCGACCGGGACGACCTCCCCGCTGCTGAAGGACCTGCTCGACATACCGGCCCGCGCCGCCACCGTGGACGACGCCGTCACGGTCGCCCTGCGGGAGCGGCTGATGGAGTCGCACGAGGCCGAACGGGACCGGCTGCTCACCGAACTCGTCCGAGAACACCTCGCCGACCTGCTGGGCCTGGCCGACAAACAGGCCGTCGAGCCCGATCGGGCCTTCACGGACCTGGGCCTGACCTCGGTCACCGTGGTGGAGCTGCGCAACCGGCTGAGCGAGGCCACCGGGCTCCGCCTGCCCGCCACCTCCGCCTTCGACCACCCCACACCGGTGGAGTTGGGGAGCATGCTGCGGCGGGAGCTGCTCGGCGGTAGTACGGCAGTGGCATCGGGGCTGTCGACCTCCCCGGCTTCGGCCCCGGCGGTGGTCGCGGTCGATGATCCGATCGCGATCGTGGGGATGGCGTGCCGGTTGCCGGGTGGGGTCGGCTCGCCGGAGGAGTTGTGGGAGCTGGTGCTGGCCGGGGGTGAGGGCATCGGGGAGTTCCCGGCGGATCGGGGGTGGGATCTGGAGAAGCTGTTCGACCCGGATCCGGATCACGCGGGGACGAGTTATGCGCGTCGGGGCGGATTTCTCCATGACGCGGGGGAGTTCGACGCGGACTTCTTCGGGATCTCGCCGCGTGAGGCGCTGGCGATGGATCCGCAGCAGAGGTTGCTGCTGGAGACGTCATGGGAGGCGTTGGAGCGGGCGGGGATCGATCCGGTCTCACTGCGGGGCCAGGACGTGGGCGTCTTCGCCGGGATGATGCATCAGAACTACGGAGTCGGCGCCGGCGAAGGGACAGACGCACCGGTTGGTCTGGAAGGCCATCTGATGACCGGCACCTCCGCGAGCGTGGTGTCGGGTCGGGTGTCGTATGTGTTGGGGTTCGAGGGGCCTGCGGTGACGGTGGACACGGCGTGTTCGTCGTCGTTGGTGGCGTTGCATCTGGCGGCGCAGGCGTTGCGGGCGGGGGAGTGCTCGATGGCGCTGGCGGGTGGGGTGACGGTGATGGCCGGGCCGGACTCGTTTGTGGAGTTCTCCCGTCAACGCGGACTTGCTGTCGATGGCCGGTGCAAGTCGTTCTCGGCGTCGGCGGACGGTACGGGGTGGGCCGAGGGTGTGGGTGTGGTGGTGTTGGAGCGGTTGTCTGTTGCGGAGCGGTGTGGGCATCGGGTGTTGGCGGTGGTGCGGGGCTCGGCGGTGAATCAGGACGGTGCGTCGAATGGTTTGACGGCGCCGAATGGTCCGTCGCAGCAGCGGGTGATTCGGCGGGCGTTGGCTGGTGCGGGTCTGGTGGCGGCGGATGTGGACGCGGTCGAGGCGCATGGGACAGGCACACCGTTGGGTGATCCGATCGAGGCGCAGGCGGTGTTGGCGACGTATGGCCAGGATCGGCCTGAGGGGCGGCCTTTGTTGATGGGGTCGTTGAAGTCGAATATTGGTCATGCGCAGGCGGCTGCGGGTGTGGCTGGTGTGATCAAGATGGTGTTGGCGTTGCGGTGTGGGGTGTTGCCGAGGACGTTGCATGTGGATGAGCCGACGCCGCAGGTGGATTGGTCGTCCGGTGCGGTGGAGCTGTTGACCGAGGAGCGGGTGTGGCCTGAGGTGGGGCGCCCGCGCCGGGCTGGAGTGTCGGGGTTCGGGGTGAGCGGGACCAACGCCCATGTGATTCTGGAGCAGGCTCCGGACCGGCCTGAGAGTGGTGTTCCGGTGCCGGAGGCCCCTGGTGGTGTGGTGCCGTTGGTCGTCTCGGGGCGTGGCGGTGCCGGGTTGCGCGGGCAGGCGCGGAGCCTGTTGGACTTCATGGAGCATCACCCGGACGTGGGCATGGTGGAGCTGGGAGCGGCGCTGGCCTCTGGCCGGGCGGCGTTGTCGGACCGAGCGGTGGTGGTGGCGGGGGACCGGGGTGAGGCGCTGACGGGTCTCGCGGCGGTAGCGGAGGGCGGTGGGCCGGGAAGTGCGGATGTCCGGGGTCGGGTGGCGTTCGTCTTCCCTGGTCAGGGGGCGCAGTGGGTGGGAATGGGGGCGGAGCTGCTGGAGTCCTCGCCGGTGTTCGCGGAGGGGCTGCGGGAGTGCGCCGAGGCGCTGGATCCGCTGACGGGGTGGTCGTTGCTGGATGTGGTGCGGGGCGTTGGGGGTGCGCCGGGTTTTGATCGGGTGGATGTGGTGCAGCCGGTGTCGTTTGCGGTGATGGTGGGGTTGGCGCGGGTGTGGTTGGCGGCTGGTGTGGTGCCGTCGGTGGTGGTGGGTCATTCGCAGGGGGAGATCGCGGCGGCGTGTGTGGCGGGTGGGTTGTCGTTGGAGGATGCGGCGCGGGTGGTGGTGCTGCGCAGCCGGGCGGTGGCGGCTGGGCTCTCGGGCCGGGGCGGGATGGTGTCGTTGGCGTTGGGCGTGGCGGAGGCGGAGGGGCTGGTTGAGCGGTGGGGTGGTCGGGTGGAGGTGGCGGCGGTGAATGGGCCGTTGTCGGTGGTGGTGGCCGGTGAGCCGGATGCCTTGCGGGAGTTGGTGGCGGAGTGTGAGGGCGCGGGGTTGCGGGCGAGGTGGATCGAGGTGGATTACGCCTCGCATACGGCGCAGGTGGAAGCGATCGAGGACGAGCTGGCCCGGTCGTTGGCGCAAATTCGTCCGGTGTCCTCACGTATTCCGTTCTTCTCGACGGTGGTGGCGGAGTGGCTGGACACGGCCGAGCTGGACGCCGGGTACTGGTATCGGAATCTCCGGAGCACCGTCCGTTTTGGCCCGTCCGTCGAGCGCCTGCTGGAGGCGGACTTCCGGGCGTTTGTCGAAGTGAGCGCGCATCCGGTGCTGACGATGAGTATCGAGGCGGCGGCGGAGCGAGCGGACGCCGGGCCGGTCGTGGCGACCGGGACGCTCCGCCGGGATCAGGGTGATATGCGTCGTGTGCTCACTTCCCTGGCCGAGGCATACGTACACGGTGTCCCCGTCGACTGGACCGCCCTGTTCGACGACATCCCGGCACACGCGGCCCCGGACCTCCCGACCTACGCCTTCCAGCGTCAGCACTACTGGCTGAAGAGTGGCCGCCGGACCGGAGAGGTGACCGCCGTCGGCCTCGCCGGTGCTCAGCATCCGCTGCTCGGCGCATGGGTGGAACTGCCGGACATGGACGGGGTGTTGTTCACCTCCCGGCTGTCTCTGAGCACCCACCCGTGGCTGGCCGACCACACGGTGGCCGGCGCGGTCGTCCTCCCCGGATCGGCCTTTGTGGAGCTGGCGGTACGTGCCGGTGACGAGGTCGGCTGCGGTGTCGTGGACGAGTTGCTGATCGAGGCCCCGCTCGTGCTCATGGAGGGCATGAGCGTGCAGCTACAGGTGGTCGTCGATGGGGCGGACGACTCCGGTCGACGGCGCCTCACCGTCCACTCCCGGCGGCAGGGCCACGGATCGGACGGAGCGGACTGGACCCGACACGCCACGGGCACGCTGGCCCAGGCCGTCACCACCAACGCACCCGAGATCGACCTCGCACCGTGGCCGCCGACCGGAGCGACCCCCATCGATGTGGACCAGGTGTACGAGGAGCTGGCGCGGGGCGGACGTGGCATCGGCCCGGCGTTCCGCGTACTGCGCTCGGCGTGGACCCGCGGCGCCGACGTCTTCGCCGAGGTGGAACTGGCCGATGACCAGCAGCCCGACACGACGCGCTACGCACTGCACCCCGTACTGCTGGAAGCCGTATGCCACGCCGACACTCACCGTGGGGCATCGGCGCTGCCCGCCACCTACCGCGCGGTGTCCCTGTCCGCGACCGGGGCGAGCGCACTGCGTGCGCGCATCAGCCCGGACGGCCAGGGCGGCGTGACACTGGAGCTGGCGGACTCCGCCGGAGGCGCGGTCGGGTCCGTGGGCTCGGTGACCTCGCGGCCGCTCCCCGCCGAGGGACTGGCGCCGGGGGCCGGGACTGCTCCACACGACGCGCTGTTCCAGGTGGAGTGGTTCCCCCTCCCGGTCGTGTCGGCTGCGACCGCCCTGACCACCTCGGATCCGGTGATGGTGACGAGCCCGGCCGAATTGACAACGTTCGCAGCCCAGGGGAACGTACCGCCCTTCGTACGCGCGGAGTTGACCGACACCACACTCGGCCTCCGGGCGCTGACCTCACAGGCGCTTGAGTGGGTCCAGGCGTGGATGGCCGCGCCGGACTCCGGTTCGCGGCTGGTCATCGTCACACGCGAGATCACCGATCCGATCTGCGCCGCGGTCTGGGGACTCGTGCGCTCGGCACAGTCGGAGGCCCCGGACCGGCTGGTCCTGGTGGCGATGGACGAGGACGACGCCTCCCGCGCGCTGCTGCCTGCCGCACTGGCCACCGGCGAACCGCAGATCGCCATCAACGCCGGGGTGGCATCCGTACCGAGGCTCGTGCGTGCCGCGCAGGACGAGGAGGCGCTACACCGGCCGCTGGACCCGGCGGGCACGGTTCTCATCACCGGTGGCACCGGTGCGCTGGGCCGCTTGCTCGCCCGACACCTCGCGGCCGAGCACGGTGTACGCAACCTCCTGCTGGTCAGTCGCCGTGGCCCTGCCGCCGAAGGCGTGGCGGAGCTGGAGTCCGAACTCGCCGCGCTGGGCGCGTCCGTACGCACCGTGGCCCGCGATATCGGCGACCGGACCGCGGTGGCGGACCTGCTGGACTCGATTCCAGCCGATGCGCCCCTCACGGCTGTCGTCCACACCGCCGGGGTCCTGGACGACGGCATGGTCACCGCCATGACACCGGGACGGCTGGACACCGTCCTCCGCCCCAAGGCGGACGCGGCCGTCATCCTGCACGAGCTGACGTGTGACATGGATCTCGCGGCGTTCGTGATGTTCTCCTCGGCCGCAGGTGTCTTCGGCAACCCCGGGCAGGCGAACTATGCCGCCGCCAACGCCTTCCTGGACGCACTGGCCGAGCGGCGCGGGGCGGCGGGGCTCCCGGCCACCGCGCTCGCCTGGGGCCATTGGGCGCTCAGCAGCGAGATGACCGCGCATCTCACCACGTCCGACCTGCGGCAGCACACCCGGCGCTTCGGTGTGACGTCCCTGTCGGAGGAGACCGGTCTGGCGTTGTTCGACGCCGGTCTGCGCAGCGCCACGCCCGCGCTGGTGGCGGCCCGGTTGGACCTCGCGGGACTGCGCGCCGACGCGGCCGCCACCCCGGTCGTACCGCTGCTGCACAAGCTGGTGCCACCGGGCCGCCGGGTCGTGAGCCCGACGGTATCGCCGCGGACCGATCTCGTACGGCGGCTGGAGTCCTCGGACCCCGCCGAACGGGAGCGGACGCTGCTGGACCTGGTCACACACCATGCCGCCCAGGTGCTCGGGCACTCCTCGGCGGAGGGCATCGCCGCCCGACGGGCCTTCCGGGAGCTGGGGTTCGACTCGCTGACGTCCGTGGAACTGCGCAACCGGCTCAACGCGGCCACCGCGCTCCGGCTCCCCTCGACCCTGCTCTACGACCACCCCAGTCCACTCGCCCTCACCAGGCATCTGCACGCCGAACTCCTGGGGGCGCCGAGCGCTCCCGCCGCCCCGCAACCTGCGGGCGAGGCGTCCGACGATGGCATCGCCATCGTGGCCATGAGCTGCCGCTTTCCGGGTGGGGTGAGCAGCCCCGAGGACTTCTGGCGCCTGATCAGCGAGGGCGGTGACGCCGTCGGCGACTTCCCGGACGACCGGGGCTGGGATCTGTCGGCACTCTACGACAGCGACCCGGACCACCCCGGCACCTCCTACGTCCGGCACGGCGCCTTCCTGCCCGACGCCGCCGGGTTCGACGCCGACTTCTTCGGAATCTCGCCCCGTGAGGCGCTCGCGATGGATCCGCAGCAGCGGCTGCTGCTCGAGACCTCATGGGAGGTGTTCGAGCGGGCCGGGATCGACCCGACCGCGTTGGGCGGCAGCGCTGTCGGAGTGTTCACCGGAATGAACACCCAGGACTATGCGATACGTCTGCGCCACGTTCCGCACGAGGTCGAGGGACACCGGATCACCGGGGTCTCCGCGGCCGTTCTGTCCGGACGCGTGGCCTACACCCTGGGCCTGGAGGGCCCCGCGGTCACGGTGGACACCGCGTGTTCGTCGTCGTTGGTGGCGTTGCATCTGGCGGCGCAGGCGTTGCGGGCGGGGGAGTGCTCGATGGCGCTGGCCGGTGGGGTGACGGTGATGGCCGGGCCCGACGCCTTCGTGGACTTCTCCCGTCAGCGCGGACTGTCGGTCGACGGCCGGTGCAGGCCCTTCGCCGCCTCGGCCGATGGCACGGGGTGGGCCGAGGGCGTGGGCGTACTGCTGCTGGAGCGGCTGTCGGACGCGGAGCGGAACGGTCACCAGGTGCTGGCGGTGGTGCGGGGCAGCGCGGTGAACCAGGACGGTGCGTCGAATGGCCTGACCGCGCCCAACGGTCCGTCGCAGCAGCGTGTCATCCGTCAGGCGCTGGCCAGCGCGGGTGTGGCGGCCGCGGACGTGGACGTGGTCGAGGCGCACGGCACGGGGACGGCACTGGGCGATCCCATCGAGGCGCAGGCCATCATCGCCACCTACGGACAGGACCGCGACCGGCCGCTGTGGCTGGGGTCGGTGAAGTCGAACATCGGTCATGCCCAAGCCGCCGCGGGCGTGGCCGGTGTGATCAAGACGGTCATGGCGATGCGACACGGTGTGCTGCCACGGACGCTGCATGTCGACGCCCCCACCCCGGAAGTGGACTGGTCGGCGGGGTCGGTGGCGCTGCTGACCGAGGAACGGCCGTGGCCGGACGCGGAGCGCCCGCGCCGGGCCGGGGTATCCGCGTTCGGCGTCAGTGGCACCAACGCCCATGTGATCGTGGAGCAGGCACCGGCCACCGTCGCCGCGCCCACCCCGGAGGATCCGGACACGATCCCCGCCGTACCGTGGGTGATCTCGGCCAGGAGCGCCGATGCGCTGCACGGCCAGGCGGCCCGGCTCGCGGAGTTCGCCCGCACGCACCCGGAGCTCGACCCGGGCGATATCGCACACTCGCTGATCACCACACGAGCCGCGCTGGAACACCGCGCCGTGGTCGTGGGCACGGGGCGTGCGGAGCTGCTGAGCGGGCTGGAGGCCATCACCGGGCCGACCGACGGTCCCGTCGCACGAGGTGTGCCGAGCCCCGGCAGGCTCGCGGTGCTGTTCACCGGACAGGGCAGCCAGCACGCGGGCATGGGCCGGGAACTCCATGCGCGGTATCCCGTGTTCCGCGATGCCTTCGACGCGGCCTGCGCGCGACTGGACCGGCATCTGGTCGATGCCGGGCATGTCACGCACTCCGTCCGGGACGTCGTGTTCGCCCAGCCCGGTTCCCCCGAAGCGGAACTGCTCGACCGGACCGTGTTCGCCCAGGCGGGGCTGTTCGCGGTGGAGACCGCGCTGTTCCGGCTGTACGAGTCCTGGGGAGTGCGCCCCGACATCCTCGCCGGACACTCCGTGGGCGAGCTGACCGCGGCGCATGTGGCGGGCGTGCTGTCCCTCGACGACGCCGCCGCACTGCTGGCCGCGCGCGCACGGCTGATGCAGGCCCTGCCCGGTGGTGCGATGCTCGCGCTCAACGCCCCCGAGGCCATGGTGCGGTCCCTGCTGGCCGATGCACCGGGCGCCGTGGACATCGCCGCGGTCAACGGCCCCGCCTCCGTCGTCGTCTCCGGCGATGAGGACGCCGTAGTGGCCGTCGCGCGGCGGTGCGCGGCCAAGGGATACCGGACCAAGCGCCTACGGGTCAGCCACGCCTTCCACTCCGCGCACATGGACGGCATGCTCGACGCGTTCCGCGCCGTCGCCGCCGGGCTGACGTACGCGCCTCCGGCGGTGCCCATCGTCTCCAACGTCACGGGCGAGTTGGCCACCACCGACCAGCTGTGCTCCCCCGACTACTGGGTCGAGCACGCACGCGGGACCGTCCGATTCCTCGACGGTGTCAGGACGCTCCACACCCGGGACGTCACGACCTTCCTCGAACTGGGCCCCGGAGGTGTTCTCACCGCCATGGCGCAGGAAGCGCTGGGCGACGGCGCCGACCCGGCCATGTTCGTGCCCACGTTGCACGGCGAACAGGCCGATCCGCTCGCCGCTGTGGCCGCGCTCGCGCGGCTGCATGTCCGGGGCGTACCGGTCGACTGGACCGCGTTGCTCCCGGGGACGTCGCGGCCCAGGGTGGACCTGCCGACGTACGCCTTCCAGCACCGGCGGTACTGGCCGGACGCCCCCGCATCGGACGCCCTCCTGTCAGACGCCGCCGCACCGGGCGCTCTCGTAACGGACTCCGGCACGGCAGGTGAGCTGCGTCCGGCCGACCGGTCACTGCCGGAGGCCGCCGCACTCCAGGGCGGCGGGGCCACGCCCTTCGTCGAGCGGCTGATGGCCGGCACCGAGGCCGAGCGCCACCGGCTGGTCCTGGACCTGGTGCTGACCAGCTCGGCCGCGGTGCTGGGGCACGACGACGCGTCGGCGATCGACGGCGAACGGGCCTTCCAGGACCTCGGCTTCGACTCCCTGAACGTGGTCCGGCTCCGCAACCGCCTCCGGGAGCTGACCGGGGCCGAGCTGCCGACCACGCTCGCCTTCGACCATCCGACACCGGCCGCGCTCGCCTCCTTCCTGCACGCCCGGCTTCTCGGACAGCACACCGGACGGACCGGATCGGCGTGGCCGGTGGGCGATCCCACCGAGCCGATCGCGATCGTGGGGATGGCGTGCCGGTTGCCGGGTGGGGTGGCCTCGCCCGAGGACTTGTGGGAGCTGGTTCTGGCCGGGGGCGAGGGCATCGGGGAGTTCCCGGCGGACCGAGGCTGGGATCTGGAGAAGCTGTTCGACCCGGACCCGGATCACGCGGGGACGAGTTATGCGCGTCGGGGTGGCTTTCTCTATGACGCGGCCGAGTTCGACGCGGACTTCTTCGGGATCTCGCCGCGTGAGGCGCTGGCGATGGATCCACAGCAGAGGTTGCTGCTGGAGACGTCATGGGAGGCGTTGGAGCGCGCCGGGATCGACCCGGTCTCGCTGCGCGGCCGGGACATCGGTGTCTTCGCCGGAATGGTCAACCACGACTACACCAGCCGCCTCGGCACGGCCCCCGACGGCTCCGAGGGCTACCTCATGACCGGCGGCGCGGGCAGTGTGCTGTCGGGTCGGGTGTCGTATGTGCTGGGGTTCGAGGGTCCTGCGGTGACGGTGGACACGGCGTGTTCGTCGTCGTTGGTGGCGTTGCATCTGGCGGCGCAGGCGTTGCGGGCGGGGGAGTGCTCGATGGCGCTGGCCGGTGGGGTGACGGTGATGGCCGGGCCGGACGCCTTTGTCGAGTTCTCCCGTCAACGCGGGCTCGCCCCCGACGGCCGATCCAAGTCGTTCGCGGCCGCGGCGGACGGTACGGGGTGGGCCGAGGGTGTGGGTGTGGTGCTCGTGGAGCGGTTGTCGGACGCGGAGCGGAACGGCCATCGGGTGTTGGCGGTGGTGCGGGGTAGTGCGGTGAATCAGGACGGTGCGTCGAATGGTTTGACGGCGCCGAGTGGTCCGTCGCAGCAGCGGGTGATTCGGCGGGCGTTGGCTGGTGCGGGTCTGGTGGCGGCGGATGTGGACGCGGTCGAGGCGCATGGGACGGGTACGCCGTTGGGTGATCCGATCGAGGCTCAGGCGGTGTTGGCGACGTATGGGCAGGATCGGCCTGAGGGGCGGCCTTTGTTGATGGGGTCGTTGAAGTCGAATATCGGTCATGCGCAGGCGGCTGCGGGTGTGGCTGGTGTGATCAAGATGGTGTTGGCGTTGCGGCATGGGGTGTTGCCGAGGACGTTGCATGTGGATGAGCCTTCGCCGCAGGTGGATTGGTCGGCGGGTGCGGTGGAGCTGCTGACTGAGGAGCGGGTGTGGCCTGAGGTGGGTCGTCCGCGCCGGGCCGGGGTGTCCGCGTTCGGGGTCAGTGGCACCAACGCCCACGTCATCCTGGAACAGCCCTCGGACGTCCCTGACTCGGAGCTACCCGCACCGCAGTTGCCGGGTGGTCTGGCGCTTCTTCCGGTGTCCGCGCGAGGCGAGGACGCGCTGCGCGCCCAGGCACAGCGGCTGTTGTCCTTCCTGGATCAGCGACCGGACCAGGATCTCGGCGAGTTGAGCCTCGCGTTGGGTTGTGGTCGGGCGGGGTTGTCGGATCGTGGGGTGGTGGTGGCGGGTGGTCGTGAGGAGTTGTTGGTGGGGTTGGGTGGGTTGGTGC
>NZ_JBEZNG010000056.1:0-26446 GCF_040653035.1 Streptomyces malaysiensis subsp. malaysiensis
CTTCGGTGTTTCCAACCTTACCAGATCCGATTTCCGGTCCGTTTCCGATCCGAATTCCGTTTCCGGTGGCCGTTGGAGGGGCCTTGCCTTTCGGCGTGTTTTTGACTTTAGCAGACACACATCCGCGGAACCTAATCGGCTTCGCGTGATGCCTACGGGGTGTCAAAGGTGCTCCGTTTGGATTTCCATCCAGTCTGCGGAGCGGTTCAGATGCAACGTTCATTGGCGGGCAGACCCTGCTCACCACAACCGTTTAAACCTACCTCCCCGGATGACCCTGGTCAAGGACTCCGGGCAAGATTTTTTGTGGGGTACGGCCGGAGCGCTTGCACCCTCCGTTCACCGCGACGCTCCAACGTACGCATCCGCGCCTCCCGGGTCAACAGATTCCCAAGAGATTCTAAACATCGCAGGTCAGAGCGGGTGATATGGCCGTCAGGCCGCGAAGGACGACGGCGGGCTCTCCAGCTCCTCCAGCTCGATACCGGGGGCGGCGAGCACCACGTCCCCCGCGATGTGAACCGTCCGGACCTCTCCGGTGTCCACCTCGCTCACCTGGTACTCGTCCACGACAAGCGGGCCGGTGTCGGTGGCGTGTCCGGTTCTGTCGAGAAGTGCCCACGACTGGTCCAGGGTGATCGGCGCGAGGACCGGATCGGTGAAGGCCACGAGGCGGACGCGGACGGCCCCGGCGCCCGGTTCCAGCCGTAGCAGGCGGGAGACGGCGATCAGGAAGGCTGGGGAGGCACCGGTGAAGGAGTGGGCGCGGACATTGCCCTCGGTCGCGTGCTCACCGGTGGGGTCCGTGCGGACCCAGGTGACCCCGTCCAGAGCCGCGCCCCTGACCTGCCAGCTCGCCGAGTGCAGCTCGACCCTGAGCGGCCGGCCGAGTTCGTCGAGGGTGAGGTCCACGGAGCCGGCGTGATCCCCGGAGGGCGCGGTCCGCTGGGCGACATAGCGCCATCCGCTGGGGCCCGGCGCGCACTGGAAGTGCTCTTCGCCCAGGGGGGTGTGATCGTGCGGGTCGTGGAGGGAGTAGCGGCCGCGGGGCATGGTGAGGTCCTTGACGAGCGTCGGGCCCGTCCGGCCGGATGGCGCGGACGGGCCCTGGGGCCCCCGCCGAGGCGGGGGCCGGGTCAGCGGCCGCCGACGGTGCGGTCGGCGGCGCCGCGATCAGCGGATGCGATCAGTAGCGGTAGTGGTCGGGCTTGTACGGGCCCTCGACCGGAACGCCGATGTAGGAGGCCTGCTCGGGCCGGAGCGTGGTCAGCTTCACCCCGAGCGCGTCCAGGTGGAGGCGGGCGACCTTCTCGTCCAGGTGCTTGGGGAGCACATAGACGTCGGTCGGGTACGACTCCGGCTTGGTGAAGAGCTCGATCTGGGCGATGGTCTGGTTCGCGAAGGAGTTGGACATCACGAACGACGGGTGACCGGTCGCGTTGCCGAGGTTCAGCAGACGGCCCTCGGAGAGCACGATGATCTTCTTGCCGTCGGCGAAGGTCCAGGTGTGGACCTGCGGCTTGACCTCGTCCTTCACGATGCCCGGGACGGCAGCGAGCCCGGCCATGTCGATCTCGTTGTCGAAGTGGCCGATGTTCCCGACGATCGCCTGGTGCTTCATCTTGGCCATGTCAGCGGCCAGGATGATGTCCTTGTTGCCGGTGGTGGTGATGAAGATGTCGGCGGTCTCCACCACGTCGGCCAAGGTGGCGACCTGGTAGCCGTCCATCGCGGCCTGGAGCGCGCAGATCGGGTCGATCTCGGTGATGATCACCCGGGCGCCCTGGCCGCGCAGCGACTCGGCGCAGCCCTTGCCCACGTCGCCGTAGCCGCAGACGACCGCGACCTTGCCGCCGATCAGCACGTCGGTGGCGCGGTTGATGCCGTCGACGAGCGAGTGGCGGCAGCCGTACTTGTTGTCGAACTTGGACTTGGTCACCGCGTCGTTGACGTTGATCGCCGGGAAGAGCAGCGAGCCGTCCCGCTGCATCTCGTAGAGGCGGTGGACGCCGGTGGTGGTCTCCTCGGTGACTCCGCGGATCTCGGAGGCCAGCTGGGTCCACTTGCGCGGGTTCTCGGCGATGGTCCGGTTGAGCAGCTCGAGGATGACGCGGTGCTCGTCGTTCTCGGCGGTGGCGACGTCAGGGGCGGCGCCGGCCTTCTCGTACTCCACGCCCTTGTGGACGAGGAGGGTGGCGTCGCCACCGTCGTCCAGGATCATGTTGGGCCCGCCGGTGGGGGTGCCGGGCCAGGTCAGGGCCTGCTCCGTGCACCACCAGTACTCCTCCAGGGTCTCGCCCTTCCAGGCGAAGACCGGAATGCCCTGGGGGTTCTCCGCGGTGCCCTCCGGGCCGACCGCGATCGCGGCGGCGGCGTGGTCCTGGGTGGAGAAGATGTTGCAGGAGGCCCACCGGACCTGGGCGCCGAGGGCGACCAGGGTCTCGATCAGCACGGCGGTCTGCACCGTCATGTGCAGCGAGCCGGTGATACGGGCGCCGGCCAGCGGCTGCTGCTCGGCGTACTCCTTACGGATCGACATCAGGCCGGGCATCTCATGCTCGGCGAGAGTGATCTCCTTACGGCCGAAGGCAGCCAGGGAGAGGTCCGCGACCTTGAAGTCCTGACCGGAGACGGCTTTCGTCATGAGTGCTGCTCCTCCTCGATCGGGTGCGAGCGAGAGTGGTTCGGCTGGGCATGCGAGGCGCCGGGCAGGCACCCGCGCTTGCGGGCACACCTGTCCCCTTCTACCTCACAGTGCGCAGTCCGTCGGAGGCCCTCTCTCCCTCGGCCGACCCGGTGTGCGGGCCGCCCGACCGCCATCAGCAGCGACGTCTGGCTCGGTCACGAATCTACACCGATCGATGCGGCGAACCCCAGCCCCCATCGGCCATCTTCGGCCGTACGGCCATGACCAGCGGCGACGGCCGCGGCGCTTCCGGAGCCGATGGCTCCCCCCATCGCTTTGATCCCCGCCGGATGTATTGCACGATGCCGCGAGCGCGGGGACGCTGGCAGCTTCCCGCGCCCGCTCAACGCGTTGTAAGGAGAACCACGTGACCAGTCCAGCCGATCCCCCCAACGGTGCGGGGGCCAGCGGACCAGGGCTCAAGCTGCTTGCGGTGACCGCCTGCCCCACGGGCATCGCCCACACCTATATGGCCGCCGAGAAGCTGGCTCAGGCGGCGGAGTCGCTCGGCCACAGCATGAAGGTGGAGACCCAGGGCTCGATCGGGGCCGAGAATGTACTGTCTGACAACGATGTCAGTGAGGCGGACGGCATCATCATCGCCGCCGACAAGGATGTCGACCGCGGTCGTTTCGTCGGTAAGAGAGTCCTCGTCGTCGGGGTCGCCGATGGCATCCACCGGCCTGAGCGGCTGATCGAGCAGGTGCTTGACGCGCCGGTCTACGAGGGCGACGGCCAGGACACCGGGCGTGGCGCCGCCTCGGCGGGTCGCGTCAGCGGTGGCGGTGGGGGCCGCGCGGGCGGTGGCGGGAGCGGTGGCAGCGGTAAGGGGCGCAGCGTCACCTATAAGGCGCTCATGAACGGCGTCTCGTACATGATCCCGTTCGTCGTGGTCGGCGGTCTGCTGATCGCGGTCTCGCTCGCCCTGGGCGGTGATACGACGTCCAAGGGCATCGTCATCCCCGACGACTCCTTCTGGAAGACGGTCAACGACATCGGGAGCATCGGCTTCGAGCTGATGATCCCGGCCCTGTCCGGCTATATCGCCTACGCCATCGCCGACCGGCCCGCGCTGGTGCCCGGCATGGTGGGCGGCTGGATCGCGGCACACGGCGACCTGTACGACAGCGAGGCGGGTGCCGGGTTCATCGGAGCGATCGTCACCGGCTTCCTGGCCGGCTATCTGGTGCTGTGGATCAAGCGGATCAGGGTTCCGAAGTTCGTCCAGCCGATCATGCCGATCATCGTGATCCCGATCGTGGCGACGTCGGCGCTCGGCCTCTTCTTCATCTACGTCCTCGGCGAGCCGATCTCCTGGGTCTTCGAGAACCTCACCGACTGGCTCGGCGGGCTGACCGGCACCAGTGCGGCGCTGCTCGGCATCATCCTCGGGCTGATGATCGCGTTCGACATGGGCGGTCCGGTCAACAAGACCGCGTTCCTCTTCGGCGCCGGGCTGGTGTCCAAGAACCCCGAGGTCATGGGGGCGTGTGCGGCGGCCATTCCGGTTCCGCCGCTGGGTCAGGGGCTGGCCACGCTGCTGCGCCGCCGGATGTTCGACGACCAGGAGCGGGAGACCGGGTTCGCGGCGCTCTTCATGGGCTTCTTCGGCATCACCGAGGGCGCGATTCCGTTCGCCGCGGCGCGGCCGGCACGGGTGATCCCGGCGAACATGCTGGGCGGTGCGGTCGCCGGGGCGATAGCCGGGGTGGCGTCGGTCGAGGACAACGTGCCGCACGGCGGGCCGATCGTCGCGGTGCTCGGGGCGATTGGCGGGGTGCCGATGTTCTTTGTCGCGGTGGTTGGCGGTACGGCGGTTACGGCGCTGGTGACTATTGCGCTGATGTCGGTGGGTGAGGGGCGGGGTGGGGCCGCGGATGCGGATGCGGATGCGGCGGGAGCCGTGGGAGCCGTGGGAGCCGCGGATGCGGATGCGGCGGGAGCCGCTTCTGTGGGTCTGTCGGCGGCGGGCGAGCCGGTTTTGGCTGGGGTGGGTGGCGGCGGTGCCGGTGGGGGCGGTGGGGGCGGTGCGCCGGGGGCGAGTGGTGTGGGGGTGGCTTCGGTGGGGGCTAGTGGTGCCGGGGCCAGCGGTGCCGGGGCTGTCCGTAAAGCGGTCGGCTCTGAGGCGGGGTCTGTCGGGCGCGGCGAGGATGCTGCCGCTGTCGAAGATGCTGCTGACGCCGGTTCCGCGCACCAGGTGCTGTCCGGCTATCTCACCGAGCGGACCGTGAAGGAGCGGCTGGCGGCTGACGGTAAGGACGCCGCGATCCGTGAGATGGCCGAGTTGCTGGCCGCGACCGGCAAGGTCGTGGATACAGCGGAGTTGGTGCGGGCCGCGTTCGCCCGGGAGGACCAGGGCACCACCGGTCTCGGCGAGGAGATCGCGATTCCGCATGCCAAGACGGACGCGGTGACCGCTCCGGTCGTTGGCTTCGCGCGCTCTCCCGAGGGCATCGAGTGGGGTGCGCCGGATGGGACGAAGGCCCGGCTGGTGTTCATGATCGCGGTGCCGGAGGCGGCCGCGGGGGATGAGCATTTGCGGATTCTGGCGCTGTTGTCGCGCAAGTTGATGGGGGCTGAGTTTCGGGAGCGGTTGCTTGGGGCTGGGGATGTGGGGGCGATTTTGGGGGTGTTGGGGGAGATTGAGTAGGTGGGGGTGGGGGTGCGGGGTAGGGGTGCGGGGTGGGTTTTCCCCCACCCCGCCCCTTCCCGAAACCAGGGGCACGCCCCCGGCCCCCCCACCGGGGCTCCGCCCCGGACCCCGTTCACGGGTGTGGGGCGGGTGGGTTTTCCCCCACCCCGCCCCTTCCCGAAACCAGGGGCACGCCCCGGGCCCCCGCTGGGGCTCCGCCCCAGACCCCGGCCCGGGGTTCCACCCCTGAGCCCCGGCTCGGACCCGGTTCGGGGTTCTCCCCCTGGCCCCCGGCCCGGACCCCGGCTCGGGGCTCTCCCCCTCGGCCCCGGCCCGGACCCCGGCTCGGGGCTCTCCCCCTCGGCCCCGGCCCGGACCCCGGCTCGGGGTTCTACCCCTGGGCACCGGCCCGGACTCGGTTCTCCCCCTGGCCCCCGGCCCGGACCCGGTTCGGGGCTCTCCCCCCTGGCCCCCGGCTCGGACCCCGGCTCGGCTCCTACCTCCCAGGTCCGGTTCGCGCAGTTCCGCTCCGCGTCCCGGACCAGGCTCATCGGCCGCCGGGACTCCGGCTGGACGCTCCGTGTCCGGAGCTGGTTCGAGGACTCCGCTTCCCATCCCGGGCCAGGCTCCGTCATCCCGCCGGGCCCCGACCCGGACCGGCTCCGGGGCTCAACCCCTGGACCGGCTCGGAGGCTGTGCCTTCACTTCTAGCTCACCCTGTCGGGGTTGCAGCCCGGACTCCGGTTCAGGGGGCTTCCGCTTCCACCTCGTTGCCCGTGCGGGACGGTGTAAGTGCCCGATTCTTGGGGCGGGTTCCCGCGTAGCCACCGTTCGTCAGGCCGGGGTGGATGTTGATGTGGAGGTTCGGAGGATGTCCGGCTCAAGGTAGATGACGCGGGCGATGGGGACCGCTTCGCGGATGCGGGCCTCGGCGGCGTCGATCGCATGGGCCACCTCTGCCGCCGTGTCGTCGTGCTGTACCGCGATCTTGGCGGCGACCAGCAGTTCCTCGGGGCCGAGGTGGAGGGTGCGCATGTGGATCACGGCGGTGACGGTGTCGCCGTCCACGACCGCTTCGCGGATCTTGCCGACCTGGGTGACGTCGGCCGCCTCGCCCAGCAGCAGGGACTTGGTCTCGGCCGCGAGCACCAGGGCGATCAGGACCAACAGGGCGCCGATGCAGAGGGTGCCGATGCCGTCCCAGACGCCGTCGCCGGTCAGCAGGGAGAGGCCGACGCCGCCGAGTGCGAGGACCAGGCCGACGAGGGCGCCGAAGTCCTCCAGGAGGACGACGGGGAGCTCGGGGGCCTTGGCGCGGCGGACGAACTCCGGCCAGCTCAGCCTGCCACGGATCTCGTTGGACTCCTTGATGGCCGTACGGAAGGAGAAGCCCTCGGCGATGATCGCGAAGAGGAGCACCCCGACCGGCCAGTACCAGTGCTCCAGCTCATGGGGGTGCTGGATCTTCTCGTAGCCCTCGTACAGCGCGAAGACACCACCGATGGTGAACAGCACGATGGAGACGAGGAAGCCGTAGATATAGCGTTCGCGGCCGTAGCCGAAGGGGTGCTCGGGGGTGGCCTCGCGCTTGGCCTTCTTCCCGCCGAGGAGCAGCAGCCCCTGGTTGCCCGAGTCGGCGATCGAGTGCACGCCTTCGGCGAGCATCGACGACGAGCCGCTGAATGCGAACGCCACGAACTTGGCTACGGCGATGGCCAGGTTCGCGCCGAGCGCGGCAACAATCGCCTTGGTTCCGCCTGATGCACTCATATGTGCCGAATTTCCCTTCCACTACATTGCAGCTCATGGCAGCTTTGCCAGTGCTTTACCGCCTCACGGCGGGCCATTGTTCCAGCCGCTCGAACGGGCCGTACCTCAGGCGGTCACTGTGGCCCTGAACACAGTGCCGTCGCCGCTCAGGGAGGCCCTCTCGCCGGCCGGTACGAAGGCCGACTGCCCGCGTGTCAGGGGGAGTTCGCCGTCCGCTCCGCGCAGGGAGACCTCGCCCGAGGCGCACAGCAGGATCTGCGGGCCGGTCGTCGGCAGCGGGCGCGGATCGGCGCCGTCGGCCAGGACGTGGCGGGAGAGCCGGAACTCGTCGATGGGGGTGGTGTAGAGCTCCTCGCCCGAGGGGTCCGCCTCGGGCCGCAGCACGGCGGGGGCGGCGCTTTCGAAGCGGACGATGCGCAGCAGTTCGGGGACGTCCACATGCTTGGGCGTCAGTCCGCAGCGCAGCACATTGTCGGAGTTGGCCATGATCTCGATGCCCAGGCCGTCGAGATAGGCGTGCGGTACGCCGGCGCCGAGGTAGAGGGCCTCGCCGGGCTGGAGGGTCACGAAGTTGAGCAGCATCGCGGCGATCACCCCGGGGTCGCCCGGGTAGTGCCGTGCGATGGAGGCGTACGCCGCGTACGCCGGGGCGTACGGTCCGTCCAGCGCGCCGAGCCGCTCGGCGGCCACAGATGCCTGCCTTACGGTCTCCGCCATCGCCTCCGGGTCGGCCGTCAGCACGGCGGTCAGCACCTCGCGCAGGGCGTGCGACTCCGGATGGGCGTGCAGGATGTCGACGTACGGCTTGAGCGAGTCGACCTCGAGGGCGGCCAGCAGCTCGGCCGCCTCGTTCGGGTCGCGGAAGCCGCAGAGCCCGTTGAACGGCGTGAGCGCGCATATCAGCTCGGGCTTGTGGTTGGCGTCCTTGTAGTTGCGGTGCGCGGCGTCGATCGGAACGCCGCGCTCCTCCTCGTCCGCGAAGCCCTCCTTGGCCTGCGCGAGGTCCGGGTGGACCTGGAGCGACAGTGGCGAGCCGGCGGCCAGCACCTTGAGCAGGAACGGCAGCCGGGGCCCGAAGAGCCTTACGGCGTCCACGCCGAGCTCGCCCTCGGGATCCGCGGCGATCACCTCGGAGAGCGCGACGGAGCCCGCGCCCCGGTCGACCCGGGACGGCGCCCCGGGGTGCGCCCCCATCCACAGCTCGGCCTGCGGCTCGCCGGTCGGCTGGACGCCCAGCAGCTCCGGGATGGCGGTGGTGGAGCCCCAGGCGTAGGGGCGCACGGTGTTGGCGAGGCGGTCCATGCGGTGCGGTTCCTGACTGTGCAGTGAGGGACGTGGGGCGGTGGGTGCGCGGCTTACGGCGCCACGTTCTTACGCGGTCCTATGGCGTCACGGTCTTACGTCGTCGCGTACGTACAGCATCACGTTCTTACGGCGTCAAGTTCTATCGGCCGAAGCGAGCGCGAGGTAAACGGCGGCGAAATCCGTGATGGCGAGAAGTTCCGCGGCGCTCTCCAACAGGGTGCCCTCGGCCGGTTCCAGCTCGCTGAACGCGGTCTCATGCGCCAGCGCCAGCTCCCGGGCGGTCGGCACGGCCGAGACCGGGCCCACCGGCTCGTCGTGGAGCAGCACGATCCGGGCGCGGAGCGCCTCCGGCTCGTCCACCCGGTCGCGGAAGAAGTCATCCGGATCGGCACCGCCCGCGAACGCCCCGGTCAGCAGCGCGCCATGCGCGGCGAGCGCTCCGGGGAGCTCGGCGACGAGCGCGGGGCGCCCGGCGAGCGCCGCGAGCAGCCCCGAGAAGCGCCGTCCGGTGGCGGCGGCGACCGGGCCCTCGGTCCACAGCAGCGGAAGCGCCCCGGCGAGCTCGGCCGCGAGCGTCTTGGCGGGGTTGGTGTAGGTGGCGATGGCCGGGCCGCAGCGCTCGGCCACCTGGTCGAGCCGGTCGGCCACCTGTTGGAGCGCGGTGGGCGGCGCGGACACCAGGCCGATCCGGTCGACCAGCAGGAGCAGCGGGGTGAGCAGGGCCCACAGCGTGCCGGGCAGCGCGGGGCCGGTCATCTCGTCGGGAGCGGTGCCGGGCGGCTCGACGGGCTGCGGGACGGAAGGCGTCCCGTACGGGGCCGGGGCATCGCCCAGGGCGCCCTCGGCGAGGGCGGCGTCCTCCTCCGCCACACCGGGCGCCAGCGGGTCCCTGCGGTACGGATCGATGCCGTACCCGCCGGTGGCGTACGGGGCCGAGTTGTCCGACGCCGTGGCCAGCGGCACCATCAGGCCGCGCGCCTGCGCGACCGCGTCGGCCAGCGGGGACCGGTCCGGGGCCACCGCGACGATCGCGCAGCCACGGCGGTACGCCTGCTCGACCAGGCGCGGAAGGCCCGGTTCCGTACCGTCCGGCGTCGCGAGGACCAGCAGGTCCAGCGGGCCGGCCCAGCCGGGCAGCGCCCAGCGCAGCGCGCCCGGCGCCGGGGCCACGCCGGTGGGCACGATCAGGCTGACCGGGCAGTTGCCTCCGCTGAGCGCGCCGAGGAGGTCGGCGGTGCAGCTCCCGGCCGCCCCCGGGCCCGCGACCATGACGGCGCGCGGCCGCCCGTCCGGTTTGAGGTCGCCTATCCCCGCCTCGGCGGCGTGCCGGGCGGCGGTGCGGACGCGGGCGCCGGATTCGGCGGCTCCGCGCAGCAGCCCGCGGGTGTCGGCGCGGGCGAGGGCCTCGGGGGCATCGAGAAGGGATTCGTCGAGCATGGTGCTTCGGCCTCCGATCGCCGTGGCGGGCGGTACGCGCGGGACCGCGCGGGGGCTGGGGCTCCGGCGGGCCGCCGAGTCAGGCCGGGCGGCGCGCCTCGTCGACGAGCAGGACGGGGATGCCGTCCCGGACGGGGTACGCGAGACCGCACCCCTCGCCCGTGCACACCAGCTCGGGGGTCTCCGGGGACTGCTCCTCGCGCAGCGGGGCGTGACACGCCGGGCAGGCGAGGATCTCCAGAAGACCGGCTTCGAGCGGCATGGGGTCGTCCCTTCGGGTGTGAGTCCAACCGGACATCGGTCCGGCGTGGTCAGCGTACCGCCGGGCGGGGGCGCGGCGCGGCCGGTGGGCACCGGAACCCTGGGGCTCCCCGGGCTCCGGGAACGCCGTGCGCCCTGCGCGCGGACCGCCGGGGCGCCTTCCGGGCGGACGGCCGTAAGGGCTCCGCAGAGACTTCCGTAAGGACGCGGCCTGTCGCGGGGGCCGCGCGCGGCCGTAAAGGGCCACGCGCGGCCTTAAGGAGCTACGCGCGGACGATCGAGAGGACCTCGTCGCGGACCCCGGCCGCCGTCTCCGTGTCCCTCGCCTCCACGTTCAGACGCAGCAGCGGCTCGGTGTTGGAGGGGCGGAGGTTGAACCACCAGTCGGCGGTGGTGACCGTAAGGCCGTCGAGTTCATCGAGCTCGGCGCCCTCCCGGCCCTCGTAGGCCGCCTTGACCGCCTCCATCCGGCCGGTCTGGTCGTCGACGGTGCTGTTGATCTCGCCGGAGGCCGCGTACCGGTCGTACTGCCCGACCAGGTCCGACAGCGGGCCCTTCTGGCCGCCGAGCGCGGCCAGGACGTGCAGGGCGGCGAGCATGCCGGTGTCGGCGTTCCAGAAGTCGCGGAAGTAGTAGTGCGCGGAGTGCTCACCGCCGAAGATCGCGCCGGTGCGGGCCATCTCGGCCTTGATGAAGGAGTGGCCCACGCGGGTGCGGACGGGGCTGCCGCCGTTCTCCTTGACGACCTCGGGGACCGACCAGGAGGTGATGCAGTTGTGGATGACCGTCCCGCCCGGGTGCTTGGCCAGTTCGCGGGCGGCGACCAGTGCGGTGACGGCGGAGGGGGACACCGGCTCGCCGCGCTCGTCCACCACGAAGCAGCGGTCGGCGTCGCCGTCGAAGGCGAGCCCGATGTCGGCACCGGTCTCGCGGACCCGGGCCTGTAGATCGACGATGTTCTTGGGGTCGAGCGGGTTGGCCTCGTGGTTGGGGAAGGTGCCGTCCAGCTCGAAGTAGAGGGCGTCGAGCTCGAGCGGGAGCCCCTCGAAGACGGTCGGGACGGTGTGGCCGCCCATGCCGTTGCCCGCGTCCACGACGACCTTCAGCGGCCGGATGGCGGTCAGGTCCACCAGCGAGCGCAGATGGGCCGCGTAGTCGGCGAGTACGTCCCGCTGGGTGATGGTGCCGGACTCCGCGGCGGGCTCGGGCGCCCCGGTGCCCGCCCATTCCTCGACCAGGGCGCGGATGTCGGCGAGCCCGGTGTCCTGGCCGATGGGGGCGGCGCCCGCGCGGCACATCTTGATGCCGTTGTACCGCGCGGGGTTGTGGCTGGCGGTGAACATCGCGCCGGGCAGGCCGAGGTACCCGCTGGCGAAGTAGAGCTGATCTGTCGAGCACAGCCCGATCTCGGTCACATCCACGCCGAGCGAGGCGGCACCGCGCGCGAAGGCCCGCGCCAGACCGGGTGAGGAGGGGCGCATGTCATGGCCGACGACGATCGCGTCCGCACCGGTCACCCGGGCGAAGGCGGCGCCGAAGAGTTCCGAGAGCGACTCGTCCCACTGGTCCGGGACCACACCGCGCACGTCGTACGCCTTCACGATCTGCGACAAGTCGGGCACAGCCAACCCCTTCTGGAGGTCCTGGTGGAGATGTCTCGACGGACGTCTCCGCGGATGTCCCTGCGGACGTCCCTGCGGACCTCAAAACCTACCCGCAGGACCTGGGCCGGAACTGTGAGCCCCGTCGCGCGGCGTGCTGCGGCGCCCCGGACCGGGTCACGGCAGCATCCAGCCCAGCAGGAAGGAGGACTGCGCGACGACTATCAGACACATCACCAGCAGCAGCGCGACGCTCCACGGCAGCACCTTACGGAGCAGATCGCCCTCGCGCCCCTTGAGCCCGACCGCCGCGCACGCGATGGCGAGATTCTGCGGGGAGATCATCTTGCCGAGCACCCCGCCCGAGCTGTTGGCGGCGGCGAGCAGATCCGCGGAGAGCCCGGACTCACGGGCGGCGGTCACCTGGAGGGAGCCGAAGAGGGCGTTGGCGGAGGTGTCCGAGCCGGAGACGGCGACTCCGAACCAGCCGAGCACCGGCGAGAGGAAGGCCAGCCCGGCCCCGGCGGCCGCGACGAAGTGACCGATGGTGGCGGCCTGTCCGGAGAGATTCATGACATAGGCGAGCGCGAGTACCGAGACGACCGTAAGGATCGCATGACGCAGTTCGCGCACCGTGGCCCCCCACTCCCGCAGGGCGTCGCCCGCGTTCACCTGGAGCACGGCTGCGGTGGCCACCCCGGCCACCAGCACCAGGGTGCCGCCGGTGGCGATCAGCGGCATGGAGAAGACATTGGCGCCGACCGGCTTTCCGTCCGGCGCCGCGACGTCCAGGAAGGGCCAGTCGAAGGTGCGGGTGGCCTTGGCGAAGAGGTCCTTGACCGGGCCGATCTGGGCTACGGAAAAGATCGCGACGATGAGCGCGTACGGGGCGTAGGCGCGCAGCACCTCCGGGCGCGGGTCCTCGTGGTCCAGGTCGTCGCTGCGCACACCGGTGAGCACGGCGGCGCGCACCGGCTCCTCCGCGGGCCGCCGGGCGGCGGGCACGGCCATCAGCACGGCCGCGCCGACCAAGGCGGCCGCGATGTCGGCGAGCTGGACGGAGAGGTAGTTGGAGACGGTGAACTGGGCGATGGCGAAGGCGACTCCACAGGCGAGCGCGGGCACCCAGGTCTCGCGCAGCCCGCGCCGGCCGTCGACGATCACGACCAGCAGCAGCGGGACGACGAGGGCGAGCAGCGGAGTCTGCCGGCCCACGACGGAGGCGACGGAGTCCAGCGGCAGCCCGGTGACCTGAGCGAGCGTCACCACGGGGGTGGCCATGGCGCCGAACGCTACGGGCGCGGTGTTGGCCACGAGTGCCACGACGGCGGCGCGCACCGGGTCGAAGCCGAGCGCCACGAGCATGACCGAGCAGATCGCCACCGGCGCGCCGAACCCGGCCAGCGCCTCCAGGAGCGCACCGAAGCAGAAGGCGATGACGAGGGCCTGGACGCGGGGGTCGTCCGAGAGCCCGCCGAAGGAGCGGCGCAACACGTCGAAGTGGTCGGTGCGGACGGTCATCCGGTACACCCACAGGGCGTTGACGACGATCCACATGATGGGGAAGAGGCCGAAGAGCACCCCCTGGGCGGCGCTGGAGAGGGTCTGGCCGACGGGCATCCCGTACGGGAGCCAGGCGACGAGAGCGGCGACGACGAGCCCTATGGGGCCCGCGTAGTGGGCGCGCATCCGCACCCCGCCGAGCAGGGCGAGAACGGTGAAGAGGGGAAGGGCGGCGACGAGGGCGGACAGGGAGAGTGAATCGGCGACGGGGTCCAACTGCTGCACGAACACACGGGCCTCCCGGCGTGGACCATCCCTGGAAGGTCACATCCGTAATGCGGAAACGGAGGACCCTGGGGTGCAGGCATGGTCGTGTCCGCGCCAAGTCACAGTCAATGCTCCGTCAGCAAGTGATCCCGGAGAACGTCAGAGGGGGACGCCGAAAACGCCGGAAACACCGGGGAGGACCTCGGAGAAGGCCGCGCGGGATCGGAGAAGATCGCGCCGGAAGCCGGTCAGGACTCGGGCGACCGCAGGACCCGCAGATGGCCGCGGCGCGGCACCTCACGCGGGTCGCCCTCCCGGCCGCCGTGCCCGGCGCCAGGGCCACCCGAACCGGCCGCCGCTCCCGCCGCGCGCTCCTGCGGGCGGGCGGCCTCCCGGACCGCGTTGGCCAGCGCCTCCAGATCGTCACCGCTGGGCCGGGGCGGACCGGTGTCGACGGCGAGCCGGACGACCTCCCAGCCACGCGGGGCGGTCAGCCGCTCCGAGTGCTCCGAGCACAGGTCGTAGCAGTGGGGTTCGGCGTAGGTGGCGAGGGGCCCGAGAACGGCGGTGGAATCCGCATAGACGTACGTCAGCGTCGCGACGGCGGGGCGGCCGCAGGCGGTGCGCGAACAGCGACGTACAGGGCTCACGACGTTGGACGGTACCGCACTCTTGAGCGGGCCGCGACGAATCTCCACCAGCTCACTCCGCCGTGTCGTCCCGGTTCGCCCTCTGCACCCGAAACGTGAACTTACGGGCTGACCAGCGTGGACTCCCAACACGACAACAACCGCCGACAACGAATCCGGTCACCACTCGAACCGAGAGAGGTCATCCTGGATCAGAGAAGCGGCCCAAGAGACGTCCGTTTTTGGACCCAAGCATGGCTGGAATGCTCATTTGGCGACATCCGGCACGGCTGTCCGGTAAGCGCATGAGGGCGGGCGGACGACAGCTACCCTCGTGAGTGATGACCAGGCCCGTACACCCCCACCAGTCCGAGCCGCGTCCCCGTCGTCGCGATCGCCACGGACGGGGTATGCGCGGCCCCATCGCGCCACCCCAGGTGCCGCTCTCCATCAGCCGCGCGGAGTCCTTCGTCGACCTTGTGCAGGACTCGGCGGAGCGGCTGGAGAGACGGTGGCCACAGCTGTCCGGGGTCGACTTCACGGTGCTGGAGGTGCCCACGTCGGGACTGGGCGGCCCGGGGTCGGGCGGCGGACCCGACGGGCACGGCGGAGCGGACGGCTGGGACGGCGAATCCGTGCCGCTCGGGCGCTTCATCGCGGCCCGCGGTGACACACCGGACCGGATCGTGATCTACCGCCGCCCGGTCGAGATCCGGGCGAAGAACCGGGACGAACGGGCACTGCTGGTGCACGAGGTCGTGGTCGAGCAGGTGGCGGAGCTGCTGGGGCTGGCCCCGGAATCCGTGGACCCGCGGTACGGGCAGGAGTAGCGGGCGGCGCCCTGGGGACGGCCGTGACCGGCGCGCCGGGACACGAGGCGCCCCGGGGCGGGCCGCGGACCTCCGAGACTTCCGCCGATCCGCTCAGCCGTCCTGGTCGCTTTGGTCGCCTTAATACCCTCAGTCGTCGTTGAGCAGGGACATGTTCTGGCCCGCCTCGGGCACCACGACCGTGCCCCGGTCGTCAGGCAGCGACTGGATCGTGAACATCGGGACCCCGTCCTGCGTCAGCTCCAGCATCCGCGAGGCGTGCACCGGACCGCCGGAGAGCCGCTCGACCGTCACCGCGTACGGGCCCTTGCCCGAGGCCGGGCGCGGTGGCTCCAGGGCCTTGGTGGTGCCGCCCTTGACCTCGTAGGTCTTGCTGACCGGGCTGCCGCCACCGGCGCCCGCGGAGGCGGTGATCCGCACCTTGGCGGCCGCCCGCGGCGCCACCAGGGAGAGCGTCGAGCCCTTGGTGCGGTTGTCGGCCGCGGTGGCGCTGCGCTCGATCGCGGCGGTCGCGGGGATGAACGCCGTCTCCTGGTCACCGCCCTTGCCCCGGGTCACCTGGAGCGCGGCCACCACCGGGGTCGCCGGGCCCTCGCCGCCCTCGGGGGTGAGCAGCAGCGAGCCGGGCTCGCCCTTGGTCACGTCGCCGAGGTCGATCGCGGCGGTCATCCCGCTCTTGACGTGCAGCGACTCATGTCCGGCCGGGGTGATCGAGTTGTTCGGCCCGGCCAGCCGCACCTTGAGGTCGGCGTCGTCGGACCCGGGCGCGAAGACGACCAGGCGGGCCGAGGTGGCGTCCTTGGGGATGCCGGGGATCGCCACACTCGAGGAGGGCACGGCGGAGGGGGGAAGCCAGTCGCTACCGGCCTTCTGGTCCACGGCCTGCACCTCCGCCCCGATCCGGCCGCTGCGGGCCGTCACGCGGAGCGAGGCGCTCTCCGCCCGCTGATCGGTGAGGGTCGAGAGCAGGACCGGGAGCGTGGAGCGGGGCGGGACCGTGATCGACTCATCGGTCGCCGACTTCAGCCGGCCGCTCGGTCCGTAGAGCTTCAGATCCACCTCGGCCGCGGCGTCGTCCGGGTTGGTCAGATGGACGAAGTCCTGACGGCCCCGGTCGGTGCTGACGCCGGGGAACCAGAAGTCCGTGTCCGGCGCCGTGCACGCGGTGCCCAGGATGCCGCGCCCGCTGCCCGCGTCGATCGTGGTGGTCTGCTGGACGGTCCAGCCGGGCGCGAATCGGCCGTCGGCGGTGCCGATGAGCGCGGGCGCGCCCGCGCTGCTCACGTCGGTGGTGACGGGCTTGCCGGGCTCCTTCAGGGGCAGCACGGGCTTGTCGCCGCCCGAGGCCACCTGGCCGCCCTTCCCCCCGTCCTTGCCACTCTTGTCGTTCTTGTCGCCCTTACCGTCGTCGCCGGGATCCGTCACGTCGTCAGCGGCGTTCTGCGCGGGCAGCAGTTCGGCGGTGCCGTCCTTGGCGTCCGCACCGTCCCGCTTGGGCGTGTACGCGGTGTAGGTGGTGCTGCTCACATCCGAGGTGGAGGGCGTCGGGCACAGCAGCGTCGAGCGCTGCACGGGCAGCCTGGTGGCGGCCTTACCGGCGGAGCCCGCGTCATCGGAGGAGCCCCCGGTGAGGGCCGCGACGCCGGAGATGGCGGCCAGCGCCGTGACGGCGCCGATCAGGGACAGGGTGGTGCGGTTCATCGCTGCTGCTCGCTCCCGTCGCGGCGGTCCTCGGGGTCGGCGCCGCCGTACGTCGTGTCGCCCTGCGCGGGGTAGCCGCCGTCGGTGTAGGGCTGCTGCTGGTCGTAGCCGTAAGGGTCGGCGTACTGGCCGCCCGCGTACGGGTCCGCCGGGTACTGGCCCTCCTGCGCCGGGTACTGGCCGTCCTGGTAGCCGGCCGGATAACCGGTGTCCTGGTAGCCGCCCTGGTAGTCACCGGCCTGGTACTGGCCGCCGGGGTACTGGTCCGCGTAACCCTCGCCCGGGTACTGCTCCCCCTGGTACTGACCGGCCGGGTACTGCCCGTATCCGGCCTCGGCGTACGTCTGCGCGTCCCACTGCCGCTCGTACTGCTGCCCGTACTCCTGCTGGTGCGGCACCGCCGCGTACGGGTCGCCGGCGGCCGCCTGGTCACCGTAAGGATCGTGCGCCGCGGCCTGGTCGCCGTAAGGGTCGCCCATGGCGGGCGGCTCCACGGGCGGCGCCAGCGGCGGCTCGCCCGGCTGCGGGGGGATCCCGCCAGGCTGCGAGGGAAGGGCGTCCGGCTGCGGCGGAAGGGCGTCCGCGGCGGCCGGATCGGCCTCCGGCCGCCCCTTGGCCGCGTCGGCCTGCCCGGTCTGCGCGGCCTGCGCCTCTGCGGCGGCCCGCAGCCGCCGCGCCCGGCGGCCGTCGCCCGCCAGGTCCTCGGCGGTGATGACGGCGGCCGCGCTCTCCGCGTCCGGCAGGTCGTCGTCGACGTTCCGGCGGCGGCCCGGCAGTGCCAGCACCAGCAGGACGACCGCGAGCAGCCCCTGGGCCCACACCCATGCGGTGTGGGTGATGGGCGCGTCGTAGGTGAGGTCCAACCGGCCGCCGTTCGCCGGGAGTTCGAAGCCCTGCGCCCAGCCGTCGACCGTCATCGGCTTCAGCGGTTCTCCGTCCAGCGTGGCCTGCCAGTCGGGCGCGGACCGGTCGGCGATCCGCAGCACCCGCCCGGCCGCGCCGTCCGGCACGGTGGTGTGCGCCTCGACGGGGCCGGAGGCCACGTGCACCGGCTTGGCCGCGGCCCCGCCCGCCGGGCGGCCCGAGGACTCGGCCGGGACGATGGAGACCCGCGAGACCCGCTGGTCGACCCGCCACAGCACGCCGCCGTGCTCCCGGCTGAGCTGGGTGAGGCCCGGGGTCGCGTTCAGCACCCGCTCCATCTCGGGCGGCGCGCCCTTTTGGACGTAGACATAGCGCACCGCGTAGCCGCCGAGCTGGCGGGTCTGGTCGGCGCCGGAGCCCGCGATCAGATTGGCCACGACACCGTCGAGCCCGCTGTCGGAGTAACCCTTCGCCGCGAGTTCGCCGTCGCCCAGCCGGGCGCCGGAGCCGCGCACCAGGGCGTAGTCGGCGCGGGCGGCGCTGCTGCCGCCGCCGAGCACCAGGGTGCGGGCCTGGTCCTCGGTGGCGCTCTCGGCCGCCACGAAGGCCGGGACCTGCGAGGGGTCGCGCCGCCCCACCGGACCGTCCGCGCCGCTCGCCATCCAGCTGACGGCGGCGTACAGCGGCGCGGCGACCGTGGCGACCGCGATCAGCAGCGCCACCGGCTGGCGCCAGCCGAAGCTCTGCGCCGCCACCCGCTCCCGTGCGCCCTCGGCGCCGACCACACCGGCGATCAGCAGCGCCAGGCCGTAGACGAGGGTCGCGGGCCCGGCCCAGCCGGAACCGCCCGTGAGCGCCGCGAAGAGGAAGCCGGTGAGCGCCACGACCCACGCGGTGCGCACCACCGTCTGCCGCTCGCCGCGCATCAGGGCGGCGAGCGCGGCCAGGACGAAGCCGAGCAGCAGCAGCGTGCCGCCGCCCTTGGGCCCACCGGGGCTGAGCGCGAGCAGTTGCAGGGCGGACGCGGAGCTCGCGCCGCGGTCCAGCCCGGCCTCCTCCAGGAAGCGGGCCGGGTCGGTGAGGAGATCCAGCGACCAGGGGGCGAGCACGACGAGCGGGGTGACGATCACGCTCAGGAACCGCAGCCCGTATCCCATGAGCTGCTCGGTGCCGCTCTGCCGTTGGCGCAGCGCGAGCACCCCGACGCCCAGGAGGAGGGCCATCGGCCAGACGACCGGGGTGAAGGCCATGGTGAACGTCAGCAGCAGTGCGTACGCCCATGTCGCCCGCCAGCTCGGCAGCTTCGACCCGTTGCTCGTGAAGCCGGTCGCGGCGGCCGCGGCGCGGGCCATCAGCGGCAGTAGTACGGCGAGCACGGCGGTGCCGAGCCGCCCGCCCGCGAGCGCCCCGGTCGCGGCCGGGAGGAAGGCGTACGCGACGCTTCCCCAGGCGCGCAGCAGCCGGGACTCGACCAGCGGCCGGGAGGCGAAGTACGCGATGAACCCGGCCAGCGGCACCGAACAGACCAGCAGCAGGGTCAGTGTGAAGCCCGTGGAGCCCAGGAAGACCGTGGCCAGCGCGGCGAGTGCGGCCAGATACGGCGGCGCGGACTGCGTCCCGCCGGTGCCGACCGGATGCCAGCCGTCCACATAGCTCGACCACAGGTCGGAGACATGGGCGGGCGCGGGCAGCAGGGCGCCGCCCGCGAGCGCGCCCGCACCGAGCAGATCCCGGCAGGCGACCAGCGAGACCACCAGCAGGACGAGGAAGAGCATCGGGCCGGGCTTGCGCGCGACCCGCTTGAGCCGGGCGAACTGCTCGACCTCCAGGAAGTCGGCGTCATCGTCGCCGGGCCCGGACTCCACCGCGCCATGCCGCCCGCCGGAGGACAGCTCGGGCTCGGAACGGCCGCCTATATTGCTGGCGACCTGCTCGACCGTCGCCCTTACGGTCGCGCCGGGCGGCGGGAAGAGCGGCCGCAGCTCGCTCGGCTCGGTCGCCGGGCGCCCTCTGCGCTTGCGCGCGGCGAGGATCCGCCCCGGCCGCAGCAGCACGCCGAAGAGACCGGCGACCTCGTCCAGGGCCTGTCCCGGCACCTTGCCCACGAGATAGGCCAGGGTGCGCAGCAGCGTGCCGAGCAGGAGCCGCAGCATCACATAGGGCAGCAGCGCGCCGCGGGTGTTGACCAGCAGGGTGTAGACGGCGCCGGCCTTGTCCACGCGGTGGGGGTTCGCGACGGAGCGCCCCACGCAGTCGATGGGCCGCCGCTCGCGCGCGGACGCCTCCGCGTGCCGCAGCACGGCGTCCGGGGCGATCAGCACCTGGTGCCCGGCCGCCTGGGCGCGCCAGCACAGGTCGACGTCGTCCCGCATCAGGGGCAGCCGGGAGTCGAAACCGCCCAGCTGCTCCCACACATCGCGGCGCACCAGCATGCCCGCGCTGGACACCGACAGCACCGGGCGCACCTGGTCGTGCTGGCCCTGGTCCTGCTCACGCCGTTCCAGACCGGTCCAGCGGCGGCCGCTGCGGGCGATGCTGACGCCGACTTCGAGCAGCTGCCGGCGGTCGTACCAGCCGCGCAGCTTGGGGCCGACGATCGCGGGCTCGCGGTTGGCGGTGAACTCGGCGTCCACCACCCGCAACAGCTCGGCCAGGGCGTCCGGCTCGGGCGCGCAGTCGTCGTGCAGCAGCCACAGCCACTGGATGGGCTCGCCGTGCGGCAGCTCCGGCATGTCGTACGCGTCGTCGCGCCAGGTGCGGTTGACGGGGTCCCAGCCGCTGGGGCGCTTGAGGTACGCGAGCTCCTCGGGGCCGAGTACGGGCGCCGTACGGACCGCTTCGGCGACGGCCGTGCCGAAGCCGCTGCGGCGCGCCATATGCAGCACCCGGTCCTCGCCGAGGGTCTCGGTGAGCAGCCGGGCCGAGTCGTCGGCGCTACCGGTGTCGGCCGCGACGACGCTCTGGACGGGGCGCTCCTGGCCGAGCAGGCCGGACAGCGCGTCGGGCAGCCAGCGGGCACCGTCGTGGGCGACCAGTACGGCGGTGACGACATGACGCGGATAGGCCGGTGTCTGGGCCTGTTCTTGAGCGGGCGCAAACGCGGCGGTGGCGGCCGGATATTGGGCCGCCGAGTGGCTGTGCACGGACATCGAGGTACGGGCCCCGGTTCGCTGGACTGCGGTGGACGCGCGCGCCCATGGGGGCGTTGGAGCGTCTCGGACGGGGCCCCACACTAACGGCTGTGTATGCGACCGGTCCGCCTCCCGTCGCCATGGGCGCGGGGAGCGGACCGCTCACGGTGGCTCACTCCGTCGTGAACTGTACGGATATGTCAGTGCGGGTCATACGGTTCCGGCGGGCCCGGTCGGCCGGGTGGGCCTGGTGGGCCTGGTGGCTCCGGCGGGGCCTCGTGGGGCCGACGGGTCTGGTGGGGTCGGCGTGCACGACGGCCCGGCGGTCTGACGAACGGGTGTCAGACGGCGGGTGTGAGACAGCGGGTGTCAGACGGCGGCCTTCTTCAGTCGGCGGCGCTCACGCTCGGACAGACCGCCCCAGATGCCGAAGCGCTCATCGTTGGCAAGGGCGTACTCGAGGCACTCGGAACGGACCTCACACGCGAGGCAGACCTTCTTCGCCTCACGGGTGGATCCGCCCTTTTCCGGGAAGAACGATTCGGGATCGGTCTGGGCGCACAACGCGCGCTCCTGCCAACCGAGCTCCTCGTCCGCCTCTTCGACCAGCAGTTGCTGGAACAACTCGGTCATGTGCGCCCCTCGTCTGTCTTTGCGTCCCCGTGCCTGATGCCGTCGGTGAATCGGCAGAACGACACGAGTGAAATTACAAGTGTGCCGATCCGGGCCAGTCAAGCCGAGATCTGCTATTGGGCCTCTTATTCACTCTGCGGAACCAAGGCTTCGCAGAAAGTGTTCAAATCGGCCTAAACGCGACACCTTCCCCATCCGTTGCCCGGGTCCCTCCTCTCTCGCTCAATGAGAAGGACGCCATCGGCGCCGGTCTCGTTGCATCGCGCGGGAGATGGGGCGGGCGGGGAGCGTGGTGGTGCGTGGGTGATGCGGGGGTGGTGCGCATTGCTGCGCCGTGTCACCGGTACAACGCGCGCACAAACCTTTCTGCTTCCACAGTGACCGGATGAGGTGAACCTTGACCTGAAAGCTGAGATCAAGTTGACAGCGGTACGGCGATCCGGGTCTCCTTGGTCACATGTCAGTGACCCACGCGCCCCTGCCGACCCGTGACCACGGGTTCCGCTGCGCTGTGCGGGCTCGCTGTCGCTGTTCGAGCTGTTGATGCCCTCCGAGCTCCAGCTTTCTCCGTTTTCCCTGCTTTCCCCGCTTTCTGTGCGTGTTTCGCGCGGCGTCTCGTTCTGACACCGGACACCGCACGCCGCGTCCACACCACACTTCGCGTCCTTACGGCGCCCTTACCGCGCCCTCTCCCGCCGAGGAACCACCCGCATGAACAGCGACGTCCAGATCGCCGGTGACCCGCTCGACATCCCGCATCTGCTGCCGCCCGTACCCGCGCACCCCTCCACCGTCTCCGCCTTCGCGGGCCTGGCCCGCACCATCGCGGCCGACCGCGACGGCTGGGCGCCCCTTGTCCGGTACGACGCCACCAGCCGCTGGTACCACCGGCTGCGCACCGGCCCCGGCTATGAGGTGTGGCTGCTCAGCTGGGTGCCCGGACAGGGCAGCGGTGCCCATGACCACGGCCGCTCCTCCGGGGTGCTGACGGTGCTCCAGGGCGAGCTCACCGAACGGGTGGGAACGCGGGGCGTGGGGCATACGCTGCGCGCCGGCGCGCAGCGGGTCTTCGCGCCCGGTTATGTGCACGACGTCGTCAACGACTCGCTCGAACCGGCCGTCAGTCTGCACATCTACTTCCCCGGGCTGACCGAGATGCCGCTGCACCCCACCCAGAGCGCCGAGTTGTCCGCCGCTACGGCGCCTGTCGCGGCCCCTGCCGCGGCCTCTTCCGTGCCTCCTGCCGCGGCCCCCGGCACGCTGGGCGTCATGGGCGGCTGAGCCGCCCCGAACGCCCGCGATGTCCGAGGCGGCTGCAAGACTGTCCTTCATGCGCATTGTGGTTCTGGCAGGCGGTATCGGCGGCGCCCGTTTCCTTCGCGGTCTGATGTCGGCGGCTCCGGACGCCGACATCACCGTCATCGGGAACACCGGCGACGACATCCACCTCTTCGGCCTCAAGGTCTGCCCCGACCTCGACACCGTGATGTACACCCTCGGCGGTGGCATCCACGAGGAGCAGGGCTGGGGCCGGGCCGGGGAGACCTTCGCCGTCAAGGAGGAGCTGGCGGCGTACGGGGTGGGACCCGAGTGGTTCGGCCTCGGCGACCGCGACTTCGCCACGCACATAGTCCGTACGCAGATGCTCGGCGCGGGCTATCCGCTGAGCGCCGTCACCGAGGCGCTGTGCGCCCGGTGGCAGCCCGGGGTGCGGCTGCTGCCCATGACGGACGACCGTGTCGAGACCCACGTCCTGATCGACGACCCGGAAGGCGAAGGCCGTAAGGCCGTCCACTTCCAGGAGTACTGGGTGCGGCTGCGCGCCTCCGTGCCCGCCCACGCCGTCGTTCCGGTCGGCGCCGACCAGGCCAAACCGGCGCCCGGCGTCCTGGAGGCCATCGCCGACGCCGATGTCGTCCTCTTTCCGCCGTCCAACCCCGTCGTCAGCGTCGGCACGATCCTCGCCGTGCCCGGGGTGCGCGAGGCCATCGCCGACGCCGGGGTCCCGGTCGTGGGCCTGTCCCCCATCGTGGGCGACGCGCCCGTGCGCGGCATGGCCGACAAGGTGCTCGCCGCCGTCGGCGTCGAGTCCACCGCCGACGCCGTCGCCAAGCACTACGGCTCGGGGCTGCTGGACGGCTGGCTCGTCGACACCGTGGACGCGGGCGTGGTCGAGGAGGTCGAGGCCGCCGGGATCCGCTGCCGGGCGATCCCGCTGATGATGACGGATCTCAAGGCCACGGCGGCGATGGCGGCCGAGGCGCTGACGCTGGCGGAAGAGGTGCGCGGATGACGGAACTGCCGTCGTATCAGGTGTGGGCCCTGCCCGGGATGCCCGAGGTGCGGCCCGGTGACAACCTCGCCAAGCTCATCGCCGACGCCGCGACCTCCGGCGGTCTGCCGGGGCTCGCGCACGGCGATGTGCTGCTGGTCACGTCCAAGATCGTCAGCAAGGCGGAGGGGCGCGTCGTCGAGGCCGCCGACCGCGAGTCGGCCATAGACGCCGAGACCGTGCGGGTCGTGGCGCGGCGCGGCCGCACCCGGATCGTCGAGACCCGCCACGGCCTGGTCATGGCCGCCGCCGGGGTCGATGCCTCCAACACCCCCTCCGGGACGGTTCTGTTGCTCCCCGAGGACCCCGACGCCTCGGCGCGGGCGATCCGGGCCGGGCTGCGGGAAGTGCTCGGCGTGGAGATCGGCGTCATCGTCACCGACACGTTCGGGCGGCCGTGGCGCACCGGCGTCACCGATGTCGCCATCGGGGCCGCCGGGGTGCGGGTCCTGGACGATCTGCGAGGCGGGGTCGACGCGTATGGGAACGCGCTGAGCGCGACCATCGTCGCCACCGCGGATGAGCTGGCCGCCGCGGGGGATCTGGTCAAGGGCAAGGCCGAGGGGCTGCCGGTGGCCGTGTTGCGGGGGCTTCCGCAGGTGGTGATGTTCGAGGGGCTGGACGGGGTCGGCGAGGCTGAGGCGGTCGGCAGGGTTGAGGGGCATGGCAGGGCTGAGGCGGTCGGCGAGCCCGAGGGGCATGACGGGGCTGAGGGGCATGGTGGACCAGGCGTCGATGGAGGCGCGGACGCGGGGGCGCGGGCGTTGCTGCGCGGCGCCGCGGACGACATGTTCCGGCTGGGCACCTCCGAGGCCGTACGGGAGGCCGTGAAGCTGCGCCGTACGGTCCGGGAGTTCACCGACGAGCCGGTGGACGGCGCGGCGGTGCGGCGCGCGGTGGCCGCCGCCGTCACCGCGCCCGCGCCGCACCATACGACGCCATGGCGCTTCGTCCTGCTGGAGTCGGCGGAGTCACGGACGCGGCTGCTGGACGCGATGCGGGACGCCTGGATCGCCGATCTGCGGGGGGACGGCTTCTCGGAGGAGAGCGTCGCCAAGCGGGTGCGGCGCGGCGATCTGCTGCGCAAGGCGCCGTACCTGGTGGTCCCGTGCCTGGTCGCGGACGGCGCCCACACCTACCCCGACCCACGGCGGAACACGGCGGAGCGCGAGATGTTCGTGGTCGCGGCCGGTGCCGGGGTGCAGAACCTGCTGGTCGCGCTGGCGGGTGAGGGGCTTGGCTCGGCGTGGGTGTCGTCCACGATGTTCTGCCGCCCGGTGGTGCGCGAGGTCCTGGGCCTGCCGGACGACTGGGACCCGATGGGCACGGTCGCGGTCGGCCATGCGGCGGTTCCGCCGGCGGCACGGGCGGAGCGGGGGGTCGAGGGGTTCGTGGTGGTGCGGTAGGGGGGTGTGGCCGGGGTTGTGCGGGTTGGTTGCGTGGGCTGGTTGCGCGGACCGTTTCGCGGATTGAGGTTGTGCGGGCCGGTTGTGCGGCGGGGTCGTGTGCGCGGGGGGGCGGGGGCGCGCGTTGTGCGGAGCCGGGGCGCGGGGGCGGGGACGGTTGCTGGGGTGCGCCTCGGGGTCGCGTTGGGGTGGGGCGGGGTGCCGTCGGTGCGTTGGGGTGGGGCGGGGGTGCCGTTGGTGGAGGGTGGGGCAGGCGTGCCGTTGGTGCGCGGTCGGTTGTGTGCCGGGTGCCGGGCGGGGACGGGCCCGGTGGGGGGAGGGCGGTTTGGGCGGGTCGTAAGGTGGCGGCGTGTGTGTGAGACGTACCTGGAGCCCCTCGGGTCCCTACGACCTCGCTCGTAACCTCGCCGTGCTCCAGCGGGGGCCGGGGGATCCGGCGTTTCAGGTCGGCGCGGACGGCGCGCTCTGGCGGGCGAGCCGGACCCCGGCCGGGCCCGGGTCCATACGGATCGCGCGCAAGGGTGCGGAGATCGAGGGCCGGGCCTGGGGGCCGGGAGCCGAGTGGCTGCTGGACGGTCTGCCCGCGCTGCTCGGGGCGGACGACGACCCGTCCGCGTTCGTGCCCCGCCATCGGCTCGTCCACGAGGCGCACCGCCGTAACCCCGGTCTCCGGCTCATCCGCACCGGGCTGGTCCTGGAATCCCTGATCCCCTCGATCCTGGAGCAGAAGGTCACCGGCATCGAGGCATACCGGGCCTGGCGGCTGCTGCTCCAGCGCCATGGCGAACCCGCGCCCGGTCCGGCCGAGGGGATGCGGATGCGGGTCATGCCCGATCCTCGGACCTGGGCGCTGATTCCGTCGTGGGAGTGGCATCGCGCGGGCGTGGACACCAAGCGCTCCTCGACGATTCTGCGGGCCGTCCGGGTGGCCCGGCGGCTGGAGGAGGCCGTGTCCATGGATCTCGCCGCTGCCTCGGCCCGGCTGCGGTTGATACCGGGTATCGGGCCGTGGACGGCGGCGGAGACGTTGCAGCGCAGTAATGGGACTCCGGATGCGATCACGGTTGGGGATCTGCATCTGCCGCGGATCGTGGGCTATGCGCTTGCTGGGGAGCGGGGGGCGGATGACGCGGCGATGCTTGAGCTGTTGGCGCCGTATGCGGGGCAGCGTTATCGGGCGGCTCGGCTGATTCTGTTGTCCGGGCGTACGCCGCCTCGTCGTGCGCCTCGCTTCGCGGTGAGGGATTTTCGGGGCATGTAGCGGCGCCCTGTAGGACCTGGGGTGTGGTCGCCGTGCGGGTGGGTGGGGTGGGTGGGTGCCTCCGGCGGTGAGTCCCCCACCCCGCCCCTTCCCGAAAGACGGGGCTCCGCCCCGTCACCCCGCGGGGGGGGCCCCCCCCGCCCCCGCCCCCAACCCCCCGGGGGGGGGGGGGCGCCGCCAGGGGGGGGGCGCCCCGC
>NZ_JBEZNG010000057.1:0-25576 GCF_040653035.1 Streptomyces malaysiensis subsp. malaysiensis
CCGCTCCGGCGTGCTTCCCGTGGGCTACAAACTGCTGATCTACCCAGTGGGTTCGCTGGGTAGATCACGAAACCGCACTCCAGCTGACAATCGGTCAGTCGGTCAGTCGGTCAGTCGAGAGCGTGGGCGCGGCAGGTCCGCAGAATCTCGTCGGACAGTTCAGGCTGGACGTGGCTCACTGCGCGGGCGAGGGCCATTGCCCCTACGAGTCGGCTGAACAGCAGCACCGCACGGTCCCGCGCCTCCTGTGAGGTGATCTCCCCTTCGTGCTCGCGGGCGAACTCCTGGGCGAAGCCGGTGAGGTATCCCTCCACGCCGCTCGCGTAGGCGCGCTGGACCGTGTCGCTGTGCCGTCCGGCGTCGGTGACCAGGGAGGCGGAGGGACAGCCGCCGTCCGGGGCGTCGCGGTGGGCGGCCGAAAGGTAGTTGTCCACCACTCGCTTCAGCGGTGGGCCGGTGAGATCGGCGCCTTCCTCAAGGGCCTGGTCCAGAGCGCCCAGAGAGGCTTCGAACGAGGCACCGCATGCCTCGGCGGCCAGATCGTCTTTGGACGCGAAGTGGTTGTAGAAGCCGCCGTGGGTCATGCCTGCTTCCTTCATCAGTTCGGCGATCCCTACGGAATCGACGCCCTGCGATCGGAACATGCGTCCTGCCGCCTCGACGATGTTCTGCCGGTTCCTGGCCTTGTCTTCCCTGGCGATCCGCGGCATGGCCGCCCTCCTGCGTCGGCAGTATTTGACGTTTTCAATGTTACTCCTCATCATTCTGTTTAATGATGCCAATCATCAAGGAGTGAGTGGAGGCGCTTATGCGCACCGTGGAGTACACCCGCCAAGGGGAAGCCGTACAGGTACTGACGCTGAGGGTGGAACGCCACCGGCCGACTCCCGGCGTCGGAGAGGTTCTGGTCCGCATGCTGGTCCGGCCCATCCATCCGGGGGACCTGGTCGGTGTGGAGGGTCTGCCGGGGCAGCCCGAACAGCAGTCGGGGGCCCGGACTCCCGGAGTGGAGGGGATGGGCGTCGTCGAGAGCGTCGGAGCGGACGTCCGCACACTGCGCCCAGGTCAGCGGGTGGCGGTTTTCCCGGCGCCGGGAACATGGAGCGACTTCGTCGTGGTCCCAGCCGATCTGGCAGTGCCGGTGCCAGCCGGAGTCAGCGACGAGACCGCGGCCCTAATGCTGGTCAACCCGCTGACGCTGTGCATGCTGTATCGCGCAATAGAGAAGGCCCTGAGCGGGCAGACGGGTCCGGTTCTTCAGACCGCCGCCGGCTCGTCCATCGGCAGGTTGGTCAGCGCAGCCGCGGTCCGAACACGACCTGCAGTTGATCAACCTCGTGCGCAGCACCTCCGGTGCCGAGAAGGTGCGGACGTTGTACCCCTCCCAGCCCGTGATCGCGACATGCGACGACGACTGGCAGGGGCAAGTCCGCCGCCATGCCGGCGAGCGGGGCGTCCATGTGGTCCTCGACTGTGTCGGCGGTGCCATGACCCAAGACCTCGCCGAACTGCTCGCCGACGGCGGCACTCTGATCTCCTACGGACATCTGAGTTCCGGCACGACACCGTTTGAGGCGCTGCCTCTCATGGCGCGGGAACTGACGGTGCGGGGAGTGTCGCGACCTCACCGGGAGCGAATACGTGGCCTCCCTGCTTCCCGGCGCGCGCGTGGTCAAGGCTTTCAACGCTCTCTACGGGCAGTTCATCGCACCCGATCCCCGCCACGAGGCGGGGCGGCAGGTGCTGTTCCTCGCCGGCGACGACGCCAAGAACACGGTGAAGGTCCTGACCTCCGAGTTCGGCTTCGCCCCTGTCGACCTCGGAACGCTGCGCGAGGGAGAACGCCTCATCCAGCTCGGCGGCCCTCTGTCCGCCCTCCACGCCCTCAAGCAGGACTGATCCCACCAACCCGCTCGTGCTCCTCATGCCCACGAGGAGCGCCTTCCATTACGAAAGAGATCTTTATGTCCGACCTGACCTCAGTACCCGGCACCCAGCCCCTCCTGCATCCTGTTCAACTGGGCGCGCTCAAGCTGCCCAACCGCGTCGTCATGGCTCCCATGACGCGCTGCCGGGCCGACAACGAGGAACTGGCCCCCACCGACCTGCACGCCACCTACTACGCGCAGCGCGCCGGCGCCGGCCTGATCATCGGCGAAGGGGCCTGGGTCAGCACGGACGCGATCGGCTTCATCAACGTCCCCGGCATCTACACCGACGCCCAGACCGCCGGCTGGGCCAAGGTCACCGAAGCCGTGCACTCCGCGGGAGGGATGATCGTCTCGCAACTCGGCCACGCCGGCGCCGCCTCCCACCCGGACCACCACGGCGGCAGGCTTCCCGCCGGCCCTTCGGCGATCAATCCCCACGAGATGTCCTTCACCCCCGACGGCCCGAAGGACTCCCTCACGCCACGCGCCCTGAGCGCCGCGGAGATCGCCACCACGATCGGCACCTACCGACAGGCAGCCGTCAACGCCCTGCGCGCCGGATTCGACGGCCTGGAGATCCACGCCCAGGTATCCCATCTCGTGGCCCAGTTCCTCAACCCACGCCTCAACCAGCGCACCGACGCCTACGGCGGCAGCAGTGAGAAGCGGGCCCAGTTCCTCTTCGACGTCGTGGACGCCGTCAGCAGCGTGTGGGGCAGCGACCGCATCGGAATCAAACTCTCCCCCTACTGGAATCACGGGCCTGCCTTCACCGCAGATTCCGAGACGCTGGCCGAGTACGACCAGCTCCTCAAGCGCCTCAACGACAGCAACCTGGCTTACCTCCACCTCCTCGGCCCGGAACCCGACACGGGAACTGACGACACCCTCACCGCATTCACCCGCTACCGCGCCCACTACCACGGCGCCATCATCGCCAACCTCGGCTTCACACAAGCGAGCGGCAACGAGATCCTCGAACGGCAACTGGCCGACGCGGTCTCCTTCGGCGCCCCCTTCATCGCCAATCCAGACCTCGTCGATCGATTCACCCACGGCAGCCCTCTCGCCGCCGACAACCGCGACACGCACTTCGCGGGTGGCGCGGAGGGATACACGGACTACCCCACAGTGACCGGCTCCTAATACTTCAGTCTTGTGGCCGTACCCGGCCGGGAACGGGTACGGCCACCGCGTGATCATCGGTTGGCGTGTGGACAAACGAAGATCTTGCGGTGGCCGCTGGCCATAGCGTAGACCCCGCCCGCTGGCGGGCGATGTTCGACCAGGCCATGGCCCGGATCGCGGGACATTTCGGCCGGGTTGAACCCCGGGCGAGTGCCCGCTCCTATCTGCTCGGGCTGCTGTCGCGTGCCGAGCGGAAGAACTGCTGGCAGCTGGCCGAACAGGCCGGCCTGGCCCGGCCGGGGCCGATGCAGCGCCTGCTGCGCTACGCCCGCTGGGACGCCGACGCTGTCCGCGACGACATCCGCGCTTACGCCGTCGAACACCTCGGCGCCGACGACGGTGTGCTGATCGTGGACGAGACCGGCTTCGTGAAGAAGGGCCGGGCTTCGGCGGGCGTTCAGCGCGAGTACACCGGCACCGCGGGCCACATCGAGAACTCCCAGGTCGGGGTCTTCCTCGCCTATGCCACCAGCCGGGGGCGGACGCTGATCGACCGCAGGCTCTACCTGCCCGAGCACTCCTGGTGTGCTGACGCCGAGCGCCGCCACGCGGCGGGGATACCCGAGGAGGTGCGGTTTCAGACCAAACCCCGCCTGGCCTGGGAGATGATCGCCGCCGCGCTGGACGCCGGGGTGCAGGCATCGTGGGTGACCGGCGACGAAGTCTACGGACAGGACCCGCAGCTTCGTGCCGCCCTGGAGGCACGTGGGACCGGCTACGTGATGGCCGTCGCCTGCTCAACGCGGGTGCGGATCAACCACGGCCGCACCACCATCCGCGCGGACACCGTCGCCGGCCGCCTGCCCGCCACCGCCTGGCAGCGGCACAGCGCAGGCAACGGCGCCAAGGGCCCGCGCCACTACGACTGGGCCTGGATACACCTCGGCACCGACAGCCACCACCACCTGCTCATCCGCCGCAACCACATCACCGGCGAACTCGCCTTCTACCTGTGCTGGTCACCCACCGAAGTGCCCCTGGCCGAACTGGTCCGCGTCGCCAGCGTCCGTTGGAGCGTCGAGGAATGCTTCCAGGCCGCCAAGGGCCAGGTCGGACTCGACCACTACCAGGTCAGGCACTGGACCTCATGGCACCGGCACATCACCCTCGCCATGCTCGCCCTGGCCTTCCTGACCGCCCTCGCCGCCGACGCTGCCCCCGATCGGACCGCCAGCACGCACCACCTTGCCCACAGCCGCGATCCGATCACGCTGACCGTCCCGGAAATCCGCCACCTGCTCGCCGCCGTCTTCACCCCACCGGCCGTGACAGCGGCCAGGCTCCTGCACGGGTCAATCTGGCGCAGACGCCACCAGGCCACAGCCCGGCGCAGCCACTACCGACGACGGACCACCAGCGAACCCACTGGGTAGATCACGAAACCGCACTGGAGTACTAACGAGCTCGTGCATGGTTGGTGGTGAGACGTCGATGCCTTCAGCAGGGCTCGGTGTTCACACCTGCTGTGTCGGGTTCAGGTCCGCGGTCTGCTGATGGGACAGCAGGCCGGCGATGGCCTGAACGGTGTCGCTCATGTGTTCGCGGCGACCGAGGTAGCGGGCCAGGGCCCGCCAGTTCTTCAGGTGGGCGATGCCGTGCTCGACCCGGATACGTCGCGAGGAATGCGCCTTGCGCTGCCGCTCATGCATCTCCTCGTACCAGTCCGGGGCGTTCTTCTTGAACTTGCGGTGCGGTGGTGTCACCACGCGCCCGCCGGTCTGGGCTCCCAGGCCCTGGTAGCCGGCATCCGCGAGGATCTCCACCACGGGCCCTCCGGCCAACAGCTTGACCAGCTCTAACTGGCGGGCCTGGGTGATGTCCGCACAGCTTCCGGGTCCGGCCGGGCTGCAGAACAGCACCCGTCCGTCCTCATCCGCGACCACCATGGCCTTGACGGCGTTCTGCTTGCTTTTACCGGAGATGAACTTGTCCCGGTCCGTGCGACCGACGGCCGGGCGGCGGACTCGGATCTCGGTGCCGTCGATGATGCCGGTCATGCCGGTCGCGCCGAGATGGTCGATGACCTCGGCCAAGGTTCGCAGCCGCACGTCGGGGTCGATGGGGCACCCTCGCTCGGCGAGCAGAGGCCGCACCTCACCGACGGCCCGGGTGATGGTGGAGCGGTCCACGCCGAACCAGCAGGCCAGCACGTCGTGCGTGGTTCCGTGGCGGAGATGGACAAGAGCGGCCAGGAGCCGGTCGACGAACACCAGCTGGTGTTTCGCCCCAGCGCCCACGGCCCGCTTCCGCGGCCGGGAGGCAAGCCTGGCCTGGTGGCGCTCGTGCCACAACGGGCCGACCTCGGCAACGAGTTCAGCGATCACGCTGGCCGTCAGGCCCGTGATCCGTCGGTTGCTGATGATCACTGCACGAGTCGCATTCCCCACCACGCGACCATGATCAACGATCACGACCTCGACGTCTCACCACCAACCATGCACGAGCTCGTTAGGGCGTGTTTCGGAAGTGGATCTCGGGACGGCTCGACATCTGGGCGAGTATGTCTGCCTCGCAAGATCGGCAGCGGTCGGTTGGCAGGTGCTGGTAGTAGTCGGCCATGGCAGGAGATCTGTGGACGCCCGTGGTTTCGATGGTCGGTGTGGCTGTGGGAGGTGCGCTGACGTATCTGACCCAGCGCACAACGCAGCGGGCGGCCGACCGGGCCGAGGAACAAAGACGAGCTGCGACGTTGGCGGAGGAGCGACGTGGCGAGCAAATCAGGACCGTGCTGGAGTTCGTCCGGTTCGCCCTGGAGACCGAGGGCGTGGCTCATGCACGACCGCCCCAGTGGGAGGTCGGTGATGAGTGGTACCGGACGGCCAGGCTGGCCATCGACGGCCTGCGCATAGCCGAGAACGGCGTCCATCTACTGTGCGCCTCCGGCCTTCACGCACCGACGACCGCCTATGCCCGCGCCTTGAATCAGGCGGTCTGGCAAGAGGGGGCCGGAACGAGCCTGGCCGAGCGCCTGGAGCCGTTCAAGGCGGAGTTCCTCGCTGCCGCACGCCGCAGCTTGAGCTGACATCGCAGGTCACAGCCACTCGTTGATCGCGGCTACCAAAACGGTCGCCTCCTAGCGCACGGCCAGCTTGTCGTATCTCGTTGCCACCGCCCGGTGCCTCTTAAGGCGGTTGATTCCGCACTCGACCGCGTGGCGCTCGAGGTAGTCGACCGGGTCGAACTTTGGTGGCCGACCCCCTCGGGAGCCGCGGTTCTTGCGGTTGCGGGCCTGGTCGGCCTTGGCCGGGATGGTGCAGCGGATCCCGCGCCTGCGCAGGTAGGCACGGTTCTTGCGGGAAGCGTACGCCTTGTCAGCTCGCACGCGATCAGGCCGGGTGCGGGGCCTGCCTGGTCCGAGTCGGGGAACCCAGACCTGCTGCAGGACGGGCTCGAACAGCGGAGAGTCGCCCCGCTGCCCGGCCGTGATCACGATCGACATAGGCTTCTGCCGCTGCTCGACGGCCGGGTGCAGCTTGGTTGTCAGGCCGCCACGCGAACGCCCAAGCCCGTGGTCGCCCGGCTCGACGGTGACACCGCCCGGCGGTTCCTTTTGCAACTCCCCCTTTTCCGCGCCCCGGCGGCGTGCTGGTGGGCCCTGCAGACAGTGGAGTCGACGTTGATCTCCCAGGTGATCAGGCCGTTCACGTCTGCGCGAGCCTGCAGCGCGCTGAAGATCCGATGCCAGGTGCCGTCCCGCTGCCAACGGCGGAACAGGTCGTACACCCGACCCCACGGCCCGTACCGCTCCGGCACGTCCCGCCACGGAATACCCGTCCGCGTGCGGAACCGTATCCCGTTGATGAGCTGCCGCTTCGTCCATGTCGCCGGACGCCCCAGCTTCTTGCCCTTGGGTAACAGCGGCTCCAGGACGGCCCACTGCACATCCGTCAGATCTCCACGTGCCACGAACCGGGATGATCTCACGCTCAAGATCCATTTTCGATACACGCCCTAGAGATCCTTAAGGGTGTGGGTTACGTGGGGTCGTGACGGTTGTCGTGGGCCGCGCTATGCCGGAGGGATGAGGTATCCCGATGGCGGAGGGCTGACAGCTGAGGAGCGGATTCGGCGTGAGCAGGTCCGGTTGGCAGCCGCTGACCTGATCGAGGCGGGGGCCAGTGACCGGGAGGTGGCCCGGCGGTTCAGGGTGACCCGGATGTCGGCGAACCGGTGGCGGCGGGCGTTGGCTGTGGGTGGTCGGCAGGCCCTGGCCTCCAAGGGGCCCGGCGGTGCCCGCTGCAAGCTCGATGCGAGTCAGCTGCGCGTTCTGGAGGCGGTGTTGGATGCCGGTCCGGCCGCTGCCGGCTGGAGCGACCAGTGCTGGACTCTGGTGAGGATCGCCGAGGTCGTGCGGCGCCGGTTCGGCGTCGAGTACACCCTGGCCGGGATGGACCTGCTGCTGCACCGCATCGGCTGGAGCGTGCAGGTTCCTTCCCGCAAGGCCACCGAGCGCGACGAGGAGAAGATCGCCGCCTGGAGGGACGAGCAGTGGCCCGTCATAAAACGAGGGCGGCGGACCTGGGTGCCTGGCTGTGCTTCGAGGACGAAGCCGGCCAGAGGCTGAGGCCGCCCGAAGGCCGCACCTGGGGCCGACGAGGCCACACTCCCGTCGTCCGGGTCACCGCCGCAGGCACCAAACGTGTCTCCATGGCGGCGCTGATCTGCACCAAGTCCGGCCACCGGCCCCGGCTGATCTACCGCACCCACCTCGACCGTGGCCCCGCCAAGGGCCGGCGCAAGGGCTTCACGGAGACCGACTACGTCCGTCTGCTCGACGCCGCACACCAGCAGCTCGGCGGCCCGATCGTTCTGGTCTGGGACAATCTGAACACGCACGTCAGCCGCACCATGCGGCAGCTGATCGACGCCCGATTATGGCTGACCGTCTACCAACTGCCTGCGTACACCCTTGAGTTCAACCCGGTCGAGGGCGTCTGGTCGCATCTGAAACGGTCCCTGGCCAACCTCACCAAGCACAGCCTCGATCAGCTCACCGCGCTGGTGAAGACCCGGCTCAAACAGATGCAGTACCGACCCGGCCTCACCGACGGCCTCATTGCCAAGACCGGCTTCGACTTCCAACCGCCGTGTCCTCAGCCATTGAAGATCTCTAGCTCTGTCATTCGGTCAAGGTCGTCGGTCTGATCGCGGCATACACGAGCATGTCCACGCGCTTGCCGCCGATCTCCTGATGGCTTCGAAGCAGCCCCTCGCGCTCAAATCCTGCGAGTTCAGCCGTGCGCACGGAAGCCACATTCCATGGCTCTATGTAGAGCTCGATTCGATATAGCTCCGGTATGGACCAGGCAAACCGCGTCAGCGCGATGAGCGCGTGACCCGCAACCTTGCGACCCCGGTAGCGAGGCGCGGCGGAGTACCCAGCTGTAGACCGGCCTGCCGCGATGGGTGCGAGGTACAGACCGGCCGTCCCGAGCGCCTCGTCGGTGTCCTTGTCCGCCACACAGAAGGAGTAGCCAGCCCCGGTGCGGAGATGGCTGACCTGCCGCTCGATGTATGCGAGGGCCTCCTGGCGGCTGGCGTTGCCAGGTAGTGAGCCGGTCTTTGGCACGTATGCATCGGTCGACAGGTCCATGAGCATACCCACATCGCGCTCCTCGAAGGCTCGGAGGCGCACGTCCCTGAATGACGGAGCGGCTGTCGGCATCATAAGCTGGGCAGGACTCATACAAGCAATCTTCCCGCATCCGCATGCGGCAGCTGATCGACGCCCGATTATGGCTGACCGTCTACCAACTGCCTCCGTACACACCCGAGTTCAACCCGGTCGAGGGCGTCTGGTCGCACCTGAAACGGTCCCTGGCCAACCTCACCAAGCACAGCCTCGATCAACTCACCGCGCTGGTGAAGACCCGGCTCAAACAGATGCAGTACCGACCCGGCCTCACCGACGGCCTCATCGCCAAGACCAGCCTCGACTTCCAACCGCCGTAACCTCAGCCATTGAAGATCTCTAGCTGCCTGCGCGGGGCTCGATGCGAGGGTCCATGAAACGAAACAGGCCAATACGGATGTGGCTGTGCCTAACAATCGTCACCCAGTCAATTCTTCCTCCTGTAATCGAATTCGTCACGGTACGACTCGGCGTCACGATCAGAGCGGCCGAGAGTCCGTATCGGAGTTGCCTACAGGATGCCGGGCGATCAGACGGGCGTCGTTAGCGCTGGGTCCTCGATTGGCTTGGAGATGCGTCTACTCGGACTGAAGCGTTCGCGTGGTTCCGGTAGTCGCTGGGCGGCATGCCGTAGGCGGCGCGGAAGGCTCGGGTGAAGTCGGCAGCGCGAGGGAAGCCCCAGCGGGCGGCGATGGTGTGGATGGGAGTGGTGCGCAGAGCGGGGTCGGCGAGGCCTCGGCGGGCGTGGTCCAGGCGCTGGTGGCGTATCCAGGCTGCGATCGTCTCCCCTTCGTGCTGGAAGAGGCGGTGCAGGTAGCTGGTGGAGATGTGGTGCGCGGCGGCAATGCTGCGCGGGGTCAGTTGCGGGTCGTGCAGGTGCTGCTGGACGAAGGCACGGATGCGTAGGACGAGCGCCTGCCGGCGGGTGTCCGGTGGGAGCGAGTTGTCCGAGTCCAGGGCATGGGCGATCAGTGCGGACAACAGGTCGACCACGACAGTCCCGAGCCGGGGCCCATCGGACGGTTGGTACGCATTCGTGCCTCTTGCCAGCTGGGTGAGCAGTTGTGCCAGCAGGGAGCCGAACCCGTCCTGCGCTGACAGCCGCAGCCGGACCGCCTGGTCGAGCTGGTTGCGGGGCAGTGGCAGCAGTGCTTTGGGAACCTCCAGCCCAACTCCTGTGTGCAGGCTAGCGTCGTCACCCCCGTGGATGTCGACGGGCCGCGAGGTGTCGACGACGCACAGGCTGTCCGGACCGTAGACGGCCTCTTCCTCGCCCCGGACGGCGCGCAGCGCCCCGCTCAGAGGCAAAGAGATGTGCAGCCCCTCGGGATCGGACTGCCGGATCATTTTCGGCGTCCGTCGAAAGCACAGTGGCTGGAAGGCTGTCGGCCACACGGATACGGCACCGAGGTCCAGTAGGCGCTGGGAAGCCCGGAAATCCGCCCAGTGGTCACTGCGCAGCTCCAGTGGAGCATGGGTCTGGCCGACCAGTTCACGCCAGCAGTCGAACCGGTCGGCCGGGGGCAAGTCCTCGCTGCGGAATACCCTTTCGATCAGCATCTCGCGTCCTCTCCGTCTTGCGAGTCCCTGAACGGGTTTGCCTTTTGCCCCTTGATGAGGGGAAGGCAGGAGTGAACCATCCACAGATACACATCTGGTGAATGCCCTGGCGGAGGCGGTTCCACCTATCCGGGGTGTCGGCCGTACCTTGTCCGTCTGTTCAGTTCCGGTCTGGGCGGCGGGGCCGCAGGGGCCGGTAGCCGGCCAACGGGGCCTGACCGGGCCTGTCAGGCCCCGTTTCTGAAACCTGTATCAGCAGGTCAACGGTTATCGGCCCGAAAGCGGCCACGACCGCCCCGTCGGTGCCGGCCACGTCGAGGCGTTCCTTGGCCTGCCGGGCCAGTTTGTCGTCCACCTCGATGCTGACCACTCGTCCAGAGCCCGCGCGCCAGGTGAGGAGAGCCGCGTTCCAGCCCGTCCCGGCCCCCAGCTCGAGGACGGGACGGCCCGGTTCGAGCATGAGGGAGTCGAGCATGTCCACCACGATCGACGGACACGACAGGCTCGAGGAAGGCGCGCCATCGGTGATCTGGGTGACGGCGGCGTCGTAGGGCTGCCGTACACTTCGGCGGCCCATCGGTCGGGGTCGGTGCCGCGGTCGAGTGGCTGGTAGGTGTGGTCGTCCCAGTGCCACAGCCGGTCCAGCGCGAAGAGGTGCCGTGGTGTGTCGGCGACGGCCTGCCGCGTCCAGGGCGAGCGGGGGCCACAGCCCCAGTTGGTGCATGGCCTCGTCCAGCCGCTGACGCAGGGCGTCGTAGTCGGCCACGCGGCTACTTTCGGTGTGTCGCGGACGGCGGCGGAGGCGGCGCCACCTGCCCGGCGGAGGAATTGGTCCGTGCGTTCCGGGCCTGGATAGTTCGCGGACGGTGAAGACACGGGTGCTGGTCGCGGCCCGCAACCGGTGGGAGCGGGTGTTCTGCGCGCGGGCCGTCGAGCGCCTGGGTGAGGTCGGGGCGGCCCGGCTGTTGGTGCTGGTCGCGGAGGGCAACGAGGACGGGGCCGCGCTGCTGGCTCTGTCCAAGCGTGACCCGGGCGCGGGCGGCCTGGACTCCTTGTTGACGGAGGTACGACGTGCGCAGACTCGGGCTCCCGAGGGGCTGTTCGCGGACTGCTCGGAGAAGCTGGTGGCCGCGTGGCGGGCGCGGGCGATCAAGATGTACCCCTCGGACTTCCGCGACACCGCCGAGGACGTCCGGATCACGCTGCTGATGGACGCGCTCGCGCTGCTAGAGAAGTACGCCGGGGCCCGACGGCAAGACCCGCTTCTACAACGCCTCGGACGCGGTGCCAATGGACGGCGTCGCACGCAAGGACTGGCGCGAGGCCGTCTTGACCATCTGGTCGTACTGCTGGGCTGGCATCATCATCCGCGCCTGAAACTCCGGAAGCCTGGGTTGACCCAGGAAATTTCTGTACCCCAGTTCATTGTACTAAAGCCACCCTTGCAATTGGCCTTCGGGTAAAGATTGACGTAGTATCGAGTGTTGTTCTCAACTGAGTGCGTAGTCCACTCTCCGGTGTTTAGGCATCCACTTGTACTCATCGCGGAAAGGCTGTGTCCCTTATAGTCGCGCTTGGAATGGGCGCAGAACCTATTCTGGTTACACAAGACTCTTTTCGCGGCATACGTCTTCCCTGATACCGGCTGAGCGGGAGTCGAGGTCGCGGTTCCAAGCAGGTGAATCGAACTCATTACCGTCACGGCAATGCTAACGGCGATCTTGCGCATAATGGAACATCCCTCTTCGTCAAAGGCTGCCCCGCCTGGCCAGGAGGGGCAGCAGGACCAGCCAACGCATCACCAGAATGGCGAAAGAGCACAGCGGCGTCGTTAGCAGACAGTCGCCAGTTTTTAGCAGCCAGTCCACTTACGGGCCCGGAGGAGCCGTCTGGTGCCGGTAGTCCCTGAGAGAGACGCCGTAAGCGCGCCGGAAGGCGCGGGTACGCCTGAGGGGTTGAGGACCCGTCAGAGCGGGTTGAAATCGGTCTCCACCCTCGCCCGGATCAGTCCCAGCACCTGGGCGACGGCGGCCTTGAGGTTGAGGTCGTAGCGCACCCGCCCCCGCAGGGCACCCCCCAGCGTCCGCAGCGCGTGCACGTGGCCCTCGAAGAATGCCTCCTGGCTGGCGGAGGCGAACACGCGGTGGACGGCCTTGCCCGAATATGACAGGCGGAGGGAGAACAGGTAGCAGGTCACCATCTCGCCGGCCAGCCGCACGGCCACGTCGCCGAAGTCGACCTCCGCTTCCAAGCCGTCGACCCACGGCCCGGCCTGCAGGACCTGGACGTGCCCGGACTGCGGCCAGGGCTACAACTCCCGCTGTGAGAGCCCAGCCGGCCCGCACCGCTCGCGAGTCGAGCGGGCCAAGGAGCACACCCGCCTTCGGAAGGCCCCGCCGCCGAGGAAGCGATCTGCTGCCCTTGCCACACAGGGATGAGGGGGCGCACTGCGGGCCTGGATGATCCGTTCGACGGCCGATGTCAGCCCTCGCTCCGTCATCGCGCACTCGTCCAGGCCGAACCATTCCGTGGGCCGTGCGAACGCCTCGGTGTCGATACGGACCCGCCGGGCGGTGCCCTCGCTGTCCAAGCGGATGCGATGGATGTACCAGCGGCGGATCAGCGTGTCCCGGTCCACCGGCACCGACACGCCCAGCACCGGCTCGCTGCCCTCGTCCCACACCGGGGCCACCGCCTGGTCCAGATGCACCCGCAGCCCGCCGCGCCGCCAGTGGATGTCGACCACGGAGCCGACCGGCACACCGTCGGGCTGGGCGAAGTCGAAGCGGGCCTGCTCGCCCCGGCCGTGAAGCCGGGTGGCGGCCGCGGCCTTCACGTACAGGTGGTCGGCGCTGGCCACGCCCCGGGAGCGGCGCCGGCACACGTGCGGCAGTCCGTCCGGGTCCGGGTGGTTGAGTCGGCCTGGAGCGCGGTGCGGCAGTCACCTGCCGTCCGTTTCTCCAGGCCGCTCGCCGAGTGAAGTAGGCCGCCGACGAGGTGCCCGTGGCTCGGGTCCTTTTCCGACGGCCCCTTCCCGAACCGGACGGGCCCGATTTCCAGGCATCCGGCTCTCCAGTGATCATTTCCGAAGTGATGCGGTGGGACGTCCCGCGTGGATGTCTTCATGGCAGCGGCGGCAGATCACGAGGGTCTTGCGCCGTCGCATTGCCATCAGATGGACCCATGCGGGCCGTTCCCGGCGTCCGGGCCGGTTGAGATCGGCGAGCTTGCGGACGTGGTGGACCTCAAGGTTCGTCCGTGTCTCGCAGATCTCGCAGCACTCGGCGAGGAGCCTGTGGATCAGCTCGTTGCGCTTCATGCTGGCCATGACCGGCCGTGTGTCGGTGAGTACTGCCGTGCGCTGCCGCTTGAGCGAGATCCCGCCGAAGCGGGCGACCAGCGGCTTCTTCCCCTCATCGCGGGGGACGGTGACCTGGATGCAGCGGCGTGGTCCGTCAGGTGTCTCGATGGTGCTCTTGTACTTCCGGGACATCTTCATGACCGTCGACCGGTGCTTCCCGGCCAGAGTCTTCAGCATCGACGTCTCCATGACCCACTGGAGACGGCCCAGGCGGAACACGTCCTGGGCGAGGAGGTAGTACTGGACCAGCCCCCGGAACTCGGCCTGGTACTTCGCGACGATCGTGAAGTCTTCGTCATGAAGCAGCGGGCCTCGTTGTGCGGGCTTTCCCTTGCTCATGTAGAGCGCACATTTCTGCCTGATCATCTGTCGGGGCACGAAGAGTCCGATGGCACCGTTGACCGCCCGGCGCTGCCGCGTGATCTTGGTGTCGGCGTGCTGGACTCGGATCTGGTAGCCGAGGAAGTGCGCCGCCTGGCTGGCGGCATGGGTGATCAGTGTCTTGGACTCGGACAGTTCGAGCTTGAGCTCGTCGCGCAGGAACGTCCGTATCCTCGACTTGATCTCCTCGGCCTCGCGCTTGGGACCGGCGAATCCCAGCAGCCAGTCGTCGGCGTAACGGACGTAACGTAATCGCCGGTAGTCCGGATCGTTGGGGTCCTGGCTCGGCAGGGTGCGGCGGCGGAGCCGAAGCTCCCGGACCGCATCCCGGTCACCGTGCCGCTTGGCCCGCTGGATCGCGTACTCGACGACCTGGTACTCCCGGTTGGGGCGCCGGCGCCGGCCGTGGTTGTACTCGGGCAGGAGAGACTGTTCGATGAACTGGTCAAGCCGGTCAAGGTAGATGTTCGAGAGGATCGGGGAGGCCACCCCGCCCTGCGGCGCACCGCTGAGCGTGGCGTTCCATCGCCAGTCCTCCAGATATCCGGCCTTGAGCATGTGGCTGATCAGCCGCAGGAACCGGCCATCGTGGATCTTCTCCGCCAGGATCGACAGCATCACTTCGTGATCGAGGCTGCCGAAGCAGTCGGAGATGTCCCCCTCGATGAACCAGTGCGTTCCCTTCCAGACCTCCACGACCTCGCTGAGCGCGGTGTGGCAGCCTCGTCGGGGACGGAAACCGTGGGACCGGTCGGAGAACTGGACGTCGTAGTACGCCTCAAGCAGCAGACGGACCACCTCGGCGACCAGCTTGTCCGACCAGGGCGGCAGACCTAACGGGCGCTTCTTCGTTGATCCTTTCTTCTCGATGTAGACCCGCCGGGCCGGAGACCACCGGTAGCGCTCGGCACGTAAGTCGCCGATAACTCTGCCGATCTTCTCCAGTGACATGCCGTCCGCAGTTTCCCTGGTGACCCCCGGCGTCATCGCACCCGTGTTGGCGTAAATGCGTCCGTAGGCCATCAAGTGCAGCTGTGGGTTGAACAGTTGCCGGTACAGCCTCTCGATCGGCAGTCCCCTCTCTCCGCGCTTGCGGATGATGTCCAGCACCGTTTCGGCGGTCTGCATTACGCATGCCTCCCTTCGCTGAACTTCTCGATCACCTGTGCCCCTTCGCCCTTGTTCCGGCTCTCCCGGACCTCTCGGCAGGTCGTGACTCCTGCGACTACTACGGGCACTCCGTCGCCATAGGGCTCGCGCCCCGTAGGCGATCCCGTGGTACGTCTTCGCTGTACGTATCGAGCACGACGTAGGCCGCCCACTCATCTCCTTGACCGCCCTCGCTGGGCGACGCCCCGCGTCACGGAGGTTGCCCGGCCCCACAGGTTCAAGGCCCGGCATGACGCGGCATCGGTTACAGGTGTCGTTCCGACGGGTGCGCACTCTCACCACTGGAGATTGGGCTTCAAGCAATCCAGCCTTGGCCATATCGCGCGGGTCTCGCGGCACCCCGCCCCCGGACACCTCCGGACGGCCACCGCTTCCCTGACATGCTCTTGTCCCCTCGCGCTTTCGCGTCCAGGTAAGTCAGGCGACCCAAGAACCTCCCTCCGAGTTCATCCCGACTGCGTCGGGGATACAACGAAGCGCCTCACGGCGCACACCCGGCGTACCCGTCTCCGAGTACCGGGCTCTCCACAGAATCTAAGGTTCCGGAGAAGCACTCGGGAGCCATGTAGGCGGGGGTTCCGATGAGGATGCCGGTGGCGGTGATGTCGTGGCGGTCGTCGCTGCCTTTGGTGATGCCGAAATCCACGACCTTGGCCGGGCCGCCGGACAGGAGCATGATGTTGGAGGGCTTGATGTCCCGGTGGGTCAGTCCCGCGCGGTGAGCCGCGTCCAGGGCGTCCGTGACACAGCTCGCGGTCGTCAGGGTCTTCCCCATGCCCAGCCGCCCGGCTTCCAGGACGGTGCTGAGGGATTTACCGGGGAGGAACTCCATCACCAGATAGGCGAACATCTGCCCGTCGTGCAGAGCGGATCCGAAGTCGTGGATGGTGACGATAGAGGGGTGCGACAGTCCGCCGGCGACCGCGGCCTCGCGAGCGAACCGCGCGACCTGCCGGCTGCCCTCCAGCCCGCCGACCCCGGTGAGGACCTTGACCGCGACCGTCCGGTCGACCTTCGGGTCGTGCGCCTTCCAGACCTGCCCGAACCCGCCCGTCCCGATCGGCTCCATAAGCCGGTAGCGCCCGTCCAGCACAGTCCCTGCCTGCACAGTTCCCCCTTCTACAGCCACCGCGACGCACTGTCTTCGACGGATGTACCCGTCACGCTACGCCGATGGAATCACCGACGGCAGACCAGCCGCTGACCAGATGCGGCTTGCCCCAGCTGTGCCGTCTCGGGAGATTGATGGACGCATGGCTTCGTTCACTTCAAGCAGCAGCGTTTGTCCATCGGTTTGGGCGGTCGGCGGGGCCGCGGATGTTCACGAGAAATGGTTCTGGCTCACTTTCCGTGGAACATACACGCTGAGTCACGATTGTCGGGCGAGTCGGCACTGGGGAAGTTGCCCGGAATTGGCCCGTACCGGGTGCGGTGTGGCTGACAGTTCGGCCCGTGGAAGAAGTGGTGCTCCGGCTGGAGGAGTTGCTGTTCCCGTCGCTCGCCGACGTGGTGGTGCTGTCCGTCGCCGTGAACGACGAGGCAGTACGCATAGAGGCTCGAAGTACGGTGGCTGGGGCCATCTGTCCCGGATGCGGGAGCTGGTCACGGCGGATTCACGGCTCCTACCTGCGTTTTCCCGCTGATGTGCCCAGTGGAGGCAGACGGGTCGCTCTCTGTTTGCGCGTCCGCAGGTTCCTCTGCCCGGTCATCTCGTGCGGGCGGCGGACCTTCGCCGAACAGTTTCCAGGGTTGACCCGTCGGTACGGCCGGCGAACCGAGCGGCTGCGGTCGGCGCTGGCCGCGGTCGGCCTCGCGCTCGCCGGTCGGGCCGGTGCGCGCATGGCGAGAGTCTTCGGCGTGTCCGTGAGCCGCAGTACGGTGCTGAGGCTGGTAGAAGCCTTGCCCGATCCGGAAGTTCCGGCCCCGCGGGTGGTCGGCGTCGATGAGTACGCGACCCGCAAAGGGCGTCACTACGGGACTGTCCTGGTCGACGTCGAAAGCCGGCGTCCAGTGGATCTGCTGCCCGACCGGGAGGCGTCCAGCCTGGCCGCTTGGCTCGCGAAACGGCCCGGGGTGGAGGTGGTATGCCGCGATCGGGCACCGTTCTTCGCCGAAGGCGCCACGGACGGGGCACCACAGGCGGTGCAGGTGGCGGACAGGTGGCATCTTTGGCACAACCTGAGCGAGGCTGCAGAACGGTGCGTCGCAGACCACCGCGGATGCCTGCAAGTCCTGGCGCCAGATCCAACCCAGCCTGCCCCCGAGCCGGAGAAGTTCGAAGACCCCTCCGGCTCGCCCTGGCCAAGGGGACACCGCTTCGCTGACCGCACCCGCGCCAAGCACGCGACCGTCCACGAATTACTGGCAGCCGGGCTCAGCCGTCGGGCGATCGGCCGCCAACTCCGCATGACCTCCCACACCGTCAAACTGCTCGCTGACGCGGCCACCCCGGAGGACCTGTTCCACGGGCAGTGGCAGGGCCGGGCATCCAAACTCGACGCCTTCAAGCCCTACCTGGATGACCGCTGGAACCAAGGCTGCACGAACGTCTGGACTGCGTGGGAGGAGATCGTGCCGCTCGGCTATCAGGGCAGCTACCAGCGGGTTCGCGCCTACTTCCGGGAGAAGCGGCTCTCGCCGGGCCCCGCCACCGCTCGGCCACCGTCACCCCGCGTCGTCGCCGGATGGATCCTCCGCCGGCCGGAGACCCTCACCGAGACGGAGCACCTTCGGCTCAAAGCCGTTCTGGTCCACTGCCCTGAGCTGGACGCCCTCACAGGCCACGTCCGCGCCTTCGGACAGATGCTCACCGAGCGCCAGGGGGAACGGCTGCCGCAGTGGCTCGATGCCGTCCGGCGAGACGACCTCCCTGGCCTCCACACCCTTGCAGCCGGCATCGACCGAGACCGCGACGCAGTCATCGCCGGCCTCACCCTGCCCTGGAACTCGGGCGTGGTCGAGGGTCATGTCAACCGGATCAAGATGCTCAAACGCCAGATGTTCGGCCGCGCAGGCTTCCACCTTCTGCGCAAGCGCGTTCTCCTCGCGAGTTGAGTGTTTCGCTCCCGACCCTCAGCTCGGCTCCTCCGCGCACGAGGTCAATTGCGTCAGAGTCACCGTCGAAAAACAATGTGCCTCCCGACCCGGGCTCTGCCAAGCTGATCGGCCATGCCTTCTTACGAACTATTGCTCATCGGTGGTGGCGCGGGCGTCGGGAAGACGACCGTTGCCTGGGAAGTATCCGCATCCCTGCAGAAGGTGGGGACGGCGCACTGTCTGATTGAGGGGGACTACATGGACCAGATCCATCCCGCCCCTGCCAACGACCCTCACCGCACATCGATCACCGAACGGAACATCGCCGCGGTCTGGTCGAACTACGCTGCTCTTGGCCAGAGTCGACTGATTTATACCAACACGGTGAGCATCCTCGAAGAGCCGATGATCAGCCGTGCCATGGGCGGCAACGAGGTCAGAGTCGCCCATGTCTTGCTCACGGCCAGCGAGACCACCGTGAGGCAAAGGCTGGCGCAGCGGGAAATCGGAACACAACTTGCCGCGCACATCGAGCGCAGCCTGCGAATGGCGCGGCATCTAGATGCTAAGGCTCCAGCGGGAACCGTCCGTATCCCGACAGATGGTCTGACCGTGCTGGAGATCGCCGCGCAAGTACTGCGCGCTGCTTCCTGGGCAACTGGTCCTGCGACCCTGCCGGACGGCCAACGCAGGCACGAATGACTACCGTGAGGCCCAAACAGTAAGAGCGCCGTCACCCACGGTGCCCGCTTCACGGAAAGTGAGCCAGAACCATTTCTCGTGAACATCCATGAGCCTCAAGATCACAAACTGCTACCCAAACCGGCAGACAAACGCTGCTACTTGAAGTGAACGAAGCCACAGCGTCGAGTACGGCGGCCAGGGCTCCGAGGAGGAGGCGGAGAAAGGTCTCGGGCATGCACGGTTGGAGGCGGGCCCCGACGTAGCCGCCGATGAGACCGCCGAAGCCACAGGGCCAGGCCGAGGAGCCAAACGGGGGCGATGCTGCCGCTGCGGGCCAGGGACAGCACGGCGTAGGTGGAGGCGCCCACCACCGAGGTGGCGAAAGTAGAGGCGAACGCGGCCGGGGCGACCTGGGACACGGGAACACCACGCCCGACAAGGACAGGGCCGGGGATCGAGCCACCGCCGATACCGTAGATACCGCCCACAACCCCGACCGCCAGCACCAGGACGGTGACCGCCCGGGGCGCGGGCCCGGGACATCGGACCTTCGGGGGCACAGGACGCAGGGTCCGGACGATGAGCCAGGTGCCCACCTAGCGGCAGCATCAGCACGGCCACCACGTTGTAGAGCAGATTCGTGGGCGTTACGGCCGGATTGGGCACGGTGAAGACGCCGAGCTGCACCGGGAACAGGAACACCACCCCGGACACTCCCACCGGCGCAGTCACCACGCCTATCAGCATCCCGACCACGAGGCCGGCCGCCCCCAGCTCCCGCCCCACCCGATGCCCCCGCCCTGCCGCCTATCCCCTTCCGCAACAGCGTAGATCGCCTCCATCTCAGCCCCCAGCGTGCTCCCCACCTGCGCGATCCCGGCGCTACCTTGCCCGCCAACCATGACGCTCAGACTCGTCAACTACGGCGCTCAGTCACATCAGGGGTTACGGCCGTGCGGAGGCAGCCCCCTCCGGGGAGCGATCACCGTGAGCCGAGACCCGGCCCCGGCGCCTGCTCAGGTCAGCAGCGGTCTGAACAGGGCACGTGCCGCAGACGTGTCTACGCTGGTGTAGGTTCTCAGCTTTGCTGTCAGGCGACGGCGCTGTGACCTTGGGCTTTCTCCTTGTCTCAGGCTGTGTCGCTTAGCGGTTGTCTCAGGAGCGTGTCCTTTCCTCGGGTTGGCGTTCAAGGTTCAGAGGACTTCGTCACGGTCCTTCTGAGATCGTTCGCGGGGGCCGCGCGACGTTCAGCTGGGTTTCGATCCCGTCCAGGATGATCTTCAGGCCGTGGGTGAACGCCGCGTCGAAGTCGGAAAATTCGAGCTGCGCCTGCGAGGACAGCGTCGGGTAGCGGCCGACCTGCTGATCGATGTGCGCCTGGGCCTCGCGGCGCAGTTCGAGTTCTCCTTCTGGATCGTTCATCCAGGTCCGCCAGACGTTCTCGGAGGCCACGAACCCGTTGACGTAGTAGCTCAGGGTTCCCACGGCAGCCGCTAGCTGCGGCCCGTCGAGCCCGGCCCGGTTCAGGGCGGTATAGAAGAGCTCGGAGCGGGCGAGGGCGTTGGGGCCGAGTAGCGGGCGTGCGCTGGTCAGGGCAGGGATCCACGGGTGGCGCCGCATGACCTCGCGGCTCTGGGAGAGCTGTCGGACGAGGAAGGCCCGCCAGGGGGAATCCTCGGCAGCATCCTCCGCGGTTTCCGATCTGTCGTCCGGCGTGTCCAGTTCGATCTCGGCCATGACCGCGTCCAGAGCGAGGTCGAGGACGTCCTCTTTGGTCTCGACGTACGCGTACAGCGACATGGTGCCGGCATTCAGGCGGGCTGCCAGTCGGCGCATGGAGAATCCCTCCGCGCCCTCGGCGTCCAACAATTCCACGGCTGCGGTGACGATTCGCTCCCGGGACAGCCGTGGCTTGCGGGGCGGACCTTGATCACGCAGCCAGACGGCTCGGGGCGGTTGCGGCATCCGGCGCTTCCCTTCGTGCACTGTACGAAAAAACGTACGGCTAGCTTAATTGCCGACGACCAACCGAGCCGCAATAGCTGTGGAGGCGACGATGACCGCGATCGAACAGGAGTGGGTGCGCGACTACGCGCTGCTGGCCTTGCGCCTCAACCGGCAGGTCACCACAGGCGCAGGGGGGACCGTCCTCGTCTACCAGGGGCCGCAGGAGTGGAGCAGGCAGGCGGAGACCGAAGCACCGCTGCCCGCCGGGCAGCTGGTGGAAGATGCCGACCAGCTGCTGGAGGAACTCCCCTTCGAGTCGTCGCGGTCGCGCTATCTGGCCACGCAAGTTCGGGCGATGCGTGCGGTGGCCCGGCAGCAGAACGGCGAGGAGCTGCCGCTGCCCGACTACGCCCGCGAGTGCCTGGGCGTGGAGGTCGACTGGGTTCCGGAGCCGCTGTTCGAACAAGCGCACGCACGGCTAGACGCCGCTTTGCCCGCGGGCGGCGGGTCGTTGGCCGACCGGCTGCACGCCTGGCAGGCCGCGCATACCCTGCCTTTGGAGCGGGTCGAGCAGCGGCTGCCGACGATAGTGGCCAAGGCCGTGGCCGAGACACGCGCCCGTACCAGCGCCACCATCATCCCCCTGCCGCCGGACGAGACCGTCGACTGCAAGCTCGTGGCCGGCACGCACTTTTGGGGCGCGGGGGCCTATGAAGGCGGGCTGAAGTCGACCATCCACATCAACACCGACATCCCGTTCAACCTGGCCGATCTGCTGTATCTGGTCGCCCACGAGGGCCACCCCGGGCACATCGCCGAGGCGATGCTCAAGGAAAGCCACCTGGTCAACCGACAGGGCCGCCTGGACCAGCAGGTGCGGTTCATGCTGTCGCCCTCCTTCGCGCTCGGCGAGGGCTTGGGCCTGCACGCCGAGAGCATCCTCTTCCCCGACGATCAGGCCCAGGCGTGGCTGACCGACAACGTGCTGACCGGCGAGGACATCCAGCCGGACGGCAGCGACTTCGCCACCGTCCACGATGTCAAGAACGTACTGTGGGGCGTCTGGGGCAACGCGGCCCTGCTGGCCGCCGCTGGCCGCCCCGACTCCGAACTGGCCGCCTACCTGACCCGCTGGGCACTGTACGACGAGGCCGAGGTCGCCGCGGCCCTCAACTCCGTGCGGGCACCGGGCATGGGTGTGTACGTACTGGGTTACTACCACGGCTGGCGGATCCTGCGCTCCTGGCTGGATGCGCCCGACCGCCACCAGCGCGTCCGCCGCCTGCTCACTGAGCAGCTGCTCCCGGCCGACTTGGAAGCAGAGACCGCGTAGCGCCGCAACCGGCGCTGGGGATCAGCGGGCCAGCATATGACTGGAGCTCCGTTCGGCTGCCTGACCGCTCGCGGGGACGAGCTGTTCGAGCTGGTCGACGCGTTGCTATGTGCAGACGGGCCGGTGACGGCGCCGGTGGACTTGACGCTGGTGGCCGAGCACCGGCGCGGGCATGGCGCGATGTACGACGCGTTGAACTGCGGAAACGTCGATGCGCCGCGGCTGCGGCAGGTGCTGGCCGGGCTGCCGCGGCCCCAGACCGCTGACGGGCGCCTGGTGCTGGCGGTGGACATCAGCCACTGGCTCCGCCCGGACGCGCCGACCAGCGCGGACCGTCTGTTCTGCCACGTCTATGGCCGCAGCGGCCGGTCCTCGGACCAGTTCGTGCCCGGCTGGCCGTACTCGTTCGTCGCCGTGTTGGAGACGGGCCGCACGTCCTGGTGCCAGCTCCTGGACGCTGTGCGTCTGGGCCCCGCCGACGATGTCGCCGAGGTCACCGGCGCCCAGGTCCGCCGTGTGGTCGAGGACCTCATCGCCATGGGCCGCTGGAAGGCGGGCGACCGCGACATCCTGATTGTCTTTGACGCCGGCTACGACGCTCCGCGCATGGCCTAGCTGCTGGAAGGGCTGCCGGTGGAGGTCCTCGGGCGGATGCGCACGGACCGTGTGATGCGCAAGCCGGTCCCGGTGCCGTGGATCTCACCGCCCCAGGGTGGACGTCCGCCGAAGCATGGCAAGGAGTTCCGCTTCGGGCACAGCAACACCAGTGGTGGCTGCGAGAGACATGGACGCCCTGCAAGGATGGTCTCCATGTCGCCTTCGGCTATACGGCTCGCGCGGTACACCAAGACGGAGCGTGATGAGGTCAGCGGCGGTGCGGTTGATCCCAGCGGGGTGGCTGAGACCGGCCTGACATGGCTCGACAAAGAGGTGCATTTCGGTGTCAGACGGCAGGGCCGTCTGGTGGCGCACGCCGGATTGGTTCGAGTGCCGCTCTCAGTTGGTGCTGCCCGTCTGCAGGTTGCTGGCCTGGGCGGGGTGGTCGTGGCTCCTGATTTGAGAGGGCAGGGGTTGGCACGCCTGGTGGTGACGGCGGCTATGGAGCATGCCCGCAGCCTTGGCATCCAATTCGGACTGTTGTTTTGTTGGCCTGATCTGATTCCGCTGTATGAGCGGTTGGGATGGCGGGTTCTGGGCGACGACCTCCAAGTCGAGCAACCCGATGGGCCGGCCACCATGCCACTCCGGGCTATGTGGACATCGCTGGTCGAGGGTGCGGAATTTCCGGGCGGACAAGCGCGCCTCCTCTCGCTGCCCATGTGATGCCTCCTGTACTGCGAAGCGCGCTCAACCTCGCATGCCAAGCGAGGGAGGAAGTATTCCTTGTTCCCGGCGCTTCGTGACCAACCTGACTGAATTGAACGGATAAATCGCGTATGGCAGAGATCGTGTTGATGTCGGATCCAAGAGTTGCTGCCATTCCGGTAAGAGAGTGCGGTGAGCCCTTGGTGGACTGCCGGGGAGCGCTGCGTGTTGACGAACGGCGCTCTGATGCAGTGGGCAGTTGGGCGCGTTTGCGATCCAGTGTGGCGGAACGACTCGTACGAGCGCAGGAGCTGCTGCCTGACGGCTGGCAGTGGCTCCTTATGGAGGGGCATCGCCCGCCGGTCCTGCAGCAAAGCATCTTCGACGGCTACCTCTCTTCGCTGCGGCGGCTGCATCCAGGCGCGACGGAGGCTGAGCTCACAACGGCAGCCACACGCTGGGTCGCGCCGCTGGAGACGGCAGGTCATGTGGCTGGCGCGGCCATCGATCTCACGGTGTGTACCGAGGACGGGGCCGAGGTCGACATGGGTTGCCCAGAGGCGGCCACACCGGAAGAGAGCGACGGAGCCTGCTATACCGACGCGCCTGGACTCCCCGAGCAGGCTCGACGAAACCGGGCACTGATGGGTGAAGCCCTGAAGACAGTGGGCATGGTCAACTATCCGACCGAATGGTGGCACTGGTCCTATGGAGACCGGTACTGGGCGCTCACCGCGCGGGCTAGCAATGCGTTCTACGGGCCGTGGGAACGCGGCTGAGCCAGCTGGAACCGTTGGGGACCGAACCCCTTCTGCTTGCAAATCCGAGCAGAACGGCCTTGTTGGTTACCGATGTCCTTTCGTCCAGCTGTGTGTGCTAGTGTCGTTCGGCATCCACCCGCCCACCGGCCGCATCGGCTCGATCTCCAGGGCCTTGTCTCCCAGCGCGAACTGGGCCCGCGCGATCTGCGCGACCAGCTCCCGGGCCTCGGCGACGATCTGCTCGTAACGCTCCCGCGTGACGTTCCCGATCCGCTCCGGCACGGCTCCCACCACCTCACCCGGGCCGGGCACCACCACCGGGCTGTGGTCGGTCTATCGGATTACCCGACCAGGTAGAACCAGGAGTCCTGGCCGCCCAGCTCGTCTCACGGCCGTGTCAGCCTCCTCGGCGGGCTGCGTTTTGTGCCGGTCCAGCATGATCCTGATCGTGGTGGCTGAGAGGCCGGTGTCTGCAGAGATCCATGAGAAGCTCTGACGGAGCTCTTGCCGGCGGTGCAGGATCTCGGGCAAGCGATGATCGTAGGCGGGGCGTCCGCCGCTTCGTCGGATCGCGACGCCGTGCTTGGACAGAGCGATGCGAACGGCTGCCCGGCTGACCTGCGCTCGGTCGGCGATGACGTCCATCGACAGACCAGCCTCCTCGTACCAGGTCTTCCACTGGATGACGCGCTCGGTCGTCGCCTGGGTCTGACAGTAGCGCGGTGGGCTCCAGTCGACCGGATGCTGGGCCAGGAGGTAGCGGGCGTGGGCAGTGGTAGTGCCGAGGCGCTTGGCGAGCTGGGCGATAGAGAAGTCGCCTCGGGGTACGAGTTGGTGCAGCTGTTCGGGCATGACGCTGTCCGGATCTGGGCCGGGCAGGGCGAGTCCGTCAAAGCTGCTGCCGGGAAGCTCGGGCGTCCACGTCAGAGGTTCGTCAATACCTTCCTTGACGAGCAACTGCTGGGCGGTTTGCTGAAGGAGCTGGTGTTCGGCGGGCAGGATCCGCCAGCAGAACCGTTGGTACTGGGCTCGCTGAGGACCGGTGGCAGTGGCGATCGCAGGATTGGCCAGGTGCGGTGGAGTGCCTGTGAGGGTGTGAAAGAGCCATCGCTGAGCGTGGAGGGGAGAACACGCGGAGTTGGAGCGCAGTCTCTTCTGCAGCGTTTGCCACTGCCTCGCGTCGATGAAGGTGCTAGGGTCCGTCTTCAAACGGATCTTGCCCAGAGCAGGAATGCCGCGAGCGTGACCGCCGCTTCGTAGGAGACGGCGGTCTTGTCGTATCTGGTG
>NZ_JBEZNG010000058.1:0-25217 GCF_040653035.1 Streptomyces malaysiensis subsp. malaysiensis
CCACCCTCCACCACATCGCCACCCAACTCCACGTCAAAACCAACTGGCTCAACGTCAGCCACGCCTTCCACTCCCCCCTCATGCAACCCATCCTCGCCCCCTTCACCACCACCCTCAACGCCCTCACCCACCACCCCCCACACACACCCCTCATCAGCATGCTCACCGCAGCACCGGCCCACCCCGACACCACCCACTGGACCCACCACATCACCGCACCCGTCCGCTACACCGACACCCTCCACCACCTCCACCACCACGGCATCACCACCTACCTCGAAATCGGCCCCGACACCACCCTCACCGCCCTCGCCCGCACCACCCTCCCCACCACCACCCACCTCATCCCCACCACCCGCCGCAACCACAACGAGGTCCGCAGCACGATCGACGCGTTGGGCAGGGTGTTCAGCGTGGGCCACTCGGTGGACTGGCGGGCCCTCACTCCGGCCGGGAGGCGTACCTCCCTGCCGACATACCCCTTCCAGCGGCGGGACTTCTGGCTGAACGACACCGCGGGCGGCGGCACCGAAGTGGAGGGGGTCGGCCTCGACTCGACCGACCATCCGCTGCTGGGCGCGGTGACCACAGTGGCCGACACCGGCGAACTCGTACTCTCCGGCCGACTCTCCACCAGCACCCACCCCTGGCTCACCGACCACACGGTAAACGGCACCGTGATCGTCCCCGGCACCGCACTGATAGACCTCGCCCTCTACGCCGCCGAGCACACCGACCACACCACCGTGGACGAACTGGTCATCCACACCCCCCTCGCACTCACCCACCCCACCCAGGTCCAAGTCACCGTGGGCGCCGAGACCGACACCGGCCACCGCCCCATCTCCCTCCACAGCCGCGACACCACCGGCACCTGGACCCGCCACGCCACCGGCACCCTCAGCGACCAGACCCACCCCGCGGCAGACCTCGGCACCTGGCCACCCGCCGACGCCCACCAAATCGACCTCACCAACGCCTACCAGCAGCTCGCCGACACCGGACTCCACTACGGCCCCGCCTTCCAGGGACTCCACACCCTCTACCAACGCGACAGCACCCTCTTCGCCGAGGTGGAACTCCCGGAGGCCGCCGGGCTCGCCACAGGCCACATCCTGCACCCGGCGCTGCTCGACGCGGCCCTGCACCCCGCCGCGGTGACCGCCGTGTGGGACGAGGAATCCGGCATCCAACTGCCGTTCTCCTGGGCGGGGGTGACCGTCCACGCCACCGGCGCCACCCACCTGCGAGTCCAACTGGACACTGACGACACCGGCGCCACCCGCCTCCTGGCCACCGACACCACCGGCCAACCCGTCATCACCATCAACTCCCTCACCACCCGACCACTCCACCCCGACCAACTCCACACCACCCAACCCGAAACAAACCACCTCTACACACTCGACTGGTCCCCACACACCCCCACCACCCCCACCACCCCAGTGGACTTCGAGCAATACACAGTCCCCACGACAGGCAACGACATCCTGGCCGACACCCACCACATCACCACCGAAACCCTGACCCACGTCCAACAACACCTGGCCCAGGACACCACCACCCCCCTCGTGGTCGAGGCCACCTACGACGACCTCGCCGGCGCAGCAGTCTGGGGACTCATCCGCACCGCCCAAACCGAACACCCCAACCGCATCGTGCTGGTCGACACCGACAACCACCCCACCTCCCGCAAAGCACTGCCCGCACTGGTCGCCTCCGGCGAACCCCAAGCCCGCATCCGCGACGGCGCCATCACCCTCCCCCGACTGACACGCCTATCGGTGGACACCAGTGCCTCCACCGACAAACGGCCCGACCTCTCCACGGGCCCTGTGCTCATCACCGGCGGCACCGGTGGCCTGGGCTCCCTCATCGCCCGCCACCTCGTGACCGAACACGGCGCCCGCGACCTGGTCCTGGCCAGCCGCCAAGGACCCGACGCGGACGGCGCCACCGAACTCACCAACGAACTCCAACAACACGGCGCCCGCGTCCGCGTCCGCTCCTGCGACCTCACCGACCGCACCGCACTCGCCACACTCATCGACGACATCGGACCGCTGACCGGCGTCGTGCACACGGCCGGAGCGCTGGCCGACGCCACCATCGACCACCTCACCCCCGACGCACTCACCACCACCCTCACCCCCAAGGCCAACACCGCCTGGTGGCTCCACGAACTCACCCAAGACCACCCCCTCGCTCTCTTCGCCCTCTTCTCCTCCATCGCCGGCATCCTCGGCTCACCCGGACAAGCCAACTACGCCGCCGCCAACACCTTCCTCGACGCCCTCGCCACCCACCGCCACGGTCTGGGCCTGCCCGGCACCTCACTCGCCTGGGGATCCTGGGAACGCACCACCGGCATGACCCGCCACCTCACCCAGGCCGACCACGACCGGATGACGCGCAACGGGCTCCGGCCACTGTCGAACGCCGAAGGGCTGGCGCTCTTCGACGCGGCGGTCGGGTCGGGTGCGGCCGTACTGGCGCCGGTGAAGCTGGACGTCGGAACACTGAACCGGCTGGAGCCGGTGCCGGAGGCGCTGCGGGGCCTGGTCCGACGGCCCCGGCCGACCGCCCGGCACGCCGCGAGCGCGGCGCCGCCCGCGGTCGACCCCGGTTCGGCGCTGGAGCTGGTCCGCGAGCAGGTCGCCGAGGCGCTGGGGCACGGCGACGCCGACGCGGTCGATCCCGAACGGGACTTCCGGGAGTTGGGCTTCGACTCGTTGACCGCGGTCGAGCTGCGGAACCGACTGATGTCGGCCACCGGGCTGCGGCTGTCCGCGACCGTGGTGTTCGATCACCCGACGGCCACCGCGCTCGCCGACCACGTAGGGGCACAGCTGGCGGCTGGGCGTTCACCGGAGCCGTCGACGTACACGGTGGCCACGCTGTACGAGCGGCTGTACCGGGATGGTCGGATCGAGGCGGCGACACAGATGCTGGTCGGTGCGTCCTGGTCGGTGCCGACCTTCTCGGACCGGGACAGCGCGGAGCACGCCATGCGGCCGGTGACGCTGGCGACCGGTCCGCGGCGGCCGAGGGTGGTCTGCGTACCGGCGGTGACTCCGGCGGCCACCCCGCACGAGTACGACGCGCTGGGCCGCCGGCTGGACGGGGTCCTGGACAGCGCGGTGCTGCCCTACCCCGGCTTCGGCACCGGTCAGGCCGTGCCGGAGGATCGCGGGACGCTGGTCGGGATGCATGCGCGGTCCGTGCTCCACCATGTGGGCGACGAACCGTATGTGCTGGTGGGCCGGTCCCTGGGCGGCACCGTCGCACACGCCGTCACCGGCGAGCTGGAGCGGCTGGGCCGCGGGCCACGAGGGCTGGTGCTGATCGACACCTACCCGCTGGACGGCGCTTCGCGCGCCCAGGAGTGGCTGCTCGGGCTGCCCGCGCGGGCCGCGGTGGAGGAGGGCGCGCCGGACGACGCCGCCCTGCTGGCGATGGGTGCCTATCTGCGGATGTTCACCGACTGGACACCGTACGCGGTCACCACGCCGACGCTGTTCCTGCGGGCCGGTCGCCCCACACCGGAGATGGCCGGTGAGGACGGCTGGCAGGCGACGTGGCCACTGCCGCACGATCTGATCGAGGTGGCGGGCGACCACTTCACGGTGCTGACCGACGAGGTGGCGGACACCGCGGAGGCGCTGCTGGGCTGGCTGGAGAAGCTGGACTGAGCCGGGTGCGGCGAAGCCCGTCGGCCGGTGGTGGCCCGGCCGACGGGCTTCGCCGCACGCCGATCTTGCCCCCTCTGACCTGGCCCTACGGGTGGTCGGCCGGTCGGCTGACGGACGGGTGGTGACCGGTCCGTGGAATGGTCGATGGAATTCCGTCACTGGGATGCGGGGCGACGTCCCGCCTAGCATCGGCGGCGCCGTAAGGACTCGGTCAGCACGGGGGACATGCGCGATTGCAGGAGGAACCTTTGACCAGGTTGGTGGAGAGGGACGAGCAACTGTCCCGCCTTACCGCGCTGCTGTGTCAGGCCACGTCGGGGACCGGGAGCATCGCCCTCATCGAGGGAGCGGCGTCGACCGGTAAGACGGAGTTGCTGCATTCGTTCGCCCGGTCCGCCGACGGAGCGTGTCCGCGTCGCGCCGACGGGCGCGGACCCGGCACGGACACGCCCACCGACGGCACACCAGCGGACCGCACGCCAGAGAACGGAGCGTCGGCGCACGGACGCCCTGCGGATGGAGGGCCCGGGCCCGGGGCCGGGGCCGGGGCCGGGCCCGGGGCCGACGGGGCGCTGCTCCGGCTGCATGCGATCTGCTCGCCGGCCGAACGGGCGCTCCCACTGGGCGTGGTGAGCCAGCTGTTCCTGGCGCCCACGCTGCCGGCGGCGTTCCGGGACCGGGCCGCGAAGCTGATCGACAGGCTCGCGTCCACCCCCGACACCGGGGCGGCCGAGCGACTGACCGCCCAGGTGCTGCACGGGCTGTGCATGGAACTGCTCGCCCTGGTGAACCGTTCACCGGCGCTGATCACGGTGGACGATGTGCAGCACGCCGACCCGGAGTCGGTGCTGTGGCTGCTGTCGCTGGCCCGGCGGATCGGGCCGGCCCCGGTGCTGGTGGTGCTGGCCAGCGACATCGGCCCGCACCCGGGTTTCTCGGCGGCCAGGACCGAGCTGTTGCGGTACCCGCACAGCGATCTGATCCCGGTCGGGCGGCTGTCGCAGCGAGGCGCCGCCGAGCTGATCGGACAGCACTGCGGGCCGTCGGCCACGCACCGGCTGGCACCGGCGTTCTTCAGCGCAAGCGGCGGCAACCCGCTGCTGCTGCACGCCCTGTTGGACGACTGGCGGACCGGCCGGAACATGGCCGGCCGCTCCTATCGGCAGGCGCTGCTGACCAGTCTGCGGCGCGGCGGCCCGGCCGGGCTGGCCGTGGTGCGGGGCCTGGCGGTGCTGCGCGGTCACACCTCGGAGGCGTTGCTGAGCCGGCTGGTCGGGGTGAACGTGGACGTGGTCGCCGACACCGTCCGAGCCTTCGAGGCGGGCGGGCTGCTCAGCGACGGGGACTTCGCGCACCCCAACGGCCGGGCGGGGGTGCTCGACGACCTGCCACCGCAGCAGCGCGTGGCGCTGCACCGCGCCGCGGCCCGGCTGTTACAGGAACGGGGCGAGCCGGCCACCGCGGTCGCCGCGCACATCATCGCGGGCGAGGGCGCCGATGGGATCCCGGCCACCCGGGTACTGCTGGACGCGGCCGAGAGCCATCTGCTGGAGCAGCGGTTCGCGGTGGCCGTGGACTGCCTGGAGCAGGCGCTGCGCGGTGCCGGGGACGGCCGGGAGCGGGCCGCGATCCGCGTCCGGCTGGCTCAGGTGGAGTGGCGCTCCGACCCTCGCGCCGCGGTCCGGCACCTGGACCAGCTGGCCGGGGACGCCCGGGCCGGTCTGCTGACGCCCGGCGACACCATCGAGGTGTGCCGGCAACTGCTGTGGCAGGGCCGTCCCGAGGAGGCCACCGCGCTCGTCGAGCGGCTGCGGGCCGCGCCGGACGACGACCCGGCCGACACCGGTGCCCGGCTGCGCGCGTTCGAGCTGTGGCTGATGTGCACCCACCCGCGGCCGGCGCGGCGACGCCGGCCGGTGCTGCGGGGCCGGCCGACGGCCGAGGGGCCCGCGGACCGGTCGGCGCCGTGGCAGCGGTTCTCCGCGGTGCTGGCGGATGTGCTGATCCACGGGCGGTACGAGGAGGCCACCGAACGGGCCGAGCAGTTGCTGCACAAGGCGAGTGTGCAGCGGAGCACGGTGTGGACCGGCGAGTCCGCGCTGCTGTGCCTGATGCCGGAGGTGTACGCCGACCGGACCGAGCGGGCGGCCCGCTGGTGCGAGGCGTGGCGCCGGGACCCGTGGACCGCGCGGGTGCCGATGTCCCGGGCCGAACTGTCCGCAGTGTCGGCGGAGATCGCGGTCCGGCGCGGGGACCTGGCGGCGGCCGTCGAGCGGGCGCGGGCCGCGCTGGAGGAGGTGTCCGCGCCGGCCTGGGGCACGGCCGCCGGTCTGCCGCTGAGCTCGCTGATCCTGGCCGCCTCCCGGACCGGACAGTTGCCGATCGCCGCCGAATATCTGCGGGTTCCGGTCCCGGCGTCGATGTTCGAGAGCCGGTACGGGCTGCACTACCTGTACGCGCGTGGCCACTACCACCTCGTGTGCGACAACCACGCCGCCGCGCTGGCCGACTTCTTCGCCTGCGGCGAGCTGATGCGCTCCTGGGCGCTGGACACCCCGGGCCTGGTGCCGTGGCGCACCGGCGCGGCCGAGACCTGGTTGCGGCAGGGCAACCGGGAGCAGGCCAGACGGCTGCTGAACGAGCAGCTGGCCTGGGTGGGAACCGACTTCGGCCGGGTCCGGGGCCAAGCGCTGCGGCTGCTGGCGGCGTGCGGGAGCGAGCGGCAGCGCACCGATCTGCTGGGGGACGCGGTGGAGATCCTGGAGGGCGCCGGGGACCGTTACGAATTGGCGCGGGCGCTGGCCGACCTCAGCCACGCTCACCACACGTCCGGTGAGCAGCGGCGGGCCCGGCAGACGGCCCGCCGGGCCTGGCACGTGGCGCGCAGCTGCCAGGCCGAGCCGCTGTGCCGGGAGCTGTTCCCGGGCATGGCCGAGCACGAGGTGGACGGCACCGGCGCGTTGGAGGACACCGCGCTGACCTTCCTCAGCCGGGCCGAGCGGCGGGTGGCGACGCTGGCCTCGGCCGGCTACACCAACCGGGCCATCGCGGAGAAGCTGTTCGTCACCGAGAGCACGGTCGAGCAGCACCTGACGAAGGTGTACCGGAAGCTGGGCGTGAAGCATCGCGAGGACCTGCCCGCGCTGCTCCACCACGACATCGCGACGTCCGCATGATGGGCGCACCGCTGCCGTCGGCGTGGGAGTCGCTGCCGGCCGAGCAACAGCCGGAGTGGGACGCGCACCCCGCGCACGCCGCCGCGCTCGGCTGGCTGTGTGGCGCCGCGCCGCTGGTGACGCACACCGAGGTGGCCACCCTGGGCTGGGGCCTGGCGAAGGTGGCGCGGGGGCAAGCCCGGCTGGTGCAGGCCGGTGACTGCGCGGAGAGTTTCTACGAGTCCGGCGCCGGGCACACCGCCGCGAAGGCGTCGGCGCTCGAGGCGCTGGCCGACCGGGTGGCGGCGCGGACCGGCCAGTCGGTGCTGCGGATCGGGCGGATCGCCGGGCAGTACGCCAAGCCGCGGTCGGCGCCGGTCGAGACGGTCGACGGGGTGACGCTGCCGGTCTTCCGCGGTCACATGGTCAACCTGGAGACGGCCTCGGAGCTCGCCCGGCGGCCGGATCCGCGCCGGATGGTCTGGGCGTACCACGCGAGCACGGAGATCCTGCGGGACCTGCGCGCCCGGCGCGTGGCGGCGGCGGACGGCGGGCGGCTGGGGCCGTGGAGCAGCCACGAGGCGCTGGTGCTGGACTACGAGGCCGGCCTGGTGCGGCACGACCCGGCGGCCGACCGGTCGCTGCTGGGCTCCACGCACTTCCCGTGGATCGGCGAGCGCACCCGGCAGTTGGATCACGCCCACGTGGCTCTGCTGGCCTCGGTGCGCAACCCGGTGGGCTGCAAGATCGGCCCGTCGACCACCCCGGACACTTTGCTGCGGCTGTGCGCCGCGCTGGACCCGGACCGGGTCCCGGGGCGGCTGACGCTGATCTTCCGGATGGGCCGGGACGCCGTCGCGGAGGCGCTGCCGCCGCTGGTGCGGGCGGTGGTGTCGGCCGGCCATCCGGTCGTATGGCTGAGCGATCCGATGCACGGCAACACCCGGCGGGCGGCCGGCGGGCTGAAGACCCGTTACCTGGCCGACCTGATCGCGGAGAGCCGGGAGTTCCGCCGGGTGGTGGAGCGGGCCGGTCGGCATGTCGGCGGGCTGCATCTGGAGGTGGCCGCGGAGCGGGTGACCGAGTGCGTAGGCCGACCTGAGGAGGAGAACGCGCTGACCGAGCGCTACCTGTCGCTGTGCGACCCGAGGTTGACCGTAGAGCAGGCGTCCGAGCTGATCGACGCCGTCTTCTGACAGGAGGCTGTATTCCGTGATCTTGGTGACCGGTGCTACCGGGGCCGTGGGCGGCGAGGTCGTCGACCGGCTGCTGGAGCGTGGAGAGAAGGTCCGGGTGCTCACCCGGAACCCCGAGGGCGCCCGACGCTGGGCCGAGGCGGTGGACGTCGTCACCGGTGACCTGGCGGACCCCGGCTCGCTGGGCGCCGCGCTGGACGGGGTGGACCGGGCGTTCCTGCTCCTGGTGCTGCCCGGGATCCCGCAGGCCGGGCCGATCGTGGCCGCGGTGCGCGACGCGGGCGTGCGGCATGTGGCGCTGCTGTCCTCGATCCGGGCCGGCAGCGCGCGGGACAGCGCCATCAAGCAGGTCAACCTGGCGGCGGAGGCGGTGGTCCAGGGCTCCGGCCTGGACTGGACGGTGCTGCGCGGCGGCACGTTCATGTCCAACACGCTGCCGTGGGCGCCGTCGGTGCGCGCCGAGCGGGTGGTGCGGGCCTTCGGCGGGGACTTCCGCAGTTCGGCGGTGGACCCCCGGGACGTGGGCGAGGTGGCCGCCCGGGTGCTGGCGGACCCGGCCCCGCACCGGTCTCGTGTGCACACGCTGACCGGCGGCGAGGTGATCACGGTCGCCGAGCAGGTGGCCGTGCTCGCCGAGCTGCTCGGCGAGCCGGTGGCGTTCGAGGAACTGCCGGAGGCGGTGGCCCGCGCGGCGATGGTGGACCGACTGCGCTACCCGCCGGCGGTCGCCGACGCGATGCTGACCATGCTGCGCAACACCGACGAGAGCCTGGTGCGGGTCGACGGCGCGGTGGCGGAAGTACTGGGCCGGCCGCCGCGGTCGTACCGGGAGTGGGCCGCCGACCACATCGAGGCGTTCCGGTGACCACCGACTGCGATGTGCTGGTGGTCGGCTGGGGCCCGGTCGGCCAGCTGACCGCGACGCTGCTGGCCCAACAGGGCTGGCGGGTGACCGTGCTGGAGCGCTACGAGCGGCCGTACCCCTTCCCGCGGGCAGTGCACTTCGACGGGGAGACCGCGCGATACCTGGCGGCCGCCGGGATCGGGGACCGGCTGCACGAGGTCGGGGACCCGGCGGTCGACTACGAGTTCCACACCGCCGACGGCCAAGTGCTGATGCGCCTGGAGCTGGCCGGCGACCCGCCCGGGTCGGCCGGCTGGCCGAGGTCGGTGGTCTTCCACCAGCCGGCGCTGGAACGGGTGTTGCAGGAGAGGGCCGAGCGGCTGCCGAACCTGCGGCTGCTGCGCGGTCTGGAGGTGACCGACTGCGTCGAACGGGATGACCATGTGGAGGTCACCGCGGGCGGGCGCCGTATCACCGCCTCCTGGGTGGTGGGCTGCGACGGCGCGAACAGCGCGGTGCGCCGTGCCATCGGGTCCACGGTGACCGGCCTGGGGTTCTTCTACGACTGGCTGCTCTGTGACCTGGTGCTGAAGGAGCCACGCGAGTTCCGGCCGAACAACCTCCAGATCTGCGACCCGGCCCGGCCGACCACGGTGGTCTCCGGCGGCCTGGAGCACCGTCGTTGGGAATTCATGCGGCTGCCGGGCGAGAGCATCGAGGAGCTGAACCGGCCGGAGACCGCGTGGCGGCTGCTGGAGCCGCACGGCATAACCCCGGACAACGCCACCATGCACCGGCACTCGGTGTACACCTTCAGCGCGCAGTGGGTGGACCAGTGGCGGCGCGGCCGGATCCTGCTGGCCGGGGACGCCGCGCATCTGATGCCCCCGTTCGCCGGCCAGGGCATGTGCGCGGGCATCCGGGACGCGGCCAACCTGACCTGGAAGCTGGACCTGGTGCTGCGAGGCCGCGGCGCCCCGGCGCTGCTGGACAGCTATGCGGTCGAACGCACCGGCCACCTGCGGCACTTCATCGGCTACGCGATCGAGCTGGGCAAGATGGTGTGCGAACTGGATCCGGCCGCTGCCGCGGCGCGCGACACCATGCTGCTGGCCCGGGCGGCCGACCCGGAGGCCGAGGAGCCGCCGCAGCTCAGCGGGGTGCCGCTGACGGAGGGGCTGCTGTCCGGGGCCGGCCCCGGCGCGGGCGCGTACATGCCGCAGGGCCGGGTGACCGGCACCGCCGGCACTGGACGCTTCGACGACGTGGCCGGGCGCGGCTTCGTATTCCTGACCGACCAGGACCCGGCGGCGCTGCTGGACGACGCCGACCGGGAGTTCCTGGCCGACGTCGGGACCCGCCTGGTGCGGGTGGTGCCGGCCGGGGCACCGGTGGGCGAGGGCGAAGTGGCCGACGACGACGGGGTGTATCTGCCGTTCTTGGCCGAGTCCTCGGCGGTCGCACTGCTGGTGCGGCCGGACTTCTACGTCTTCGGATCCGCCGCCGACCGTGTCTCGGCGGCGGAGCTGGTGGGCGACCTGCGTCGCGGTCTGCTGTCCGTGACGCCGCAACGATCACTCTCGGGAGGACCCGTATGACCGCCACACACCTGTCCCTGTGGGAGAAGTGGACGAACCTCTGGTACAACCAACTGGACCTGACCGATGAGATCATCGCGCCCGGGTTCAAGCTGTGCCTGGAGTCCGACCGGGACCTCGCCGCGATCAACGACGCGCAGTCGGTCCGCCGGTGGGTGATCGCGGTGAACGCGGTCTTCCAGGAGGCGAAGTTCACCGCCCTGGTCGGGCCGATCATCACGGACGAGTACATCACCACGCACTGGAGCGTGATCGGCAAGCTGGGTCCGGGAGCGGGCGAACTCGGGCCGGAGGGCGCCACGTTCACCCGGGTCCTGACCGAGATCCTCAAGGTGGAAAACGGTCTGATCACCGAGTGCTGGGCATCCTGCGACCCGGTCAAGGTGCTCACCGACTGAGATGCCGCCGCCCGGTCGGCCGGGCCCACCCGTCGGTGGGCCCGCGGGTACGGTGCCGACCGCCGGTGGTCCGGGGTGGCCCCGGGGAACAGCCCGCGGCCACCGCGCGGCCGGCACCGGCGACACCGCCGTCAGCAGGCCCGGAGCGCCCCGGCCCGGCGGTCGGCACCGGACCGGGTGGCCTTCGGTAGCTGGGCGTGCGCCACGTCCCGGATCACCGGGTGCGCGAAGGTGTAGCCCCTCCCGTCGAGCTCGCGCACCAGCAGGTGCCGCCGGGCCAGGCCGTCCAGGCAGCCCCGCACCACCTCCACGGTGCGGCAGCCGAGCGCGGCCACGGTGTCCGGCACGATGGGCCCGGACACCAGGGTGGCCTCCTTCAGGACCTCCTTCTCCTCGGGCTCGAGGCGGTCGAGCGTCGCGGCGATCACCCGGTAGATCCGGGCCGGTAACCGGCCCTGCGGGGCACCGTCCGGCTCGTGCAGCCGCTGCCGGGCGAACTCGATGGCGAACATGGGGTTGCCACCGATCCGGTCGAACAGCTCCGGGGTCAGACCGGCGCCGTCACCCTCTTCCTCGCGCCGCAGCACCGACCCCCACAGCTCCCGGACCGCGGCGTCGGTCAGCCGGTCCAGCGTCATCGTGGTGGATGCCCGGGAACACACACGGCGGCTGACGAGCTGCGGCCGGGCCGTGGAGATCAGCAGCAGTGGGATGGCGGCGACCCGCCCGGCGAGCAGGCCGAGGAACCGCAACAGGTCCTCGTCGGCCGCGTGCAGATCCTCCACCACGAGCACCACCGGAAGTTCCCCGGCGATCCCGGTGAGCAGGTCGACGACGGCGGCGTGCACCGCGCCGACGTCCGGCCCACCGCGCACCCGGCCGCCCGGGGCGAACAGCGGGAGCAGGCCGCTGGTCAGCGACCGGGCCGCCGAGCCCTCGCCGAGCAGTCCGCTCACCGCGGCGGTCACCTTGGCCTCGGCCTCCTCGGGCGTGCAGCCGTGGGACAGCCCGGCCCAGGAGGCGACCAGGGCGGTGAGCGGATCGGCGGTGGCGGTCCGCAGGCCGTGCACCGTGCCGGTCCGCAGTACCTTGGCCCGGTCGGGGCTGCGCCGAATCAGCCGGGCGAGTTCCAGCACCAGACGGCTCTTGCCCATGCCCGCCTCGCCGACCAGGGTCAGGATCCGCCCACGCCCTCGCCGCACCACCAGGTCGAGGTGCTCCTGGAGGATGATCAGATCGTGGTCCCGGTCGACCAGCGGGGGCCGCGCGATGTCGACGGGGTACGGGGGGTCGCCGCGCAGCCCGGTCGCGTGCCACAGCGGCGGGCCAGTGTGCGTGGAGTACGGGACGGGGTCGTGGATGAGGTCGGCGCCCCCGCTGCGCCGGGTCGCCTCGCAGATCCACACCGTGTCCGGCGGCAGCGACCAGACCCGGCGCAGACAGGTGTCGATCGCCGGGCTCACCACCTGCGGCGCCGCGCCGTGCGTCTTGATCAGGATCTCCTCGGTGTTGACCGACAGGCGCACGGTGACCGGCAGGGGGTCGGCGTCCTCCCGGGCGGCGAACCGGTCGCGCACCACCAGCGCGGTACGGACCGCGGCCAGCATGTCCTGTTCATCGGTGCGCGGGACGCCGAACACCGCCTGGACCGCGGAGCCGGTACAGCACACGACGGTGCCCCCGGCGAGCTCCGCCTCGGCGCGGACCGCGGCGGCCAGGTCGGCGAGCAGGTCGTCCACGTCCTCCGGGTCCACCTCGTGGCCGAGGTCGAACGACGTGGTGAGGATGGAGACCAGCTTGCGCTCCCCGGTCGAGGCGGTCGGCCTGGGGGGCGCCGCGACCGATTCGCCCCCGGCCCGGCGGGCCGCCGGCACCTCGTCCGGGACGGTCTCGACCGTCGGTGCCGGACGGACGTGCGCGGCGCCGGAGAGGGTCAGCCGCAGCTCGGGTTCGACGACCGGGCGCAGGGACACGTCATGGGCGAGGATGCGGGTCTCCAGCTCGCGCAGCTCCCGGGTGGGTTCCAGGGCGAGGTCGTCCATCAGCGCCTTGCGGGTCCGCTGGTAGGCCCGCAGCGCGTCGACCTGCCTGCCGCAGCGGTACAGCGCGACCATCAACAGCCGGCAGGCACGCTCCCGGTGCGGCTCCGCGGTGACCAACTCGTCGAGTTCCGCCACGTGTTCGTGGTGCCGCCCGGCGGCGATCTCCGCCTCCAGGTAGTCCTCCAAGGTGGTCAGCCGCTCCTCCTGGAGGGCGGCCAGCCGGGGCCAGGTGATGCCGGTGTCGGTCAGATCCTCCAGCGCCGGACCCCGCCACAGGTCGAGCGCCTCGCGCAGGGCCCGGGTGGCCTCGGCGCGCCGACCGTCGGCCAGCGCCTCGCGGCCGGCCCGGGCCAGCCGTTCGAAACGGAGCAGGTCGACCATGCTCTCGTCGACCCGCAGGAGGTAGCCGGGTGAGTGGGTCAACAGCGCGCAGGACGGGGCCAGGTCGCGCTCGGCGAGCAGGCCGCGGATCCACGACACGGTGTTCTGGAGCATCTTGCGCGCGGTCGAGGGGGCACCCTGGGGCCAGATCACCTTGATCATCTGACTGGTGGCGACCACGTTGTTCGCGTGCACCAGCAGGTATCCCAGGACCGCGCGCTTCTTGGGACCGCCCATCGGCAGCATGGCACCGTCACTGACCACCTGGAGCGGGCCAAGAACGTTGAATCTCACATCGGTTCCAGGTTTCGGCATCGCACGGAGTCGCCGGTCCTGCCACCGTTCGAGCATCACACGAGCCCCCTATCGGAGTACAAGCATGGAGATATCGGATATCCATCGGATTCACCCAGCCGGTCCATCCGCACCCAGTCCTGACAACGTTGTAAAAGGTCGAAAAGATCGGCGCCATGGCATCCAGCAGACACTGCACCCCTTTAGAACAGGACATTCCGGGACTGCTCACAACTTCAGTCAACCCGTAGGAGCCTCGGACCTCCGCCACACCAACGGCAGAGTCGACTTTCAGGGCGTTTGCGATAAGTGAGCTTATATGGTTCACGGGTCGGCGGCGCTCCGGCTCGCCGCGCATACCAGCGAGGGCCGAAACCGCCAGACGGCGGGCAGCCGTCCGGCACTCAACGAGGGAGGTGACATAGCACTGCACAGTAGAGCCCATGCGGGCCGATCAGGCAGGTTTCTCGGGCTGGCAAGCGATACGACGATCCTAATTCGAACGCTTTAGAAGAATCACTAAGGTGTGTACTACATGATCTGACGGGCGTCCGGGCGCAGGACCCCGATCCGGTGTCCCGCCCCGCGCCGGTGGGCGCTCCAGTAGCCCCATGAGCACCGGCCAGGACCGGCGAATCGCCGAACACGGGCCGCACGCCCTGTCCCTGAGGGGTGTCGCCCGCAGCCTGGGCATGACGGTCCAAAGGCTTTACCACTATTTTCCAAACCGGGACGCCCTCCTCACCATTTCCGTCGCCAAGGCGTACCGGGACCTGTCCGATGCCGTGTCGGCGGCTGCCGACGCGGCATGGTCGTCCTGGAGGTGTTCGGACACGCCTCCTTCATCGGCGAACACCAGGCCGAGGTCTTCCGCATGGCGATGCGGGCCCTGCTCGAGGACAGTCACCGCCGGATCCCCACGCAGCTTGTGGAAGCACCGGCCGCGCCCTCGTAAGAGGAAGAGGTCCTGCGCACGGGGTCCGACATCGGTGGTGGCGGTCGGGCCGAAAGGGGCGCGTCCCGCCACGGTTCCCCGGCCCACGGCAGGGGAAGCGGGTGCGAGGACGGCGGCGCGGGGGTGCGTGGGACGGAGCCCGTCCGCGCCCGCGCCCGCGCCTCGCCCAGGGCCTCCTCAGACCGGGCCGGCCCCCAGCCACCGGTGGATGGCGAGTGCGGTGGTACGGGCGTGTTCCTCCAGCATGGTGAAGTGGTCCCCGTCCACGGTGACCTCGGCGTGCGGCAGGCTCCAGTCCGGGGCCGGTTCGGCGCCCGGCAGTGTGTCCCGGGCTCGTACGTACAGGGTGGGACAGGCGAGCGGCGCGGGTTTCCAGCCGCTGAAGAGCTCGAAGTACCCGGCCATGGCGGTGAGCCGGTCAAGGCCGGCGGAGGCGAATTCCGCCGCCCTTCGCAGCATGTCCGACGTCATCGCGGAGAGCGCCTGACCCCGGTCGCCGTGACCGGGGGGGATAGGTGTCCACCAGGACGACGGCCGCCGGGGCGGCGCCCTCGGACTCCAGACGCTCGGCCACGGCATGGGCCACCCAGCCACCGGCCGACCGCCCCAGCAGGACCAGGGGGCCTTCGGCCGCGGCCGCCCGGACGGCGATGGCCTGAGCGGTGACGAGCGCATCCAGTGTGGCGGGCAGAGCCTCTCCGGGCTCGAACCCCGGGTGCCGCACCGCGGAAACCGGCCGCAGCAACCCGGCGGCCTGGTCCCGCGCGCCGCCGGTCGTGTCGGGCGGTGGGCACGGTGCCACGACAACGGCCGCCGACGCGTCGCACGCCGCCGGGCCGCGGTACACCGGGACGCCGGAACCCGGAGGCGCGAGGGTGTCCACCAGCCGTGTGCCCGCCGTGCCCAGAACCCCCCAGCGCGCCATCGCCACGGGTGCTCTCCACCGGACGGACTCGGTCAGCGGCACCCAGTCCGTCCGGTGGAGAGCGCCGGTGACCGGGTCCGCCGTCGCCGGGTCGGTACGCGGCAGGGGCCGGAGCGTCAGCGAACGGACCGTCGCCACCGGTGAGCCCGTCTCATCGGTCAGCTCCACTGCGGCCTGCCCGTCGGGCCCGAGGCCCACCCGGACCCGCAAACGCTGTACGCCGGTGGTGTGCACGCGCACTCCGCCGAAGGCGAACGGCAGGGGCAGCCCGGCGGCCGCCGGACCGAATGCCGCGGAACCGTCTTTGACGAGGCCGTCCAGGGCCAGGGCGTGCAGCGCCGCGTCGAACAACGCGGGATGCAGGACGAACTCCGGGCCGTCCGCCTCCGGGCCCGAGGCCCGGACAGCTTCGGGCAGCGCCACGTCGGCGTACAGCTCCTCCCCGTGTCTCCAGGCGGCGCGTATGCCCCGGAGGGCGGGGCCGTAACGCAGCCCGTCGGCGGCCAGTCGCCCGTACGGTCCGGTCCCCACACCGTCGGCGCGCAGGGGCACCCCTCCCTCCGGCGGCCAGGGCGCGCGCGGCCGAACTCCTGGAAGGCGGCCGACAGCTCGGGCATGGCGGCCGCGGCGAACTGCTCCGCGTGTACCCGTCGAACAGCTCACGCTCGAAGAGCATGCTCATCCGGCGGACCGCCTGGGTGGTCCGGCCCTCGGCGGGTGCCGCGTAGTGCCGCAGCGGTGCGCCGTAGAGGAGCATCTTGCCCAAGGCAACCAGATACAGTGCGCGAGACGGCAGCCTGATCAGGGAGGGGAAGCGTGACCGACACCAGCAACACCCGGCCCGCCGAGAGTGAAGCGCAAGCGCCGCGGCAGAGCCGACTGCGCCGCCTGATGCGCTTCATCCCCCTGATCGCCCCCGTCCTGCTGTGGGCCGTGCCCTGCTGGGTGCTCCTGTACACCGGCCAGCACTGGCCGCTGCCCGTCGCGCTGGTCGGCACCGCCCTGTTCGCGCTCGCTCTCATCGGTATGCCGCTCATGATGATGCGCGGCCACGGCCGGCGCCAGCAGGATCGGGCGGCGATCATCGGCGACACCCTGCTGGGCACCAGCTGGATCCTGTTCACCTGGTCCGTTCTGCTCGGTGTTCTCTTGCGGCTCGCCCTGACCGTGGCCGGCGTCGGCGACAGCCAGGACCGGGCCCGTATCGTCACCTGGGCCATCCTCGGCATAACCGCCGTACTGCTCGGCTGGGGGTACGCCGAGGCGCGCCGAGTGCCACGCGTGCGCCGACTCGACGTGCAACTCCCACGGCTGGGTGCCGGGTTGGACGGCATCCGCGTCGCCCTCATCACCGACACCCACTACGGCCCGCTCGATCGCGCTCGCTGGTCGGCGCGGGTATGCGAGACGGTGAACACTCTGGAAGCCGACCTGGTCTGCCACACCGGCGACATCGCGGACGGCACCGCCGAACGCCGCCGCGCCCAGGCCGCCCCACTCGGTACCGTGCGGGCCACCCGGGCCCGGGTCTACGTCACCGGCAACCACGAGTACTACAGCGAGGCCCAGGGCTGGGTCGACCTGATGGACGAGCTGGGCTGGGAGCCACTGCGCAACCGCCATCTGCTGCTCGAACGCGGAGGCGACACCCTCGTGGTCGCCGGCGTGGATGACGTCACCGCCGAGTCCTCCGGCCTGGCAGGCCACCGCGCCCACCTCGCCGGAGCCCTGAACGGCGCCGACCCCGACCTCCCCGTCCTGCTCCTGGCACACCAGCCCAAGTTCATCGACCGGGCAGCAGCCGCCGGCGTCGACCTCCAACTCTCCGGCCACACCCACGGCGGCCAGATCTGGCCCTTCCACCACCTCGTCCGCATCGACCAGCCCGCCCTCGCCGGCCTCAGCCACCACGGCCCCCGCACCCTCCTCTACACCAGCCGCGGCACCGGCTTCTGGGGCCCGCCCTTCCGCGTCTTCGCCCCCAGCGAGATCACCCTGCTCGTGCTCCGCTCCCCGCACCCGCCCACCTCGGCATAGCGCCCGGCGGACCGGACACATCCGCTTGTTTTCGCAAGGGGCCGCCAGAAGACGGACGGGCTCAGATGTTGATCACGATCTTCCCGATCGTCCGCCTGCTCTCGGCCAGTTCATGGGCTGCTCTCATCGTGTCCACACTCAGGCCGCTGAGCACCGTCGTGGCGATGGGGCGCAGCCAGCCCGCGATGGTATCCGCCGCCAGTTCGGCGAGGATTCTGCCCTGGCTGGCGATGTCGCCACCGGCCATGATCTTGCTGAAGACGGTTTCGGTGTGCAGCGATACGGATTTGCCGATGAGCGGTCCAAGATCGAGGGGACCGTTCAGATCGACGACGGCAAGGTGGCCGAATGGCCGCAGGACCTCGGCGATCCAGCCGACATTGCCGATGGTCCCCGAAGTGGACAACACCAGGTCGATCCGGTCGACACCGGCGTCACGCAGTTGACCGGGCACGTTTCCGGTGTGGTCGACGACCACATCCGCTCCCGTCCTCGTGCACCACTCGCGTGATTCCGGGCGCGAGGCCGTGCTCACCACCAGGGCCGAGGTCCTGCTCTTCAGCAGCTGTGTCGCCAGCGTCCCCACACCGCCGGCGCCGCCGACGATCAGCACCCGGTCGATTCCCGCCGCCAAGCTGTCATGATCGCGGAACAGTGCCTCCCAGGCCGTGAGGCCGCCGATGGGCAAGGACGCGGCGTCGGAGAAGGACAGCTGGTCCGGAATCCTCGCCACCACACGATGGTCGACCGTGAGCCGCTCCGCCCAGGCTCCGTCCCGTGTCATGTCTCCGGTGCCCATGACGCGGTCGCCGACCGCGAAGCCGGTGGCTTCCGGTCCCACGGCCTCCACCACCCCGGCGAACTCCCACCCCAAGATGACGCGTCCGCCCGGTTCAGCGCTGCGCAGCTGCCGGATCAGCGCTTCACCCGGATTGATTCCCACGGCGCGGATCCCGACGAGCAGATCCGTGTCGCGCGGCCGTGGTTCCGCGGCGTCGATGAGCTCGATGGCGAACGCGTCGAGCGAGTGGGCCTTCTCATAAGCGAGGGCTTTCATGGGATGCCCCTTTCATACCGAGTCATGATCTTCTCCGTTCAGTCCTGTTTGAGAGCGTGCAGGGCCGAGAGCGGGCCGCCTCCGACCTGCATCAACCGGCCGCCTTCGCGCAGCGACCCGGCATCCACCGGCGCGAAGCCGATCTCGTCGGCAACCGCACGGAAATCCGCTTTCGCGTCCGCGTCGTCCCCGGCGTAGAAGAGCAGCTGACGGCCTTCCGCATGCCGCGGGTCTGGCACGATGTACTGGGCGTACAGCGTGTTGAACGCCTTGACCACACGTGCGCCCGGAGCGTGGCGGGCCACGAATTCACTGCCCGTCTCCGGACCGAGGTCGGCATGGTCCCTCGGCGTCGGGCCGACAATGTGATTGCTGGTGTCGACCAGGATCCGGCCGTCCCATGAGGACACATCGGCCAGCGCGGCAGGGATGTCCAGCCACCTGACCGCCAGGAACACCATCTCCGCCGCGGCCGCCTCGGCGACTGTTCCGGCGGTGGCCAGCGGCCCCAGCCGCGCCACGGTGTCACTCAGTGTGTCCGGGCCGCGGCTGTTGCTCAGCACGACGCGATGACCTGCCGTCACGAGATGCCCGGCGATGCCCTTCCCGATCGTGCCCGCTCCGATGATTCCGAATTCCATCAGCGTCTTCCTCTCACAGGTGTTCAGGCGGTTCGCGGACCCAACCCGCTTTTTGATGTTGGGCACCATCAAAATTAATGATGGTGATCAGCATCATTAATTGTCAAGCCGGAGCGAGCGCATGGACACCCTTTTTGATGTCAGGTATCATCACAATGGGCGAGATATCGACCTCGGCCCGCACTCAGCAGTGCCGTCTTGTCGAGGAGGTGTCCGAGGTGCCACGTATCACCCAGGAGCAGAAGAAGCTCAACCGCGAAAAGATCGTCCGGGCAGCAGGCGAAGGGTTCAGACTGCACGGCGTCGACGGGATCGGCATCGAGGAGCTGATGAAGACCGCCGGGATGACACACGGAGGGTTCTACAACCACTTCTCCTCGAAGGAACACCTCGCCCTCGAGGTCTACCGTCAGGGCTTCACCGACTCCCTCGACGCGCTGGCCGCCATCCGCAAGGCACATCCCCGCTCCGCCCGGGCAGCCCTGCACGACATGGTCGACGTGTATGTGACGGCCGCCCACCGCGATCACCCGGAAACCGGCTGCGCCTCAGCCGCCCTGGCAGCCGACGCCGGACGCCGCGGCGCCACCTCTCAGGCCGAGTACCGACGCGGGCTCGAGGGATACTTCAGCGCCATCACCGAGATGGTGCTCGATGGCGCACACCAATCCGGCACCGAACCGACGGCGGCAGAAGCCCGCGAACAGGCGGTGGCCCTGTTCTGCCAGATGGTCGGCGCGCTGGTGGTCTCCCGCGCCGTCACCGAGGCCGACCCCGAACTGTCCGACGAAATCCTGACGGCCAACCGCAAACAGCTCAAGCAGAGGTGAAGCACAGACTGGTGCACGTCCGACGGGCTGGAGGCCGCGCGGCCCTCACCCGGGCGGCTGCGGCGCGGTGGCCGCCGGGGTCTCAGTCCGCGATCCAGTTGCCGTGGAAGCCTTGTGGCACGCGGGCGGGGAGGTGCACCGTCGCCACCGGTTTCCGTAGATCGGTGGCGTCCAAGATCATCAGATCGCTTCCGTCGCGTGCGCGGTCGTGGACATAGGCGATGAGCCAGTTCGGGGGCGCGAACACGGCTTCGGAGGGCGTGCGTCCCGCGCCGAACTCGAACGCGGTCGAGCCGCCCGAGTGGAGGTCGTACCGCACGATCGCGTCATGCCCGGTGACATGGCCGTACCGGACGTCGAGACCCGTGAACCGGTCGTCGATACGCGGGAATTCACACGGGCGGTCATCGACCTGCTCCTCGCGAACACTTCCGGTGCGCAGGTCGATCGTCCACCGCCACAGGACCGAGGGTGACTCCACGATCTCGTTCCACGACAGTCGGCGATACCGCACCGCGTACAGCACGATCGAGTCCCCCGCCTCGTGCGCGTTGAGCGTGTGGAACACGGCGCACGGGTCGATCGGGAACCAGCGCACCCGGGCGCGCGGGTCATGCCGTGGCAGCACACCGATCCGCGCCTCGAAGCCTTCGTCCCAGTCGTAGGGCATGCCGGGACCGGGAGCGAACACCAACGGCAGCTCCAGGAACACCACATGCCGACTGGTGACCGCGAAGTCATGCATCATCGTGGGGCCTTGTACATCGATCGTCCGCGACAGCTCCAACTCGCCGCGCGCGTCCGTACGGTGGTAGGTCAGATACGGCTCCTGCCAGTCACAGCCGAAGAAGTGCAGCTCGCCGGTTTCCGGGCAGATCTTCGGGTGCGCGGTCATCGCCGTGGTCAGCTTGCCGTTGAAGTCGTACGGCCCGACGGTCTCCAGCTCGTGCGTCACCTCGTACGGCAGCGCGTTCTCGACGAGCGCGAGGGTCTTCCCCGCGTGGTTCACGACATGCGTGTTGGCCACCGACGCCGTCCGGTCCGCCGTGCCGTCCTCCCGGTACTCCTGGACCGCCGGGTCCTCGAAGCTGCGGGTGCGGACCCAGCGGTTGCGGTACCAGGCGGCTCGCCCGTTCTCCAGCCGGACCCCGTGGATCATCCCGTCACCGATGAACCAGTGCGCGGACTCCCCGCGCGGGTTCGGCCCATTGCGCAGATACCAGCCGTTCAGCTCGGGCGGTATCGCACCGGTGACGGGCAGGCCATACGCGGTCAACTCGTCGTGAACGGGAGCGTAGTTCCCCTTGAGATGGAAGGTGGTCGTGGCCATGAGACCTCCTGAGGTGCCAATGGTGACATGTCAAAAGTAGAAGGTCCCCAATTGACGTGTCAATTGTGGAAGGTAGGCTCCCTGAATGAGCCTTCGACATGCCGTGCTCGGCCTGCTGTCCGAGGAGCCCGGCAGCGGCTGGGACCTGATGCAGAAGTTCGACATCTCGCTTCGCCACGCGTGGACGGCGACCCAGAGCCAGGTCTACGGCGAGTTGGCCAAGCTGGCCGACACTGGACTGATCACCGTGGCCGAGGAGGGCCCGCGAGGCCGGAAGGTTTACGAGATCACCGAGGAGGGCCGCGTCGAGCTGCGGCGCTGGATGATCGACGTGGCGCCGCGCCCCCGACGCGACGACCTGATCCTGCGCGTGTTCTTCCTCAACGCCGTCAGCCCGGAGGAAGCCCGCGCGTTCCTGAGCCGCATCGCGGAGGCAGCCTCCGAACGACACGAGGAACTGCGCGAGTTGCACGACCGGATCGACTGGAGCGACGACGCGCTGTCGGTCTACGGCGCGCTGGCACTGGACTGGGGCCTGCGCTTGGAGGCGATGCAACGGGAGTGGGCCGACTGGGCGCGGACGAAGCTGCGTGATCAGACGTAGCCCCGGGCACCCGGCGCCACTTCCAGCGGACGAAACGGCGGCACCAGCCCCCGTTCATCGGCTGACGGCGACCCCGAGGGGAGCCCGGAAGGACAGCAGACCCAGCATCGGGGGTTCGGTCCCACCTTCCTCCAGCCGTACTCCGGACAGGCGGCCGGCCGCCACTCGCAAGGCCACCGCCGCTTCTGTGCGCGCCAGGGACGCGCCCGGACAGCGATGGCGGCCGACACCGAATGCGAGGTGGTGGCGGACGTTCGTCCGATACGGGCGCATCCGCTCAGGGTGAGGGAACACCTTCGGATCGGATCCGCTGCCCATCAGCATCAGCAGCAACTGCGCGCCCTCAGGGATGCGCACCCCGCCCAGTTCGGCGGCGCGGACGGTGACCCGGCGCCACGTGGTGACCGGCGGTTCGCGGCGTAGCACCTCCTCCACCCATGCCTCCGCCAGACCCGTCCGCTCCGGCACATGCTGCCAGAGGTCCGGCTCGGTGAGCGCTCGCCGCAGCACCGTGGCGATGAGCTGTCCGGTGGTGGACTGTCCCGCGATGAACACGAAGAAGCACGCGGCCACCGCTGTCCCGACGTCCAGCGGCTCGCCGTCGGGCGAACGGTGAGCAGCCAACGCACCGACGAATGAGGTGGGCGGGGCGGCATCGCCGCGCACCGTGTCGGTCAGCCACTGATGGAACTCGCCGACGAGCACCGCCAGTTCCCGTTGCCTGTCGGGAGTGGGCCTGCCCCAGAACAGCTCCAGCGAGGCATCGCTCCAGCGAATCAAGGTGGCCGGAGTGACTCCCCGGATGCCGAGGAGTTCCATCAGTACCCGGCAGGGCAGCACCTGGGCGAAAGAGCTGAACAGTTCGCACCGACCGGTGGCGTCGAGCTCCGACCGCACGGTGTCGAGCAAGTCCTCGGCGACGCGCTGGATGACCGGTACGGCCGCGGCGACGCGCTCGGCGTTGAAGAATCGGGTCACCACGCGGCGCAGTCCGGGGTGGCTGGGAGTGCCGTTGTTGGCGAGCGCGGGTGGGAGCGTGAAGCCGGCCCGGGCGAGAATCCGCAGCGCCGCGACCGGTAGTGGGGTGACTGCCCGCAGGGCGTTGTCGGGACGGAACAGGGCCGGGTCGAGCAGTGCGCGGCGCACCTCGTCGTAGCGGCTGACCAGCCACAACCCGGTGTCCGGGTGGTAAGTCACGGGGGCCTCGGCCCGGAGCCGGTCCAGCCAGGGATACGGGTCGCGGACGAAGCCGTCGCCGAAGAGATCGAGCGGGTCGAGCGGGGCACGGGTGCCCAGCGCCACCGGACAGCCTCCTGAGCTGGTCCCGGCGGTTCCGCCGTGGGAGGGGGACGTGTTCGGGACCGGGGAAGCCACGGCCGGAAGCTAACACGCCACAGCGCGCCCCGGTCTCCGCTGTGCGCGGCATCACTCGTTCAAGCGGAGCGGGCTTCAGCGCTCGGCGCCGTCCTCGACGAGACGTCGCAGCGAGGGAAGCAGGGTGTCGATGTCCTGCCCGGTCCTGAACGCGACGACGGTGGTGCCACCGCCGGGCGCCGGTGAGGAGCCGGGCGCCGGAAAGAGGGCGAGCACCTCACGCATCGCCTCGTCCACCTCGGCGACCGGGTCGGACGACTCGCCCCGAAGCCAGCGGCGCAGCACGTGGTTGTGGGCGGCCACCACCGCGGCGGCCATGAGTTCGGCCCTCAGCGACGCCGATTCCGTCGGACCCCCCATCCAGTCCGCGATGAACTCCCGGAACAGTCGCTGATAGCGGCCCACGCTGGCGATCTCCCGATCACGCAGGGCGGCCACCTTGCTCGTGAGGGCGTATCGCCGCCTGGCCAGGTCGCCCTCCTCCACGTAGTGCAGCAGTACGAGTCGAACCGCGTCCGACACGGCGACCAGGGCGGTGCTGTGGCTCGAGGTCGCCAGCCGATCTCTGATCAGCGCCAGGAGCCGGTCGTGGTCCGGAAAGATGACGTCTTCCTTGGAACGGTAGTTTCGGAAGAACGTCGTGCGCCCGAGCCCCGCTCGCTCAGCGATGTCGTCGATGGTCGTCTGCTCGTATCCGCGCTCGTCGAAGAGCGCGAATGCGGCGTCTGCCAGTCGGATCCGTGCAGGTAGCTTGCTCATGACCACCCATCCTTCCCCGCCTTGCCGCGCGGACGCCACTTGCCTCGTCCCGATGGGACCGAGTACCGGATTCTTCGGGTATCGGGCGCCGGGTGGCGCGGTGTGGCTTCCCCGCAAGGAGCGAGCCCGGCACTCCCCCGCACCCGACCAGGGACATCTTCGCCTGCCACCACAGGGAACCGCCGCGTCGGCACACCATCACGTCCAGCACCCGCGCCCTATTTGGAACTGAGTACTTTACTTGCGGCACTCAGTGCCATAGTTTGGATATGCACGCCACCACAGCGGTGCGACGTGCCACAGCCGTGATCGGCGAGCCACCACCTCCCGTCACGGGTCGTTTCGGGCCGGGGACGGAGAGAGACACCGTGCTCCATGCAGCGATCGAAATCACGGAGGGCGCCCCCGTCGAACGGGAGGCCGACGCGAGCGCGAACCCGCCCCCAGAGGCGGACTGCCCCAAGCAGGTGCCGCTGGGCGGAGTGGGGGGTGGAGAGCTGTACTTCCAGCGCTGCCGCTGGTGTCGGACCGCGGTCTTCCGCCGTCTGCTGTGCCCCGTCTGCGCCTCCACCGACCTTGCCTGGGAGCTCAGTTGCGGCATCGGCGTCATCCGCCATGTCATGGCCGTGGGCCGGAGCCCCGGGAGACAGTGCGCACTCGCCACCATCAACATGCCCGAGGGATTCTGGCTGTGCTCCAGGGTCATCGGCGTGCCGCCGCTCATCCTGCGGGTCGGGGCCGAGGTGTGTCTGACAGAAGGCATCGAGTCCGGCCCCCAGGCGCTCCTCTTTCGCCTCTGCGAGACCCCGCCGCGATGAACGCTGAGGCAGCGACACCGCCCGGGCCCCGCGCGACTCCGGCTACGAGGTCATCGGCACCGCCCCGCACCGGGCCCCGGCACAGGACACCCACGCGGTCCCCACCCCCGGCGCGGACATGGCCCAGATCCCCAAAACCACCGACCGGCTCTACGCCGCCCCGAACCAGACCCTGGAGCCGAGATGCTGATGAAGGTGCTCATCGCCAACCGTGGCGAGATCGCTGTCCGTGTTGCCCGTGCCTGCCGGGATGCCGGGATCGCGAGCGTTGCCGTCTACGCCGATCC
>NZ_JBEZNG010000059.1:0-18186 GCF_040653035.1 Streptomyces malaysiensis subsp. malaysiensis
CCTGCGCCCGCAACGCCGCATCAGTCCGACCCGACACCGTCCACGCCACCGCAACAGGCGGATCACCCTCACCCACAGCAGCAGACTCAGGCTCACCCTGTTCCAGGATCACGTGTGCGTTGGTACCGCTCACGCCGAACGAGGAGACGCCCGCCCGACGCGGCCGACCGGTCCGCGGCCAGTCGCGCCGCGTGGTCAGCAGTTCGACGCGGCCGGCGGACCAGTCCACGTGGGGCGAGGGCTCCGCGGCGTGCAGTGTCCGCGGCAGCTGCCCGTGTTGGAGGGCCATCACCATCTTGATGACACCGCCGACACCGGCGGCCGCCTGGGTGTGTCCGATGTTCGACTTGAGGGAACCGAGCCAGAGCGGCTGGTCGCCGTCCCGGTCCTGGCCGTAGGTGCCGAGCAGCGCATGCGCCTCGATGGGGTCGCCCAGCCGGGTGCCGGTGCCGTGTGCCTCGACCGCGTCCACGTCCGCCGCGGTGAGCTCGGCGTCGGCGAGGGCCTGCCGGATCACCCGCTGCTGCGAGGGGCCGTTCGGCGCGGTGAGCCCGTTGGACGCACCGTCCTGGTTGACCGCGCTGCCGCGTACGAGCGCGAGCACCCGGTGGCTGTTGCGCCGCGCGTCGGAAAGCCGTTCGAGGACCAGGACGCCCACGCCCTCCGCCCAGCCCGTGCCGTCCGCGTCCGCGCCGAACGCCTTGCAGCGTCCGTCGGACGACAGCCCTCGCTGGCGGCTGAACTCCACGAACATGCCCGGGTTCGCCATCACGGTGGCACCACCGGCCAGGGCCAGTGAGCACTCGCCGCCGCGCAGCGACCGCGCAGCGAGGTGGAGCGCCACCAGCGAGGAGGAGCACGCGGTGTCGATGGTGATGGCCGGCCCGACCAGCCCCAGGGTGTAAGCGATACGCCCCGAGAGCACGCTGCCGGTGCTGCCCGTGAGCAGATAGCCCTCGAACCCATCGGCCGGCTCGTGCAGCCGGGGACCGTAGTCCTGGGACATGGCTCCTGTGAAGACTCCGGTCCGGCTGCCGCGCAGCGACGCGGGGTCGATTCCGGCTCGCTCGAACGCCTCCCACGAGGTTTCCAGCAGCAGCCGCTGCTGCGGATCCATCGCGGTGGCCTCGCGCGGGGATATTCCGAAGAAGCCCGCGTCGAACAGCGCGGCGTGGTGCAGGAAGCCCCCCTGTGAGGTGTACGAGGTGCCCACGTGCTCCGGGTCGGCGTCGTACAGAGCGTCCATGTCCCAGCCGCGGTCGGTCGGGAGGGCCGAGATGGCGTCCACGCCCGAGGCGACCAGCTGCCACAGACTCTCCGGTGAGTCGGCGCCACCGGGGTAGCGGCACCCCATGCCGATGATCGCGATCGGCTCTTCCGCCGGCGCCGGGGAGGTGGGGGTGACCGGGGTGTCCGTCTTGCCGAGGGCCGAGTCGACCAGGTGCCGCGCGAGGGTGGCGGGCGTGGGGTGGTCGAACAGAATGCTTCCAGGCAGCCGCGATCCGGTGGCCTGGGCGAGCAGGTCGCGCAGCGCGACCGCGAGCAGCGAGTCGACCCCGAGCTCACGGAAGGTGCGGTCGGCCGCGATGTCGTCGGGGCCGTCGTGGCCGAGTACCTCGGCGCTGAGGGTGCGCACGAGCCGGAGGGCGAAGCGCGGCCGTTCGGCGGTGGCGAGTGCGGTGAGCCGGGCGGTGAACGACTCGTTGGCCACGGGGCCGTCCGGTTCCGCGGCATGCGCTTCCGTGCCGCCCCGGTGTGCGGGGACGGCGGGCCGCGGCGGAGCGGTGGGCCGGTCGGCTTCCGGAAGCCAGTGCCGACGGCGCTGGAACGGGTAGGTGGGCAGGGGTGTGCGGTCGGTGGGCTGCCCGCCGTACACCGCCTCCCAGTTCACCGGGCGGCCACGGGTGAACAGGCGGGCGACGGTGGTGAGGACGTGCCGCACCTCGTCCGGGCCGTCCGCCTCCCCGCCGCTGGGCCCCGGGAGGAACACCGCGTCCGCCTGGTCGCTCAGACACTGCTGGGCCTGAGCCACGAGGACCCCGCCCGGCCCGAGCTCGGTGAAAGCACCGATCCCCTCGGCGCGCAGGAGATCCATGGAATCGGCGAACCGCACCGTATGGCGGACATGGCGGACCCAGTAGTCCGGCACGGCCATGTCGTCGGCCATGACGAAGCGGCCGGTGAGGTTGGAGATGATGGGAATGGCCGGCGGGGCGTAGGACAGACCCTCCGCCACCTGGCGGAAATCCTCGAGCATGCCGTCCATGGACCGGGAGTGGAAGGCGTGACTCACTCGTAGCCGTTTCGTCCTGCGACCGCGCTCGCGCCACTGCTCCGCCACGTCGAGTACGGCCCGCTCGTCCCCTGCGATGACGGTGGCCCGAGGACCGTTGACGGCCGCGATGTCGACGCCTTGGCCGTCCGTCTCGGTGAGCAGGGCGCGGACCTCGGCTTCGGACGCCTCCAGCGACACCATGGCGCCGCCGTCGGGGAGCGCCTGCATCAGCCTGCCGCGGGCCGCGACCAGCGCACAGGCGTCGGGCAGCGTCAGCACACCGGCCACGTGTGCGGCGGCGAGTTCACCGATCGAGTGACCGACGAGGACGTCCGGTGCCACGCCCCAGTCCGCCAGCAGGCGGAAGAAGGCCACTTCGAAGGCGAACAACGCGGTCTGTGTGAACACCGTCTGGTCCAGCAGCTCCGACTCCCGGGTGCCGGGCTCGGCGAACACGACCCGGGACAGAGGCAGGTCCAGTCGGGGGTCGAGCTCGGCGCGGACCGCGTCGAAGGCTTCGGCGAAGGCCGGGAACGCCGAGTGGAGTTCGCGTCCCATCCGGGCTCGCTGGCTGCCCTGGCCGCTGAAGAGGAACGCCAGCCCGGGCCGCTCCGCCGACGGGGTGCGGTATGAGACGACGTGTGCTGACCGACGTCCTTCGGCAAGCGCGTCGAGCCCGTCGCGGAGCTCGTCCGGATGTGAGGCGACGATTGCGGCCCGGTTCTCGAAGGCCGTTCGGGTGACGGCCAGCGAGTAGCCGATCCGGAACGGGTCGGGATCGGAGATTCCACGCAGGTGTGCGCGCAGGCGCCCGGCCTGCTCCCGCAGGGCCTGCTCGCCACGGCCGGAGAGGACCCACAGCAGTGTGCGGGGGTCATCGGGCGTGGCGGGGACGGGGCGGGGTGGCGCCTCCGCAATCACGACATGGCAGTTGGTGCCCCCCATGCCGAATGAACTGACCCCGGCCAGCAGGACGTCCGGCGCGGTCCATGGCTCCAGGTCCCGCTGGACCGACAGCCTCAGGTCGTCGAGTGGGATGAGGGGGTTCGGGGTCTCGTAGTTGAGACTGGGCGGCAGTTCGCGGTGGCGCATGCTCAGCGCGACCTTGACCAGTCCGACGATTCCGGCAGCGGCCTCCAGATGGCCGACGTTGGTTTTCGCCGATCCCACGCGCAGGGGCTCGGTGGCCGGCCGGCCGGTGCCCAGGGCCGCGCCCAGCGCGGCGGCCTCGACGGGATCGCCCACTTTGGTGCCGGTGCCGTGCAGTTCGATGTACTGCACCTGGTCGGGGTCGAGTCCGGCCTCGCGGTAGGCGGCACGCAGCACCTCCTCCTGAGCGGCGCGGCGCGGGGTGGTGAGACTGCTGCCGCCGCCGTCGTTGTTGACCGCGCTGCCACGGATCACGCAGTGGATCAGGTCCCCGTCGGCGACGGCTCGGGCGAGGGGTTTGAGGACGACGAACGCGCCGCCTTCCCCACGCACGAATCCATTGGCGCGGGCGTCGAAGGTGTAGCAGCGGCCGTCCGGGGACAGGGCACCGAATTCGGCGGCCTCGACCGCGCTGTCGGCCGCGAGCATGAGGCTCACCCCTCCGGCAAGAGCGGTGTGTGACTCACCCCGGCGCAGACTCTCGACGGCGGCGTGGACGGCGACCAGTGACGACGACTGGCCGGTGTCGACGGTGAGGCTCGGCCCGGTGAGCCCGAGTGTGTAGGAGACGCGATTGGCGATGAGCCCGCGGTGCAGGCCGGTCATGGTGTGCGGGCCGATGACGCCGGTGCCGTACCGGCGCACCAGGGCGGCGTAGTCGTCCCGGCCGGTGCCGACGAACACACCGACGGCGGTGCCCGCCATCTGGCCGGGCGGGATGCCCGCCTCCTCCAGCGCCTCCCATGCGAGTTCGAGGGTCAGTCGCTGCTGGGGGTCCATCGCGGCGGCCTCGCGCGGGGATATCCCGAAGAAGTCGGCGTCGAAGGTGTCGACCCGGTCGAGGAAGGCGCCCCAGCGCAGGGGGTTCTCCTCCCCCGCGGGCTCGGATGGTCCGATGGTGAACCGCCCGGCCGGCACCTCGGTGACCGCGTCGTGTCCGTTCCGCAGCAGCTGCCAGAAGGCGTCCGGGTCCGACGCGCCGGGCAGTCGGCAGGACAGTCCGACGACTGCGATATCGGTTTCCCGGCTGTGCTGGCTCGTCATTTTCCCGCGCACCCCACACTCCTTGTGAAAAACACCGCCGTCCGCCCCCAGGACGGGCCTCACATCAGCGGTCCCGCAGCCATACCGCCAGTTGTTCCGGGGTCGGGTTGCCGAACAGCTCGGACAGGGTCGCGCGGACCCCGGTCGCTTGCTCGATGCGCTGTACGAGTTGGGCGCCCAGCAGGGAATGTCCACCGTGCGCGAAGAAGTTCGACCGCGGCGTCAGGTCGTGGCGACCCAGCAGATCACGCCACAGCGCCAGCAGTACGCCGGTCGTGGTGTCGTCGGCGGGGGCCTCGTCGTCCGCGGCGGCCGCGGCGCCACCGCCCGTCGTGGCACGCCGCTCGTCGGCGGTCCGGGCCAGGGCCGGGTAATCCACCTTCTGGTTGGCGTTTCTCGGCAGGGCGTCGAGGACCACGAAATCCTGGGGCACCGCCGAATGCGGCAGCTGGGAGCGGGCGTGCTCCCACAGCCGATCGGCGGCCCCGGTGCCGTCGGCCGTCTCGACGAACGCCACCAGCAGCCCGTCCGAGCCCGGGTCCCCGGACACGACGACCGCGGCGGCCGTCACATCGGGGTGGGTGAGCAGTACGGCCTCGACCTCGGCGAGCTCGATGCGGTTGCCGCGCAGCTTGATCTGGCGATCGACGCGGCCGAGCAGTTCGAGCGATCCGTCGCGCCGCCACCGGGCCATGTCGCCGGTGCGGTAGTAGGCCCCGTGGGCGGGGTGCTCTCCGAACGCGCTTGCGGTGAGTTCGGGCCGGTTGTGGTAGCCGATGGCCACGCCGCTTCCGGCGATGCACAGGTCGCCTCGTACCCCGATGGGCAGTTCCCGCCCGTCGGGGGCGGTGATGAACACCCGGGTGTTGCGGATCGGCCGGCCCACGTCGAGGGTGGGGCCGGGTGCCTCCACGAGTCGGCTGGAGGTGGACCAGATGGTGGTCTCGGTGGGTCCGTACAGGTGGTGTACCTGGCAGCCGATGTCCACCAGACGGCGCGCCAGGGCCACCGGCACCGGTTCGCCTCCGCAGATCACGCGGCGTCCGGCGATCCGGTCCGCGATGTCGTCGAGCACCAGCCGCCAGGTGGTCGGGGTGGCCTGGAGGATGCCGATCTCATGCCGGTCGAGCACGGCCGCGAGCGCCCGGCCGTCGGTGCGGGCGTGATCAGGGCCGACCACCATACGGGCACCCGCGACCAGCGGCATATAGAGCTCAAGGCCGCACATGTCGAAGGCGAAGGTGGTGATCCAGAGCATGCGGTCCGCCGGGGTCACCGCCAGTTCCTCGGCGAAGTGGGCGGCCACATTGGCGAGACCTCGGTGGGTGATGAGAGTGCCCTTGGGGCGTCCGGTGGAGCCCGAGGTGTAGATCAGGTAGGCGCGGTCCTCCGGCCGGGGCGCGAGCACCGGGCCGTCCTCGGCATCCGTGCCGTCCTCGGCATCCGTGCCGTCCTCTACCTCCGGGTCGCCCGCGGTGGCCGTACCGCCGACGGCGGCCAGCTGGATCCTGGTGCCCGTCGCGCTGTCCGGGAGCCGGCCGCCCGGGGCGGCGAGCACGGCCGTCGCACCCGAATCGGCGAGCTGGTAGGCCAGGCGTTCGGCCGGATGGGTCAGGTCGAGTGGCAGGTAGGCCGCTCCGGCGAGCCATACACCGAGCACCGCGGCGACGAGTTCGGCGCCGCGGGGGGCGGCGATGGCGACCACGTCCCCCGGCCGCACACCGCCGTCGGCCAGGGCTCGCCGTGTGGACACGGCCGCGTCCCAGACCTGTCGGTAGGTCGATCGTCGGTCGCCGTGTTCCACGACGATGGAGTCCGGGGCCGAGGCGACGTGCCGCCTGATCGCATCGAGCACGGTCGCCGGCTGTTCGGGCCGTGCGGTGCGGTTGGCCGCCTCGATGACCTCATGGTCCTCCGGGCTCCATATCCGGAACTCACCGACGGGCCGGTCGGCCGCCCCGGCCACCGCGAGCAGCAGCGCCTCGTACCTGCGCAGCAGCAGCTCGACGTTCTCGGTGCTGAGCACCTCGGTGTAGTGCACCGCGCGCAACCGGATGCTCTCGGGCGAGGACATGACGAAGAACTCGAGGTCGAACTTGCTGTACGCGTTCTCCACGACCACCGGGTCCGCGGTCATGCCGTCGATCTTGAACGCCCGCAGCCCCATGTCCGGCACGTAGTTGAACAGATGCCGGAAGAGCGTGTCCCGCCACGCCGAGCCGACCCGGTTGAGTTCGGCCGACAGAATGTCCACCGAGACATTGGCGTGCGAGATGGCCTCGAAGAACGTGTCCCTCGTGCGCAGCACGAGCTGTCCGAACCCCTCCGCGAAGTCGACCTTCACCCGCACCGGCAACACGTTGACGTGGTACCCGATCGCGCGCTGGTGTTGGGGGCCCCTGACGTTGACGGGGGATCCGACGACCATGTCCGGCCCGGCGCCGTGCGCGGCCAGCAGGAGGTAGTACGCCGCGTACAGTACGACGGCCTCGGGTGCCCGCAGCTCGCGTGCCATGCGCCGTACCGCCTCCCGCGCCTGGGGCGCGAGCTCGAGCGTGACGTGGTCGCCGGCCAGGGTGGGCCTGGGCACATCGGGTTCGCCGCACCATAGTTCGAGCCCCTTGGGCTCGAAGTCCCGCAGGTGTTCCCGCCAGAAGGCGAGGCTGCCGTCGTTCGGCTCCTCCGCGGGCATGACCGGCACCGGGGCCAGCAACTCTATGGGGGTCACTCCGGCCGCGAACGCGTCGTAGCCGAGGACGAGTTCCTCGGCGAGGATTCCGGCGGAGATCGTGTCGAAGACGAGGTGGTGGGCCACCAGACAGAAGTAGTCCCCTCCGGGGCTCTCGAAGTGCGCGGCCCGCACCAGGATCCCTCCGTCCAACGGGAAGGAGGCCGACACGAACGCGGTGAGATCCTGCTGGATCCGCTCCGGGGAGGTATTCCTGCGCTCCACGTCGATGCGGACGTCATCGGGTTCGAGGATCTTTTTGCCGAGCCGGGTGGGCTCGGCGCGATAGCTGGTCCGCAGTACCTCATGGCGCCGGACCAGCGTTGCCAGTGTCCGGGCCAGTGCGTCCTGTCGCAGCGCTCCGTTCACACGGAAGGCGAGGGAGAGGTTGTTCACCCCCTTGTCGGGGACGAGTTGTTCCAGCAGCCACAACGCCTGTTCCTTGCGCGTCGTCCCGCCTGTCGCCTCCATGGACGCCATGTCTTCTACCTCCCGCGCCGGGCGAGCAGTTCGGTCACGGCACGGCCCACCTCGGCAGTCCGCAGCAGATCGCGGTGCTCGACGTCGAAGCGCAACTCTCGGGCGACGATGCCGTCACGGGCCTCGGGCGGCACCGTGTTCAGTCCGTTCGTGGAGGTGGCCGAGGTGACGGCGACCGATCGGGCCCAGATGGCGGTGGGGTCAATCTGGGTGGTCACGGCCAGCCAGGTGAGGAAGGAGAGAAAAGTGCCGACCAGTTCCTCTCCTCGGTCGGCATCAAGTCCGATGCGCTGGAAGGCGACGTGCCCCGCTTCGCGGAAGATCTTGCCGAGGGCCGCACCGTACGCCACGAGGTCGTCCTTGCCGCCGTGAGCCGACTGTCCTTCGGCGCGCACGTCGGCGATCTCATCGGGAGTGAGCACGCCGACCATGGTTTCGAGAGCCTGGTGGAACTGGATGTAGAGGGTTCGGCCGGTGGGCACTTCGGGGTCGAAGAGGACGACCTCAGGAGGCTCGTTCTGCCATTCGGAGATTCGCCTTGCCAGCTCGGCGGCGAAGACACTGCCGGCGCAGTATCCGAGCACCCCCCGGATTCTGCGTCCGGCATTCCGCGCATCAGCCGACCAGCGCGTGACATACCTTTCGGCGCTGACTTGGCCATCGGCTTCCGGAACCGTGGTCTCCCAGATGGAATAGTCCGGTTCCATCCCTGCGTACATGTCGGAGAACGTGCCTTCGGGGCGACCGGTCACCGGAAAATCTATGGCGAGCACCAAATCTTTTCCGTCGCCACCGTACAGCTCTTTCCACGATTCAGTCCTGGGCATCAGGGTGATTCCCCCACCGAAAGCGTCATGTTTTCTCTTGGTGGCGAGCTTAATTAGCTCCGGCTACCCCCAGAACCCCTACTCTTCCCTTATCTCCGAGGTCGCGGCAGAGAGAGCGGAGACGGACACGCAAAAGAGCCGACCGTCGCGTCAGGATGGGCGCCGGACGCCACGGCCGGTGGCATGGTGCACTGCTGGACACGGTGTTCATGCCCGGATGTCACTCCTCGGAGCACGCTCTCATATGGCCTCCGGATGCTTGAGCCATATGCGATCGGGTAGATCCGAGCGGCCGTTGATCTCCAACTTCCGATAGGCCCGGGTCAGATGCTGTTCCACCGTGCTCACCGTGATGTGCAACCTCCTGGCCACCTCCCGGTTGGTATTGCCCTGGGCGGCCAACACCGCGACGCGCTGTTCCGCTTCGCTCAGTCCGGCGATACCCTCGCTCTCGACCGGGGAAAAGACCAGTGCCTCGGAGTCCTCGGAGCTCTTCTCGGGCGGGTGCTTCAACTGACTGACCTCGGCGTGGCACTCCCTGGCGAGATACCGGGACCGGCGGGCCAGCATCTTGCTCCGCTCAAACTCACCCTGCGCATGGTAGACGTGGCTGAGTTCGGACAGAGAGCGCGCCAGTTCCAGTCGGTCGCCGTGCTGTTCGAGAAGGTAAACCGACTGCTTCAAAAGCTCCGACCGGACCTTGACCTTGCTGGCCCCGGCGAGCAGCCGCAGCGCGACTCCATGAGCACGGGAGCGGGAATCGGTCTTGGCCAGCTGTTCCTCGCTGAGCTGCCTCGCCTCCTTCGTACGGTTCAACCGCAGGTACGCCTCGGCGGCGGCGGCTCGCCAACCCACCAGGGACGGCACGTCGATGCCCCAGTCGACCATCAGCCGGCCACAGGTCTGGAAGTCCTTGAGCGCGGCATGAGCACGGTCGACGGAGAGGTAGTAGTGCCCGCGCGCATACAGGTAGTGCAGACCGAATCGGGTCTGGAACATGGCCTCCGGCACGGGTAACTGCAACGCCCGGGCGGCCTCCTGGTGCTTGCCCATCGCGGTCGCCGCGAGCACCTGGACGGACACCGGCGCGCCTATTCCCACGCCCCAGCTCTCCCGCTGCAAACGGTTGAGGGCCAGGCGCGAGTAGCGCTCGGCGGTGAGCAGATCGCCCAGCCGGAAGGCGATCTCGGCCCCGATGGTGAAGAGTCCGGCGTGCAGGCTCCGGTCGCGGGTCGTCGTGGCTTCCTTCAGCAGCACCGTGCACCATCGTTCCGCAAGGTGCAGCCGATCGAGGTAGACCAGGGTCATGAGGGCGTTGGTGACATGAGCCGTGACCCCCACGCGCATGCCGGCTGTTTTGGCGCCGTCGAGAATGTACTCGGCCTCATGGACCAGGTTGTCGTCGCTGACGCCCCTCAGGACGGCATTCAGCGAGATGACGGCCTGTCGTCCCGGGTCGCCGGCCACGGCGACCGAAGCGACGTCCGCCTCTCGCCGCGTGGTCTGCGCGATCACGGGGTCGGTGGCCCAGGCGGGGGCCCAGCTGAACAGATGGAGCGGTAGTTTCCGCACTTCGGCCATGCCCTCTTCGTCCAGCCGATCAGCGGACGCGGCCAACGAACGTGATGCCCGCTCGGCCTCGGCCACATGGCCACACCAGAGGAGCAGGCCGATCACGAATACGGCGTCGCGGCCGGACAGCAGGCCAAGGCGCAGCCAGGTCAGCAACTCGCCGAAGCGCCGGATGGCGTTGCCCGGGTTGTCCCAGAACTCCACCTCGGCGATCGCGGTACTGATCGATGCCCGTTCCCTGTCGTCGGAGCAGGCGTGAAGGGCGAGTTCGAGGTATTCCGCGGCGCTCTCCGCGCCTTCGCCGATCGCCTGCTTGGCCGCCTCCCTGAGCACGGCGGGAGCCCAGTTCTCGCGGACCCTTCCGGCGGCGACGAGATGAGCGGCGACCTCGAGATCGGGCGCTCCGGCGCTGTACAGCAACTCCGCGGCACGCAGCCGGAGCTCCGCACGGCACTCCGGCGGCAGGTCCTCCAGGACCGCGAGCTGGATGGCGGGGTGCCGGAAGCCGCGGGCGGCCATCAGACCGGCCCCCTCCAGGGCGTGGATGGTGTGCGCGAGCGACTCGCCGTCGATGTCGCAGAGTCTTCCGATCAGTTCGGGCGAGCTGCGATCCTGAAGTACGGCGATCGCCGTGGCGATCGTGAATCCCTCGGCTCCGTTCCCGTAGACACATGCCAGGACCGCTTCCCGGAAGGTGGCTCCGGGGGTCGGGCTCGTCACACAGCGCCGTTGATTGGCCTTCACCGTCGCGGCAGTGTCGGAGAGCAGGGCATGCACCAGAAGAGGGTTTCCGCCACTCAGCTCGAAGCATGCGTCGGAGAAGGATTCTTTGGGGTTTTCACAGTTTTCCGTGACGAGCCGTCTGACACCCTCTCTGGACAGCAGCGCCAGTTGTATCCGCCGGGCATGCGGCTGCCGGAGGATTTCGTCGTAGAAGATCGGATAGGTCAGTTGGCACCGCGGGCCTCCCGTGAGCACGACCAGGATTCGCATCGATTCAAGTCGACGGATCAAATAGAGCAGGCACTGCAACGAGAGGGAGTCGACGTATTGCAGGTCGTCGATGCCGATCACGACGGGACGGTCGAGCGTGAGCCGCATGAGGTCACGCAGTAGTGCCAGTGTCAGCTGGGCGTGACGCGGGGTGATGCGGTCACCGTTCGCGGGGATGGTTTGGACGGTGTGGTCCTCCAGGAGTGTCACTGCCTCGCCCATGGCGCCGTCCAGGCTCGCCACACCTCGCATGAGCTGGTCGAACACACCGAAGCCCAGCGATTGTTCGGTCGGTGAGCCGCTCACCCGCACCAGTAGCCCACCGCCCGCGGCCACGCGCTCACCGAAGGTGCGCAGCAATTCCGTCTTCCCGGCCCCCGGGGCCCCGCTGATCAGGATGACTCGGCCTCTGCCATCGGCACAGTCGGCGAAATCTCCCTCGAGTAACTCGAGATCACGGTCACGCTCTATGCAAGACATACATTTCCCCCTAGGCAGAAAGTTGCACCCGAGTGCCCATACCGCTTTATGCCCGTTGTCTCCCACAAGCGTTCCTGGCCAGGTCAGGAGACCCGGCCAGGAAGCTGCGTACGACCTCGGCCCTACATCCTCCTGATATTGCGCAGCACGGTCACGTCGCATGAGTCGTAATTGGCGGTCAGCAGATCGAGCGCACCATTTCCGTCCAGGTCCGCGGCCACGACCCTGGCGGCTCCCTTACCTGCCGGCAGTGCGAACGATTCGTGGAATTTCCCCGTTCCATCACCGAGGAGAATCGTCACGTCATCGGACTTGTAGTTCGCGACGGCGATGTCCAGAGTGCCGTCGCCACCCAGGTCGGCCACAGTCACCCCGGACGGCCCCTTTCCCGCGCCGATCGCCACGGGAGCGCTGAAGCCCCCCTTGCCGTCCCCGAACAGCACGGTGACCGAGTCCGTCTTGAAGTCGGCCGTCACCAGGTCCAGAACCCCGTTACCCGTAAGGTCTCCCGCGACGACGTCGGACGGCCCCGCGCCACCGACCGGGATGTTGACGGGAGCCTTGAATCCTCCCGCCCCGTCCCCCAGCAGCACGGTGATGTCGTTGGTCCGGTAGTTGGCCGTGACCAGGTCGAGGGCACCGTCGCCGGTGAGGTCGGCGGCGATCACGCCGGAGGGGCCCCCGCCGGTGGGGTAGTCGGTCGGACCGCGTGTGAAGCCGCCCTCGCCGTCGCCGAGCAGCACCGTGAGGGAGTCCGCGTCGAAGTACACCGCGGCCAGGTCAAGGGTGCCGGTGCCGGTGAAGTCGCCACCTGCGACGCGGGACGGGCCCCTGCGGTCCAGGGGTGCCTCGGTCACGGTGAAGCCACCGTCGCCGTCGCCGCGCAGAACGGTGACAAAGTTGGACTTGTAGTTCGCGACGGCCAGGTCGACGACACCGTCACCGGTCAGGTCGGTGGGGGCTATCCCGCAGGGCCCGCCACCGGTCGGATAGTGCTTCGGCGGACCGAATCCCCCGGATCCGTCGCCCAGCAGCACCGAGACGCTATCGGAGTTGTGGTTGATGACGACCGCGTCGAGTGTGCCGTCACCCGTCAGGTCGGCGGTGACGATGCCCGTCGTGCCATCCTGCACGGGATGGTTGACGGCCGGCGCGAACCGCGCCTTCATGTTGTTCGATACCATCTCTGTCATTCATGTTCCCCTCGTGCGAGCTCCACCGTTCCAGGGTTGAAAAGGCACCGGCCCGAGCGCCGGTCGTGCGCGCCGGACATGCGAATGTCAGCTGATGTAGTCGAAGTCGTTCCAGCCCACGGCCACCGCCACGGGCTCGCGGAATGTCGACAGCGGTCGCTCCGGGTCGAACACCCCTTGGTGCACATGGGCGACAAGGGTGCCGTCCACCCGCAGGGCGAGGAGATCCGGCTTCCCGTCACCGTCGATGTCGGTGATGTCGATGGCCCGCACGCCATCCCAGCCACGGCTGATCGTGTACCACTCGCCCGCGCCCTTGGGCCGGCCATCGGCGTCCTTGCCACCGGCGAAGAAGTCGTGGAGGGCGAGTTCCCCGGTGTCTCTGCGGACGATCAGGTCCAGCTCGCCGTTGCCGGTGACGTCGGCCATTCCGATGGGCCAGGACGTCTTGTCCATGGTGAGCATGGGTTCCGGGGCGGCCCAGGTGTCCAGCCCGCTGATGCCGGTATTGAGGATGGAGTCGACGTTGCCCGTGCCCACCTGGCGCCCGAAACAGTCCACCCTGCCGTCGCCGTCGAGATCGGCCAGCGCAAGCGAGTCGTACATCACCTCGGGGCGCTTCCCACCGATGTGGATCCGCTCGCCGAGTGTGTCGAGGTCATTGAGACCGGCCGGGTTCGGGTAGAGGAAGCACTTCGCGTCCGCGGTCGTGACGTACACGTCGGCTCTGCCGTCACCGGTGAAGTCGCCCGCGCCGATCCACCGGAAATATCCGCAGTGGAACCCCGTACCGATCTTCATCGGGGCGCCATAGGTGTTCAGGCCATCCAACCGCCCCTGATGGGGGTACACGAAGAGGTCACCGGTCTCAAAGCTACGCGCAAGTACATCTCGTCTGCCGTCTCCGTTGAACGAAGCGGACTGCCCGACGCCGACCAGGTTCCACAGCATGCTTCCCCCGTTCCCGAAGGGGAGATATCGGCCAGCTCTCCCCTTGGCTGAAAAGTGCTCAGAAATATCGCTACAAACTGAGTGAGTCTCCCGGTTTGTGTGGCCATGCTATTCACGGCCACATACCCCCCTACACCCCTATCCCTCCCCTACGCCATGCATCAGCAGCCTCAACCACCCCGTTGACCTGCGAACTCTCAACGTCATCGAAGCGCTGTGGCCGGCTCCGGACCCTAGCCCGGAGCCGGTCACCATTCGACTGACCGCCTGCCATCGCGACCTGACGAGCGGGGCCGCTCGTCACTTCCGCAAGGACCTGCCGACAATGCCGAAACGTCGCCTCACGCGTCACGCTTCTGCGTTGTGATCAAGGAGACGACATAAATCGCCGCGGTGATTCCCGCAAAAAAGAGGAGACCGATCCACGGGCCATAGGGATAATCGACGGTATTCCCGGACACCCCCTCCGTGACCCGGTCGGGCTGGCCATCGGTCAGGAAGTAGTTCGCCGCCTTGAACGGCAGCCAGGGTTGCACATGCTCGCCCAGCGCCGGGATCGATGTGACGACCGTTTCCAGCAGAAGCGTGTAGACCAGAACGACCGCGATGGCGGCGGCGCTGTGCCGGACCAGCAGTCCGACGGCCACCGCCAGAACGGCGGCCACCGCGTACACCAGGCCCACACCGGCCACGGCTCGCCAGTCCCCGCCACTGTCGAGGGCGAGGTCCGCGTCCGACTTCACCAACTGTCCGAGGCCCCAGGCCGCGAAGGCACCGATGAGGCCCGTCACCGCGGAGACGAGCACCACCACACCGGTCTTGGCCAGCAGAACCGCGGCGCGGCGGGGGACGGCCTGGAAGGTGAGCCTGATGGTGTTGTAGCGGTACTCGGTGGTCACCGACAGCGTCGCCATCGCCATCATGACGATCAGACCGGAGCTGTATCCCATCTGCGTGACGCCCACCGTCGCGGGGTTCTCGTCATCGGACTGCGATGTGAACATGGCCCCGAGCCCTACCGCGAAGCCCAGGGCCAAGGGGATGGAGAACGTCGGCGAGCGGGTGCTGAAGAGCTTGATCCGCTCGACTGCCAGCAGTGTCAACTTTCATCTCCGATCGAAGCCAGGAGGGACCGCTCCTCGACGGACCCCCGAATGTCCGCGTGATACTCGACCGCGTCACCGGTGATCTCCATGAACGCCTCTTCGAGCGACCCGTTCTGCTCCATCAGCTCGTGCAGCGTGATCCGATGCGCGGCGGCGATCTCGCCGATCTCCTCGGTGGACGCCCCTGACACCACCAACCGGGTCGGGTCCTCGCCGCACTCGACGCGGTACCCGGCCGCCTCGATGACCGGCATCAGGACCCCGGCCTCGGGGCTGCGCACCACGACCGCGCTGCGGCTCGCCTGGCTGACGAAGTGCGCGGTGCTGCACTGGGCGATGAGCTTGCCGCGCCCGATGACCACCAGTTCCTCGGCCGTCAGCGCCATCTCGGACAGCAGATGGCTGGAGACGAACACGGTGCGCCCTTCGGCCGCCAGCCTCTGCATGAACCGCCGGATCCACAGGATCCCTTCCGGATCGAGTCCATTGACCGGCTCGTCGAACAGCAGCAGCTGCGGATCGCCCAACAGGGCCGCCGCGATGCCCAGCCTCTGGAACATCCCGAGGGAGAAGCCGCCCGCGCGGCGGCGCGCCACCTCGGTCAGCCCGACCGTCTCCAGCACCTCGTCCGCACGGCGGGCGGGCAGCCCGTTGGACTTCGCCAGCCACCGCAAGTGCGCGTGCGCCGAACGATTCGGATGTGCCCACTTCGCATCGAGGAGAGCTCCCACCGTCCGTAACGGCCGGCCCAGGTCGTGGTAGCGCTTGCCGTCGATCAGGACCTCACCGCCGTCCGGCCGGTCCAGCCCCAGAATCATCCGCATGGTCGTCGACTTGCCGGCGCCGTTCGGCCCCAGGAATCCGGTCACCACCCCGGGATTCACACTGAACGTCAGCTCGTCGACGGCCAGTTTGTCGCCGTAGCGCTTGGTCAGATGCCTGGCTTCGATCACTGTCGATCCTCTCCCCTATATCGCTGTGTGCGGCAGACCCTGCGGCGGCGCGGACCTGGTGCGGGTGCGGTTCCCGATGCCCTCTGCTCACGCGCCCTACGTCATCCCGGCACTCCCGCGGCTCCGGTGTCGCTCCACTCGTCGTCCTCCGAGGGCCGGAACGGCGCCGCGGTGATGAGCACCACCGCCATCAGGGCCGCCATCAGCAGCAGCCCCGCGGCCCATCTCCCGGCGACCACGTAGCCGTGCACAGTGGCCCGCACGGCACGGATCCCGGGATGAGCGCCCTGGTACACCTTGGTGGCGTTGGCGGCGATGGTGTTGAGCAGCGCCGTGCCGATCGACGCGCCGATCTGAGTGGAGGTGTTGAAGAAGGCCGAGGCGACACCCGTGTCGCTCTTGGCGACTTCATTGGTGGCGGTGGCGGCACAGGGCGCCATCACGGTGCCCAGCCCGAGCCCCAGAACCACCTCGCCGGGCAGAATGCCGTCCCAGTACGAGCTCTCCGGCGTCATCCGGGTCAGCAGGAACAGACCGAACGCGGCGATCGTCAGTCCCGTCGCCAGCAGATAGCGCGGCCGTACCCGAGGCAGTAGCAACGTGGCGCTCATCGCCGAGACGCTCACGTTCGCGGCCAGCAGCGGCAGGAAGGCGAAGCCGGTGCGCAACGGCGAGTAGCCCATGACCTCCTGAAGCTGATACGTCAGGAAGAGCAACATGCCGAACAGGCCGATGCTGGAGAAGACCATGGTGGCGAAGGCCCCGGCACGATTGCGGTCCATCACGATGCGCAGCGGCAACAGTGGACTGCTCCGCTTGGACTGGATGACGGTGAACAGCCCCAGCAGCAGCACCGAGGCGATCAGCAGCCCGATCACCAGTGCGGAGTCCCACCCCTGCTCGGCCACGTGGCCGAAGCCGTAGACCATGGCCACCAGTCCGGAGCAGCCGACCAGCCCGCCGAAGAGGTCCAGCTTGATGTGGTGACCGGGTAAGAGCGGCAGGACCGTCAACGCGCCCAGCAGGGCCACGGCGGTCACCGGCACATTGACGTACATGCACCAGCGCCACGAGAGGTACTCGGTGAGGCTCCCGCCGATCAGCAGTCCGAGTGCGCCGCCGGCCACGAGCACTCCGCTGTAGATGCCGAACGCCTTGCCGCGTTCCCTCTTGTCCGGAAAGATCACGTTGATGAGGGCCAGCGTGCACGGCGCCAGCAGTGCGGCGAACACCCCCTGGGCGGCACGGCAGGCGATCAGCATCCCACCGCTGTTCGCGGCCCCGCCGATGGCCGACACGACACCGAACCCGGTCACGCCCAGCGCCAAGCACCTCTTGAGGCCGATCCGGTCCGCGATCCTGCCGCCGAGCAGCAGCAGCCCCCCGAAGGCGAGGGTGTAAGCGGTCAGCACCCACTGTCTGCTGGCGTCGGAGAACCCGAGGTCCTGCTGCGCCGAGGGGAGGGCGACGGCAAGCACGGTCGAGTCCAGCACGACCAGCAGCTGCGCCAGCACGATCACCGCTAAGCCGAACCAGCGGCCACGACCGGCGGATGTCTCCAGGTCATGACCACGGACGGTAGGGACCGCCGTCATCCGATACCTCCTCCGAACCACACCACAGGGCCTACTTGTCGGACGTCCAGTAAGTTACCACTTACTTGTCGTCCGTCAAGTTGCTTCCTTTCAGGTATGGTGACGGCCATGGCTGAAGCTCGAGGTGACACACGCGAACGGATCCAACAGGTCGCCTTGGAGCTGTTCACCCAACACGGTTACGAGAAGACATCGCTGCGCGAGATCGCCGACCGACTGAACGTCAGCACGGCCGCGCTCTACTACCACTTCAAGACCAAGGCCGACATTCTCTCCAGCGTGGTGGACGACTTGGCGTCGTCGGTGGAGGAGGTCGCCGAGTGGGGACAGGCCCAGCCGACGACGCTCGACATGCGCAAGGGGCTGCTCGAGCGGCTGTCGCAGCTCGTCAGCAGCGGCAAGATGCGCAACCTGATGCTGTTCTCACAGGAGAATCAGGCGGCCCTCCGGGAACACCCGGCCGGCCAGCGCCTCCAGCAGGGGGTGCAGTCGATGTTCGCCCTCGTCATCGATCCCCAAGCCGACTTCGCGGACCAGCTCAGGGCCCAGCTGGCCGTGCTCGCGATCCTGCTGAGCAACAACGACGCGCTGTCCTTGCTGAGTGAGGAAGCGATGCCGGAAGAGGTGCGCATCGCACCGGAGCAGCGCGCCGAGGTCACGCTCAAAGTCGCCATGGAGCTGATAACCCAGCCGGGGAACGGCGCGTAGCGGTCCGCACAGCGGGCTGGGGGCAGTGGCGAGGGCGGACACCGGATTCCGGTGCCAACGGGCGGACCGTGGACTCCGCCGCACAGCCCACGGAGGTGCTGCGCGTGCGCGAGCTGCTGCGGACCGTCAGGG
>NZ_JBEZNG010000060.1:0-16238 GCF_040653035.1 Streptomyces malaysiensis subsp. malaysiensis
GCGTCGACTTCGCCGGACACTCCGGACACGTCGACACCATCAAAAACCAACTGCACCAAGCACTCGACGGCGTCACCGCCACACCCGGCCACATCCCATGGATGTCCACCGTGAACGCCGACTGGACCGACCCCACCCACATCAACGCCGACTACTGGTACCGCAACCTCCGCGACACCGTCCACTTCCAACAAGGCACCCAAGCCCTCCTCACCCACGGCTACCGAACCTTCATCGAAGTCAGCACCCACCCCGTCCTCACCACCGCCATCCAAGACACCACCGAAACCCACCCCGACACACCCACCACCATCACGGGCACTCTCCGCCGCGACGACGGCGGCCCCGACCGCTTCCTCACCAGCCTCGCGGAGCTCTCCACCGGCGGAGTGCCGGTGCACTGGCCCAGCGTCTACGCCGGAACCACACCCTCCCGAATCCCCCTGCCCACCTACCCCTTCCAGCATCAGCACTACTGGCTGTCCGCCACCGGCCACACCGGGGATGTCGGCTCCGTCGGGCTGCGCGAGGCGGCGCATCCGCTGCTGGGGGCCGTGGTCAGCGTGCCGGACACCGGAGGGGTGCTGCTGTCGGGGCGGCTGGCTCCGTCGGCGCAGTCGTGGCTGGCCGACCACATGCTGTCCGGCGTCGCCCTGCTGCCGGGTACGGCGATCGTGGAGTTGGCCGTACGCGCCGGGGACGAGACCGGTACCCCGGTGCTTGAGGAGCTGGTCCTCGGCCAGCCGATGCTGCTCCCCGAGGACGGCGCGCTTCAGGTGCAGGTTCTGGTCGGCGCGGCCGAGGACGACGGGCGCCGTGCGGTGCGTGTCTACTCCCGGGGCGAAGAATCCGAGCCCTGGGTCGAGCACGCTTCCGGTGTACTGTCCCCGCAGCCGGTCGCTCCCGTAGAGGTGGCGGAGCGGCAGTGGCCGCCCGCCGGGGCGGAACCCGTGGCCCTGGAGGGCTTCTACGACCGTCTGGCCCAGGCGGGTTACGAGTACGGGCCGGTGTTCCGCGGGCTCACCGCCGCGTGGACCCGCGACGGTGATGTGTTCGCCGAGATCACCCTCGGCGAGGAGCAGCATGAACTCGCGGGCAGCTTCGGCATCCATCCGGCGCTGCTGGACGCGGCGCTGCACGCGAGCAACTTCTGCCCGGGCAACGAGCCGGGCGCCGGGACGTATCTGCCGTTCTCGTGGAACGGTGTGCGGCTGCACGCCGCCGGCGCCACCGCCCTGCGGGTACGGGTCAGCTCCACCGGGCCGGACCATCTGTCACTGCACGCGACCGATCCGCACGGGGTGCCCGTGGTGACGGTCGGGTCGCTGGTGCTCAGGGAGACCACCGCGGAGCAGCTCAGCAGCGCATCGGCCTCGTCCAGCGCGGACTCCCGGTTCACCGTGGAGTGGACCGAGCACCCCTTGGCCGAGCACGAGGTGTCATGGGCGGAGCTGGACGCCGTACACGACAACGACACATGGCCGCCGGTGGTCGTCGCCGACACCCGGACGTACGCCACCGAGGACGGCGAACTTCCGCAGCGCGCCCGTGCGCTGACCGGTCGGGTGCTTACCGCGATACAGCGTCTGATCAGCGACGACGGGCTCGCCGACAGCCGCCTGGTGCTGCTCACCCACGGTGGTATGGCGGTGCATGACGAAACCGAGGTCACCGATCCGGCGGCGGCCGCGGTGTGGGGCCTGGTGCGCTCCGCACAGGCCGAACACCCGGGCCGGGTGTGTGTGATCGACACCGACGACCGGTCGGCCGAGGCCCTGCCCGCCGCGCTGGCCACGGCGGAACCCCAGCTCGCGCTGCGCGGTGGAACCGCATTTGTGCCACGCCTGGTGCGTGTGCGCCCGGGGCTCGCGATACCGGCAGCCGCGGCGTGGCATCTGGATGTCACCGAACACGGCACGCTGGAGAACCTCGCCCTGGTGCCGCACCCTCGGGCGGAGGCGCCGCTGGAGGCGGGCCAGGTGCGGATCGCGGTCCGCGCCGCCGGGCAGAACTTCCGCGATGTGCTGATCGCCCTCGGCATGTACGAGGCGGAGATCGGCACCGAGGGCGCCGGTGTGGTGACCGAGGTCGGCCCGGATGTGGCGGACCTGGCCGTGGGCGACCGGGTGATGGGCATGCTGCCCGGTTCGTTCGGGCCGCTGGTGGTGGCGGACCGCCGGACGGTGGTGCGGATGCCGCGCGGCTGGTCGTTCACGGCGGCGGCCGGGGTGCCGGTCGCCTATCTCACCGCTCTGTACGCGCTGCGGGACCTGGGCGATGTCCAGCCGGGTGAGACGGTGCTCGTACACGCCGCCGCCGGTGGTGTCGGCATGGCCGCCGTACACCTCGCCCACCACTTCGGCGCCACCGTGCTCGCCACCGCCCACCCGGACAAACACCACAGCCTCGAACGGCTCGGGGTGCCCGCGGAACGGCGCGCTTCCAGCCGCGACCTCGGCTACGCCCGCACCTTCCCCGCCGCCGACATCGTCCTCAACTCCCTCACCGGCGAACACATCGACGCCTCCCTCGAACTCCTCCGCCCCGGCGGCCGGTTCATCGAGATGGGGCGCACCGACATCCGCGACGCGGATGAGGTGGGCGCGGCCCATCCGGACCGGACGTATCGCGCGTTCGACCTGGGCGCGGACGCGGGGCCGGACCGTATCCAGGAGCTGCTGGCCGAGTTGGTTGGCCTGTTCGAGCGGGGCCTGATCCCGCCGCTGCCCACCCGGCCGTGGGACATCACCCGCGCCCCCGACGCGTTCCGCTGGATGAGCCAGGGCCGTCACACCGGCAAGATCGTGCTCACCATCCCCCGCGCCCTCGACCCCGAGGGCACCGTCCTGATCACCGGCGGCACCGGCACCCTCGGCGCCGCCATCACCCGCCACCTCGTCACCCAGCACGGTGTACGCCATCTGGTCCTCGCCAGCCGCCAGGGGCCGAACGCCACCGGCGCGGCCGAGCTCCACGACGAACTGACCGCACTGGGCGCTCGGGTACGAGTCACCGCCTGCGATATCGCCGACCGCGGCCAACTCGCCACGCTCCTGGGCGACATCCCGGCCGACCACCCCCTCACCGGCATCGTGCACACCGCCGGCACCCTCGCAGACGGCACCATCACCACACTCGACCCCGACCGCGTCGACAGCGTCTTCCGCCCCAAAGTCGACGCCATCACCCACCTGCACGAGCTCACCCGCCACCAGGACCTGGCCCTCTTCGCCGTGTACTCCTCCGCCGCCGGAATCCTCGGGAACGCGGGCCAGGCCAACTACGCGGCCGCCAACACCTTCCTCGACGCCTTCGTACAGCGGCGGCGCGCGGCGGGGCTGGCCGGGCTGTCCCTGGCCTGGGGCCTGTGGGCGGAGACCAGCAACCTCTCGGCCGCGCTGACCACGGCCAACCGGGATCGCACCCCGTCCGGTGTCGTCCGCCCGATGAGCACCGAGCACGCCCTGAACCTCTTCGACGACGCCCTCGGCCTGGGCCTGCCCCTGGTGGTGCCGGCGAAGCTGGACCCCGGCGCGCTGCGGGACGAGCCCGCTCCGGGTGCGGTGTCGCCACTGCTGACCGGTCTCGTCCGCCCGGCCCGGCGCACCCTGCGGTCCTCGGCGGGCCAGTTCGCCGAAGGCGGTCTCGCGGCCCGGCTGGCGGCGCTGTCCGAGGCCGACCGGCACCGGCTGCTGCTTGACCTGGTACGGGAACACACGGCGACCGTGCTGGGGCACACCGGGAAGGACGCCGTGGACGCCAGGCGCGCGTTCAGCGAGATCGGGGTCGACTCGCTCATCGCGGTGGAACTGCGCAACCGGCTTTCCAGCGCCACCGGGCTGCGCCTCCCCGCGACGGTCGTGTTCGACTACGCGACACCGGAGGCGATGGCCGTGCATCTGCGGTCCGTGGTGGCCGGGGACACCGCCACCCCGTCGACATCGGCGGTCGCGCCCGCTTCCGCGGTGGCTCCGGCGGACGACCCGGTGGCCATCGTGTCCATGAACTGCCGACTGCCCGGCAAGGTCACCGGCCCGGAGGAGCTGTGGGATCTGGTGTTCCAGGGCCGGGACGCGATCGGCCCGTTCCCCACGGACCGCGGCTGGGACCTGGAGACACTCTTCGACCTCGATCCGGAAGCCGTGGGCAAGTCCTACGTACGCGAGGGCGGTTTCCTCACCGACGCCGGCGAGTTCGACGCCGAGTTCTTCGGCATCTCGCCACGTGAGGCGCTGGCGATGGACCCGCAGCAGCGGCTGCTCGCCGAGACCTCATGGGAGCTGTTCGAGCGGGCGGGCATCGACCCGACATCCGTGCGCGGACAGTCCATCGGGGTGTTCGCCGGGGTCATCGACCAGGGGTACTTCGGCCACTCCCAGGCGCCGCAGCCGGAGTTGGAGGGGTACCTGATGACCGGCAGCACCACGAGTGTGGCCTCCGGTCGGGTGGCCTATCTGCTGGGCCTCGAAGGCCCCGCGGTGACGGTGGACACGGCGTGCTCGTCGTCGCTGGTGGCGCTCCATCTGGCCGTACAGGCGCTGAGGGCAGGCGAATGCTCGATGGCCCTCGCCGGTGGCGTGACGGTGATCGCCAAACCCAGCGGTTTCATCAGCTTCTCCCGCCAGCGCGGGCTCGCCCCCGATGGCCGCAGCAAGTCCTTCAGCGAGGGCGCCGACGGCACCACGTTCAGCGAGGGCATCGGGCTGGTGCTGCTGGAACGGCTCTCGGATGCCCGCCGCAACGGCCATGAGGTACTGGCCGTGATCCGTGGCACGGCGGTCAACCAGGACGGGGCGAGCAACGGCCTCACCGCGCCGAACGGGCCCTCCCAGCAGCGGGTGATCCGGCAGGCACTGACGAACGCCGGACTGACGGCAGCCGATGTGGACGCCGTCGAGGCCCATGGCACCGGCACCGCCCTCGGCGACCCGATCGAGGCCCAGGCGCTCCTCGCCACCTACGGCCAGGAGCGGGCGGAGGATCAGCCGCTGTGGCTCGGATCGCTGAAGTCCAACATCGGCCACACCCAGGCCGCCGCGGGCATCTCAGGCATCATCAAGATGGTGCTGGCCATGCGGCACGGCACGCTTCCGCAGTCCCTGCACGCCGATGAACCCACCACCAAGGTCGACTGGGCTTCGGGCGCGGTGTCCCTCCTCTCCGAGGCCCGACCCTGGCCGGAGACCGGGCGCCCGCGCCGCGCCGGGATCTCCTCCTTCGGGATCAGCGGTACGAACGCGCATGTGATTCTGGAGCAGGAGCCGGAGGCCGTCGTGCCCGCGGCAGAGGCGGACGACACGGGCACGCCCGGGCTGGTGGCCACCGGCGGTGTGGTGCCGTGGGTGCTGTCCGCCAAGAGCCCCTCGGCGCTGCGCGCTCAGGCCGAACGTCTCGTCAGGCGCCTGGAGTTGGGCGATGCCCCGCGTGCGGTCGATGTGGGCTGGTCGCTGGCCACCACCCGGGCGGCTCTCGAACACCGCGCGGTCATCCTCGCCACGGACACCGAAAGCGGCACGGAAACCGCCCGTGCCCTGGCGGAGGGACGGCCTGACTCGCTTCTGGTCACCGGACAGACTGCGGCGGACGGCAAAACCGTCTTCGTCTTCCCCGGCCAAGGCGCCCAATGGGCCGGGATGGGGGCACAGCTCCTCCGCACCTCGCCCGTCTTCGCCGAACGCCTCCACGAATGCGCCGAGGCCCTGGCCCCGTACACCGACTGGTCGTTGATCGACGTCATCACTGGCGCACCCGACGCGCCCTCGCTCGACCGTGTCGATGTCGTACAACCCGCCACCTTCGCCGTCGTCGTCTCCCTCGCCGCACTCTGGCAGTCCATCGGCATCCACCCCGACGCCGTCATCGGGCACTCCCAGGGCGAAATCGCCGCCGCCTGCGTCGCCGGACACCTCACCCTCCCCACCGCCGCCAAAATCATCACCCTCCGCAGCCAAACCATCGCCCACCATCTGGCCGGACACGGCGGCATGATGTCCATCCTCACCCCACACAAACAGGCCGAGGAAACACTCACCCAGTGGCAGGGCAAACTCTGGATCGCCGCACACAACAGCCCTCAGACAACCGTCATCGCAGGCGACACCGACGCCCTCCACGAACTCCACACCCACTACACCGACCAAGGCATCCGAGCCCGCATCATCCCCGTCGACTACGCCTCCCACACCGGACACGTCGACACCATCGAAGACGAACTCCACCAGGCCCTGGCCGACACCACCACCGAGCCCGGCACCATCCCCTGGCTCTCCACCGTCACCGGCCAGTGGACCGAACCCCACACCGCCGACGGCGACTACTGGTACCGCAACCTCCGCCAAACCGTCCAGTTCGACACCACCATCCGCACCCTCGCCGACGACGGCTACCGCACCTTCATCGAAATCAGCCCCCACCCCGTCCTCACCACCGCCATCCAAGAAACCCTCGAAACCACCAACACCCCCAACCCCACCATCACCGGCACCCTCCGCCGCAACGACGACACCCCCACCCGCTTCCTCACCCACCTCGCCCACCTCACCACCCACGGCCACACACCCAACTGGACCACCCTCTACACCCACACCAACCCCCACCCCACACACCTCCCCACCTACCCCTTCCAACACCACCACTACTGGCTCCAGCCGTCCGAGGTGCCGGAGGCGGTGGCCGACGGAGTGTTCTGGGACGCCGTGGAGCGGGGCGACCTCGCGACCCTGGCCGATTCACTCGGCGTCGAGGAGAAGACGCTGGAGCCCGTTCTGCCGGGGCTGACATCGTGGCGGCGGCGTAACCAGGACCAGTCCACCGTGGACAGCTGGTCGTACCGCATCGCCTGGGATCCGGTGGCGACCGGGGAGCCCCCATCACTGCCAGGAGCGTGGCTGGTGGCCGTGCCCGCACCGCAGGCGAACGACGACTCGGTGATGGGCCTGGTCACCGCGCTGGCCGAGCATGGCGCCGAACCCGTGGTGGTCGAGGTGGACACCATCGACCAGGCGGAGCTGACCGCCTGTCTGCGGGAGCGGATGGCCGATCCCGGTGATGAGTACGCCGGGGTGGTGTCCCTGCTGGCATGGGACGAGCGGAGTTGCGAACCCGGCACCCTCTCCCGGGGCGTGGCGGCCACGGTGGCGCTGATGCAGGCCGTGGAGGAGATCGGGCTCGCCGCTCCCCTGTGGTGCCTGACCCGTGGCGCGGTGGCCGTGCGTGAGCCCTCCGAGGTGACCAGCGAGTTCCAGCCGCTGGTCTGGGGGATGGGCGTGGTGCAGGGGCTGGATCAGCCGACCACCTGGGGCGGGATCGTGGATCTGCCGCAGACGCCGGACGAGACGGCCCTCGCCCGGCTGTGCTCGGTCCTCGCCGGAGTGGACGCGGAGGACCAGGTCGCGGTGCGCGCGTCGGGGGTGTTCGCGCGGCGGATGCGGCGCGAACCGGTGACGTCGGCACCGGTCTGGCGGCCACGGGACACGGTGCTGATCACCGGTGGCACCGGCGGGCTCGGTTCGTACGTGGCCCGTTGGGCCGCGGGCCACGGCGCACGGCATCTGGTGCTGCTCAGCCGTCAGGGTGCGCAGGCGCCGGGCGCGGCGGAGCTGGAGGCCGAGCTGACCGCACTGGGCGCGGACGTGACCATCGCGGCCTGTGATGTGACCGACCGGGAGCAGCTCGCCGCCGTACTGGCGGAACTCCCGGACGGCGCGCCGCTGTCGGCCGTGGTCCACGCCGCGGGGCTGGCGCTGCCGGAGAAGCCGCTCTCGAAGATGACGCTCGCCGAGTTCGCCGATATCGGCCGGGCGAAGATCGCCGGCGCGCGACACCTCGACAACCTGCTGTGGGACCGGGAGTTGGACGCGTTCGTCCTCTTCTCGTCCGGAGCGGCGGCCTGGGGCAGCGGCGGCCAGAGCGCCTACGCCGCCGGCAACGCCTACCTCGACGGACTGGCGCAGCGCCGCCGCGCTCGGGGGCTGGCGGCCACGGCGGTGGCGTGGGGCGCCTGGGGCGGTGGCCTCGGCACGATCGACGAGATGATGGGTGCGCAGTGGCGCCGTACAGGTCTGATGACCATGGACCCGCGGCTGGCGGCGCTGGCGATGGCGCATACGGTGGGCGGCGGCGCCGTCCACGGTGTGGTGGCCGACATCGACTGGGAACGGTTCGCCCCCGGCTACACCATGGCCCGGTTCCGGCCGCTGCTGCGGGGGCTGCCCGATGTCATCGACCTGCTGACGGAGGACACATCTGAGGACGGCGCGGGCCAGACGGAGCTGATCGCACGGTTGGCCGGGCTGACCCCCGAGGAGCAGGAGCGGCTGCTCACCGAGTTGGTGCAGGCAGAGGCCGCGGCCGTGCTCGGCCATGCGAACGCCGACGCCACCGGGGACCGTCCGTTCAGCGAGATCGGATTCGACTCGCTGACGGCGGTGGAGCTGCGCAACCGCCTCAATGCCGCCACGGGGCTGCGGCTGCCCGCGACCATGGTGTTCGACCACCCGCGGCCCAGTGTGCTGGCCCGCCGTATCCGCACCGAACTCGGCCAGGCCGACACCTCGTCGGTGGACTCGGTGCTGGCCGAACTGGAGCGGCTGGAAGCGCATTTGGCGGCGCTGCCCAAGGAGAAGATCGAACGCGCCCGGATCACCTCACGGCTACAGCGGATGACCACCAAGGTCGCCGAGATCGAGGCGGTCGGCGCGGGCGGCGAAACCGTCACCGAACGACTCGACACGGCGAGCGCCGACGACGTGTTCGCCTTCATCGACCAGGAGTTCGGCGTGGACTGATTCCCCGTCTCGTCTCCGCTCACCGATTTCACCCACGAGGCTCTTGGCGAGGTCCAGATGGCGAATGACGAAAAGCTCCTCAACTACCTCAAGCGGGTTACCGCCGATCTGCACCAGACGCGGGAGCGGTTGCGCAAGGCCGAGACGGCGACGGAGGAGCCGATCGCCATCGTCGGCATGGGCTGCCGTTACCCGGGCGGTGTGACCACCCCGGACGGGCTGTGGGATCTGGTGGCCGACGGCCGGGACGCGATCGCCGGATTTCCGGAGGACCGTGGCTGGAACCTGGAGAACCTCTTCGACGCCGACCCGGACGCCGTCGGCACCTCCTATGTGCATGAGGGCGGTTTCCTCGCCGACGCGGCGGAGTTCGACGCCGAGTTCTTCGGTATCTCCCCACGGGAGGCGCTGGCCACCGACCCCCAGCAGCGGCTGCTGCTGGAGACCGCGTGGGAGACCTTCGAGAACGCCCGGATCGACCCGAGTTCGCTGGCGGACAGCGACGTCGGCGTGTTCACCGGAGTGGCCAACGGCGACTACGCGCTGACCGTGGACCAGGTGCCGGAAGGATTCGAGGGATATCTGGGTATCGGCGGTGCGGGCAGCATCGCGTCCGGCCGTATCTCGTACTCGCTGGGTCTGCTCGGCCCGGCGGTCAGCCTGGACACCGGGTGCTCCTCGTCGCTGGTGGCGATGCATCTGGCAAGCTACGCGCTCCGGTCCGGGGAGTGCTCCATGGCGCTCGCCGGTGGGGCGATGGTGATGGCCACCCCCGGCGGATTCGTCGGATTCTCCCGGCAGCGCGGGCTGGCGCGGGACGGGCGCTGCAAGTCCTTCGGGGAGGGCGCGGACGGCACCAACTGGTCCGAGGGCGTAGGGCTCTTGCTGCTGGAGCGGCTGTCCGACGCCCGCCGCAACGGCCACGAGGTACTCGCGGTCATCCGTGGCACCGCCGTCAACCAGGACGGCGCCTCCAACGGCCTGACCGCGCCCAACGGCCCCTCCCAGGAACGAGTGATCCGGCAGGCATTGGCGAACGCCGGACTGACGGTGGCCGATGTGGACGTGGTGGAGGGCCATGGCACCGGCACCGCCCTCGGTGACCCCATCGAGGCCCAGGCACTCCTGGCCACCTACGGACAGAACCGCCCGGAGGACCAGCCGCTCTGGCTGGGCTCCATCAAGTCCAACATCGGGCACACCCAGGCCGCCGCGGGCGCCGCGGGCATCATCAAGATGGTCCAGGCCATGCGGCATGGCGTACTGCCCAAGACACTCCACGCCGACCAGCCCACCAGCAAGGTCGACTGGGCTTCGGGCGCGGTCTCTCTGCTGACCGAGGCACGGCCCTGGCCGGAGACGGAACACCCGCGCCGCGCCGGGATCTCCTCCTTCGGCGTCAGCGGTACGAACGCACATGTGATCCTGGAGCAGCCTCCGGAGGCGGAGACCGCCGAGACGGAGGTGGCCGACGCGGGTACGCCCGGGCTGGTGGCCACGGGTGGCGTGGTGCCATGGGTGCTGTCCGGCAAGACTCAGGCGGCGCTGCGGGCCCAGGCGGAGCGGCTGGTCAGCCATCTGGGGTCCGGGAGCGACGCCAACGCGGTGGATGTGGGCTGGTCCCTGGCCACTACCCGCGCGGCTCTCGAACACCGCGCCGTCATCCTCGCCACGGACACCGAAGGCGGCGTGGCGACTGCCCGTGCCCTGGCGGAGGGACGGCCTGACCCACTCCTGATCACCGGACAGACCGGAACGAACGGCAAGACCGTGTTCGTCTTCCCCGGCCAAGGCGCCCAATGGGCCGGGATGGGAGCCCAACTCCTCCACACCTCGCCCGTCTTCGCCGAACGCCTCCACGAATGCGCCGAGGCCCTGGCCCCCTACACCGACTGGTCGCTCATCGACGTCATCACCGGCACACCCGACGCACCCTCGCTCGACCGCGTCGATGTCGTACAACCCGCCACCTTCGCCATCGTCGTCTCCCTCGCCGCACTCTGGCAGTCCTGCGGCATCCACCCCGACGCCGTCATCGGCCACTCCCAGGGCGAAATCGCCGCCGCCTGCGTCGCCGGACACCTCACCCTCCCCACCGCCGCCAAAATCATCACCCTCCGCAGCCAAACCATCGCCCACCACCTCGCCGGACACGGCGGCATGATGTCCATCCTCACCCCACACAAACAGGTCGAGGAAACACTCACCCAGTGGCAGGGCAAACTCTGGATCGCCGCCCACAACAGCCCTCAGACAACCGTCATCGCAGGCGACACCGACGCCCTCCACGAACTCCACACCCACTACACCGACCAAGGCATCCGAGCCCGCATCATCCCCGTCGACTACGCCTCCCACACCGGACACGTCGACACCATCGAAGACCAACTCCACCAGGCCCTGGCCGACACCACCACCGAGCCCGGCACCATCCCCTGGCTCTCCACCGTCACCGGCCAATGGACCGAACCCCACACCGCCGACAGCGACTACTGGTACCGCAACCTGCGCCAGACCGTCCAGTTCGACACCACCATCCGCACCCTCGCCGACGACGGCTACCGCACCTTCATCGAAATCAGCCCCCACCCCGTCCTCACCACCGCCATCCAAGAAACCCTCGAAACCACCAACACCCCCAACCCCACCATCACCGGCACCCTCCGCCGCAACGACGACACACCCACCCGCTTCCTCACCCACCTCGCCCACCTCACCACCCACGGCCACACACCCAACTGGACCACCCTCTACACCCACACCAACCCCCACCCCACACACCTCCCCACCTACCCCTTCCAACACCACCACTACTGGCTCCCCCGCAACACCAACGCAGAGGACATCGCCTCGGCCGGTCTCCACGACCCCGCGCACCCGCTTCTCACGGCCGCCATCCACCTCCCCGACACCGGTGGCACCGTCCTCACCGGGCGCCTCTCTCTGACCACCCACTCCTGGCTGGCCGACCACACCGTGTCCGGCGCCGTACTCCTCCCCGGCGCCGCGATGGCCGAACTCGCCATTCGCGCCGGAGACGAGACCGCCACCCCCACCCTGGAAGAGCTGGTCATCGAGCAGCCACTGGCCCTGCCGGACAGTGGCTTCGTGGACATCCGGGTGGTCGTGAGCGGCCCTGACGAGTCCGGGCGGCGGGATGTGCGCATCTACTCGTGCGCTGATGAGGGCGCGCAGTGGACGGAGCACGCCACCGGGACGCTCGCCCAGGACACCGCTTCTCCCCCGTCACCCACCGTGGCCGAGTGGCCGCCCACCGGCGCCGGGTCGATGGCCGTCGAGGGCCTGTACGAGCAGATGGCCGAGGGGGGCTACGACTACGGGCCGACCTTCCAGGGCCTGAGGGCGGTTTGGACCCGCGACGGCGAGGTGTTCGCGGAGGCCACGCTGCCGGAGGAGCAGACGGAGGCCGCCGGCCGGTTCGGCATCCACCCGGCACTGCTGGACGCCGCACTGCACGCGAGCAACTACTGCCTGCCCGGGGAGCCCGGCAGCCGCATGTTGCTGCCGTTCGCGTGGAACGACATTCGCCTGCATGCCACCGGTGCCACTTCGGTGCGCGTACACGCCCGTTACACCGAGGACGGCGGGCTCTCCGTGGCCCTGGTCGACACGGCCGGAGGGCTCGTCGCGTCGATCGGCTCCCTCATACTGCGGGAGGTCGACGCGCGGCAGCTCGAAGCGCTCACCTCCGCATCGGTGAACGAGGCGCTGTGGACGGTCACCTGGGCCGAACACACCGCCACCACGAGCGACCTCCGGTGGGGCACCGTCGGGGACGTCTCACCAGCCCTCGCCGCCGCGGAAACCCCGGCCTTCGCCGATGTCACGGAGATCACCGAGGCCGAGCAGGGGCGGCCCACCCTGATCGTCGCCGACACCACCGCATGGGAGTCCCGGGACGCCGACCTCCCGGCCCGGGCGCGCGAGCTGACCACGCGGACACTGGACCTGTTGCAGCGGTGGGTGACACTGCCCGAGCTGTCGGAAACACGGCTGGCGTTCCTCACTCGCGGTGCGATGGCCGTACACGACTCCGCCGAGGTCACCGACCCCGCGGCGGCGGCGATCTGGGGTCTGGTCCGCTCCGCCCAGTCCGAACACCCCGGCCGTATCCACCTCATCGACACCGACGGCCACTCGGACCAGGTGCTGCCCACCGCGCTCGCCACCGACCAGCCCCAACTGGCCCTCCGCGACAACACCCTCTGGGCGCCCCGGCTCACCACCGCACCCACCAGCACACCGGCCGAGCCACTCCCCCTCGACCCCGAGGGCACCGTCCTCATCACCGGTGGCACCGGCACCCTCGGCGCCCTCACCGCCCGCCACCTCATCACCCACCACGGCGCACGCCATCTCCTCCTCATCAGCCGCCAGGGCCCCAACGCGCCCGGTGCCGCCGACCTCAGCACCGAACTCACCGAACTCGGCGCCACCGTCCACATCGCCGCCTGCGACACCGCCGACCGCCACCACCTCACCACCACCCTCACCAACATCCCGAGCGACCACCCCCTCACCGCCGTCATCCACACCGCCGGAACCCTCGACGACGGCACCCTCACCACCCTCACCCCCGACCGCCTCAACACCGTCTTCCGCCCCAAAATCGACGCCATCACCCACCTCCACGACCTCACCCACGACCACGACCTCGCGGCATTCGTCGTCTACTCCTCCGCCACCGGCACCCTCGGCACCCCCGGCCAGGCCAACTACGCGGCCGCGAACACCTACGTGGACGCCCTCATCCACCAACGCCACGCCGCCGGACTCCCCGCCACCTCTCTCGCCTGGGGCCTGTGGGAAACCACCAGCGCGCTGACCGCCACCATGAAGACCGGGGACCGCCGGCGCACCCACCGCGGCGGTGTCGCCCCGCTCACCGACGACGAGGGGCTCGCCCTCCTCGACACGGCCCTGACGACCACCGCCCACCCCCACCTCGTGCCCATCAAGATCAGTCCGGCCGCCCTTCGGGCCGATGACACGGCGCGGCCCGTTCCGCCGCTCCTCCGCCATCTCGTACGGCGTCCCACCCGCCGCACGGCCCACACACCGGCCCCCGTCGACGCCTCGTCGCTCACCCAACGGCTCGCCGTCCTCGACCACGCCGAACGGCTGCGCCATCTCACCGAGCTCGTCCGCACCGAGGCGGCCGCCGTGCTCGGGCATACGACGATCGACAGCATCGGGCCGGACCAGCCCTTCCGCGAGGTCGGATTCGACTCGCTGATGGCGGTCGAGCTGCGCAACCGGCTCAACACGGCCACCGGACTGCGGCTCCCCGCGACCGTGGTGTTCGACTACCCCGCCTCGGCGATCACCGCCGGGTATCTGCGGGACGAGCTGTTCGGCTCGACGGACGTGGCTCCGGCCGCAGTCACCGGGCCGGGGGCGGACGCGGACGACCCCGTGGTTGTCGTCGGCATGGCCTGCCGACTCCCCGGGCACGTGGCCGATCCGGACGGGCTGTGGCGGCTGGTGGCCGACGGGGAGGACGGCATCGGGGCCTTCCCCACCGACCGCGGTTGGGATCTGGACACGCTGTTCGACCCGGATCCGGACCGGGTGGGCACGACGTACGTACGCGAGGGTGGCTTCCTGGACGGGGCCACCCGGTTCGACGCGGACTTCTTCGGCATCTCCCCGCGCGAGGCCGTGGCGATGGACCCGCAGCAGCGGCTGCTGCTGGAGACCGCGTGGGAGACCTTCGAGCAGGCCGGTATCGCCCCACGGGCGGTGCGGGGCAGCGACACCGGTGTGTTCGCGGGGGTCATCTACCACGACTACGGCACGAACGCCGGTGAGCTGCCCGAGGGCTCCGAGACCTATCTGAGCACGGGGAAGTCGGCGAGCGTGGTGTCCGGGCGGGTGGCCTACGCACTGGGCCTGACCGGCCCGGCGGTGACGGTGGACACGGCGTGCTCCTCCTCGCTGGTGGCCATCCACTGGGCGGCCAAGGCGGTGCGTGAGGGCGAATGCTCGATGGCCCTGGCCGGGGGTGTGACGGTGATGTCCACTCCGGAAGGGTTCGTGAGCTTCTCCCACCAGCGCGGGCTCGCCCCCGACGGCCGCAGCAAGTCCTTCGGCGAAGGCGCGGATGGCACCACGTTCAGCGAGGGCGTCGGGCTCGTACTGCTGGAACGGCTCTCGGACGCCCGCCGCAACGGCCACGAGGTACTGGGCGTGATCCGCGGCACCGCCGTGAACCAGGACGGGGCCAGCAACGGCCTCACCGCGCCCAACGGGCCCTCCCAGCAACGCGTGATACGACAGGCACTGGCGAACGCCGGGCTGTCGCCCACCGACATCGACACCGTCGAGGCCCACGGCACCGGCACCGCCCTCGGCGACCCCATCGAGGCCCAGGCACTCCTGGCCACCTACGGCCAGAACCGCCCCGCCGACCAGCCCCTCTGGCTCGGTTCGCTGAAGTCCAACATCGGCCACACCCAGGCCGCCGCGGGCATCGCGGGGGTCATCAAGATGATCCAGGCCATGCGCCACGGCGTACTGCCCAAAACGCTCCACGCCGATGAGCCCACCACCAAGGTGGACTGGTCCCAGGGCGCGGTGTCCCTGCTCACCGAGGCCCGGCCCTGGCCGGAGACCGGACACCCGCGGCGCGCCGGGATCTCCTCGTTCGGCGTCAGCGGCACCAACGCCCATCTCATCCTCGAACAGGCCCCCGAAGAAGCGCCCGCCGAGACGGACGCCGGAACGGAATCCACGGAACCCGAGGCTCCCGGGCTGGTGGCCACGGGAGGCGCCGTGCCGTGGGTGCTGTCCGCAAAGAATCCCGCGGCGCTACGGGCGCAGGCCGATCGCCTGATCGCCCACCTGAGCACCCACCCCGACACCGACCCGGTGGACATGGGCTGGTCCCTGGCCACCGCCCGCACCGCGCTGGAACACCGTGCGGTGGTCCTCGCCACCGATATCGACCAGGCGACGGCCGCCCTCACCGCCCTCAGCGAAGGGCAGCCCCATCCCGCCCTCACCACCGGGGAGACCGGCACCGACGGCAAGACCGTGTTCGTCTTCCCCGGTCAAGGCGCTCAGTGGACAGGCATGGGAGCTCAACTTCTCGACACCTCGCCCGTCTTCGCGGCCCGGCTCCACGAATGCGCGGACGCTCTGGCCCCCTACACCGACTGGTCGCTGATCGACGTCATCACCGGCGCACCCAACGCGCCCTCCCTCGACCGTGTCGATGTCCTCCAGCCCACCACCTTCGCCCTCATGGTCTCCCTCGCCGCACTCTGGCAAGCCAACGGCATCCACCCCGACGCCGTCATCGGCCACTCCCAAGGCGAAATCGCCGCCGCCCACATCGCCGGACACCTCACCCTCCCCACCGCCGCCAAAATCATCACCCTCCGCAGCCAAACCATCGCCCACCACCTCACCGGACACGGCGCCATGATG
>NZ_JBEZNG010000061.1:0-15559 GCF_040653035.1 Streptomyces malaysiensis subsp. malaysiensis
ATCAAGGCGTTTGCTGCGGGTGCGGATGGTACGGGTTGGGGTGAGGGTGTGGGCATGCTGCTCGTGGAGCGGCTGTCGGATGCCCGGCGTAATGGTCATGAGGTGCTGGCGGTTGTGCGGGGCTCCGCGATCAACCAGGACGGTGCGTCGAATGGTCTGACGGCGCCGAATGGTCCGTCCCAGCAGCGGGTGATCCGTCAGGCGCTGGCGGGTGCGGGGCTGTCCCCGTCCGAGGTGGACGCGCTCGAGGCCCACGGCACCGGCACGACGCTCGGTGACCCGATCGAGGCGCAGGCGCTGCTGGCCACCTACGGCCAGGACCGGCCCGAAGGACGTCCGCTGTGGCTCGGCTCCATCAAGTCCAACATCGGGCATACGCAGGCCGCGGCCGGTGTCGCCGGGGTGATGAAGATGGTGCTGGCGCTGCGGCACGGTGTGCTGCCGCCGACGCTCCATGTGGACGAGCCGACCCCGCATGTCGACTGGTCCGCCGGTGAGCTGGAGCTGCTGACCGAGGCGCGGGAGTGGCCGGAGACCGGCCGTCCGCGCCGGGCCGCGGTGTCGGCGTTCGGCATCAGCGGCACCAACGCGCATACGCTGCTGGAGCAGGCCCCGGAGCCGGAGGAGAGCCCGGAGCCGGAGGAGAGCCCGGCCGCCGCTCCGGCGGTGGAGCTGCCGACGGTTCCGTGGGTGCTGTCGGGCAAGTCCCCGGCCGCCGTACGCGGTCAGGCCGAGCGGCTGCTGGCCCACCTCGGCGGCGGGACCGCACCGGCCGCCACCGATGTGGCCTACTCGCTGGCCACGACCCGCGCCGCCCTGGACCACCGGGCCGTGCTCACCGCGGACAGCGGGGACGGGCTGCTGGCCGGTCTCGCGGCGCTGGCGCGGGGCGAGTCCGAGGTGCCGGGCCTGGTCGAGGGTTCGGTGTCCGGCGGCAAGGTGGCGTTCCTGTTCACGGGGCAGGGCAGTCAGCGGCTGGGGATGGGGCGTGAGCTGTATGACGCCTTCCCGGCGTTCGCGGACGCGCTGGACGAGGTGTGCGCCCACCTGGACGCGCATCTCGAACGGCCGCTGCGGGATGTGCTGTTCGGGGAGGACGCCGAGGCGCTGGACCGGACCGGGTTCACCCAGCCCGCGCTGTTCGCGGTCGAGGTGGCGCTGTTCCGGCTGGTGGAGACCTGGGGTCTGAAGGCGGACTTCCTCTCCGGGCACTCCATTGGTGAGCTGGCCGCCGCGCATGTGGCGGGTGTGCTTTCGCTCGCCGACGCGGCGAAGCTGGTGGCCGCTCGTGGGCGGTTGATGCAGGAGCTTCCGGCGGGCGGCGCGATGATCGCCGTGCAGGCGTCGGAGGACGAGGTGGCGCCGCTGCTGACCGAGCGTGTCTCGATCGCCGCGCTCAACGGCCCGACCTCGGTCGTGGTCGCGGGCGACGAGGACGAGGCGGTCGCGATCGCGGTGTCCTTCGAGGCGCAGGGTCGTAAGACCAAGCGGCTCACGGTGAGCCACGCCTTCCACTCGCCCCGTATGGACGGGATGTTGGAGGCGTTCCGTGAGGTGGCCGAGGGGCTGACGTACGACGCCCCGCGGATCCCGATCGTCTCCAACCTGACGGGCGAGGTCGTCTCCGCCGAGGAGATCACGACCGCCGACTTCTGGGTGCGCCACGTCCGTGAAGCGGTCCGCTTCCTCGACGGTGTGCGGACGCTGGAAGCCCGGGGCGTGACCACCTTCGTGGAGCTGGGCCCCGACGGTGTCCTCACCGCCATGGCGCAGGACTGCCTGGCCGAGCCCGAAGCGGCCGAGCTGCTGCCCGCGCTGCGCAAGGGCAGGCCGGAGGCCGAGGCGCTGACCGGCGCGCTGGCCCGGCTGTACGTTCGCGGCCCGGCCCCGGACTGGGCGGCGTTCTTCGCCGGTACGGGGGCGCGGAAGGTCGCCCTGCCGACGTACGCCTTCCAGCGCAGCCGCTACTGGGTCGACGTCCAGCTGAGCCTGGACGAGGTCGCCTCGGCCGGTCTCGGCTCGGCCGACCATCCGCTGCTGGGCGCGGCGGTGGAACTGCCCGACGCGGACGCGTATGTGTTCTCCGGGCGGCTGTCGCTCGCCTCGCACACGTGGCTGGCGGATCACACGGTCGCGGACACGGCCGTGCTGCCCGGCTCCGCGTTCGTGGAGCTGGCGGTGCGCGCCGGGGACCATGTGGGCTGTGCGCTGCTGGAGGAGCTGACCCTGGACGAGCCGCTGATCCTGCCGGAGCGCGGCGGGGTGCGGCTGCGCGTGTCGGTGGGCGAACCTGACGGCGACGGCCGCCGTCCGCTGGCGGTGTACTCGCGCGACGAGCGCTCGGACACCGACCGGCCGTGGACCCGGCACGCCGCGGGTGTGCTCGGCTCCGCCGAGGCCCCGGCGGGTGGCGGCGCCGAGCCGCTGGCCGTGTGGCCGCCCGCCGACGCCGAGGCGGTGGACACCGACGAGCTGTACGCGAGCATGGCGCGTGCCGGGCTGCTGCACGGCCCGGCGTTCCAGAGCCTGGGCCGCGTCTGGCGGCGTGGCGAGGAGGTGTTCGCGGAGGTGCGTATCGCGGCCGAGCGGCAGCCCGAGGCGGCCCGCTTCGCCCTGCACCCGGCCCTGCTGGACGGTGCGCTCCAGCCGCTCGCGCTGGGCGCGGACGGTGCCGCGGTGGCGCGCTCCTGGCGCGGCGTGAAGCTGTACGCGGTCGGCGCCGAGGCGCTGCGCGTGCGGCTGGCGCTGACCGAGGACGGCGCGGTGTCGATGCTGGCGGCCGATGAGACGGGTGCGCTCGTCGCGTCGGTGGACGCGCTGGTGACCGGGGCGCTGGAGGTGGACCGGATCGCCGGTGCGACCTCCTCCGACCGCCATGAGTCGCTGTTCCGGATCGACTGGGCGCCGGTGGTGGCGCCCTCGGAGGCCGCCTCGGCGGGGATCGCCGTCATCGGCGGCGATGAGCTCAAGCTGAGCGTGGCCTTGGAGACGGCCGGGTTCCGCGCCACGGTCCACGACGACCTCGGCTCGCTGAACGCGGCGGTCGAGGCGGGCGGTCCCGCGCCGGACACCGTGCTGGTGCCGTTCCCGCCCGAGCCGGGTGCCGCCGAGGGCGGTCTCGCCGCCGGTGCGCACACCGCAACCCACCGCGTCCTGGGGCTGCTCCAGGAGTGGCTGAACGGCGGCCGGCCCGGTGCGGCCCGGCTGGTGGTGGTCACCCGTGGCGCGGTCGCCGCGGCCGGTGACCCGGCGGTGACGGACCTGGTGAACGCGCCGGTGTGGGGTCTGCTGCGGTCCGCGCAGACGGAGAACCCGGACCAGTTCGTCCTGCTGGACGTGGACGGCGAGGTGTCGTACCCGGCGATTCCGGCGGCGCTGGGCTCGGGCGAGCCCGAGCTGGCGCTGCGCGCCGGGGCGGCGTACGCGCCACGCCTGGCCAGGGTCGAGGCGACCCCGGCCATCGGGACCACCAAGGCCATCGTCACCCCCGAGGCCGCCAAGGCCATCGACGCCACCGGGTCGGCCGGACGGGCCATCGACCCCGACGGCACGGTGCTGATCACCGGCGCCACCGGCGGCCTCGGCAGGCTGTTCGCCCGCCATCTGGCCACCGCGCACGGCGCCCGCCATCTGCTGCTGACCAGCCGCAGCGGCCCGGCCGCCGACGGCATGTCCGAACTGGTCGCCGAGCTGGCGGAGTTGGGGGCACGGGCGACCGTCGTGGCGTGTGATGCGGCCGACCGGGAGGCGCTGGCCGGGCTGCTGGCCGGGATCCCCGCCGACCGCCCGCTGACGGCCGTGGTGCACACCGCGGGCGTCCTCGACGACGGTGTGATCGACATGCTGACGCCCGAGCGGGTGGACACGGTGCTGCGGCCCAAGGTCGACGCCGCGGTCAACCTGCATGAGCTGACCCGCGATCTGGACCTCTCCGCCTTCGTGCTCTTCTCGGCCGCGGCCGGCACGCTCGGCGGCGCGGGCCAGGGCGGCTACGCGGCGGCGAACGTCTTCCTCGACGCCCTCGCCGGCCACCGCCGTGCCACCGGCCGTACCGCACAGTCCCTGGTCTGGGGCATGTGGGCCGAGGAGCGCGGCATGGGCGGCCGGCTCGGCGAGGCCGACCAGCAGCGGGCGGCGCGCGGCGGGGTGCTGCCGCTGGCCGCCGAGGAGGGGCTCGCCCTGTTCGACGCGGCCCACGCCGTGGCGGACGAGGCGGTGCTGGTGCCCGTACGGCTGGAGATGGCGACGCTGCGCGCCGCCGCCGCCACCGGTGGGCTGCTGCCGCTCTACCGTGGCCTGGTGCGCACTCCGGTGCGCCGCGCCGCGACCGGCGGCCCCGCCGCCCCGGAGGCCGTGGCGGAGGCCGGGGAGGGCACCCTGGCACAGCGGCTGGCCGGGCAGTCCGAGGCCCAGCAGCAGCGGACCCTGCTGGACCTGGTCCGCCGTCAGGTGGCCGGTGTACTGGGCTACGCGTCGAAGGACCAGGTGGGCGCCGAGCAGGCGTTCAAGGAGCTGGGCTTCGACTCGCTGACCGCCGTGGAGCTGCGCAACCGGCTCAACGCGGCCACCGGGCTGAAGCTGACGGCGACGCTGGTCTACGACTACCCGACACCGACCGCGCTCGCGCGGCACCTGCGCCAGGAAGTGGCGCCGGAGGCCGACGGCCCCGGAGTGTCCGTACTGGAGGAGCTGGAGCGGTTGGAGAACAGCCTGTCCTCGCTGACGTCGGAGGACCTGGAGTCCGTGATGGAGGACGAGGCCGCGCATGCGAACATCGCGGTGCGTCTTCAGACGCTCCTGGCGAAGTGGAACGACGTGCGGCGCACCGCGGACGACGCCGGGGCGGAGGCCGAGGCGGAGGCGTTCGAAGAGGTCAGTGACGACGAGCTCTTCGACTTCATCGACAAGAGGTTCGGCAACGGCTGAAACGCGGCAGCACCTCCACCCGAACCCCCCCGACGAACCAGAGCATTGCGAATAGGTGAACGTCCATGGCGACTGCGAACGAAGCCAAGCTCCGCGAATATCTGAAGAAGGTCACCACCGATCTGACCGCCGCCCACCGGCGGCTCCAGGAGGTCGACGACCAGGCCCATGAGCCGATCGCCATCGTGGGCATGAGCTGCCGCTTCCCCGGCGGTGTGAGCAGCCCCGAGGAGCTGTGGCAGCTCATGGTCTCCGGCGGCGAGGCACAGACGGAGTTCCCGGCCGACCGTGGCTGGGACCTCCAGAACCTCTTCGACCCGGACCCGGACACCCCGGACACCACCTACACCCGCGAGGGCGGATTCCTCGACGACGCCACCCGGTTCGACGCGGCGTTCTTCGGGATCTCGCCGCGTGAGGCCACGGCGATGGACCCGCAGCAGCGGCTGCTGCTGGAGACGTCCTGGGAGGCGTTCGAACGGGCCGGGATCGACCCCGCGTCCCTGCGCGGCAGCAGGACCGGTGTCTTCGCGGGCATGAACGCCTCCGACTATCTGACGGTGGCGATCGACGCCCAGGACGACTTCGGCGGCCACCTCGGCACCGGCAACGCCAGCAGCGTCGTCTCCGGCCGCCTCTCCTACGTCTTCGGCCTCGAAGGCCCGGCCGTCACGGTGGACACCGCCTGCTCGGCGTCCCTGGTGGCGCTGCACCTGGCCGTCCAGTCGCTGCGACTGGGCGAATGCTCGCTCGCCCTGGCCGGTGGCGTCCATGTGATGTCCACCCCCGGTCTGTTCATCGAGTTCAGCCGTCAGCGGGGGCTGTCGGAGGACGGCCGCTGCAAGGCGTTCTCGGCGGACGCCGATGGCTTCGGCCCGGCCGAGGGCGTGGGCGTCCTGCTGCTGGAGCGGCTCTCGGAAGCCCGCCGCAACGGCCACAAGGTGCTGGCCGTGGTGCGCGGCTCCGCCGTCAACCAGGATGGTGCGTCGAATGGTCTGACGGCGCCCAACGGCCCGTCCCAGCAGCGCGTCATCCAGCAGGCGCTGGCCGGCGCCCGGCTGTCCGGCAACGATGTGGACGTCGTCGAGGCCCATGGCACGGGCACCTCGCTGGGCGACCCGATCGAGGCGCAGGCGCTGCTGGCCACCTACGGCCAGGACCGGACCGAGGAGCAGCCCCTGCTGCTCGGATCGGTGAAGTCCAACATCGGCCACACCCAGGGCGCCGCGGGCATCGCCGGGGTGATGAAGATGGTGCTGGCGATGGAGCACGGGGTGGTGCCCGAGTCGCTGCACATCGCCGAGCCGTCCCCGCACATCGACTGGTCCTCCGGGAAGATCGCACTCGTCAGGTCGGCCACGCCATGGCCCGAGACCGGCCGTCCGCGCCGTGCGGGCATCTCGTCCTTCGGCTTCAGCGGCACCAACGCGCACACCATCGTCGAACAGGCCCCCGCCGAGGAGCCGGGGCCGGTCGAGCTGGTGTCCAAGCAGCCGGGTGTGCTGCCGTGGGTGCTCTCCGGCAAGAGCGAGGCGGCGCTGCGCGCCCAGGCGTGGCGGCTGCTGGACCGGCTCCACGACGAACCGGCGCTGCGCCCGGTGGACATCGGCCTGTCGCTGGCCACCACCCGCGCCGCGCTTGACCACCGAGGTGTGGTCCAGGGCCGGGACCGCGAGGAGCTGATGGCCGGGCTGACCGCCCTCGCCGAGGGCGGTATGGCGGCCGGTGTCGAGCGCGGCAGCGTGGTCGCCGGGCAGACGGCGTTCGTCTTCCCCGGGCAGGGCTCCCAGTGGGTGCGCATGGGCGTGGGGCTGATGGATGCCTCGCCTGTGTTCGCGGCGCGGATCGAGGAGTGTGCGGGGGCGTTGGGGGAGTTCACCGACTGGTCGTTGGTGGATGTGTTGCGGGGTGCGGAGGGTGCGCCGTCGTTGGAGCGGGTGGATGTGGTTCAGCCGGTGTTGTTCGCGGTGATGGTGTCGTTGGCGGAGTTGTGGCGTTCGTTGGGTGTGGTTCCGGCGGCGGTGATCGGGCATTCGCAGGGTGAGATCGCGGCGGCGTGTGTGGCGGGGGTTCTGTCGTTGAGGGACGCGGCGCGTGTGGTGGCGTTGCGGAGTCAGGCGATTGGGCGGGTGTTGGCGGGTAAGGGTGGCATGGTGTCGGTGGCGCTTCCGGTGGCGGAGGTGCGGGAGCGGATCGCGTCGTGGGGCGAGGAGCGGATTTCGGTGGCGGCGGTCAATGGGCCGTCGTCGGTGGTGGTTTCGGGTGAGCCCGAGGCGCTGGATGAGCTGATTGCCTCGTGTGAGGCGGATGAGGTGCGGGCCCGGCGGGTGCCGGTGGACTACGCCTCGCACTCCGCGCAGGTCGAGCTGCTCCGCGAGGAACTCCTGGAACTGCTCGCCCCCGTACAGCCGAAGAACGCCCAGGTGCCGTTCCTGTCCACCGTCACGGGGGAGTGGATCGACGGTCCGGAGCTGGATGCCGAGTACTGGTTCACCAACCTCCGTCGCACCGTCGAGCTGGAGGGCGCGGTCCGGCGGCTGCTGGACGAGGGCTTCGGTGTGTTCATCGAGTCCAGTGCGCACCCCGTCCTGACGATGGGTGTGCAGGAGACCGCCGAGGACGCCGGTGTGGACGCGGCCGCGATCGGTTCGCTGCGCCGCGACGAGGGCGGCCTTGACCGGTTCTGGGCCTCCGTGGGCGAGGCGTGGTCGCGCGGGGTGAACGTCGACTGGGACGCGGTGTTCGACGGTACGGGCGCGCGCCGCGTCGAGCTGCCCACCTACGCCTTCCAGCAGCAGCGCTACTGGCCCGAGCCCGCGCCCGCGCGGGCGGCCGGGGAGATCGGGCACGACGCCGTGGAGGCGAAGTTCTGGGCCGCCGTGGAGGCCGAGGACTGGCAGGCGCTGGCCGCCGAGCTGACGGTCGAGGGCGATCAGCCCATGAGCGCCGTTCTGCCCGCGCTGGCCTCCTGGCGCAAGCAGGCCCGTGAGCAGTCCGCGGTGGACGGCTGGCGCTACCGCGTCACCTGGAAGCCGCTGACCGAGGAGCGGTCCCCGCGGCTGAGCGGCGCCTGGCTCGTCGTCGTACCGGGCGCACCGGCCACCGAGAACACCGACACCTGGACCGACGCCGTGGCCGGGGTGCTCGCCGAACGCGGCGCCGACGTACGGCGGATCGCCGTGGACACCGGCGTCGACGGCCGCGAGGAGCTGACCGAGCGGCTGCGCGCCGCGCTCGCCGACGCCGACGGCACCCCGTTCGCCGGGGTGGTGTCGCTGCTGGCCCCGGCCGAGGGCGCGCACCCCGAGCACCCCTCGCTGCCCGCCGGAACGGCCGCCCAGCTCGCGCTGATCCAGGCCCTCGGCGACGCCGGGATCGGGGCGCCGCTGTGGTGCCTGACGCGCGGCGCCGTCTCCGTGGGCGGCTCGGACCGGCCCGCCTCGCCCGAGCAGGCGCTGGTCTGGGGCCTGGGCCGGGTGGCCGCGCTGGAGCACCTGGAGCGCTGGGGCGGTCTGATCGACCTGCCCGAGGCGCCCGACGAGCGCGCCCTGACCCGCCTGGTGGGCCTCCTCGCCTCCGACGGCGACGAGGACCAGGCCGCGATCCGTGCGGCGGGCGTCTTCGGGCCCCGGCTGGTGCGCGCCCCGCTGGCCGACACCTCCACCGTACGGTCCTGGAAGCCGACCGGTACCACCCTGGTCACCGGCGGTACGGGACGGCTCGGCGCGCAGGTCGCCCGGTGGCTGGCCCGCAACGGCGCCGACCATCTGGTGCTGGCGAGCCGTAGGGGACCGGAGGCCCCCGGGGCGGTCGAGCTGGAGGCCGAGCTGACCGGGCTCGGCGCCAAGGTCACCCTCGCGGCGTGCGATGTGACCGACCGCGCGGCGCTCGCCGAGACCCTCGCGGCCATCCCGGCCGACCAGCCGCTGACCGCCGTCGTGCACACCGCCGCGGTCATCGAGGACGGGGTGATCGAGGGACTGACGCCGGATCAGGCCGAGCGGGTGCTGCGGCTGAAGGTGGACGCCACGCGCCATCTGCACGAGCTCACCCGGGACCTGGACCTGACCGCGTTCGTGCTGTGCTCGCACTTCTCCGCCACCTTCGGCGCCCCGGGCCAGGGCAACCAGGCGCCCGGCAACGCCTTCCTGCACGCCTTCGCCGAACAGCGCCGCGCGGACGGGCTGCCCGCCACCGCGCTGACCTTCGGCCCGTGGGGCGACGGCGGCACGGTGGACGGCGCCGTCGGCGACCGGATGCGCCGCCACGGCATCAACGAGATGGCGCCGGAGCCGGCCACCGCCACGCTCCAGCACGCGCTGGACCGGGACGAGACCGCGCTGACCGTCATCGACATGGACTGGCAGCGCTTCACCCTCGCCTTCACCGCCGACCGGGCGCGTCCGCTGCTGCACGATCTGCCCGAGGCCCGCGAGGTCGTCGAGGAGATGGCCGCCGCCGAGACCGAAGGGACCGGCGCGGCCGCCGGTGCGGCCCTGGCCGGGCAGTTGGCGGCCCTGCCGGAGACCGAGCGCGAGCGGGTGCTGCTGGATCTGGTGCGCAGCGCGGTGGCCGCCGTGCTCGGCCACTCCGGCGCCCAGGCGATCGAGGCGGGACGGGCCTTCAAGGAGCTGGGCTTCGACTCGCTGACCGCCGTCGAGCTCCGCAACCGGCTCGGTGCCGCGAGCGGGCTGAAGCTGCCTCCGAGCCTGATCTTCGACCACCCCACCCCGGCCGCCGTGGCCGCCTATCTGCGGGCCGGGATCGCGCCCGACGAGGCGGCCGACGGCACCGCGGTGCTCGACGAGCTCGACAAGCTGGAGACCGCGCTCACCGGCACCGCGCCCGACAACATCACCCGGGCCCGGATCACCATGCGCCTCCAGTCGCTGCTGGCGAAGTGGAACGAGTCCGACGGCACCGCGGTCACCGCCGAACCCGCCGCCGCGGCGGTGGCACCGGAGCGCCCCGCGAAGGACACGGTCGACGCCGAACAGCTCCAATCGGCCAGCGACGAAGAGCTCTTCGCATTCATCAACAAGGGTCTTGGAAGAGCGTGACGAGAATTTCGCTATTGACGTCGTATCCGTTGTCGGCCAGGATTTTCTCTACCCTTCAATAGAGTTATGAAATACCGGGTTGCCCCCTATCGCTCCTTGGGTATCCAGGGGGTCATAGGGGGCATCTAGGGGTTGTTGTGAGGGTTAGTTCACACATAGCCTCTCTGCGAGAAGTCGACTGATTTTGGTTGTTGGTTACCGGCTCCCCTGTTGAGGATCTGTGGAGCATTTCCGATGCCGTCTGCCCGTAATTGGATTGCGTAAATGGCGAATGAAGAGACGCTGCGGGACTACCTCAAGCTGGTAACGGCGGATCTGCACCAGACTCGCCTCCGCCTGCAAGAGGCCGAGGCGAAGAACCACGACCCCATCGCGATTGTGGGGATCGGCTGCCGTTATCCCGGAGGCGTTCAGTCGCCCGAGGACCTGTGGCGCATCGTCAGCGAGGGCGTCGACGCGGTCAGCGAGTTCCCGCTGGACCGCGGGTGGAATGTCGACACGATGTACCACCCGGACCCGGACCACCCCGGCACCAGTTATGTGCACGAGGGCGGATTCGTCGACGGGATAGCCGATTTCGACTCCTCGCTTTTCGGCATCAGCCCGCGGGAAGCGCTCGGTATGGATCCGCAGCAGCGGATGCTCCTGGAGACCTCCTGGGAGGCGTTCGAGCGGGCCGGAATCGACCCGGTGGCGGTGCGCGGCCGGCAAATCGGCGTCTTCGTCGGCACCAGCAATCACGATTACCTGGGCGCGATCCTCAGTTCCAACGAGAACTTCGAGGGCTACTTCGGAACCGGTAACGCCGCGAGCGTCGCCTCCGGCCGCCTTTCCTACACCTTCGGTTTCGAGGGCCCGGCCGTCACCGTCGACACCGCCTGCTCCTCCTCGCTGGTGGCGCTCCACCTCGCCGTCCAGGCGCTGCGCAACGGCGAATGCTCACTCGCCCTGGCCGGCGGCGCCACCCTGATGTGCGCGCCCGGCGTCTTCGTCGACTACAGCAAGATGCGCGGACTGGCCCTCGACGGCCGTTCCAAGCCCTTCGCCCCGGAGGCCGACGGCTTCTGCCTGGGCGAGGGCGTCGGCATGCTGCTCGTCGAGCGGCTGTCGGACGCCCAGCGCAAGGGCCACCCGGTCCTCGCCGTGGTGCGCGGCTCCGCCGTCAACCAGGACGGCGCCAGCAACGGTCTCACCTCGCCCAACGGCCCCTCGCAGCAGCGCGTCATCCTCCAGGCGCTGGCCAACGCCCGGCTGAGCCCCGACCAGGTCGACGCCGTGGAGGCCCACGGCACCGGCACCGCCCTCGGCGACCCGATCGAGGCACAGGCGCTGCTCGCCACCTATGGCCAGGACAGGCCCGAGGGCAAACCGCTGCTCATCGGCTCCATCAAGTCCAACATCGGCCACGCCCAGGCGGGCGCCGGGGTCGGCGGCATCATCAAGATGGTCATGGCGATGCGCCACGGCCAACTGCCCAGGACCCTGCATCTCACCGAGCCCACCCCGCACGTCGACTGGACCGCCGGGGACGTCGAACTGCTCACCGCCACCCGCGAGTGGGTCAAGGACCCCGAGGACGCCACCCCGCGCCGTGCGGGCGTCTCGTCGTTCGGCATGAGCGGCACCAATGTGCACACCATCCTCGAGGAGGCCCCGGCCCCCGCGGCGCCCGCCGAGAGCGGCGAGCCCGAGCCGGAGCGGACCGAGCCGCCCCTGGTCCCGGTCGTGCTGTCGGGCAAGAACGAGCAGGCGCTGCGCGCCCAGGCGCTCCGGCTGCGGACCCATCTGGCCGCCCACCCCGGCCACCGCCTCGCCGACATCGGCTACTCCCAGGCCGTCACCCGCGCCGCCCTCGACCGCCGTGCCGCGGTCGTCGCGGCCGACCACGACGAGCTCCTCGCGGGCCTCGACGCGCTCGCCGAGGGCCGGCACCACCCCGAGGCGACCGAGGGGCTGGCCGCCGAGGGCAAGGTCGCGTTCCTCTTCACCGGCCAGGGCAGCCAGCGGCTCGGCATGGGCCGTGAGCTGTACGAGACCTACCCGGTGTTCGCCGAGGCGCTGGACGCGGTCTGCGCCCAGCTCGACCGCTTCCTCGACCAGCCGCTGAAGGGCGTGCTGTTCGGCGACGACGCCGCCACGCTCGACCGGACCGGCTTCACCCAGCCCGCGCTGTTCGCCGTCGAGGTGGCACTCTTCCGCCTCGTCGAATCCTGGGGGCTGCGGCCCGACTTCCTCGCCGGCCACTCCATCGGCGAGCTCACCGCCGCCCATGTCGCCGGGGTGCTCTCGCTCACCCACGCCTGTGCCCTGGTGGCCGCGCGCAGCCAGCTGATGCAGCAACTCCCCACCGGTGGCGCGATGATCGCGGTGCAGGCGTCGGAGGACGAGGTGGCGCCGCTGCTGACCGAGCGGGTGTCGATCGCCGCGCTCAACGGGCCCACTTCCGTCGTCATCGCGGGTGACGAGGACGCCGCGGTGGCAATCGCGGAGTCGTTCCAGGCACAGGGCCGCAAGACCAAGCGGCTCACCGTCAGCCACGCCTTCCACTCCCCGCACATGGACGGGATGCTGGAGAACTTCCGTCAGGTCGCCGAGCGGCTGACCTACGAGGCTCCCAAGATCCCCATCGTCTCCAACCTCACCGGCACCCTGGTGAGCGCCGACGAGATCACCACGGCCGACTTCTGGGTGCGCCACGTCCGCGAGGCCGTTCGCTTCCTCGATGGCGTCCGCCGCCTCGAGGACCACGGCGTGACCACCTTCGTGGAGCTGGGCCCCGACGGGGTGCTCTCGGCCATGGCCCAGGAGTGCGTGACCGGCGACAAGAACCGCACGTTCGCCTTCCTGCCCGCCCTGCGCTCCGGCCGCCCCGAGGCCCGCACCCTCGGCCAGGCGCTCGCCCAGGCCCACGTCCGCGGGGTGCCCGTGGACTGGTCCAGGTATTACGCGGGCACCGGCGCTCGCCGCGTCGAGCTGCCCACCTACGCCTTCCAGCGGCAGCGCTACTGGCCCGCCAACCCCTTCTCCTACGGCATCGACTCCGCCGCCGCCGAAGCCGCCGCCCCGGCCTTGTCCGACGCCCGGTTCTGGGAGGTCGTGCACAGCGAGGACCTGCCCGCCCTGGTCGAAACCCTCGGCCTCGACGGCGACCAGCCCCTCAGCGAGGTGCTGCCCGTCCTGTCCGCGTGGCGCCGGCGGAGCCACGTCGACACCACCGTCGACAGCTGGCGCTACCGCGTCACCTGGACACCGCTGCCGCAGACCCCGGACAAACCCCTCACCGGCACCTGGCTCGTGGCCGCTCCCGAGGGGCGCGACGACGACCCCTGGGTGGCGGAGTCGCTACGGCTGCTGGCCGAACGCGGCGTCAGCGTCCACCGGATCGACGTCGACGGCACCACCGTCGACCGCGCCGCCCTCGCCGAGCGGATCCGCGCCGCCCTGAGCCCGGACCCGGCGGCCGGCGCCGACACCGCGCGCCTCGACGGTGTGCTCTCCCTGCTCGGCCTGGACGAGCGCCCGCACGACCAGCACCCCTCCCTCACCGCCGGACTCGCGAGCACCCTCGCCCTCGTCCAGGCCCTCGGTGACGCCGAGGTGGACGCCCCGCTGTGGGCCGCCACCCGCGGCGCGGTCTCCGTCGGCCGCTCCGACCCGCTGACCAGCCCCGAACAGGCCCAGCTCTGGGGCCTGGGCCGCACCGCCGCCCTCGAACACCCCGAGCGCTGGGGCGGTCTGATCGACCTGCCCGCCACCGCCGACGACCGCGCACTCGGGCGGCTCGCCGACATCCTCGCCGGGCCCGAGGGCATCAGCGGCGAGGACCACCTCGCCATCCGCCCGCAGGGCATCCACGCCCGCCGGCTGGCCCGCGCACCGCACCACGAGACCACCGGCGACGGCTGGACCACCCACGGCACCGCGCTGATCACCGGCGGCACCGGCGCCCTCGGCGGCCATGTGGCCCGCTGGCTGGTGGCCCACGGCGCCCAGCACATCCTGCTCGTCGGCCGCCGCGGCCCCGACGCACCCGGCGCCGCCGGACTGCGGGACGACATCGCCGCCCTCGGCGCCCAGGTGACCATCGCCGCCTGCGACGTCGCCGACCGCGACGCGCTCGCCGGGCTGCTGGCGACCGTACCGGCGGACCTCCCGCTGACCACGGTCGTCCACGCGGCAGGAGTGCTGGACGACGGGGTGCTCGACGCCCAGACCCCGCGGCGGATGGCCGATGTGCTGCGTGCCAAGGCCGACGCCGCCCGCCATCTGGACGAGCTCACCCGCGGCCTCGACCTGTCCGCCTTCGTGCTCTTCTCCTCCATGGCCGCCACCTTCGGCGCCGCCGGTCAGGCCAACTACGTGGCCGCCAACGCCTACCTCGACGCGCTCGCCGAGCGCCGCCGGGCCGATGGCCTGCCCGCCACCTCGATGGCCTGGGGCGCCTGGGCCGACGGCGGCATGGCCACCGACGAACTGGTGGCCGAGCGGCTGCGGCAGTCCGGGCTGCCCGCCCTCGCCCCCGAACCGGCCACCGCCGCCCTGGGGGCCGCGCTCGACCTCGACGAGACCTTCTCCCTCGTCGTGGACATCGAATGGGACCGCTTCGCGCCCGGCCTCTCCGGCCACCGCCCCAACCCGCTGCTCGCCGAGCTCTCCGAGGCCAGGCACGCGATCGAGGCGGCGCGCACCGCCACCGGCGGCCCCGCCATCCCCGGCCGGTCGACAACGCTGGCCCAGCGGCTCACCGACGCCGGAACCGACGAGGAACGCGACCAGATCGCCCTGGACTTCGTCCGCACCCAGGTGGCCGTCGTCCTCGGCCACCCAGGACCGGACTCGGTGGAGCCCAGCCGCGCCTTCCGCGACCTCGGCTTCGACTCGCTGACCGCCGTCGAGATCCGCAACCTGCTGGCCACGCTCACCGGGCTCAAGCTGCCCGCCACCATCATCTTCGACTACCCCACCCCGATCGCCCTCGCCGATCACCTCCAGGCCGAACTCATCGGCTCCCGCCCCGCGGTGACCGGTGCGTCGTCGGTGGGCGTGGCCCTGGACGACGACCCCATCGCGATCGTCGGGATGAGCTGCCGCTTCCCCGGTGGCGTACGGTCGCCGGAGGAGCTGTGGCGGCTGCTGGCGTCCGGACAGGACGCGGTGGTCGACTTCCCCGCCGACCGCGGCTGGGACCTGGAGACGCTGTACGACCCGGAGGGCACGGGCGAGCACACCAGCTACGTCCGCGAGGGCGGCTTCCTCGCCGACGCCGCCGAGTTCGACCCCGTCTTCTTCGGGATCTCGCCGCGCGAGGCGCTCGCGATGGATCCGCAGCAGCGGATGTTGCTGGAGACGTCGTGGGAGGCGTTCGAGCGGGCCGGTATCGACCCCACCACGCTGCGCGGCCAGCAGGTCGGCGTGTTCGCCGGCACCAACGGCCAGGACTATCTGCCCGTGATCCTGTCCGCCCCCGATGGCTCGGAAGGCTTCATGGGGACGGGTAATGCGGCGAGTGTGATGTCGGGTCGGGTGTCGTATGCGTTGGGTCTTGAGGGTCCGGCGGTGACGGTGGATACGGC
>NZ_JBEZNG010000062.1:0-15465 GCF_040653035.1 Streptomyces malaysiensis subsp. malaysiensis
GTCGCGGGCGGTGAGCCCGCGACCACCGGTCAGACGCCGAGTTCGCGGTCGATGAGGTCGAACACCTCATCGGCGGTGGCCGCCGTCAGATCCTGCTCATCCGCCTCCGGCTCATCGGACTCCCGGGCGGTGGCGGCGTACTTCCACACCAGGGCCTGCAACCGGTTCACCAGACCGGCCCGCCGCGGGTCGCCGGCCGACAGCCCGGCCAGTGCGGCCTCGAGCTCGTCGAGGTGTCCGGACACCGGATGTGCTGCCGCCCCGGCCTCCCCCGGGTCCACCTCGGTCAGCAAATGGCCCGCCATCGTCCGAGGTGTCGGATAGTCGAAGACCACCGTGGTCGGGAGGCTCAGCCCCGTGGCGGCGCGCAGCCGGTTCCTGAGTTCGACGGCCGCGATGGAGTCGAACCCCAGCTCCTTGAACGGGCGGTCCGGCTCGACCGACTCCGGCGCCGGGTAATGCAGTACGGCGGCCACATGGGCCCGTACCAGCGCCAGCAGCCGCTCGACCCGCTCATCCTCCGGCAAGGCGCCCAGCTCCCGCCGTAGCGCCGACGCCTCGTCGCCGACGGTGTCCTCCACGGGGCCCCGCGCGGTCTCGATGGCCTGGCGGGCGGCCGGGACACCGTCGAAGAGCCTGCTGGGGCGGGCGAGGGTGAACAGCGGCGCGAAGCGCTCCCATCGCACATCGGCGATCGTGACGCTCGGATCGTCGTGGTCGAGCGCCTGGCGCAGTGCGGTGAGCGCCAGCCGTGGGTCCAGCGGGGACAGGCCCTGCCGCCGGGACCGATCGGTGTGCGGGGCCGACGGGGTTTCTGCGACGTCCGGGGTGTCCGGGGTGTCACCACCGTACGGCGCGTCTGGAGTGTCACCCCCGTACGGCACATCCGTTGTGTCTCCGCCGTACGGCAGGTCCCATAGGCCCCACGCGATCGAGATGGTGGGCCGGCCCTCGGCCCGGTCGCGCCGCGCCAGTGCGTCGAGGCAGGCGGTGGCGGCCGCGTAGGAGCCATGGTCCTTGCTGCCCCAGGACGCGGCGACGGTGGAGAAGTAGACCACGGTGTCCTCGGGACCCATGTCGCACAGTTCGTCCAATGGCCGCCCGGTGTCGTCCAGATGGGCGCGGATCTCCTCGGCCAGCCGCCGCGGGGTGAGTTCCATCAGCGGGGCCAGCTCACCGGAGGCCGCGGTGTGGACGATCGTCCCGATCCGTCCGCTCGCCTGCGCCACCCGCTCGAGGAGGTGTGCGGTGGCTTCCCGGTCGGCGGGCGCGTGGTCCGCCACGGTGAGTCCGGTGCCGAGCGCGTCGAGTTCGGCCTTCAGCTCCACGGCGGCGGGCGCGTCGCCACCTCCGGGGCCCAGCATCACGATGTGTGCCGCGCCGTCGGCGGCAAGGCGGCGGGCGACATGGGCGGCGGGTCCGTCGGCGGCTCCGGTGATGAGCACGGTGCCCCGGGGTTTCCAGGTGCGCCGCGGGGCGCGGCCGCCGATCGGGGCGGGAATCAGCCGACGTCCATACGCACCCGCCGGGCGCAGCGCCGCCTCGTCCTCGCCACAGGCCCCGGTGAGCAGGGCACACAGCCGACGCGCGTCCAGGCTGTCCGGGCTCGCGGGCAGGTCCACCAACCCGCCCCAACGGTCGGGGTGTTCCAGGGCGGCCACCCTGCCGAGCCCCCACAGCTGGGCCTGGTGGGGAGCGTCCAGGGGGTCGGAGTCGTCGATGGAGACCGCGCCGTGGGTGGCGCACCACAGTGGCGCGGGGACGGCCGCGTCCACCAGCCCCTGGAGCAGGATGAGCGTGCCGGTGAGGCCGGGGGCCACACCGGGGAGAGGTGGTGTGTCCTCGTCCAGGGCCAGCAGCGACAGTACGCCGGTCGGTGGTGTCTCCTCGGCGTACCGGGAGCGCAGCAGCGCGGCGAGGCCCTCCCGGTCGGTGTCCCCGTCCATTTCCAGCAGGCGCACCTGGCCGCCGTCCGCGCCCAGCGCCCGTACGCAGGCGTCCGTCCAGCCGTCGGAGGCACTCTTCGGGTGGACCACGAGCCAGGAGCCCGCGGTGGTGGGGGCGGTGTCGGGGACGGGCTGCCACTCGACGCGGTGGCGCCAGGAGTCCACGGCGGAGCGCTGACGCCGCCCGCGACGCCATGTGGAGAGCGCGGGCAGTACGGTGCCCAGCGAGGTCCGGTGGCCGGTGCCGTCCGGGAGGCTCAGCGTCTCGGAGAGCGCGCTCAGGTCCTCGCCCTCCACCGCGGCCCAGAACCGGGACTCCTCCTCGTCCGCCGGGGACGCGGTGTCGAAGGACACCAAGTCGGCCAGCCAGTACCGCTCGCGCTGGAAGGCGTAGGTGGGCAGTTCGACGGTGCGCGGGGCGGCCGGGCCGGTGGGGTGGAGCGTGGTCCAGTCGACCGCGACACCCGCCGTGAAGGCCAGCGCGAGGGACTGGAGCAGCCGCTCCCGGCCGCCGTGGTCGCGGCGGAGCGTGGGTACGGTGACCGCCTCGGTCCCGGCTTCCTCGAAGCTCTCCTGCATTCCCACGGTCAGCACGGGGTGGGTGCTGCTCTCGATGAACACGCGGTGGCCGTCGGCCAGCAGCGCCTGAACGGTGTCGGCGAACCGCACCGGCTCACGGAGGTTGGTCACCCAGTAACCGGTGTCCAGCCCGGTGGTGTCGATCCGGCCGGCGGTGACCGTGGAGTAGAACGCCACCGTGGACGCGACCGGCCGGACACCCGCCAGAGCCTGCGCCAGCTCGTCGGCGATCTCGTCCACCTGGGGGCTGTGCGAGGCGTAGTCCACCTCGATCGGCCGGGCCCGGTCGCCCGCCTCCCGACACGCCGCCACGGCGTGCGCCACCTGCTCGGGCGGCCCCGAAATCACCGTGGACGAAGGGCCGTTGACGGCCGCCACGCCAACGGCTGCCGCCCGGTCACCCAGCCCGGCCAGCAGGTTACGGGCCCGCTCCCGGCTCACCCCCAGGGAGGCCATCGCCCCGCCACCGGCGAGCCGCCGCAGCGCCTTGCTGCGCAGCGCCACGACCTTGGCGCCGTCCTCCAGCGACAGGGCCCCGGCCACCACGGCCGCCGCGATCTCGCCCTGGCTGTGCCCGATCACCGCCGCGGGACGTACGCCGTGACCCGCCCACACCGCGGCGAGCGACACCATCACGGCCCACAGGACGGGCTGCACCACATCGACCCGGCCCAGGTCGGCCGCCCCGTCGGCACCTCGCAGCACATCGGTGAGCGACCAGTCGACGTACGGTGCCAGCGCCCGTTCGCACTCCGCCACGCGAGCCGCGAACACGGCCGAGGTGCTGAGCAGTTCGGCGCCCATGCCCGGCCACTGTGAGCCCTGGCCGGGGAACACCAGCACCGGGCCGAGCTCCCCGGCCACCACGGCGCCACCGGAGTGGACCAGGCCCGGGTGCGTTCCGCCGGTGGCCAGCGCCTCCACGGCCGCCACCAGTTCCGCACGGGTCTCGCCCACGGCCACGGCCCGGTGGTCGAACACCGACCGGGTGGTGGCCAGCGACCAGCTCACATCGGCGATGGACGGCCCCGGTTCGTCGGCCATCCGCCGGACGAGCGCGGCCGCCTGCCCCCGCAGGGCCTGGTCGCCACGGGCGGACAGCACCCAGGGCACCACCGCCGTCCCCGACTCCTCGGGCGTGGCGGCGGCTGGCTCCTCCGGCACCGCCTCCTCCGATGCGGCCGGGGAGCTGGGCTCGGGGGCCTGTTCCAGGATCAGATGGGCGTTGGTGCCGCTGATCCCGAAGGAGGACACCCCGGCCCTGCGGGGGCGCTCGCCCGTCGGCCACGCCACCGGCTCGGTCAGCAGCCGCACCCCGCCACCCTCCCACTCCACATGCGGGGTCGGCTCATCGATGTGCAGGGTGACCGGCAGCATCTCGTGCCGGAGCGCCATCACCATCTTGATCACACCGGCCACACCGGCGGCCGCCTGGGCATGGCCGATGTTGGACTTGAGCGAGCCCAGCCACAGGGGCCGTTCACCGGGCCGGTCCTGTCCGTAGGTGGCCAGCAGGGCGTGTGCCTCGATGGGGTCGCCGAGGAAGGTTCCGGTGCCATGGGCCTCCACCGCGTCGACCTGGTCGGGGGCGAGGCGTGCGCCGGCCAGCGCCTGGCGGATCACCCGTTCCTGCGATACGTCGTTGGGCGCGGTCAGTCCGTTGCTGGCGCCGTCCTGGTTGATGGCCGAGCCCCGGATCAGGGCCAGCACCCGATGTCCGTTGCGCCGCGCGTCGGAGAGCCGCTCCAGCAGGACCAGGCCGACGCCCTCGGAGAAGCCCGTGCCGTCCGCGCCCGCCGCGAAGGACTTGCAGCGGCCGTCCGGGGCCAGCCCGCGCTGCCGGGAGAACTCGGCGAAGGCGGTCGGTGTGGTGAGCGCGGTGACTCCGCCGGCGAGCGCCAGATCGCATTCGCCCTGCCGCAGCGCCTGCGCCGCCAGATGCATCGCCACCAGCGACGACGAACACGCCGTGTCCACCGTCACCGCCGGGCCTTCCAGGCCGAAGGTGTACGCCACCCGTCCGGAGACCACACTGGTGAGGCTGCCGGTCGTGGCATAGCCTTCGAAGCCCTCGGGGACCCGGGGCATCCTGGACAGATAGTCCTGGCTGGACACGCCCGCGTACACCCCGGTCCGACTGCCCTTCATCGTCATCGGATCGACACCCGCGCGCTCGAACAGCTCCCAGGACACCTCCAGCAGCAGCCGCTGCTGTGGATCCATCGCCAGGGCCTCGCGCGGGCTGATCCCGAAGAACTCCGCGTCGAAACGGTCGGTGCCGTCCGTGCGGTCCGTACCGCCCAGGAATCCGCCGTGCCGGACGTAGCTGGTGCCGGGGTGGTCGGGGTCCGGATGGTAGAGGCCGTCCAGATCCCAGCCGCGATCGGTGGGGAACGCGGTGATGCCGTCGCCACCGGACGCCACCAGCTCCCACAACTCCTCGGGGCAGCCGACACCACCGGGATAGCGGCAGGCCATGCTCACGATGGCCACTGGCTCCTGGGAGCGCTCCTCCATCTCGCGCAGCCGCTGACGGGCCTGCCCGAGATCCACCGTGACCCGCTTCAGATACTGGCGGAGTTTCTCTTCCGTACCCGACATCAGTCCTCACTCGCGATCAAGAGGGCAGTTCCCTGTCGATGAACTCGAACAACTCGTCGTCCGACGCGGAGTCGAGGCCGCCCCCGTCCGCGGTGGCGTGGTCCTCGCCGGTGGCCTCGGCCGGTGCGTCGTCGCCGAGCCGCCACAGCAGCGCCTCCAGGCGCTTCGCCAGCCGGCCGCGGGCCTCGTCGTGGGGAGCGAGCCGTGCCACCGCCGTTTCGAGTTCCTCCAGCTCGCCGAAGCCGGGCGCCGGGGTGTCCGGCCGCGCGGGGCACAGCTTCTCGCGCAGTTCGGCGGCGATGGCCGAGGGGGTGGGGTGCCTGAAGACGACGGTGGCGGGCAGCCGCAGCCCGGTGGCGGCGGCGAGCCGGTTGCGCAGTTCGACGCCGGTCAGCGAGTCGAAACCCAGGTCCTTGAAGGGGGTGTCGGCGGACACCGCCCCGGCGTCGGTGTGGCCCAGCACCGCCGCGGCCTGCGTGCGCACCAGCGTGAGCAGGATCCGGTGCTGTTCCTCCGCGGGCACCGCCGTGAGCTGGGCCACCAGACCTGCGGCGGGCGCCCCGGTGGCGGCGGTACGACGTGTGGTCGTACCGCTGTCGAGGAGCGTGCGCAGCAGGGCGGGCAGGGTGTCCGCGGGCTGAGCGGACAGGGCCCGGAGGTCGAGCTGGACGGCAGCGGGCCGCGGGTCACCATGCCAGCAGGCCGCGTCCATCAGCCCCAGCGCCCGCTCACCGGACATGGCGGCGATACCGGACCGGGACATCCTGGTCAGGTCCGCCTCGTCCAAATGCCCGGTCATCCCGCTGGCATCGGCCCACAGCCCCCAGGCCACCGAGACCGCCGGGAGGCCCATGGCCTGGCGGTGGATGGCCAGCGCGTCACAATAGGCGTTGGCCGCAGCGTAGTTGGCCTGCCCCGGGCTGCCCATCACCCCCGCCGCCGAGGAGAACATCACAAACATGCCGAGCCGCAGATGCGCGGTGGCGGCGTGGAGATGGGCCGCGGCCATGGCCTTGGGCCCCCACACCCGCGCCAGTCGCCCCGGGGTCTGTGAGGTGACCATCGCGTCGTCCAGCACACCCGCCGCGTGCACGACACCGGTGAGGGGGTGCGCCGGATCGACGCCCGCGACGAGGTCGTACACCGCGGCGGCGTCGGTCACGTCCACCGCGGCGATCCGCGCCTCGGCGCCCAGCTCACCCAGGCGGGCCACCAGTTCCTCGGCCCCGGGCGCGTCCATGCCGCCGCGGCTCACCAGCAGCAGGTGGCGGATGTTCCAGTGACGGACGAGGTGCTCGGCGACATGCCCGCCGAGCGTTCCGGTGCCACCGGTGATGAGCACGGTGCCGTCCGGGTCCACCGGAGCGGGGACGTCCAGCACCAGCTTCCCGGTGTGCTTGGCCTGGCTCAGATACCGCAACGCCTCCCGCGCCCGGCTCAACGGCCACGCCCGCACCGAAGGCGGCTCCAACGCACCGGAGGCGAACAACTCACCCAACTCGCACAGCATTTCACCGATACGGTCCGGACCGGCATCGGTGATCAGGTCGTAGACCCGGTAAGTCACCCCGGGGTGCTCGGCCGCGACCAGCTCCGGGGTGCGGACATCGGTCTTGCCCATCTCCAGCAGACGGCCGCCCTCGCGCAGCAGACGCAGCGACGCGTCGACGAAGGGCCCGGCGAGGCTGTTGAGCACCACGTCCACACCACGGCCACCGGTCGCCTCCCGGATCGCCTCCTCGAAGGCCAGATCACGCGAAGAAGCCCGGTGCGCCGCATCGACACCCATCGCCTCCAGCACCCCATGCTTGCCAGGGCTCGCCGTCGCATAGACCTCCGCACCCAAGTGACGCGCGATCCGCACCGCAGCCGTCCCCACACCACCGGTCGCCGCATGGATCAGCACCCGTTCCCCCGCTTGGAGCCCGGCGAGGTCCGTCAGTCCGTACCAGGCGGTCAGACAGGCCACCGGTACGGCCGCCGCCCGCCGGAAACTCCAGCCGTCCGGGATCGGTGCCAGCAGTCGCGCGTCGGTGACCGCCAGCGGCCCGAACGACTGGTCGAGGACGCCCATGACCCGGTCGCCCACGGACACATGGGTCACCTCGGGGCCGATGTCCACCACCACTCCGGCGCCCTCACCGCCGAGTCCGGTCTGCCCTGGCACCATGCCCAAACCGACCAGCACATCACGGAAGTTGACACCGGCGGCGCGTACGGCGACGCGCACCTGGCCCGCGCCCAGGGGCTCCAGAACCTCGGGGCAGGGCACTGGTACGACGTTCTCCAGGGTCGCCGTGCCCGCCGTGTCCAGCCGCCACGCGTCCGGCTGCGCCACGGGGCCTACGAGCCCCGCGCCCCCGGTACCGGCATGGACCAGGCGGGGCACCAGCGCCCGTCCGGCCCGCAGGGCCAACTGGGGCTCGTCCGTCTCCATGGCGCTTGCCGCGGCGATGCGCAGGGTGGCGTTTGGGCGGAGGTTGGCGTCGGTGTCTGCGTCTGCGTCGAAGTCGTCGTCGCTGTCGATGTCGCTGTCGCTGTCGAGGAGGACGAACCGGCCGGGGTTCTCCGACTGTGCGCTGCGTACGAAGCCCCACACGGCGGCTGCGGCCAGGTCCACCCGGGTGGTGCTCTCGGGGCCGTCGACCGTGACCGCGCCCCGTGTGACCAGCACCAACCGTGCTTCCGCCAACCGCGGTTCGGCGAGCCAGCCCCGCACCAACGCCAGCGCCCGTTCCGTCGCCGACAGCGCCTCGGCCGACGCTTCCTCGGCGCCCTCACCGATGGGCCTGGTCGGCTCGGTCATATCGGCAAGAACGACGAGCGGTACGGGCTCGTCGTCACCGAGTGCCGCGACCAACGCGGCCGGATCCGGGTGGCCGCCGACGCCCAGGACCGCCCAGCCATCGTCCCAGGGGGCCGCCTTTCCGGCCCCGGCCGCCACTCCTCCGGCTTCGGCCGCCACTCCCCCGGGCCCGGCCGCCACTCCCCCGGGCCCGGCCGCCACCTCTCCGGTACCGGCCGCGAGCGGCAGGGGTGTCCACTCGACGGTGAACAGACTGTCGGTGGCGTGGCTGCCCGGAGCCACCGCCGCCCGCAGCTGATCGACGCTCGCCGGCCGCATCGCCACGGAGTCGACGGTCAGCACCGGAGCACCGACGGCGTCGGCCACCGTCAGCCGCAGTGCGCGCTCGCTATCGGCGTTCTCCTGGTGGGGAGAGAGCCGCACCCGGACCGTGGTCGCCCCGGCCGCCCACAACGTCACGCCGTTCCAGGCGAAGGGCAGCCACACGCGGCCATCGGTGGGTTCGGTACCGATGGTCTCGGTGCCATCCGTATCGAGTTGGTCGATGAGGAGTGCGGGATGCAGCGCGGCGTCCAGCAGCGCCGGGTGGATGCCGAATCCGGCCTGCTCCCCGGCGGCCTCGGGCAGGACCACCTCCGCGTACACATCCGCCCCGTCGCGCCACACCGCTCGCAGCCCCTGGAACGACGGCCCGTACGCATACCCCGAGGCGGCGACCCGGTCGTAGAACCCCTCGACGCCGAGCGATACCGCACCGGCCGGAGGCCACGCCCCGCCCAGACCCGACGCATCGTCGGAACGGTCCGAGGGCGGGCTCAGCACACCCTCCGCATGGCACACCCATCCGGTGGCGGACGCTCCCTCACCGGCGGGCCGGGAGTACACCCGCACATCGCGCCGCCCGTCCTCAGCAGCCTCGCCCACGACGACCTGCACCCGCAGCCCGCCCGACTCCGGGAGCACCAACGGCACTTGAAGCGCCAGCTCCTCCACACCACCACAGCCGACCTCGTCGGCCGCCCGCAGCATCCACTCGGCCAGCGCCGCCCCCGGGACCAGCACCGCGTCCGCCACCACATGCTCGGCGAGCCACGCATGCGTACGCGCCGAAATCCGGCCCGTCAACACATGGCCACGGCCATCGGCGAGTTCCACGGCGGCGCCCAGCAGCGGATGTCCGGCGGAGACCAGCCCGAGGTCGGCCGGATCGCCGACCCGTCCGCCGTGGCCGTCGAGCCAGTAGCGCTCACGCTGGAACGCGTAGGTGGGCAGGGCGACCATGCGGGGTGCCGGGGAGCTCGGATACAGGGTGGTCCAGTCGACGTCGACCCCGGCGGTGAACGCCTGGGCGAGCGAGTGGAGCAACTGCGCCTGGCCACCGTGGTCGCGGCGCAGGGTGGGCACGGTGACGGCCGGGATATCGGCTTCGTCGAAGGTCTCCTGCAAGCCGAGGGTCAGTACGGGATGGGTGCTGGCCTCGATGAACACTCGGTGGCCGTCCGCCAGCAACGCCTCAACGGCATCGGTGAACCGCACCCGCTCACGGAGATTGGTCACCCAGTAGCCGGTGTCCAGGTCCGTGGTGACGGCACGACCACCGGTCACGGTCGAGTAGAACGCCGTGCCCGAACCGGACGTGTCGAGTGGGCGGATCCCCTCCAGCACCCGCGTCAACTCATCGCGGATTTCTTCGACTTGAGGCCCGTGCGAGGCATAGTCAACCTCGATCGGCCGCGCTCGCTCCCCCACCTCCTGGCATGCGGCTACGACAGCGGCCACCTGCTCCGGCGGACCCGAAACCACCGTCGAGGAAGGCCCGTTGACAGCCGCGACGCCCACTCCAGCGGCCTGATCTCCCAGGTCGGAGAGCAGTTGGCTCGCCCGTTCCTGGCCGACGCCGAGGGAGGCCATCGCCCCACCACCGGCCAACCGCCGCAACGCCTTACTCCGCAGCGCCACGACCTTGGCGCCGTCCTCCAGAGACAAGGCCCCCGCGACAACGGCCGCCGCGATCTCACCCTGGCTATGGCCCACCACCGCCGCAGGACGTACGCCGTGTCCGGCCCACACCGCCGCCAGCGACACCATCACCGCCCACAGGACGGGCTGGACCACATCCACCCGCCCCAGATCGGCCGCGCCCTCCGCGCCCCGAAGCACATCCGTGAGCGACCAGTCCACATAGGGCGAAAGCGCCCGCTCGCACTCCGCCACCTGGGCCGCGAACACCGGCGACACTTCCAGCAGCTCGGCACCCATACCGGCCCACTGCGAACCCTGGCCGGGGAAGACCAGCACCGGACCCGGGCCCCCGGTCAGCGCCACCATACCGGACCGCACCACGCCCGGATGCGACACACCCTCCGCCAACGCCTCTACGGCGGCCATCAGCTCAGCCGGGTCATCGCCCAACGCCACCGCCCGATGCTCGAACACCGACCGTGTGCTGACCAACGACCACCCCACATCCACCGGCGAAAGCTCGGACGCGTCACCCACCCGTTCAGCCAACGCCGCTGCCTGGCCGCGCAGCGCCTCCGCGCTCCGAGCCGAGAGCACCCACGAAACCGTGCCCACGTCGGAGGAGACCGTCGGCGTATCTTCGGCAGGCGAAGAGGGAGCCTGTTCGAGGACCACATGGGCGTTGGTGCCGGAGGCGCCGAACGAGGACACACCGGCCCGACGCGGCCGCTCGCCCTCCGGCCACTCCACCGCCTCGGTCAACAGCCGCACCGCACCACTCGCCCAATCCACATGCGGGCTCGGCTCATCGATGTGCAGGGAAGCGGGCAGCAATCCATGGCGCATCGCCTGCACCATCTTGATCACACCAGCGACACCCGCCGCCGCCTGCGTATGCCCGATGTTGGACTTGATCGAGCCGAGCAGCAGCGGCTGTTCGGAGAGGCGTTCCTGCCCGTACGTGGCCAGCAGCGCCTGCGCCTCGATCGGATCACCCAACGTCGTACCCGTGCCATGCGCCTCCACCGCATCGACATCCGCGGCCGAAAGACCGGCGCTCGCCAACGCCTGACGGATCACCCGCTGCTGCGACGGACCGTTCGGCGCCGTCAACCCGTTCGACGCACCATCCTGGTTGACAGCCGAACCACGGATCACCGCCAGGACATCATGGCCGTTGCGCTGAGCGTCCGACAGCCGCTCCAGCAGCAGAACGCCCACACCCTCGCCCCAGCCCGTCCCATCAGCAGCCGCGGCGAAAGGCTTGCAGCGGCCATCGGGGGCCAGACCACGCTGACGGGAAAAACCCGTGAACACATCCGGCGTGGCCATCACCGTCACCCCACCGGCCAACGCCAGCGTGCACTCCCCCTGCCGCAACGCCTGCGCCGCCAGATGCATCGCCACCAACGACGACGAACACGCCGTATCCACCGTCACCGCAGGACCTTCAAAGCCCAGCGTGTACGCCACCCGACCCGAAACCACACTGCCCGAACCCGCGAGCATCGCATAGCCTTCGAGCCGCGCATCACCGCTGTTCAGCCCGGCCGCGTAGTCGTGGTACATCACACCCGCATAGACCCCGGTCGAGCTGCCCTTCAACGACACCGGATCGATCCCCGCCCGCTCCAGCACCTCCCACGACGCCTCCAACAGCAACCGCTGCTGCGGATCGGTCGCCAGCGCCTCCCGCGGATTGATCCCGAAAAACGCCGCGTCGAACGCATCCGCGTCGTAGAGGAAGGCACCCTCGTTGGCATAGCTGGTGCCCGGGTGGTCGGGGTCCGGATGGAACAGACCGTCCAGATCCCAGCCCCGGCCGGTCGGAAACGCCCCCATCACGTCCTTCCCCGAGGCGACCAGGTCCCACAGCGCCTCTGGGGAGTTCGCACCTCCCGGGAAGCGGCAGGTCATGCCGACGATCGCCACGGGATCGTCCGCATCGGCCCGCACCGCGAGAGGAGCACGGGAAACGGCTGTCTCGCCGGTCAGCCGGGTGCACAAATACTCCGCCAACGCGAGAGGCGTCGGATAGTCGAACACCAACGTCGCCGGCAACCGCAACCCCGTCACCACCGACAACCGATTACGCAACTCCACCGCCGTCAAGGAATCAAAACCCAACTCCTTGAACGCCACGTCCACCCGCACCTCACTCAACGAACCAAACCCCAACACCACCGCCACACCACCCCGCACCACATCAACCACCACACCCAACCGAGCGGCAGCGTCCAACCCCACCAACCGCCCAACCAACCCCGAACCCAACAGACCACCCTCAGCAGCCCGGCGCCTGACACGACCACCCACCAACCCCCGCAACACCACAGGAAGATCCACGCCAGCCGCCCCGGCCGGATCGAGGTCCACGGCCACCATCAGCGGGTGCGCGAACCGGCGTGCGGCGTCCAGCAGGGCCAGTCCGCGCTCGGACGACAACGGCTTCATCCCGCGCAGTCGTGTGAGGTCCGCCCGGCCCATATGCCCGGTCATCTCGCTGGCCTGCGCCCACAGCCCCCATGCCAGCGAAAGTCCGGGCAGCCCCAGCTCCCGCCGGTGGGCGACCAGCGCATCGACAAACGCGTTCGCCGCCGCGTATCCGGCCTGGCCCGCGTTGCCCACGACTCCGGCGGCCGAGGAGAACATCACAAACATACGGAGCGGAAGATCCGCGGTGGCGGTGTGCAGATGGGCGGCCGCCGTGGCCTTCGCCGCCCACACCCGCGCCACCTGTTCCCGAGTCTGCGAGGTGACCATCGCGTCATCCAACAGCCCCGCCGCATGGATGACACCGGTCAGCTGATGCGCCGAGTCGATCCCCGCCACCACATCGGCCACCGCGTCGGCGTCCGTGACGTCCACCGCGGCGATCCTCACCCCCGCGCCGAGGTCACTCAGCCGTTCTGCCAACTCCGGTGCGCCGGGCGCGTCCGGGCCGCGACGGCTGACCAGAACCAGATGCTTGACGTGCCACGTACGCACCAGATGCTCGGCCACCAGACCGCCCAGCAGACCCGTGCCACCGGTGATCAGCACCGTGCCATCCGGGTCGAGCCCAGCAGGCGTCAACCCTTCTGACTCCGCCTCGTCGGCGCCACCGGTGTCACGCGCGCGCATCAGCCGGGGCACCATCGGCCGCCCGGTACGCAGCGCCACCTGCGGCTCATCCGCCCGTACGGCACGGACCACGGCGTCCGCCACTTCGCCTGCGGCCGAATCGGTGGCTTGGTGAAGGTCGAGGAGGACGAACCGGTCCGGGTGCTCCGCCTGCGCGCTCCGCAGCAGGCCCCACAGCCCCGCTGCGGCCACATTCAGCGCGCCGTCGCCGGAATCCTCGCCGTGAGGGCCGTCGATGGACACCGCACCGCGTGTCACCACCACCAACCGGGCGTCGGCCAGCCGCGGCTCGGCCAACCACCCCCGCACCAATTCCAGGGCTTCGCCGACGGCAGCCAAGCCATCAGCCGCCCGCGCCACGGCTCCGGCCTCCGCCGGATCACCGTCGGCGGGCAGATAGGTCACGGCGAAGGCGGGAGGTGGCGCGCCATCGTCGAGCGCTGCGACCAGCGCTTCGAGATCCGGGTGGCACACCACTCCCCCGCCGCCGAGTCCGGGCTCCTCGGCCAGATGCAGGGAGTCCTCGCCCAGTACGACCCAGCCCATGGCGTCGGACGCGTCCACGTCCAGCAGACCGGGCATCGGAATCCAGTCCAGTGTGAACAGCCCATCGGCGCCACGTCCGTTCCCGGACCGCAGCTGACCAGGGTCGGCAGGGCGCATCGTCAGGGAGTCGACCGTCAGCACCGGGGCGCCCATGGCATCGGTCACAACCACCCCCAGCCCGCGCTCCCCCACCGCACCGTCCTGATCGGGAGAGGGGTGGCGGGGCGAGAGCCGGACTCGGACCGTGGTCGCCTCCGTGGCCCACAAAGACACGCCGTTCCAGGCGAACGGCAGCCTCATGCCCTCGTCGTCGGCTGATTCGGTCTCGGCGGCGAGCAGCATGGGGTGCAGAGCTGCGTCGAGCAGTGCCGGATGGATGCCGAACCCGTCCGCGTCCCCGGCCGCCTCGGGCAGCGCCACCTCGGCCAGCAGATCCGCACCGTCCCGCCACACTGCGCGCACGCCCTGGAACGATGGCCCATACGCATAGCCCGCAGCCACGGCACGCTCGTAGAACCCCTCGACATCCATCGGCTTCGCGCCCTCGGGAGGCCAGACTCCCGCCAGTCCCTCGGCCGCGCTCGGCGCGGTCGACGGGCTCGACGGGCTCGACGGGCTCAGGACGCCCTCCGCATGGGACACCCAGTCCGGGTCCGCGCCGGGCTCAGCATCGCGGTCGGGCCGGGAGTACACCCGTACATCGCGCCGCCCGTCCTCGGCAGCCTCGCCCACCACGATCTGCACCCGCAGCCCGCCGGACTCCGGTAGCACCAACGGCACTTGCAACGCCAGCTCCTCGACGCCGCCGCAGCCCGCCTCATCGGCCGCCCGCAACGCCCACTCCACCAACGCCGCACCCGGCACCAGCGACGCTCCGGCGACCACATGGTCACCGAGCCAGCCGTCGCCGCCGGTGGCCGACACCCGTCCGGTCAGCACCAGCCCGCCACCGGCAAGGCCCACCGCCGCCCGCAACAACGGGTGTTCCACCCGCTGAAGCCCCGCGGCACCCACATCGCCGACCCCGCCGGTGGCAGTGGCCCAGTAGCGCTGGCGCTGGAAAGCGTACGTGGGCAGGTCGACGGTACGAGGGGTGGGGTCGGCCGGGAACGCGGCCGACCAGTCGACATCGACCCCGGCGGTGAACGCCTGGGCGAGCGAGTGAAGCAACTGGTCCTGGCCACCGTGATCGCGCCGCAGGGTGGGCACGGTGACGGCCGGGATATCGGCCTCGTCGAAGGTCTCCTGCAAGCCGAGGATCAGTACGGGATGGGTGCTGGCCTCGATGAACACCCGATGCCCGTCCACCAGCAGCGCCTCTACGGCATCGGTGAACCGCACCTGCTCACGGAGATTGGTCACCCAGTAGCCGGTGTCCAGGTCCGTGGTGACGGCACGACCACCGGTCACGGTGGAATAGAAGGCCGTGTCCGAACCGGATGTATCGAGCGGACGGATACCCTCCAGCACCCGCATCAACTCACTGCGGATTTCGTCCACCTGAGGTCCGTGCGAGGCATAATCCACCTCGATCAGCCGCGCCCGCTCCCCCGCCGACTGGCATGCGGCCACCACAGTAGCCACCTGCTCCGGCGGACCCGAAACCACCGTCGAAGAGGGCCCATTGACAGCCGCGACACCTACACCAGCAGCCTGATCTTCCAGACCCGACAGCAGTTGGCCCGCCCGCTCCTGGCCGACGCCGAGGGAAGCCATCGCCCCGCCCCCGGCCAACCGCCGCAGTGCTTTGCTGCGCAGGGCCACCACCTTCGCCCCGTCCTCCAAAGACAGCGCCCCCGCAACAACGGCCGCCGCGATCTCACCCTGGCTATGACCCACCACCGCCACAGGACGCACCCCATACCCCGCCCACACCGCCGCCAACGACACCATCACCGCCCA
>NZ_JBEZNG010000063.1:0-14001 GCF_040653035.1 Streptomyces malaysiensis subsp. malaysiensis
TGGTGACGAGGTGGACGGCGTCGGGGAGGGTGAGGGTGCCGGTGATGTGGGCTGCGGTGATTTCTCCGACGGAGTGTCCGCAGACCATGTCGGGTTGTAGGCCCCAGGATTCCCAGAGTCGGTAGAGGGCGGTTTCGAAGGCGAACAGGGCGATCTGGGCGTGGTCGGTGCGTTGGAGTGTCTCGGCTTGGTCGGGGTCGAACATCACTTCGCGTAGTCCGGGGGTGGCGAGTGCGAAGACCTCGTCCAGTGCCTGGGCGAAGAGGGGGAAGTGTTCGTACAGCTGCTGTCCCATGCCGGGGCGTTGTGAGCCCTGTCCGGTGAACATCACCGCCAGCGGCCCGCGCCGCGGCCGGGTCGGCCGTACGGCACGGAGCGCGGTGACGAACTCCTCGCGGCTCTCCCCGACGACCACAGCGCGGTGCGGCAGGGTGGCACGGGTGGTGTTGAGGGTGTGCGCCACGTCGCCGAGCGGCGCCTCGTCCTCCTCGACATGCGCGGCGAGCCGTTCGGCCAGGGCGGTCAGCGCGGGCCCGGTGTGTGCGGACAGCACCCAGGGCACCGGTCCGACCGGCGGTGTCACCGGCACGTCGGGCTCCGGCACCGCGGGGGCCTGTTCGAGGACCACATGGGCGTTGGTGCCGCTGATGCCGAACGACGACACCGCGGCACGCCGCGGGCGTTGGTCGGTGCACTGCCAGTCTCGGGCCTCGGTCAACAGCCGTACCTCGCCCGCCGACCAGTCGACGTTCGGTGTCGGCTCGCTGATGTGCAGCGTCCTGGGCATCACACCGTGGCGCATGGCCATGACGGTCTTGATGACACCGGCCACTCCGGCCGCGGCTTGGGTGTGCCCGATGTTGGACTTCAGCGACCCGAGCCACACGGGCTGGTCACGGTCCCGCCCGTAGGTGGCGATCAGGGCCTGGGCCTCGATCGGGTCACCGAGCCTGGTACCTGTGCCATGCGCCTCCAACAGGTCCACGTCGGCCGCGGTCAGCCTGGCGTCGGTGAGCGCCTCACGGATGACGCGCTGCTGGGAGGGGCCGTTGGGGGCGGTGAGGCCGTTGGAGGCGCCGTCCTGGTTGACGGCGGTGCCGCGTACCACGGCGAGCACCGGGTGTCCGAGTCGCAGGGCGTCGGACAGCCGCTCCACCAGCAGCAGGCCGACGCCCTCGCTGAGCACGGTGCCGTCGGCGGACGCGTCGAAGCTCTTGCACCGCGCGTCGACGGCCAGCCCCCGCTGCCGGCTGAACTCTACGTACGGATGCGGAACGGACATCACCGTGACGCCGCCGGCGACGGCGAGCGAGCAGTCTCCGGAGCGCAGCGCCCGCACGGCGAGGTGCAGGGCGACCAGCGAGGAGGAGCAGGCGGTGTCCAGCGAGACGGCCGGGCCCTCGAAGCCGAAGGTGTACGAGACCCGCCCCGAGGCCACGCTCGCCGCGCTGCCGTTGCCGAGGTAGCCCTCCAACTCGGCGGGGAAGTCGCGCAGGCGGGTCACGTAGTCCTGGTACATGATGCCGATGAAGACGCCGGTGCGGCTGCCGCGCAGGGTGGTCGGGTCGATGCCGGAGCGTTCCAGGACCTCCCAGGTGGTTTCCAGCAGCAGTCGTTGCTGCGGGTCCATGGCGAGCGCCTCGCGCGGCGAGATGCCGAACGGGTCCGGGTCGAACGCCCCGGCCCGGTCCAGGAAGCCGCCCTCGCGGACGTACGCGGTGCCCGGGTGATCCGGGTCCGGGTCGTACAGGCCGTCCAGGTCCCAACCGCGGTCGGTGGGGAACGGCGAGACCGCGTCCCCGCCCGAGGCCATCAGCTCCCACAGCGACTCCGGCGAGTCGACCCCGCCGGGCAGTCGGCAGGCCATCCCCACGATGGCAACCGGCTCGGCCGCCCCCTCCTGGAGCGAGGCGTTCTCCCGGCGCAGCCGGGCGTTCTCCTTGGCCGACACGCGCAGCGCCTCGACAAGCTGTTCATTGGTCATCGTCGCTCCCCTCAGGCTCCGGTTCCGTCCATCACGTGCCGGATCAGCGCCTCGGCATCCATGGCGTCAATCAGGCCGTCCTCGTCGGGCTCGGCCGCGTCCGGCGTCCGCGCCGGGTCGGGACCGGCCAGCTTCAGCAGCGCCTCCAGCACCCCGGCCTCGCGGAACCGGGCGACCGGCACCCGCTCCAGGACCCGGCGCAACTCCCGCTCGTCCGGGTCGTCGTCGGGCCCGGCGGCCGCCGGGGCGGGGGAGACCTGGTCCAGCAGGTACCGCGTGACCGCTCCGGCCGCCGGATAGTCGAAGACGAGCGTGGCGGGCAGCTGGAGCCCGGTCATCGCCGACAGCCGGTTGCGGAACTCCACGGCGGTCAGGGAGTCGAAGCCGAGGCTCTTGAACGCCTGGTCCGGCTCGATGGCACCCGGGTCCGGATGCCCGAGCACCTGGGCCACCTGCTCGATCACCGACGCCAGCACCGACCGCTCACGGGCATCCGGGGCGAGCGCCGCGACCCGTTCCGTCCACGGCTCGGCCCCGCCGGAGTCCGCCCCGACGGCCGTTCGGCGCGGCGCGCGCACCAGCCCGCGGAGCAGCACCGGCACCGCGCCGGAGCGGCCGATGGCGGGCAGGTCGAACGTGGCCGTCACCACCTGTCCGAGGTCGACGGCGAGCGCGCCATCGAAGAACTCCAGCCCCTGCTCGTCGGTGAGCGGCCGCAGGCCGGCACGGGCCAGCCGGTCGTGGTCCGCGCGGGTGAGATGGCGGGTCATGCCGCTGGTGCGTTCCCACGAGCCCCAGGCGAGTGAGGTGCCGGGGAGGCCGTGGCGTCGGCGGTGGGTGATCAGGGCGTCGAGGAAGCTGTTGGCGGCGGCGTAGTTGGCTTGTCCGGCGCTGCCGAGCACACCGGCCAGCGAGGAGAAGACCATGAACAGGGTCAGGTTCTGGTCTTGGGTGAGTTCGTGGAGCCACCAGGCGGCGTCGGCTTTGGGGGCGAAGGTGGTGGCCAGTGCGTCGGCGTCCAGATGCTCGACGGTGGCGTCGGCCAGCGCTCCGGCGGTGTGCACGACGCCGGTCAGCGGGCCGGTCTCGTCGATGAGCGCGGCGAGTGCGGTGCGGTCGGTGAGGTCGCAGGAGAGGGTGCGGATGCGGGCGCCGTGTTGTTGGAGTTGGTTGGCGAGTTCGGTGGCGCCGTCCGCGTCGGGTCCTTGGCGGCTGGCCAGGACGAGGTCGCGGACGCCGTGTTCGGTCACGAGGTGGCGGGCGATGAGGGAGCCGAGGCTCCCGGTGCCGCCGGTGATCAGCACGGTTCCTTCGCCGATCGCCACCGGCTCGGTGGGAGCGACCGCGGTCAGTCGGGGGAGGGTGATGGCGCCGTCGCGGATGCGGGCTTGGGGCTCGCCGGAGGCGATCAGGGTGGGTAGTGCTTTGCGGGAGGTGGGGTGGTTGTCGGTGTCGATGAGGATGATGCGGTTGGGGTGTTCGGTTTGGGCGGTGCGGATGAGTCCCCAGACGGCTGCGCCGGCGAGGTCGTCGTGGGTGGCTTCGATGACGAGGGGGGCGGTGGTGTCCGCGGCCAGGTGCTGCTGTATTCGGGTCAGGGTCTCGGTGGTGATGCGGTGGGTGTCGGCCAGGACGTCGTCGCCGACCGTCGGCACCTCGTACCGCTCGAACTCCACGGCACCGCCCGACCTGCCGACGCCGGACCAGGCGATCCACTCCGGCCGGTACAGCGGCCCGGAGCGCGCACTCGCCGAACGCAACTGCTCAGGGCTGATCACCCGGCTCGCCAGCGACTCCACCGTCACCACCGGCTGGCCGGACGGGTCGAACGCGCGCAGGCTCGCGGACCCCGACGCGTCCCACTCCAGCTCGACGCGCAGTTTGGTGGCACCGGTGGCGTGGAGGGTGACGCCGGTCCAGGCGAAGGGCAGCCGGATTTCGTCCCCGTCGGAGACCGCGACCAGTGCGTGGAGGGCGGCGTCGAGGAGTGCGGGGTGGATGCCGTAGCTGTCGGTGTGGTCGGTGTGGTCGGTGTCGGGGAGGCGGACGTCGGCGAAGAGGCGGCTGTCCTGGCGCCATAGTGCGTGGAGTCCTTGGAAGGTGGGGCCGTATTCGAGTCCGGTGGTGGCGAGGCGTTCGTATGCGCCGGTCAGGTCGATGGGTTCGGCGTCGGTGGGGGGCCAGGTGGTTTGCGGGGTGTCGGGTGTTTGTTGGCGCTGGGTGAGGGTGCCGGTGGCGTGGGCGGTCCAGGGTCCGTCCGGGTTGTTGCTGGTGTGGATGGTGAGGGCGCGGGTGTTGGCGTCGTCCGGTGGGTTGATGGTGAGTTGGATGGTGGTGGGGTGGGTGAGGGTGATGGGGGTGTGGATGATGAGTTCGTCGAGGGTGGTGTGGTTGGTGTGGTCGCCGGCGTGGAGGGCCATGTCGACCAGTGCGGTGCCGGGGAGGAGTGGGGTGCCGTTGACGGCGTGGTCGGCGGTCCAGGGGTGGTGGGCGGGGTTGATGTGCCCGGTGAGGATGGTGGCCCCGGTCTCCGCGAGGGTGGTGGTGGCGGGGACGAGTGGGTGCGGGGTCGGAATGAGTCCGAGCTGGGTGGCGTCCTGGGTGCCGGCTGTGGGTTTGTCGTTGAGCCAGAAATGTGTGTGTTGGAAGGGGTAGGTGGGGAGGGAGGTGGTTTTGGTGGGTGGGATGAGGGTGTGCCAGGTGATGGGGTGGCCGTGGGTGTGGGCGTGGCCGAGTGCGGTGAGGAAGGCGGCGGTGTCGTCCTGTTCATTGCGGAGGGTGTGGATGGTGGTGGTGTCAGGGTTGGTTTCCTGGATGCTGGGGGTGAGGGTTGGGTGGGGGCTGGTTTCGATGTAGGTGGTGTAGCCGTTGCTGCTCAGGTGGTTGATGGCGGGTTGGAAGAGGACGGGTTGGCGTAGGTTGCGGTACCAGTAGTCGGCATCCAGGGTGGTGTCGGTGATCCAGGTGTTGTCGGTGGTGGAGTAGAAGGGTGTGGTGGGTTTTTGCGGTGTGATGGGGGCGAGGATTTCTTGGAGTTGGTTGTGTAGTTGGTCGATGTGGCCGGAGTGTCCGGCGAAGTCGACTCCGGGGAGTTGCCAGCGCATGATGCGGTGGTGGGAGAGTTGTTGGGTGAGGTGGGTGATGGCGTCGAGGTCGCCGGTGATGGTGGTGGTGTTGGGTGCGTTGTGGGCGGCGATCCAGATGCGGGTGTTCCAGTGGTCGGGGTTGGCTATTTGCTGGATTTTTTCGGGTGGTGCGAGGACGCTGATCATGGTGCCGTGGCCGGTGAGGGGGAGGAGTGCTTTGCTGCGGAGGGTGGTGATGCGTGCGGCGTCTTGGAGGGTGAGGGCTCCGGCGGTGTAGGCGGCGGCGATTTCGCCTTGGGAGTGGCCGATGATGGCATCAGGGGTGAGGCCGTGGTGTTGCCAGAGGGTGGCGAGGGCGACCATGGTGGTGAACAGAACCGGCTGGATCACATCGACGCGGTCCCAGGTGGGTGCTCCGGGTTGGCCGGTGAGGATGTCGGTGACGGACCAGTCGATGTATTCGGACAGGGCTGCGTCGACCTCGTGGATGGTGTCGCGGTAGAGGGGTGAGGTTTCCCAGAGGCGCTGTCCCATTCCGACCCACTGCGACCCCTGCCCGGGGAAGACGAGGACGGTCTTGCCACCATCCGGGGTGTGTCCGGTGATCTGTTCCAGTGCGGTGGCGAATTCCTCACGGGTGGAGCCGACGAGGACGGCGCGGTGGGGGAGTGTGGTGGATCGTTGGGTGATGAGGGAATGTGCGATCTGGTGGACCGAGCCTTCGGTCTCCGTCACCAGTTGCCGGGCCAGGTCTTTGAGCGCGGTTTCGTTCTGTGCGGAGAGCACCCACGGCACCGGACCGGAGGGCGCGGACAGCTCCGGGGTGTCCTCCGCCGCGTCGTTGGACTCCGTCTCGGGTGCCTGCTCCAACACCACATGCGCGTTCGTCCCGCTCGCGCCGAACGACGAGACCCCGGCGCGCCGCGGACGACCGGTGGCGGGCCAGTCGCGGGCCTCGGCCAGCAGCTCTACCGCACCTGCCGACCAGTCGACCTCCGGGGTCGGCTCGTCGATGTGGAGGCTCTTCGGCATCACCCCGTGCCGCATCGACAGGACCGCTTTCATCACACCGGCTGCTCCGGCGGCGGCTTGTGTGTGCCCGATGTTGGATTTCAGTGAGCCCATCCACAGTGGGTGCTCCCGGTCCTGCCCGTAGGTGGCGATGATTGCCTGGGCTTCGATCGGGTCGCCGAGTTTGGTGCCGGTGCCGTGTGCCTCCACCACGTCCACATCGGCCGCGGTCAGCCGGGCGTCGGCGAGCGCGGTGTTGATGACGCGTTGTTGGGAGGGGCCGTTGGGGGCGGTGAGGCCGTTGGAGGCGCCGTCCTGGTTGACGGCGGTGCCGCGTACGACCGCGAGTACCGGGTGTCCGAGGCGTTTGGCGTCGGAGAGTCGTTCGACGAGGAGGGTGGTGGCGCCTTCGGACCAGGCGGCGCCGTCGGCTGTGGCGGCGAAGGATTTGCAGCGTCCGTCGGGGGAGAGGCCGCGTTGGCGGCTGAATTCGATGTAGGAGGAGGGGGAGGCCATGACGGTGACGCCGCCGGCGACGGCGAGGGTGCATTCGCCGGCGCGCAGTGCCTGGACGGCGAGGTGCAGGGCGACCAGGGAGGAGGAGCAGGCGGTGTCGACGGACACGGCGGGTCCCTCGAACCCGAACGTGTAGGACACTCGGCCGGAGACGACGCTTCCCGATCCGCCGTTGCTGGTGTACCCCTCCAACTCGGACGGGAAGTGACGCAGGCGCGAGATGTAGTCGTGGTACATCACGCCGGCGAAGACGCCGGTGCGGCTGCCGCGGAGTGAGGTGGGGTCGATGCCCGCGCGTTCCAGCACCTCCCAGGTGGTCTCCAGCAGCAGCCGCTGCTGCGGGTCCATGGTCAGTGCTTCGCGTGGCGAGATGCCGAACAGGGCGGCGTCGAAGTCGCCGGCGTCGTGGAGGAAGCCGCCTTCGCGGACGTAGGAGGTGCCGGGGTGGTCCGGGTCGGGGTGGTAGAGGTGTTCCAGGTCCCAGCCACGGTCGGTCGGGAAGCCGGAGATGCCGTCGCCGCCCGAGGACAGCAGTTCCCACAGCTCCTCGGGTGAGGTCACACCGCCCGGCAGCCGACAGGCCATCCCGACGATCGCGATCGGCTCGCTGTCGGTGGCCGACACCGGTGCCACTCGCGGGTCCGGCACCGCCGATGCGGTCCGCCCGGAGAGCCGTTCGGCCAGCAGCCCGGCCACCGCGGCGGTGGTCGGGTAGTCGAAGATCAGGGTCGCCGGGAGGCGCAGCCCGGTCGCGGCGGTCAGCTGATTGCGCAGCTCGACAGCGGTCAGCGAGTCGAAGCCCAGCTCCTTGAACGCCTGGTCGACGGCGATCCGGCGGGCGTCGCTGTGCCCGAGCACCGAGGCCACTTGGCCGCGTACCAGCTCGACCACGGCGTTCATCCGGTCCTGCGGGGCCATCGCCGAGACCCGGTCGGCCCACGAGACGTCGCCCGCGTTGCCCGCCTGCCGCCGGGCGCGCCGGACGACCAGGTCCCGCAGCAGCTCCGGCACCGCCTCGGCCCGACCGAGCGCGGCCAGGTCCAGCCTCGCCGCGACCACCGGGCCGGTCCCGGCGGCCAGCGCCGCGTCGAACAGGGCGGTTCCCTCGGCGTCCGACAGCGGGCGCAGTCCGGCGCGGGCCTGCCGGTTCCGGTCGGTCGTGCCGAGGCTCCGGGTCAGTCCGCCGACCCGCTGCCAGGACCCCCAGGCGAGTGAGGTGCCGGGCAGGCCCAGACCGTGGCGGTGGGTGGCGAGGGCGTCGAGGAAGGTGTTGGCGGCGGCGTAGTTGGCTTGTCCGGGTGAGCCGAGGATTCCGGCGACGGAGGAGAAGAGGGCGAAGAGGGCGAGGGGGTGGTCCTGGGTGAGTTCGTGGAGCCACCAGGCGGGGTTGGCCTTGGGGGCGAAGGTGGTGGCCAGTGCGTCGGCGTCCAGGTGCTCGACGGTGGCGTCGGCCAGCGCCCCGGCCGTGTGGACGACGCCGGTCAGCGGTCCGATGTCGTCGATGAGTGCGGCGAGTGCGGCACGGTCGGTGGTGTCGCAGGATCGGACGCGGACGCGGGCGCCGTGTTGTTGGAGTTCGTTGGTGAGTTCGGTGGCGCCGTCCGCGTCGGGTCCCTGGCGGCTGACCAGGACCAGGTCGCGGGCGCCGTGTTCGGTCACGAGGTGGCGGGCGATGAGGGAGCCGAGGCTGCCGGTGCCGCCGGTGATGAGGATGGTTCCGTCGCCGATCGCGACCGATTCGGTGTCCGCCGACAGGCGTGCGAGTCGGGGAAGGGTGATGGCGCCGTCGCGGATGCGGGCCTGGGGTTCGCCGGAGGCGACCAGGATGGGCAGGACCTCTTGGGAGGCCGGGTGGTCGTCGGTGTCGACCAGCACGATGCGGCCCGGGTGTTCGGTCTGCGCGGTGCGGAGCAGCCCCCAGACGGCCGCGCCGGCGAGGTCGTCGTAGGGCGCTTGGACGACGAGCGGGGTGGTGGTCGCGGTCAGGTGTCGCTGAACGTGTGCGAGTGTGTCGGTGGTGGCCCGGTGGGTGTCGGCGACTACGTAGTCTCCGGTCGGCTCCACCACGTACCGCTCGAAGACCGGTACGGTCGCGGGCGTCGTCGGAGTGTGGGAGACCCACTCCACGGCGTACAGGCCGTCCGGGCCCGAGTCGGCTCGTCGCAGCTGGTCGGCGGTGACCGGCCGGGTGACCAGCGCATCGACGGTGACGACCGGCTCGCCCGTGGTGTCGGTGGCCAGGAGGCGGACGGCGCCGGTGTCGTCGGTGTCCAGCCGGACCCGCAGCCTAGTGGCGTCGGTGGCGTGCACCGCGACGCCGGTCCAGGCGAACGGCAGCCTGATCCCGGACAGCTCGGCCGTGCCGACGACCGCGTGCAGCGCCGCGTCGAACAGCGCTGGGTGCACCGCATATCCGGCGGTGTCCCCGGCCGCCTCGGGCAGGGCGACTTCCGCGTACAGGCTGCCGCCCTGCCGCCAAAGCGCTTCCAGTCCCTGGAAGGCGGGCCCGTAGGCCAGCCCCCCGTCCGCCAACCGCTCGTACAGACCGGTCAGGTCGACCGCCTCCGCCCCGGCGGGTGGCCAACTCCGTGGCGGAACGGGTAGGTCGGCCTCCTCGGCGAGGGCACCCACCGCGTGCTCGACCCAGTCGCCGTCGTCACGCCGGGCGTGCACGGACACCGGGCGGCGCCCGTCCGCCTCCGCCGGTCCCACACTGACCTGCACGGAGGCGGCCCGGTCGAGCACCAGCGGGGTCTGTACGACCAGCTCGTCCAGGACACCGCAGCCGACCTCGTCGCCGGCCCGGATCGCCATGTCGACCAGCGCGGTGCCCGGCAGGACGACCGTATCGGCCACCGCGTGGTCGGCCAGCCATGGCATGGAGGCCACCGACAGCCGGCCCGACAGCACGACCGCGCCACTTCCGGCGATCGTGGTCACCGCACCCAGCAGCGGATACCGCGTCGGCAGCAGCCCCAGCCCGGTGGCGTCGCCGCCCGAGCCGGACCCGCGCTCCAGCCAGTACCGGTCCCGCTGGAACGGGTAGGTCGGCAGGTCCACCCGCCGGCCCTCCCCGACCACCGCGGCCCAGTCCACCCGGGCACCCCCGATGTGGAGCTCGCGCGCCGCGGCGAGCAGCGCCGCCACGTCGTGGTGGTCACGCCGCAGCGTCCCGGTGACCACCGCATCCGGGCAGCTCTCCCGTACGCTCGCGGTGAGCACCGGATGCGGGCTGACCTCGACGAACACATCAAAACCGGCCTCGGAAAGCCGACCGACCGCATCGTCGAACCACACCGTCTGGCGTAGATTCCGGTACCAGTAGCCGGTGTCCATCGACGCGGTGTCGATCCAGTCCCGCTCCACGGTGGAGAACAGCGGAACCCGCGACGTCATCGGCTGGACGTCGGTCAGCGTTCGGGCCAGCTCCTCCTCGATCCGCTCCACCTGTGCCGAGTGGGACGCGTAGTCCACCGCGACTCGCCGGGCGCGGTCCTCGGTGGCCAGCAGCTCCTCCAGCGCGGCGACCTGACCGGACACCACCACTGCCTCCGGCCCGTTCACCACCGCGACCGACAGCCGGCCCTCCCACTGGCGCAGCAGGTCCTCCACGTATGCCACCGACCGCTGGACGACGGCCATGCCGCCCTCACCGGCCAGCGCGGTCAGCGCCTTGCTGCGCAGCGCGACCACCCGGGCCGCGTCCCGCAACGACAGCCCGCCCGCCACGTGTGCGGCGGCGATCTCGCCCTGTGAGTGCCCCACCACGGCCGCGGGCTCCACGCCGTAGGACCGCCACACGTCGGCCAGCGCCACCATCACCGTGAACAGCACCGGCTGGACCACATCCACCCGGTCCAGGTCCGGCGTCCCCGGCTCGCCGGCCAGCACGGCCGCGGCCGACCAGTCCACGAACTCGGCCAGCGCGCGGTCGGTGCGCAGCACGCTGTCGCGGAAGACGGCGGAGCTCTCCCACAGCCGGCGGCCCATACCGATCCACTGCGAGCCCTGGCCGGGGAAGACGAAGACCATCTTCGACGCCCGACCGGACCCGCAGGTCAACGCGTCGAGTTCGGCGGCGAAGTCCTCCCGTGTCGCGCCGATCATGACCGCCCGGCAGGGCAGCGCCGCGCGACCGTGCAGCAGCGAGTAGGCCACGTCCGTCACGGATCCCTCGTCCCGCGTCACCAACCGCCGCGCCAGCTCCCGCAGGGCGGGTTCGGTGTGTGCGGAGAGTATCCAGGGCACCGGTCCTGCCGGGGGTGCCTCCGAGGTGTCGGGTTCCGGTGTGGTGGGGGCCTGTTCGAGGATGACGTGGGCGTTGGTGCCGCTGACGCCGAAGGAGGAGATGGCCGCGCGTCGGGGGTGCTGGTCGGTGGTGGGCCAGTCGCGGGATTCCGTGAGGAGTTCGACGGTGCCGGTGGTCCAGTCGACTTCGGGGGTCGGCTCGTCGATGTGCAGGGTCTTGGGCATGATGCCGTGGCGCATGGCCATGACGGTTTTGATGATGCCGGCCACTCCGGCGGCGGCTTGGGCGTGGCCGATGTTGGACTTCAGCGATCCGAGCCGCACGGGCTGGTCGCGGTGTTGTCCGTAGGTGGCGATCAGGGCCTGGGCTTCGATGGGGTCGCCGAGTTTGGTGCCGGTGCCGTGTGCCTCGATGAGGTCGATGTCGGTTGCGGACAGTTGGGCGTTGGTGAGTGCGTCGCGGATGACGCGTTGTTGGGAGGGGCCGTTGGGGGCGGTGAGGCCGTTGGAGGCGCCGTCCTGGTTGACGGCGGTGCCGCGTACCACGGCGAGTACCGGGTGTCCGAGGCGTTGGGCGTCGGAGAGTCGTTCGACCAGGAGTAGGCCGATGCCTTCGGCCATGCCGAAGCCGTTGGCGTCGGCGGCGAAGGCTTTGCAGCGGCCGTCGTCGGCGAGGCCGCGCTGTCGGCTGAACTCGATGAACGGCGCCACTGAGGCCAGTACGGTGACGCCGCCGGTGATGGCGAGGGTGCATTCGCCGGAGCGCAGGGCTTGGATGGCGAGGTGCAGGGCGACCAGGGAGGAGGAGCAGGCGGTGTCCAGTGAGACGGCCGGGCCCTCGAAGCCGAAGGTGTACGAGACGCGGCCGGACGCCACGCTCGCCGCGCTGCCGTTGCCCAGGTACCCCTCCAACTGGTCCGTGTCGTCAGCCGACCAGTCGGCGTAGTCATTGTGGATCACGCCGGTGAACACACCGGTGCGGCTGCCGCGCAGGGCCGCCGGGTCGATACCGGCGCGCTCCAGGACCTCCCAGGTGGTCTCGAGCAGCAGTCGTTGCTGTGGGTCCATGGCCAGCGCCTCGCGCGGCGAGATGCCGAAGAACGCCGGGTCGAACCCGGCCGCGTCGTCCAGGAAGCCGCCCTCCCGGGCGTATGTCGTGCCCGGGTGGTCGGGGTCCGGATCGTAGATGCCCTCCAGGTCCCAGCCGCGGTCGATGGGAAACGCGGAGACGCCGTCGCGACCGGCGGCGACCAGATCCCACAGCGACTCCGGCGAGTCGACGCCGCCGGGCAGTCGGCAGGCCATGCTCACGATCGCGATGGGCTCGCGGTCCCTGGCTTCCAGCTCCTGGATCTGCTGCCGGGCGTCACGCAGGTCGGCGGCGGCCTTCTTGAGGTAGTGCAGAAACTCGTCTTCGTTCGCCATCGGTGCTCAGCTCCATACGTGAACCGGAAGGACGGGGACCGGAAGGACGGGGACCGGACCGTGGGGACGACGCTCTTCGGGTCGACCCGTCGAAGATCAGTGGGACATGCCCTAACCCGCTTTGCCGTCGAGGAAGTCGAAGATCTCCCGGGCGCTCGCCGCGTCGAGGTCCAGCGCGGTGTCGGCGGCGGGCTGGGCAGCGCCCAGTGTCGACAGCCACTGCTTCAGCCGCGCCACCACGGTCGGCCGCCGCTCCCCGTCCTCGGCAAGCGCCCGCAGCGTCACCTCGATACCGTCCAGGTCGGCCAGCGAGGGCCCGGTGTCGGCCGGGGCCAACTGCGCCAACAGGTGATCGGCCAGCGTGTTCGGTGTGGGGTGGTCGAAGATCAGGGTGGCGGGTAGCCGCAGTCCGGTGGCGGTGGTGACGCGGTTGCGGAACTCGACGGCGGTGAGCGAGTCGAAGCCGCTGTCCTTGAACGCCTGGGTCGGGCTGACATGCTCGGCGCCCGAGTGGCCGAGTACGGTGGCCGCCTGCGCCCGCACCAACTTGAGGACGACCGCCCGACGCTCCTCGGGTGCCACCGCGGCGACGCGGTCGGCCCAGGTGCCGTCCTGGACGGCTGCCTGGCTTGCGGTTGGCCGGGCGGCGCGCACCAGCGCGCGGAGCACCGGTGGCACACTGCCGGAACGCGCGATGGTGGGCAGGTGGAGCTTGACCGGTGCGACGGCGCCCAGACCGCGGCCGAGGGCGGTGTCGAACAGCGCGGTGCCCTCGGCTTCGGTGATGCCGTACAGACCGGCGCGGGTCATTCGGTCGTGGTCGGCCTGGGTGAGGTGGGCGGTCATGGCGCCGGTTCGTTGCCACCAGCCCCAGGCGAGTGAGGTGCCGGGCAGGCCCTGGCGGCGGCGGTGGGTGATCAGGGCGTCGAGGAAGCTGTTGGCGGCGGCGTAGTTGGCCTGTCCGGGGCTGCCCAGCACCGCTGCCGAGGAGGAGAAGACGACGAACAGGGCGAGATCGTGGTCTTGGGTGAGTTCGTGGAGCCACCAGGCGGGGTTGGCTTTGGGGGTGAGGGTGGTGGTGAGTGCGTCGGTGTCCAGGTGGTCGATGGTGGTGTCGGCGAGGGCTCCGGCGGTGTGGATGATGCCGGTGAGGGGGCCGATGTCGTCGATGAGTGTGGCGAGTGCGGTGCGGTCGGTGAGGTCGCAGGAGCGGACGCGGATGCGGGCGCCGTGTTGTTGGAGTTGGTTGGTGAGTTCGGTGGCGCCGGGGGCGTTGGGTCCTTGGCGGCTGGTGAGGACGAGGTCGCGGGCGCCGTGGGTGGTGACGAGGTGGTGGGCGATGAGGGAGCCGAGGTTGCCGGTGCCGCCGGTGATGAGGATGGTTCCATCGGGGGTGTGGGGGATGGTGAGGACGACCTTGCCGATGTGGCGGGCCTGGGCCATGAAGCGGAACGCGTCCACCGACTCGCGCACGTCCCAGCACCGCACCGGCGGCAAGCTGAGCGCGCGGCTGTCGAACAGCTCCACCAACTCCGCCAGCATGCCCGCGATCCGGTCAGCGCCGGCATCCAGAGCCAGGTCGAACGCCTGGTAGGTGATTCCCTCGGGCAGGTCCTCGGCGTTGCGGAGGTCGGTTTTGCCCATTTCGATGAATCGGCCGTTGGGGGTGAGGAGGCGGAGGGAGGCGTCGGTGAGGTTGTCGGTGAGGGAGTTGAGGATGACGTGGATGCC
>NZ_JBEZNG010000064.1:0-13798 GCF_040653035.1 Streptomyces malaysiensis subsp. malaysiensis
TGGTGGGTCATTCGGGTGGTGAGGTTGCTGCTGCGTGTGTGTCGGGTGCGTTGTCGTTGGAGGACGCTGTTCGGGTTGTGGCGGTGCGGAGTCAGATCATTTCCGGTGTTCTTTCGGGTCGGGGTGGTATGGCGTCGGTGGGGTTGTCGGAGGAGGAGGCGGTTGCTCGGCTACGGGAGTGGGATGGTCGGGTTGAGATCGGGGCGGTCAACAGTCCGTCCTCGGTGGTGATTTCCGGTGACACCGAAGCCCTTGGTGGGGCCCTTGACGCCCTTGCGGCGGACGGCGTCGGCGCGCGCCGGGTCGCGATCGACTACGCCTCCCACACGAAGCACGTCGAAGCGATCGAAGACGCACTGGCAGCCGCGTTCGCCGACATCCGTGCCCAGGCGCCGCTGATTCCCTTCTACTCGACCGTGACCGGTGAGTGGGTGCGGGAGGCGGGTGTCCTGGACGGCGGTTACTGGTATCGGAACCTGCGCGGTCAGGTCCGCTTCGGCCCCGCGATCGCTGACCTGCTGGCCGACGGCCACACCGTCTTCGTGGAGTCCAGCGCGCACCCCGTCCTGGTCCAGCCGATCAACGAGATCGTCGACCAGGCCGGCACCGGCGCCGTGGTGAGTGGATCGCTACGTCGTGGCGAGGGCACCTCGCGCCGGCTGCTGACCTCGATGGCGGAACTCTTCGTCCGAGGCGTCCCCGTCGACTGGACCGGTGTCCTCCCGGCCGGTGCCGTCGCCGCCCGGGCCGACCTCCCCACCTACGCCTTCGACCACCAGCACTACTGGCTCCGCCCCGCTCCCGCCGTCGACGCCGTCGCGCTCGGACAAGCCGCCGGCGACCACCCACTCATCGGGGCGATCGTCGGCCGACCGGACTCCGGCGGCCTCATGACCACCTCACGGTGGTCGGTGGCCACTCACCCCTGGCTCGGCGATCACACCGTCGGTGATGTCGTGGTCGTACCGAGCGCGGCGCTGGTCGAGATGGCCATCCGGCTCGGTGACGAAGTCGGCAGCCCCGTGATCGAGGAGCTGACCGTGGACCGGCCCGTCCTGCTGCCGCTGCGCGGCGGCGGCCGAGCGGTACAGATGACCGTCGGAAAGGTCGACGAGCAGGGGCGGCGACCGGTCGAGGCATACTCCCGCCCGGACGACGCGAGCCCGGACGCGGTGTGGACACGCCACGCCCACGGCACATTGATGCCCGGACCGGTGACCCCACCGGCTTCCAGCAGCACTTGGCCCACCACCGGTCCCACAACCGACGTCGCCCTCCATGAGGCAATCGGCGACGCCGACCGCTACGGCCTGCACCCGGCGCTGCTCGACGCGGCGATCTGCACGGCCCTGCCCCCAGGCATGATCGCAACCCGGTGGAGCGGGGTGACCTTGCTGGCCTCCGGCGCCGCGGCGGTACGGGTCCGCGCAGCCCGTGGCGCCGCTGGAGTGACCCGCCTCGAGCTGGTGGATGCCACCGACGCGCCGGTGCTGATCGCTGATGCCGTCGTCGCCGAGCCGTTCTCGCCCGAGAAGGCGGACGCGTCGGCCCCCGGCACCCTGTTCCAGGTCGATTGGGTCGAACTGCTCCCGCCCCCGGGGGAAACGGCTGAGGAAGCCGTCACCACGGCGACCATCGCCGACGCCGAAGACCTCGCTGACCTCACAGCCGTACCAGACCTTCTGATGTACGAGGCCGGGCATTCGCCCGCCGACCCGCGCGAGGCCGTCGCCGCCGCGTTGGCCGTTCTCCAGGCATGGCTGGCAGCACCGGCCCTGGCGCACACCCGCCTCGTCGTGATGATCCCCGGGGCTGAGGACGATCTCACGGCGGCCGCCGTGTCCGGCCTGCTGCGTTCGGCACAGTCGGAGCACCCCGACCGCATCGTCCTCGTCGACCGCGAAAATGCCGAACACCACGACAGCGCGGCGACCGTGAAGGCCGTGCAACTCGCGTCGGTCACGGGCGAGCTCCGAATCCGTGTGCGAGATGGCGTGACCCTCGTACCTCGGCTCAAACCCGCCCCACTCACCGAAAACCCCCGGCGCGAGCTCACCCCTGACGGCACCGTCCTCGTCACCGGCGGCACGGGGACGCTCGGCAGTCTCGTAGCCCGGCACCTGGCCACCGAACACGGCGTACGGCACCTGCTGCTGACCAGCCGGAGCGGACCGAACGCCGAAGGGGCGGCGGAGCTGTACGAGGAACTGACAAACCTCGGCACGACCGTCACCATCGCCGCGTGCGACACCGCCGACCGAGACGCTGTCGCCGCGCTCCTCGCCGCCGTACCGGACGCACACCCGCTCACCGCCGTCGTCCATACCGCCGGAGTCCTCGACGACGCCGTGGTCACCACCCTGACCCCGGACCGTCTCGACACGGTCCTGCGGCCGAAACTTGACGCCGCACTGCATCTGCACGACCTGACCCGGCACATCGACCTCGCGGCGTTCGTCCTCTTCTCCTCCGCCGCCGGCGTTCTCGGCAACCCCGGCCAGGGCAACTACGCCGCCGCGAACGCCTCCCTGGACGCCCTCGCCCTGCACCGCCGCCGCTCCGGCCTGCCCGGCATCTCCCTCGCCTGGGGTTACTGGAACGCGGCCACCGCCATGACCCGGCACCTCGGCGCCGCAGACCTGCACCGCACCCGGAGCCTCGGCATGGCCGGGCTCTCCACCGCCGAGGGCATGGCGCTGCTCGACATGGCCCTGCGGGCGGGCGAGGAGACTCCCGCCGCTCTCGTGGCAACTCGGTTCGACCTTCCCGCCCTGCGGGCATCCACCCGCGCCGGAACTCCCGTGGCACCGCTCCTGCGCGGCCTCGCGCCCGTTCCTCGGCCGGCCGCCATGTCCTCGCGGACGGCCGTAACCGGCTCCCTGCGTCAGCGGCTCGACCGCCTGGGCGCCAGGGAGCGCACAGAGGCGCTGGTGGAACTGGTCCGGCGGAACGCCGCCCAGGTGCTCGGCCACTCCGGCGCCGACGGCATCCGCGTCGACCGCGCCTTCAAGGACGCCGGCTTCGACTCGCTGACCGCCATCGAACTGCGCAACCGGCTCGCGGCCGCGACGAGTCTCACCCTGCCCTCCACCATCGTCTTCGATCACCCGAAGCCGCTGCTGCTCGCGGACCACCTGCGCGTACGGCTCTTCGGCGACGACGAACAACGACAAGAAGACGACCAGCACGGCGACGGCACCGTGGCTGCCCTCTCCGACGACCCGATCGCCATCGTCGCGATGGCCTGCCGCTTCCCCGGCGGTGTGGAAAGCCCCGAAGACCTGTGGCGCCTGGTCACCGAAGGCACCTCGGTCATCGGCGAGTTCCCCGACGACCGCGGCTGGGACATCGATTCGCACTACGACGCCGATCCTGACCGAATCGGCAAGACCTACGTACGGCACGGCGCGTTCCTGGACGACGCAACCGGATTCGACGCCGCCTTCTTCGGGATCTCACCGAACGAGGCGCTCGCGATGGACCCCCAGCAGCGGCTGTTCCTGGAAACCTCCTGGGAGGCGTTCGAACGCGCCGCGATCGACCCGACCGGACCCGGCAGTAAGGACATCGGCGTCTTCGTCGGCGTCAACAGCCACGACTACACCGTTCGGACACACCACGCGCCCGGCGTCGAGGGCTTCCGCCTCACCGGCAACTCCGGCAGCGTCATCTCCGGCCGGATCGCCTACCAGTTCGGCTTCGAAGGCCCGGCCATCACGATCGACACAGCCTGTTCGTCCTCGCTCGTCGCCCTCCACCTGGCGGCCCGCGCAATCCAGCAGGGCGAGTGCTCCATGGCCCTCGCCGGCGGCGTGATGGTCATGGGCAATCTGGAGACCTTCGTCGAGTTCTCCCGGCAGCGCGGCCTCTCGCCGGACGGCCGCTGCAAGCCCTTCGCCGACGCGGCGGATGGAACCGGCTGGTCCGAGGGCGTCGGCGTGCTCCTCGTCGAACGACTCTCCGACGCACGCCGCCGAGGTCACCAGGTCCTCGCGGTGGTCAAAGGCACCGCGGTCAACCAGGACGGCGCGTCCAACGGACTCACAGCGCCCAACGGCCTCTCACAGCAGCGAGTGATCCGCAAGGCGCTCGCCGACGCCGGCCTGTCGACATCGGATGTGGACGCGGTCGAGGGCCACGGCACGGGAACGGTCCTCGGAGACCCCATCGAGGCGCGGGCGCTGCTCGACACCTACGGGCAGAACCGGCCCGCCGACCGCCCGCTGTGGCTCGGCTCGATCAAGTCCAACATCGGTCACCCCCAGGCCGCGGCCGGCGTGGCAGGCGTCATCAAGATGGTGATGGCGATGCGGGACGGCGTCATGCCCCGCACGCTGCATGTGGACCGGCCCTCGACCCACGTGGACTGGTCCACCGGCGCGGTGCAGCTACTCACAGAGGCCCGTCAGTGGCCCGATGCCGGGCATCCGCGAAGCGCCGGTGTCTCGTCCTTCGGCATCAGTGGCACCAACGCGCACGTCGTGATCCAGCAGGCGCCGGCCGAAGACGCCACCTCGGACCAGGCGCATGGCGCCGAACCCGCACCGTCACATTCCGCTGGTCTGCCCACGCCCGTTCCTGTGTCGGCCCGGACAGCGGCGGCTCTGCGCGCCCAGGCCGGACGCCTCGCTCGCTTCGTCGACGCGCGGCCCGAGCTGTCCCTCACCGACACCGCGCACGCGCTGGCCACCACCCGTGCCCAACTCGACCACCGGGCCGTCCTGTTGGCCACCGACCGGCAGCAGCTCGCTGACGCGCTGCGCGCACTCAGCAATGGCACGCCCACCGCCGCCACTGTCACCGGCCGCCCCTCCGAGGGGAAACTGGCCTTCCTCTTCACCGGGCAGGGCAGCCAGTGGGCCGGCATGGGCCGCGAACTCGCCGAACGACACCCGGTCTTCCGCGAGGCGTTCACCGCCGCATGCGATGCCGTCGAACGACACCTGGACGGTCACCTGGCGCGTCCGTTGCGCCACGTGCTGTTCGCCGAGTCCGGCACGGCGGAAGCCGCATTGCTCGACCAGACCCTGTACACACAGGCAGGTCTCTTCGCCCTGGAGACCGCGCTGTTCCGACTCTTCGGCTCCTGGGGCGTACGTCCGGACCTCGTGGCCGGACACTCGGTCGGCGAGATCTCCGCCGCCCATGCCGCCGGCATACTCGACCTGGCGGAGGCAGGCGAACTGGTCGCCGCCCGCGGCCGGTTGATGCAGGCCCTGCCGGAGGGCGGCGCGATGGTCGCCGTCCAGGCAACGGAGGCCGAGGTCGCACCGTTGCTGGACGAGACCACAGGCGAGATCGCCATCGCCGCGGTCAACGGACCCGACGCCATCGTGCTCTCCGGCGCCCAGGACACCGTCCTCGACGTGGCCGCGCGACTGGCCGACCAGGGCCGGAAGACCAAACGCCTGAAGGTCGGTCACGCCTTCCACTCGCCACTGATGGCCCCCATGCTCGACGAGTTCCGAGCTGTCATTGCCCGGCTGCGTCCCCGCCCGGCCACCATCCCCGTCGTCTCCACGCTCACCGGCACCCCCGCGGAGGACGGCCAGTTCGCCACCCCGGAGTACTGGGCCGACCAGGTGCGCCATGCCGTACGGTTCGCCGACACGGTCACCGCACTGCGCGACCAGGGCGCCCGAACCTTCCTGGAGATCGGACCCGGCAACAGCCTGACCTCTTTGACCCTCGGCGCTCTGGGCACGGAACACGGGGACTGCTTCGCCACCATGAGTGAGGACGACTCGGAGGAGACCGCCGTCCTCACCGCACTCGCCGAACTGCACGTCCGTGACACGGATGTCGACTGGCCGGCTCTCCTCGGCACCCCGGCCACCGAGATCGGCACCGAACTGCCCACGTACGCCTTCCAGCACGAGCGTTACTGGGTCGAACCCGAGATCTCCGCCGCGGGCGCCGAGGCGCTCGGCGCCCGCTCCACCGGACACCCGTTGCTCAGCACGGCCATCGAGATTCCCGGGGACGGCCCCACCGGTTTGGTGCTCACAGGCCGGCTCGACCGGCGGGCCCTCGGCCGGCTCCTCGACCCCGGCACCGGCGCCGTTCCGGCAGCCGCACTTCTCGACCTCCTGGTCCACGCAGGCACCGTGGCGGGCAGCGGCGCGGTCGAACAGATCATCATCGACTCGCCGCCGACCGTGCCCGAACACAGCCACCTCCAACTCCGCGTCCGCGTCGATGGTCCCGGCCGGGACGGGCTGCGCCCGGTCGTCATCCACAGCAGGCGGTCCGGCGACGAGGACGGCACCTGGACGCGCCACGCCCGCGCCCTGCTCCGGCCCGGCCTGCCCACACCATCCTTCGACCTGCGCACCTGGCCGGCCGCTGGAGCCGACGCCCTGGCCGACCTGCTCGACCCCCAGGAGAGCGGGGGCATACACGGCCTGACGGAACAGGACGGCCGGCTCTTCGCCAACCTTTCCCTGCCACCGGAACTCGTCGATCAAGCCGCGGGGTTCATCCTCCATCCCGCACTCCTCGACTCCGTCCTTCGCCTCCTGGCAGACCGCACCGGCGAGAGCGGGCGCGACCTCACAACCTGCACCGACCTGGCCGTGTTCGCCGAGGGCGCCACCGCCCTGCGGCTACGGGCGACGCCCGTGGACGGCGGACGCCATCTTGTGGAGCTCGCCGACCACACGGGCGAACCAGTCGCCGTGCTCGGCCCACTGGCCCTGTCCAGTCCCACCAGCGTCACCATCGACGCCACGGTTGCCACCCCTGCCCCCGGCGAGACGCATACGACGAAGGACGGTCAGCTGGTCCGACGCATCGTCGGCCGCCCGGCCGCCGAGAAAGGATCACTGGCCCACCGGCTCGCCGCGCTGGACGCCACCGAACAGCAGCGGGCACTGCTCGACCTCGTGCAGGAGAGCGCGGCCGTCGTCCTCGGCCACACCGGCGCCGAAGCACTCGAGGAGAACCGGCCGTTCAAGGACCTCGGCTTCGACTCGCTCAGCGCCGTCAAACTCCGCAACCGGTTGCACGACTTCACTGGCGTGAGCCTGCCCAGCACTGTCGTCTTCGACCACCCCACCCCTGCCACTCTCGCCGGGCACCTGCGCATCGAACTGCTGGGCGAGGAAGTCGTACCCGAACCGGCCGAAGGCGTCCGATCCGGACCTGCCGTGCCGGCGGAATCCGACGAGCCGATCGCCATCATCGCCATGAGCACCCGCCTGCCCGGTGGTGTCGACACCCCTGAGGACTTGTGGCGATTGGTCATCGACGAGCGCGACGCGCTCTCCGTCTTCCCGCACAACCGGGACTGGGACGTCGACACGCTGTACCACCCGGACCCGGCCCACCCCGGTACCACCTACACCCGGGTCGGCGGATTCCTGCACGACGCCGCCCAGTTCGACGCCAAACTCTTCGGGATCTCACCGCGCGAGGCCCTCGCGATGGATCCGCAGCAGCGGCTGCTCCTGGAGACCTCGTGGGAGGCCCTGGAACGCGCCGGAATCGATCCCCTCTCCGTCCGGGGCGACGACATCGGTGTTTTCACCGGCATCGTCCACCACGACTACGTCACCCGGCTGAGGCAGGTCCCCGAGGACGTCCGGGGCTATGTGATGACCGGCACGTCGCCGAGCGTGGCGTCGGGGCGCGTGGCGTACGTGTTCGGCTTCGAAGGGCCGGCGGTGACCATCGACACGGCTTGCTCGTCCTCGCTCGTGGCGATGCACCTGGCGGCCCAGGCGATCCGGCGCGGAGAGTGCTCGCTCGCGCTCGCCGGAGGTGCGACCGTCATGTCCAGCCCGGATGCCTTCGTCGAATTCGCCGGCCAGCGCGGACTCTCCCCCGACGGCCGGTGCAAGGCGTACTCCTCGACCGCGGACGGCACGGGTTTCGCCGAGGGCGTCGGCGTGGTCGTCCTGGAGCGCCTGTCGCAGGCCCGTCGCAACGGCCACCGGATCCTGGCCGTGATGCGCGGCAGCGCGGTCAACCAGGACGGCGCCTCGAACGGGCTGTCCGCCCCCAGCGGACCGTCCCAGCGACGCGTCATCCGACGCGCCCTGTCCGACGCCGGCCTGTCGACGAAGGACATCGACATCGTCGAGGGCCACGGCACCGGCACCCCCCTGGGCGACCCGATCGAGGTCCAGGCGCTACTCGCCACCTACGGCCAGGACCGGCCCGCCGACAGTCCCCTGTGGCTCGGCTCGCTGAAGTCCAACATCGGCCACACCCAGGCAGCCGCGGGCATCTCCGGCGTCATCAAAATGGTCGAAGCGCTACAGCACGGCGTCATGCCGCCGACGCTCCACGTCGCCGAGCCGACACCGCAGGTGGATTGGGCGACCAACGCGATCGCCCTGCTCACGCAGGCACGGGAATGGCCGGCCACCGGCCGCCCGCGCCGAGCCGCCGTCTCCTCCTTCGGCGTGAGCGGCACGAACGCGCACGTGATCCTGGAACAGGCTCCCGTGGAGCAGCCCGCGGCGACGGCCACACCGACCGAAGCAGTGGGCCCGCTGGTCGTGTCCGCCGCATCGAAGGCATCCCTGGCAGGGCAGGCAGCGCGCCTCGCGACGTTCCTCGAGACCTCCGAGAACTCCGCGCCGCTGGATGCCGTGGCGGCGGGGTTGGTGTCGCAGCGGACGATGTTGTCCGAGCGTGCGGTGGTGGTGGCCGGTTCCCGTGCGGAGGCGCTGGCGGGTCTGCACGGGCTCGCGCGGGGTGAATCTCGTCCCGATGCCGTCGCCGGGAGCGCGGTGGCCCCGGGCCGGACGGTGCTGGTGTTCCCGGGCCAGGGTTCGCAGTGGCAGGGCATGGGCCGTGAACTCCTCGACTCCTCGCCGGTGTTCGCGCAGCGGGTCGGGGAGTGCGCGGCGGCGCTCGAGCAATGGGTTGACTGGTCGTTGGTGGACGTGCTGCGCGGGGATGTTCCGGCCGAGATGCTGGAGAGGATCGAGGTGATCCAGCCGGCGCTGTTCTCCGTGATGGTGGGCCTTGCCGCGGTGTGGGAGTCGGTGGGCGTGGTGCCGGATGCGGTGGTCGGTCACTCGCAGGGTGAGATCGCCGCCGCGTGTGTCTCGGGCGCGCTGTCATTGGAGGACGCGGCTCGGATCGTAGTGCTGCGCTCACAGCTGTTCGCCGACGAACTGGTGGGGCGAGGCGCCGTGGCATCCGTGGCGCTGTCCGGGCAGGACGCGGAAGAGTTGCTGGCGCCGTACGGAGGCCGGTTGGCCATCGCGGGCGTGAACAGCCCCCGCTCGGTGACCGTGGCCGGGGCGCACGAGCCGCTCGAGGAGCTGGTTGCGGCGCTGACCGGGCGAGGGATCCGGGCCCGGATCGTGCCCTCGACAGTCGCCTCGCACTCCCCGCAGGTCGACAGGTTGCGCGACCGCATCGCCGAACTGCTGTCCTTCGTACGCCCCGGCAAGGGCCGCGTGCCGCTCTACTCGACCGTCACCGGCGAGGTCCTGCACGGCCCTGAACTGACGGCCGACTACTGGTTCGAGAACTGCCGCCGACCGGTCGATTTCGAGCCCGTCGTCCGCAAGCTGCTGGCCGGCGGTCACACCGTGTTCGTGGAGTCGAGCGCCCACCCGGTCCTGGCCCAGCCGCTCAATCAGATCGTGGACGAGGAGGATGACAACGTCCGGCTGCGTACCGTTGTCGGCAGCACGCTGCGCCGTGACGAGGGCGGCCCGCGCCGCCTGCTCACCTCGATGGCCGAGCTCTTCGTCCGGGGTGTTCCCGTCGACTGGACCAAGTTCCTCATGGCCGGGGCCGGGCACGTCGACCTTCCGACGTACGCCTTCGACCGGCGCCACTACTGGTTGCAGGATGCTGCGACAGCCGACGACAGCGGCGCCTCCGACAACGACGCCGACGCGGACTTCTGGAGCGCCGTCGAGCAGACCGACGCGGACTCGCTCGCCGGGCTCCTCGCCCCGGACTCCGCCGGTCTGCGCGACGCCTTGCGCACCGTCATGCCGGCGCTTGCGGACTGGCGCGGCAGGAGCCGGCGGCGCTCCAGCGCTGAACGCCTCCGCTACGCCGTCACCTGGCGGCCCCTGGACCGTGAGGTGTCAAGGGTGCCCGCGGGCCGCTGGCTCGCCGTCCTGCCGCCGGGATGCCCGGCCGAAACCGTGACCGGCTCCCGGGTGGCCGAGCTCATCGCCGAGCTCGGTGCCCAGGGACTCGACGTGGTGCCCTTCGAGACCGTTCCCTCCGCCTTCACCCGCACCGGACTCACCGCGCGCCTGGGCGACATCCGGGCCGAGTACCAGCCCGCGGGAGTTCTCTCCCTGCTCGCCCTCGACGGCGAGCAGGACGCCATCGACACCGTCGCCAGGACCCTCGCGCTGGTTCAGGCGCTGGGGGACGCGGGCTTGAACGGGCCGCTGTGGTGCCTGACCCGGGGCGCGGTGAACACCGGCATTCAGGACACGGCCGGCGAGCCCGGCGACGCCGCGATCTGGGGCCTGGGCCGCGCCGTGGCTCTCGAGCACCCCGACCGGTGGGGCGGCCTGATCGACCTGCCGGCGACCGCCGACGCCCACACCGCGCAGTACCTCGTGGGCGCGCTGAACGGCACCGCGGGCGACCAGCTCGCCGTACGCCGCCCCGGCCTCTACAGCCGACGGCTCGTACGCAAGCCCGCGTCTCAGACCCCCGCCGACGGCGGCTGGCGGCCCCACGGCACAGTCCTCGTGACCGGCGGCGCCGAGGCCCTCGGCATCCATGCCTCGCTCTGGCTCGCCCGGTCCGGCGCGCGCCGTCTCATCGTCACAACCACGGCTCAGGCCCCCGCCGACGCCGTCACCGAGTTGCAGGGCAAGCTCGCGGCCGCCGGGGTGGAGACGACAGTCGTCTCATGTGCCGACGCCGACCGTGAGACGCTCGCCCGGCTCATCGCCGAGACCCCGCGGGAACAGCCGCTGACCGCCGTCGTGCACGCCGCCGACGCTCCATGGACCAGTGCCGTCGCCGACACCGGCCACGCCGACCTCACCGAGGTCTTCGCGGGCAAGGTCGACACCGCTGTATGGCTCGACGAACTGTTCACCGGCACCGACGCCGCCCCGCTCGACGCCTTCGTGGTCTTCTCCTCGATCGCCGGCATCTGGGGCGGCGGTGGCCAGGGCGTCTCCGGCGCGGCCGGCGCGGTCCTGGACGCCCTTGTCGATCGGCGCCGCGGCCGGGGACTCGCGGCCACCTCGATCGCCTGGGGAGCCCTCGACGGGATCGGCCTCGGCATGGATGAGGCGGCCGCCGCGCAGCTGCGCCGCCGCGGTGTCCTGCCGATGGCCCATCAGGTCGCCGTGACCGCGTTCGAACAGGCCGCGGAGGCACGGGAGAAGGCCGTGACGGTTGCCGACATGGATTGGGAAGCGTTCATCCCGGCGTTCACCTCCGCACGAGTCAGCCCGCTCTTCGCCGACTTGCCCGAAGCCGCGGCCGCACTGCGCTCCTCCCAACCCGATGCCGAGAACGGCGACATCACCTCGTCCCTGGTCGACTCTCTGCGGGACGTCCCCCAGGCCGAACAGAACCGTCTCCTGCTCCGGCTGGTCTGTGGGCAGGCCGCGACCGTCCTCGGACACAGCAGTGGGGAGAGCATCGGTCCGCTCCAGTCCTTCCAGGAGGTCGGCTTCGACTCGCTCGGCGCCGTCAACCTCCGCAACAGCCTGCACGTCGCCACCGGTCTACGACTGCCCGCGACACTCGTCTTCGACTACCCGACCCCGGACGCCGTCGTCGGCTTCCTGCGCTCCGAGCTGCTGACGGAAACGAGCGACGACCTGGAAGGGCGGGAGGACGACCTGCGACGCGTGCTCGCACAGGTCCCGCTCTCCCGCCTTCGGGAGGCCGGCCTCCTCGACACGCTGCTCAGCCTCGGCGGCTCGGTGGACGGCTCCGTCCCCGAGGCGGCGACGCCCGAGCCGGCCCCGGCGGCGCCCGCCGCCGAGGACGCAGCCGTGATCGACGTGATGGACGTCGCCGACCTCGTGAAGCGCGCTCTGGGCAGCAACCCCAACTGACTTACCGACACCTGGCCGACAGCCACAAAGACGGAGGATGCACCGAGATGACGGCACCGGACGAGCAGATCGTCGACGCACTGCGTGCCTCGCTCAAGGAGAACATGCGGCTCCAACAGGAGAACCAGCGTCTCTCCGAGTCCTCGGCCGAGCCCATCGCGATCGTGTCGATGGCTTGTCGGTACGCGGGCGGCATACGCAACCCCGAGGACCTCTGGCGGGTGGTGAACGACGGCACCGACGTCTACACCTCCTTCCCCGAGAACCGCGGCTGGGACCTGGAGGGCATCTACCACCCCGACCCGGACAACCCCGGCACGACGTACGTCCGCGAGGGTGCGTTCCTGCACGACGCCAACCTGTTCGACGCCGGGTTGTTCGGGATCTCGCCGCTTGAGGCGCTCGCGATGGAACCTCAACAGCGGCAGCTTCTCGAGATCTGCTGGGAGGTCCTCGAACGAGCCGGCATCGACCCGCACTCCGTACGCGGCGCCGACATCGGCGTATACGCCGGTCTGGTCCACCAGGACTACGCGCCCGACCTCAGCGGCCTCGAAGGCTACCTCAGCCTGGAGCGTGCTCTGGGCAGCGCGGGCGGCATCGCCTCGGGACGGGTCGCCTACACACTCGGCCTCGAAGGCCCCGCCGTCACCGTCGACACCATGTGCTCCTCCACTCTGGTCGCCGTGCACGTGGCCACACAGGCGCTTCGGCGCGGTGAGTGCGCCATGGCCCTGGCCGGCGGCGCGACCGTCATGTCGACCCCCGGAGGGTTCATCGGCTTCGCCCGGCAGCGCGCCCTCGCCTTCGACGGCCGCTGCAAGTCGTACGGGGCCGCCGCGGACGGCTCCAGCTGGGCCGAGGGCGCCGGTGTCGTCCTCCTCGAGCGGCTGTCGGACGCGCGCCGCAACGGACACCGGGTCCTCGCGGTGATCCGCGGCTCCGCCCTCAACCAGGACGGCGCCTCCAACGGTCTGACGGCGCCCAATGGCCCGGCGCAGCGGCGCGTCATCCGCAAGGCGCTGGAGAACGCCGGCCTCACCACAGCCGACATCGACATGGTCGAGGGCCACGGCACCGGCACCGTTCTCGGCGACCCGATCGAGGCCCAGGCCCTGATCGCCACGTACGGCCAGGACCGGCCCGAGGGCCGGCCACTATGGCTCGGCTCGGTCAAGTCGGTGATCGGACACACCCAGAGCGGCTCCGGCGTGGCCGGACTGATCAACGCGGTGCAGGCGCTCAGGCACGGCGTCATGCCCGCCACCCGGCACGTCGACGCCCCCAACCCGCAGGTGGACTGGTCGGCGGGTGCGGTGGAGCTGCTGACCGAGGCCCGCGCGTGGCCGGAGCTGGGCCGGCCACGCCGGGCCGGTGTGTCCTCGTTCGGCGCCAGCGGTACGAACGCCCACATGATCCTGGAACAGGCGCCGGAAGAACCCGCCGCGGAGTCCCCCTCCGGCCCAGCGCTCGATGGAGTGGTACCGCTGGTGCTGTCGGCGGCTACGGCCGCCTCGCTGACCGGCCAGGCGGAGCGACTGGGGTCGTTCCTCGAGGCGTCCGGCACGGTCGCGCTCGCCGATGTGGCGGCCGCACTGGTCACCGGCCGGGCGTCGCTGGCCCAGCGCGCGGTCGTCGTGACCGACTCGCCCGAGGAGGCCCTGGCAGGTCTCGGTGCGCTGGCTCGTGGTGAGGATGTTCGTGGGGTGGTTGTTGGTGGTGGGGTGAGGTCGGGTGGGGACGGCAAGGTTGTGTTGGTGTTTCCGGGGCAGGGTTCGCCG
>NZ_JBEZNG010000065.1:0-12661 GCF_040653035.1 Streptomyces malaysiensis subsp. malaysiensis
CCGCGACTCACCATTCCACCCGACCAGCACCCGCTCCCGCTCCACCGCGGACAACAACTCCACATCACCAATACGGCGATCGGGATCCTCAGCGAGCGCGGTAAGAACACGCACGAATCGCTCCGCGATGCCCTGCGCCGTGGCGCGGTCGAACAGATCCGTGCTGAAGTCCAACGCCCCCTCCAGCACCACACCCCCATCCGCCTCACCACGACGCTCCGCCAGCCGGAACGACAGATCGAACTTCGCCGCTCCCGCCGCCACCGGCTCGCCCGCCACCGACAGACCCGGCAACGAAGCAACAGCCGACGCTCCACCCTGCTCCGTGTTGTTCAACGTCAACATCGTCTGGAACAACGGATGCCGCGACAGCGACCGCTCCGGATTGACCACCTCCACCAGCCGCTCGAACGGCAGATCCTGGTAGGCATACGCCTCAAGGTCCTTACCGCGGACGCGGTCGAGCAGTTCGGCGAATGTGGGATCGCCTGACGTGTCCGTTCGGAGCACCAGGGTGTTCACGAAGAAGCCGACCAGGTCGTCCAACGCGTCATCCGTGCGCCCGGCGATGGCCGTGCCCAGCGGGATGTCCGTGCCCGCGCCCAGTCGCGTCAGCAGTGTCGACAGCGCCGTCTGCACCACCATGAACAGGCTGGCCCGACGCTCGCGGGCGACCCGCGTCAGCTCTTCGTGGAGGCCGGACGGTACCTCGAAGGTGATCCGGTCACCCTCGTACGAGGAGATCGCCGGCCGCGGCCGGTCGAACGGCAGCGGCAGTTCCTCCGGAAGGTCCGCCAACGCGGCCTTCCAGTAGGCCAGTTGGCGGGTGATCTCACTGTCGGAGTCGTCCTCCGCACCCAGCATCTCGCGCTGCCAGACGCTGTAGTCCGCGTACTGCACCGGCAGCGGCTCCCACCCGGGAGCGTCACCGGTGGTGACGCGGGTCGCGTACGCCGCCGTCAGATCACGGGCCAGCGGACCCATCGACCAGGCGTCGCTCGCGATGTGGTGTGCCACGAGCAGCAGCACATGCTCGTCATGGCCGAGCTGGAACAGCCAGGCGCGTAACGGCACGTCGTTCATGAGGTCGAAGGGAGTCCGTATCGCGTGGGCCAGTTCTTTTTGGATTGCTTCCCGGTCGGTCGCGGCCACCGTCAGTTCTACTTCCGCGGAGTCCAAGACCACCTGGTACGGGCCGTCTGCGTCCTCCGCAAACAGGGTGCGCAGGCTCTCATGCCGAGCCACCACATCACCCAGCGCCGACCGCAACGCACCCTCGTCCAGCGGGCCCCTCAGCCGCAACGCCACCGGGATGTTGTACGTCGCGCTGGGACCCTCGAACTGATACAGGAACCACAACCGCTGCTGCGCCAGCGACAAAGGCAACCGCGCCGGACGCGGCACCACCGCCCGCAACGGCGACCGCACCACCGCCGACGCATCCAGCACAGCCGCCAGCTCGGCAACCGTCGGCGCCTCGAAGACGCGGCGTACGGCCAGTTCGGCGTCCAGGACGGTACGGATCCGGCTGACCAGCTTGGTCGCCAGCAGGGAATGGCCGCCCAGATGGAAGAAGTCGTCATCGATGGTCACCGACTCCACGCCGAGAACTTCGGCGAACAGACCACACAGGATCTCCTCACGCGGCGAACGCGGCGCACGGCCTCCCGCGCCCTCAGGACCGTAGTCGGGCGCGGGCAGCACACGGCGGTTCAGCTTCCCGTTCGCCGTCAACGGGAAGGCATCCAGCGTGACAAACGCCGACGGCACCATGTAGCCGGGCAACTGGGCCGCCACATGTTCACGCACCTCAGCGCCGACCAGGCCAGCATCCGCCGCCGCCGGGACGAGATAGGCCACAAGGCGCTTGTCACCGGGCCGGTCCTCACGGACCAGGACAGCAGCCTGCCCGACCCGGTCATGCCCCGCCAGCACCGCCTCGATCTCACCCAGCTCAATCCGGAAACCACGCAGCTTGACCTGATCATCAACCCGCGACAGATACTCCAGCTCACCACCGGCAGTCCACCGCACCACATCACCCGTGCGATACATCCGCCCACCGCCGACGCGGTCAAACGGATCGGCCACGAAGCGTTCCGAGGTCAGGGCGGGACGCGCATGATAGCCACGCACCACACCCGCTCCGGCGATATACAGCTCACCCGGCACGCCGACGGGCACCGGTCGCAGCCCCGCGTCCAGCACATACACCCGGGTATTGGCGATCGGCCGCCCGATACGCGGGCCACTCGCACTCTCGGGAGTAACCGGCCACGCCGTCGACCAGATCGTGGTCTCCGTCGGACCATACAAATTCGTCACCGACTCAGCCCGACCCGCCAGCGCCACCGCCAGATCAGCAGGCAACGCCTCACCACCCACCAACACCCGCACACCACCCAGCACTGCCGGGTCCTCGACCAGCACCGCCCGCCACAGACTCGGCGTCGCCTGCATCACCGAGATCCGCTCAGCCGACACCAGCCCACACAACGCCGCCGGATCGCGCACCACATCCCGCCCGGCCACCACCACCGCCGCACCGCTGAGCAGCGGCACGAACAACTCCAGCCCCGCGATGTCGAACCCGACCGTAGTCACCGCCAGCAAACGGTCCTCACCCGTGAGCTGGAAACGCCCAGCCATCGACACCAGGAAATTCACCAACGGCCCCTGCGGCACCACCACACCCTTCGGCCGCCCCGTCGAACCCGACGTATAAATCACATACGCGGAGGCGTCGGGAGCCGTGGCCGTCCGTACCTCCTCGACGTCGGCAAGCTCGTCGAGCGCTGCCCGTACGGCTGCGGAATCCAAGAGCAGACGCGGAATGCCACTGACATGAGGGAGGTGGTCGACGGACTCCTCCGAGGTGAGGATGAGCGCCGGTGTGGCGTCCTGGAGCATGTACGCGAGCCGGTCGGCCGGGTACTCGGTGTCCAGCGGAAGATACGCCGCCCCCGCCTTCCACACCGCCAGCAACGCCACCACCAGATCCACCGACCTCGGCAACGCCACCGCCACAAAACACTCCGGACCCACCCCACGCCCAACCAACAACCCCGCCAAACGCCCAGCCCGCCCATCCAGTTCGCGATACGACAGCGACACACCACCCGCCACCACCGCCACCGCATCCGGCGACCCAACCACCCGCTCCTCGAACAACTCCACCACCGAACGACCCGGCACCTCACACACCGTGTCATTCCAGTCCCACAACACCGACCGCGCCTCAACCTCGTCCAGCAGATCGACACGAGACACGGGGGCGGTCGGCTCGGCCACGGCCTCGGTCAGGAGCCGGATGAGTCGCTTGGTGAGCGTGTGGGCCGTCGCGCGGTCGAACAGGTCGGTGCTGAACTCCAGGACGCCGTTGAGCGCACGCACCTGCCCGTTCTCGTCATGGCTCTCGGTGAAGCCGAAGGCGAGGTCGAACTTGGCCACTGACGTCTCGACCTGCTGTCGCTCGGCGGTGAGCCCCGGAAGGCCGTCCAGCGAGTCCAGCGCACCCTGGTAGTCGGTGTTGTTGAGGGTCAGCAGCACCTGGAAGAGCGGATGACGGGCGAGCGAGCGCTCCGGGTTGAGCACCTCGACCAGCCGCTCGAAGGGCAGGTCCTGATGGGCGTAGGCACTGAGGTTCGTCTCCCGGACCCGGTCGAGGAGCTCGGCGAAGCTGGGGTTCCCCGAAGTGTCCGTGCGCAGCACCAGCGTGTTCAGGAAGACACCGATCAGCTCATCGAGCGAGGTGTCGGTACGGCCGGCGATCGGCGTGCCGATGGGGATGTCCGTTCCCCCACCGAGCCGAGTCAGCAGCGCCGCGAGCCCGGCCTGAAGCACCATGAAGGGGCTGGCCTGCGCCTCCCCGGCCACCTCGCTGATCCGTGCGTACAGCTCCGGGGAGACCTGGAACGGGATGCGGTCGCCACGATAGGTGGCCACGGACGGGCGCGGCCGGTCGTACGGCAGTTCCAGCTGATCCGGCAGACCCTCCAGCGCGGAGGTCCAATAGCCGAGCTGACGCGAGATCTCACTGCCCGGGTCGGACTCGTCACCGAGGACATCGCGCTGCCAGAGGCTGTAGTCCGCGTACTGGACCGGCAACGGCTCACGCACGGGAGCCTCACCGGTGGTGACACGGGCCGCGTACGCCGCCGCCACATCACGCGCCAGCGGGGTGCGCGACCACGCGTCGCTGACAATGTGGTGGGTCAGGGCGAGCAGCACATGCTCCCGCTCCGCGACCGCGAACAGCACGGCGCGGAAGGGGGTTTCGGCGGCGAGGTCGAAGGGGCGGGCCGCCGCCTCGGCCAGGTCCGCGTCCAGCCGCCGCTCGTCGGTCTCGACCACCGGAAGTTCCGTACGCACCTCGTCGGCGGGCAGGACGATCTGCCGGGAGCCGTCGGTGTCCTCGGTGAAGACGGTGCGCAGGCTCTCGTGGCGGGCGACCAGATCGCCGAGCGCCAGGCGCAGCGCGTCCCGATCCAGATGGCCGGTCAGCCGTAGCGCGACCGGAGCGTTGTAGGTGGCGCTGGGGCCCTCGAACTGGTTGAGGAACCACAGCCGCTGCTGGGCATACGACAGCGGGATCCGCTCCGGTCGCGGATCGGCCACGGTCACACGACGACGCATACCATCCGTCGCGAGAGCGGTGGAGATACCCGCGACCGTGGGGGTCTCGAAGAGCTGCCGGATGGGCAGCTCCGCGTCCATCACGCTACGGATCCGGCTGACCAGCTTCGTCGCCAGCAGGGAATGGCCACCGAGACGGAAGAAGTCGTCATCGATGGTCACCGACTCCACGCCAAGCACCTCGGCGAACAGACCACACAGGATCTCCTCGCGGCGCGAACGCGGCGCCCTGCCCATAGCCCTCTCGGGCCCGTAGTCGGGTGCGGGCAACGCACGCCGGTCCAGCTTCCCGTTCTGCGTCAACGGCAGCGCGTCCAGGGTCACGAACGCCGACGGCACCATATAGTCCGGCAGCAATCCGGCGGTGTGCTCCCGCAACCCCGCATCGGAAACGTTGGAATCCGCCACCACATAGGCGACCAGCCGCTGATCCCCGGCCCGGTCCTCCCGCACAACCACCGCGGCCTGAGCCACCTCGGGATGACCACGCAGCACAGCCTGGATCTCGCCCAGTTCGATACGGAAGCCCCGCACCTTGACCTGGTCATCCACCCGGCCCACGTACACCAGCTGGCCATCGGCGTTCCAGCGCGCCACATCGCCGGTGCGATACATCCGCGCACCCGCAGGGCCGTAAGGGTCGGCGGTGAACCGCTCGGCGGTCAGATCCGTACGCCCCAAGTAGCCACGCGCCAGCACCACACCCGCGATATACAGCTCACCCGCCACTCCCGGCGGCACCGGACGCAACCCCGCGTCCAGCACATACGCCCGCGTGTTCCAGAACGGCCGCCCGATCGGCACCGCACCACCGGCAACCGTCTGCCCCGGTTCGATCCGGAAGTCGGCACAGTTGACCGTGGCCTCCGTCGGACCGTACGCATTGACCACCGTCACATCCGGATGCGCGGCCCGCCACGACACCAGCGCCTCACCCACCAGCGCCTCACCACCGGTGATCAACGTCCCCGACGGCGACACCTCCTCGGGCAACGCCTCCAACAACCCCAGATGCGAGGGGGTGACCTTCATGAACGACGGCCGACCGACACCGACCGCCCGCTCATCCAGCTCACCCAGCACCACCCGGCCACCGCTCACCAACGGCGTGTACAACGCCGTCACCGTCAGGTCGAAGGCCACCGAAGAGTGCAGCAACGCCGTACCCGACGCATCCGGATACACCTCCCGCGCACGCTCCAGATACGCCCCCACCGAACGATGCTCGACCACCACACCCTTCGGCCGACCCGTCGAACCCGACGTATAGATCACATACGCCGGATGCGACAGCTCCCGCACCTCTTCCACCGGCTCATCCGAGTACACATCGGCCGCCGCGAGATCCGCCACATCGTCAATGACCAGCACCGGCCGCGCGTCGGTCAGGATGTGAGCCTTACGCTCCGCCGGATACTCCGGATCCACCGGCACATACGCACCACCCGCCTTCACCACACCCAACAACGCCACCACCAACTCCACCGACCGCGGCAACACCACACCCACAAACCGCTCGGCCCCCACCCCCCGACCCACCAACCACCGCGCCACCCGGTTCGACCACGCATCCAACTCCCCGTACGACACCTCACGCCCGCCGCACACCACCGCCACCGCATCCGGCGTCCGCGCCACCTGCTCCGCGAACAGCACGGGCAACGACACACCCCGCACACCCCGCGACTCACCATTCCACCCGACCAGCACCCGCTCCCGCTCCACCGCGTCCAGCAACTCCACCTCCCCGATATGACGCTCGGGGTCCTCGGCGAGCAGGGTCAGAACGCGGACGAAACGCTCCGCGACGCGCTGGGCCGTGGCGCGGTCGAACAGATCGGTGCTGAAGTCCAGAGCCCCCTCAAGCACCACACCCCCGTCCGGACCATCGCCCCGCCGCTCGCCCAGCCGGAACGACAGGTCGACCTTCGCCCCGCCCACGGCCACCGGCTCGTTCGCCACGGTCAGCCCCGGTAGCGAGGCGACCGCGGTCTCCGCGCCCTGTTCGGTGTTGTTCAGCGTGAGCATCGTCTGGAAGAGCGGATGCCGGGACAGCGAACGCTCCGGGTTGACCACCTCGACCAGCCGCTCGAAGGGCAGGTCCTGGTACGCGTACGCCTCCAGGTCGCGCGCCCGCACCCGTTCGATCAGCTCTGCGAACGTCGGGTCACCGGAGGTGTCCGTCCGCAGCACCAGTGTGTTCACGAAGAAGCCGACCAGGTCGTCCAGCGCGTCATCGGTGCGGCCGGCCACTGGGGTGCCGAGGGGGATGTCCGTCCCCGCGCCCAGGCGCGTGAGCAGCGTGGACAGCGCCGCCTGCACCACCATGAACAGGCTGGCCCGGCGGTCACGGGCGATCCGTGTCAGCTTCTCGTGCAGCTCCGGAGCGAGGTCGAGGGGGACGGAGTCGCCCCGGTAGGTGGCGGCCGCCGGACGGGGGCGGTCGAACGGCAGGGGCAGCTCTTCCGGAAGGTCGGCCAACGCGGCCTTCCAGTAGGTCAGTTGGCGGGTGATCTCACTGTCGGGGTCGTCCTCGGCGCCGAGCACCTCGCGCTGCCAGATGCTGTAGTCCGCGTACTGGACCGGCAGCGGCTCCCAGCCGGGAGCCCCACCGGAGTCGACCCGTGCCGCGTACGCACCGGTCAGATCGCGGGCCAGCGGGCCCATCGACCACGCGTCGCTCGCGATGTGATGCGCGACGACCAGCAGTACGTACGCGTCGTCGGCCAGTTCGAACAGCCGGACGCGCAGCGGTCCTTCGGACCGGAGGTCGAAGGCGTGGCGGGCCGCGCCGAGGAGTTCGGTGCGCAGCCGGGTCTCGTCGGTCCGTACCACGGTGAGTTCGACCGCCTCGGCGTCCCGGACCACCTGGTACGGACCGTCGGCGTCCTCGGCGAACACCGTGCGCAGGCTCTCGTGCCGCGCCACCACATCGCCCAGGGCCAGCCGCAACGCGCGCTCGTCCAGCTCACCGCTCAGCCGTAGCGCCACCGGAATGTTGTACGTGGCGCTCGGCCCCTCGAACTGGTGCAGGAACCACAGCCGCTGCTGGGCCAGCGACAGCGGCAGCCGCGCCGGGCGCGGTTCCACCGCCCGTAGCGGCGAGCGCACCGCGGCGGACGCGTCCAGCGCGGTGGCGAGCTCGGCGACGGTGGGGGCCTCGAAGACCCGTCGCACCGCCAGTTCGACGTCCAGGACCGAGCGGATCCGGCTGACCAGCTTCGTGGCCAGCAGCGAATGGCCACCGAGGCCGAAGAAGTCGTCGTCGATGGTGACCGACTCAAGGCCCAGCACCTCGGCGAAGAGACCGCACAGGATCTCCTCGCGCGGGGAGCGCGGGGCCCGGCCGCCCATCGAGCCCGGTCCGTAGTCGGGCGCGGGCAGGGCGCGCCGGTCCAGCTTGCCGTTCGGCGTCAGCGGGAACGTGTCCAGGGGCATGAACGCGGAGGGCACCATGTAGTCGGGGAGTCGCTCGGCCACATGACGCCGCAGTTCGGCGCCGCCCGGCACGCCACCATCCGCCGCCGGGACGAGATAGGCGACCAGCCGCTTGTCGCCTGGCCGGTCCTCGCGCACGAGGACGGCGGCCTGGGCCACGCCGTCATGCCCGGCCAGCACCGTCTCGATCTCACCCAGTTCAATGCGGAATCCACGCAGCTTGACCTGGTCATCGACCCGGGACAGATACTCCAGCTCGCCCTCGGCCGTCCACCGCACCAGGTCGCCCGTGCGATACATCCGCCCACCGCCGGTGCGGTCGAACGGATCGGCCACGAACCGCTCGGAGGTCAGCCCCGACCGCCCGTGATAGCCACGGACCACACCCTCACCCGCGATATACAACTCACCCGGCACCCCGACCGGCACCGGTCGCAACCCGCCGTCCAGCACATACACCCGGGTATTGGCGATCGGCCGCCCAATACGCGGCGCGCCCGCCGCCTCCGATGTGACCGGCCAGGCCGTCGACCAGATGGTGGTTTCCGTCGGCCCGTACATGTTCATCACCGACTCGGCACGTTCGGCCAGCGCCACGGCCAGATCGGCGGGCAGCGCCTCACCACCGACCAGCACCCGGACACCGCTCAGCACCGAAGCGTCCTCGGCCAGCACCGCCCGCCACAGGCTCGGCGTGGCCTGCATGACCGAGATCCGCTCAGCCGACACCAGCCCGCACAACGCCGCCGGATCCCGCACCACATCGCGCTCCGCGACCACCACCGCGGCACCGCTGAGCAGTGGTACGAACAGCTCCAGACCCGCGATGTCGAAGCCCACGGTGGTCACCGCCAGCAAACGGTCCTCGCCCGAAAGCCCGAACCGCCCGGCCATCGCCACCACGAAGTTCGCCAACGGCCCCTGCGGCACCACCACGCCCTTGGGCCGCCCCGTCGAACCCGACGTATAGATCACATACGCCGCATGCGACAGCGCCCGAGAGGCGATCGGCCCCTCCCCCGCCGTCCGGGAAAGCTCCTCGACGGTCTCCGGCGCGTCCAGCAGCACTCGTGGGATGTCGTCCACATCCGGCACCACATCCGCCAGCTCATCCGTGGTGAGGATGAGTGTGGGGGCCGCGTCCTGGAGCATGTAGGCGAGCCGGTCGGCCGGATACTCCGTGTCCAGCGGAAGATACGCCGCCCCCGCCTTCCACACCGCCAGCAACGCCACCACCAGATCCACCGACCTCGGCAACGCCACCGCCACAAAACACTCCGGACCCACCCCACGCCCAACCAACAACCCCGCCAAACGCCCAGCCCGGACATCCAACTCGCGACACGACAGCGACACACCACCCGCCACCACCGCCACCGCATCCGGCGACCGGACCACCCGCTCCTCGAACAACTCCACCACCGACCGACCCGGCACCTCACACACCGTGTCATTCCAGTCCCACAACACCGACCGGACCTCGGCCTCGTCCAGCACATCGATCCGGCCGACGGGCAACTCCGGGTCGGCGACGAGGGCGTGCAGGACCCGTACGAAGCGGTCCAGGAACCGCTGGGCAGCGGTCTCGTCGAAGACATCGGGCCGGTGGTTCAGCCTGAACAGCATGGTGTCGCGTGCGGAGCCGACCAGCATCAGCGGGTAGTGGGTGGCCTCGCGGTCCTTGCTGGGGACGAGTTGGACGGCGGAGGCGATGCCCTCGCCGACGGTGGCGGCGCGCTCGACGGGATAGTTCTGGAACACCATGGAGGTGTCGAAGAGCTCGCCGTGGCCCACGGCACGCTGGATCTCGGCGAGTTCGAGGTGCTGGTGCGGGGTGAGCCGGGTCTGCTCGGACTGGACGCGGGTGAGGAGTTCGGCGAACGGCTCGGCGGCTCGGAGCCGTATCCGGGTGGGCAGGGTGTTGATGAAAAGGCCCACCATCCGTTCGACGCCGTCGATCTGCGGCGGGCGCCCGGAGACGGTGGTGCCGAAGACGATGTCGTCGCGTCCGGTGTGCCGCCCGAGGGTGATCGCCCAGGCGGTCTGCACGACGGTGTTGAGGGTGACGCCGCTGCGCCGGGCGATCTCGGTGAGGGCGGCGGTGCCGGACCGCGAGAAGGAGGCGAGGACCTCGGCGGAGGCGACCGTGGTGCGGTCGACGCCGGGTGCCACCGGGCTGGGTTCGGCGAGGTCGGCGAACGCCTCGCGCCAGGCGGCGCGGGCCGCCTCGCGGTCCTGTGCCGCCAGCCATGTGAGGTAGTCGCGGTAGGGGCGTACGCGGGGCATGGCGCTGTCGTCGCCGTGGGCGTCGTACAGCGTGCACAGTTCACCCATGAGGACGGGCAGCGACCAGCCGTCCAGCACCAGGTGGTGGTTGGTCAGCACCAGGCGGTGGAGCGAGGCGCCGAGCCGGATGAGCGTGAAGCGCAGCAGCGGGGGCCGGGTCACATCGATCCGGGTGCTCCGGTCGGCGGCCATGGCCTCGGCCGCGGCCGAGGGCCGCTCGTCCTCGGGCAGCGCGGTCAGGTCGGTCTCGGCCCAGGGCAGCGGCACGGTGCGCATCACCACCTGCGCCCAGTCGCCGTTCTTGCGCTGCCGGAAGGCGGCGCGCAGGGTGGCGTGGCGGGCCAGGAGGGCCTCGGCGGCGGTGCGCAGGGTGGCCGTGTTCAGCGGGCCCTCGATGTCGAAGGCCGCCTGGACGACGTAGGGGTCGAGTTCGCCCTGGTCGTAAACGCTGTGGAAGAGCAGGCCCTCGTGGAGCGGGGCCAGCGGCAGGATGTCCTCGATCTTCCGCGGGGTGCGACTCACTTTCGGGCCTCTTCTTCGTCTTCAGGAGCGTGTACGTCGTCGTTTGCGGCCGGCTCTTCGTCGTCCGGCATGTCGTCGAACAGGTCGCCGAGTTCGTCCTCGAACGCCTCGATCTCGTCCTGGGTGATCGAGGACAGGGAGACATCGGAGGGGGTGAGTCCGCCGGATTCGGGGTTCTCGGCGTGGGCCACCAGGGCTTCGAGCGCCCGGAACCACAGATCGGCCAGTTCGCGGACCTCGTCCTCGTCGAGGATTCCGCCGGCCCAGGTCCAGGAGGCGACGAACTGCGATCCCCGGGGGCCGTCATGCGTACGGGCGGTGAGCTCCAGCGCATGGGCGAGCGGCAGGTGCGGCGGGTCCCCGGCGACGCTGTCGATGCCGATGAGCGGGGTCCAGTCGGCGTCCTGGCCGGCCGCCGTGGTGGCGAAGCGGCCCAGGTAGTTGAAGGCGACCTGAGGATCCGTCAGTCCCTCGAACCCCTCGGCCGTAGCGGGGTTGAGGTGCCGGACGAGGCCGTAGCCCATGCCCTTGTCGGGCACGGCCCTGAGCTGTTCCTTGATGCGTTTGAGGATGTCGCCCGCGCTTCGACCGCCCGCGAACGCGTCGGCGAGGTCGGTGGCGCCGGTCTCCAGGCGCACGGGGTAGAGGTTGGTGAACCACCCCACCGTGCGTGACAGGTCGGCGCCCCGGACGAGGTGCTCCTCGCGGCCGTGCCCCTCCAGGTCGAGCAGGAGGCCGGTCTCCCCCCGCCACTGTTCCCAGGCCAGGGTGAAGGCGGTCAGCAGGACGTCGTTGACCTCCGCGTTGAACGCGGCGGGCACTCGGGTCAGCACGGCTTCGGTGACGCCCACCGGAAGGGTGAGGCTGATGTGTCCGGCGGCCGCCGTGGTGTCCCGGGCGGGGTCCAGCGCGCGCCGCCCGAGGCCGCGGTCCGCCTTCCGCAGTGTCTCCTGCCACCAGGCGGCGTCGGCGACCCAGGCCGGTTCGGCCGCTTCCTCGGTCAGCCGCTGGGCCCAGCGGCGCAGTGAGGTTCCCGTGGGCTGGAGTTCGGGCGTGCGGCCGGCGGCGATGGCCTCGTGTGCCTCCGCGAGGTCGGGTACCAGGATGCGCCAGGACACCCCGTCGACGACCAGGTGGTGGACGAGGAGGAGCAGCAGGCCCGGCGTATCGGTGCCACGGTCGAACCACACTGCCTGTACGACCGTGCCGCGGTCCAGGTCGAGCCGGTCCCTGGCGCTCTCGCTCTCGGCCCGTACCAGGGCGTTGAGCGCGGGTTCGTCGAGGTGCCGGCCGCCTTGTCCGGTGGCCCGCACATGGCGTACCAGGGGCGCGGCGTCGACCGTGCCGGGTGCCCCTGTCTCCAGTCGGCGTTCGGGGCCGGAGGTGAGCCGGGCGCGCAGGGCGTCGTGGTGGTCGAGGAGGGTCTGGAGGGATCGGGTGAGTGTGTCGAGGCGCAGCGCCGCGGGGGTTTGGAGGACGACGGACATGTTGAACCCGTCCACGTCCGCACCGCGCCGCAGCAGCCAGTGCGCGATCGGGGTGAGGGGCACCTCGCCGATGCCGGCGCCCGGCTCCTCGGCGACGGTCCCCGCCACCTCCGTGACGACGTCGGCGAGCGCGGCCACGGTGCGGTGCTCGAAGATGTCGCGGACCGACAGTTCGAGTCCGGCCCGCCGGGCGCGGCCGACGAGCTGGATGGACATGATGCTGTCGCCGCCGAGGTCGAAGAAGCCGTCGTCGATACCGACCCCGTCCAGCCCCAGCACCTCGGCGAACAGCC
>NZ_JBEZNG010000066.1:0-10849 GCF_040653035.1 Streptomyces malaysiensis subsp. malaysiensis
GTGCCTGAGCGTGGTGGTGTGCAGGTGCAGTTGTCGGTGGGTGTGCCGGATGGGGTGGGTCGGCGTGTGGTGGGTGTGTTCTCGCGGTTGGAGGGTGAGGGGGAGGAGTCGTGGGTGCGTAATGCGACGGGGGTGTTGTCGGTTGAGGGTCCGGGTGTGGTGGAGGGGTTGAGTGTGTGGCCGCCTGTGGGTGGGGTGGCGGTGGATGTGGGTGGTGTGTATGAGCGGTTGGCTGGGGTGGGTTTGGAGTATGGGCCGGTGTTTCGGGGGGTGCGGGCTGCGTGGCGTCGTGGTGATGAGGTGTTTGCTGAGGTGGCGCTTGCGGAGGAGCAGCGTGTCGAGGCGGGGCGTTTCGGGTTGCATCCAGCCCTCCTCGACGCCGCCCTGCATATGGCTGGGGTGGGCCCGGACGGCGAGGAGACGGGTCCCGCTCGTCTGCCGTTCGCCTGGACAGGAGTCTCGCTGTACGCCACGGGCGCGACTGCGCTGCGGGTACGTCTGTCGCCGTCGGGATCCGAGGGGATCTCGGTGCTCGTGGCGGACGCCGACGGTGTACCGGTGGCTTCGGTCGACTCACTTGTGGGGCGGCCGGTGGCGGCCGAGCAGCTCACCGCGTCTCCGCAGGTGACCAGGGACTCGCTGTTCACCGTGGAATGGGATCGCGTGCCCACTGCGGACACGCCGGCGGCGGCGTCCCAAGCTCGGTGGGCAATGGTCGGGCCGGACGATCTCGGCCTCAGCGCCGCCTTGGGCGCGGCAGAGCAGGAGGTATTGAGCAGCCCGGAGCTGGCCACCCTGGCAGGCAACCCGGATGTCGTACTCATGGCATGTGTGTCCGACTCGGACTCGGGGGCAGAGGACCTCCCGACCACCACGCGCCACCTCGCCCACCGTGCCTTGCGGGTGGTGCAGGAGTGGTTGGCTGAGGAGCGGTTTGCTGGTTCGCGGCTGGTGGTGGTGACGCGGGGCGCGGTGGCTGCCGTACCGGACGAGGATGTGCCGGATGTGGCGGCGGCTGCGGTATGGGGTTTGGTGCGTTCTGCGCAGGCTGAGCATCCGGATCGGTTCGTTCTGGTGGACGTGGACGACGTACCGGCGTCGGCTGGTGTGCTCCGGGCGGTGCTGGAGTGTGGCGAGCCTCAGGTTGCTGTGCGGTTCGGGAATGTGCTGGCGCCTCGGCTGTCGCGTGCTGTTGCTCCTGCCGAGCGGGCCGGGCTGGGCTTTGCGTGGGATCCCGAAGGCACGGTGTTGTTGACCGGTGCTACGGGCACGTTGGGTGGTTTGCTGGCGCGGCATTTGGTGGCTGAGTGTGGGGTGCGGCATCTGGTGTTGGTCTCTCGGCGGGGTCGCGGGGCGGTTGGTGCGGTGGAGTTGGAGGCCGAGCTGGTGGGGCTGGGTGCGTCGGTGGCCGTGGTGGCCTGCGATGTCGCCGACCGTGAAGCGTTGGCAGGGGTGTTGGCGGGTATTCCGGTGGATCGTCCGTTGCGTGGTGTGGTGCATGCGGCCGGTGTGCTGGATGACGGTCTGGTCGAGTCGTTGACGCCGGAGCGCGTGGACGCGGTGTTGCGGCCGAAGGTGGATGCGGCGGTGCATTTGGATGAGTTGACGTGCGGCCTGGATCTGTCGGCGTTTGTGGTGTTCTCGTCGGCGGCTGCGACGTTCGGTGCGGCGGGGCAGGGGAATTATGCGGCGGCGAATATGTTCCTGGATGCTCTGGCGGCGCGTCGTCGGGCGCGTGGGCTTGCGGGGGTGTCGTTGGCCTGGGGCTTCTGGGCCGAGCGCAGCGATATGACCGGCCACCTCGCCGATGCCGACGTCGCCCGGATGGAGCGGAGCGGCGTCCTCCCGCTGTCGTCGGACGAAGGTCTTGCGCTCCTCGACGCGGCGAGCGCCATGGACCGACCGCTGCTGGTCCCCGTACGGATCGCTCCGACAGCGCTCCGCGGTGGCGCCGGTCCCGTACCGCCGTTGCTACGACGGTTGGTGCGTACCCCCGCGCGGAGGGCGTTGACGGATGGCGCGCAGGGCATGGATACGCCCCTGCACGGTGACCTCGCCCGGCTCGCGGGGCTCTCGGAGTCCGAGCGGGAGCAGGCGTTGCTCGACCTCGTGCGTGCGGGGGTCGGCGCGGTGCTCGGCTACTCCGGTGTGGACGAGATCGAGCCGGAGCGTGCGTTCAAGGAACTCGGATTCGACTCGCTGACGGCCGTCGAGCTGCGGAACCGGCTGAACGCCGCCACCGGGTTGCGGCTCCCCGCCACCCTCGTCTTCGACTACCCCTCGCCCGTCGCGCTCGCTTGCCACCTCCGCGATGAGCTCCTCGGCAGGAGCGAAGGGACGGCTGCCCAGGCGGGACGCCCCGCGACGGTGGCCGCGTCCCAGGATGAGCCGATCGCCATCGTGGGGATGAGCTGCCGCTACCCGGGTGGGGTGAAGTCCCCCGAGGATCTGTGGAGGCTACTGGCCCGCGGTGGGGACGCCATCGCCGGTTTTCCGGACGATCGTGGCTGGGACCTGGAGGGTCTGTATCACCCGGATCCTGATCACCGGGGCACGGCGTATGCGCGCGAGGGTGGTTTCCTCTATGACGCGGGTGAGTTCGATCCGGAGTTCTTCGGTATTTCGCCGCGTGAGGCGTTGGCGATGGATCCGCAGCAGCGGTTGTTGCTGGAGACGTCGTGGGAGGCGTTGGAGCGGGCCGGTATCGACCCGGCCTCGGTGCGTGGCAGCCAGACCGGCATCTTCGCCGGAATCATGCACCACGACTACGGCTCGGCCACGGTGCCGGAAGGAGTCGAGGGCTATATCGGCAATGGCACCGCCGGCAGCATCGCCTCGGGCCGCGTCTCCTACACCTTCGGTTTCGAAGGACCCGCGGTGACGGTGGACACGGCCTGCTCGTCGTCGCTGGTGGCGTTGCATCTCGCGGCTCAGTCGCTGCGTCAGGGGGAGTGCTCGCTCGCGCTCGCGGGTGGTGTGACGGTGATGTCGACCCCCGCGCTTTTCGTGGAGTTCAGCCGTCAGCGTGGGCTGTCGGCCGACGGACGGTGCAAGGCGTTCGCGGGGGCCGCGGACGGCACGGGGTTCTCCGAGGGTGTCGGCATGCTGCTGCTGGAGCGGCTCTCGGACGCACGGCGCAACGGCCACCGGGTGCTCGCCGTCGTCCGCGGGTCCGCCGTCAATCAGGACGGCGCGTCCAATGGGCTGACGGCCCCCAACGGCCCTTCCCAGCAGCGGGTCATTCGGGCCGCGCTGGCGAGTGCTGGGCTGTCGACCGCCGACGTGGACGCCGTGGAGGCGCACGGTACGGGTACGACACTCGGCGATCCCATCGAGGCACAGGCGCTGCTGTCGACTTACGGGCGGGAACGGGGCGCCGAGGAGCGACCGCTGTGGCTCGGCTCGATCAAGTCGAACATCGGCCATACGCAGGCGGCCGCGGGTGTGGCGGGCGTGATGAAGATGGTGCTGGCGATGCGGCACGGCGTACTGCCGAAGACTCTGCACGTCGATGAGCCGTCACCGCATGTGGACTGGACCGAGGGCGCCGTGCGGCTGCTCACGGACGCGGCGGAATGGCCGGAGACGGGCTACCCTAGGCGCGCCGGTGTTTCCTCCTTCGGCGCCAGCGGGACCAATGCGCATGTGATCGTGGAGCAGGCCCCCGAGGAGATGCACGTCGCCGAGCGCGTGGCCGGGCCCGAGATGTCGGGGCTGGTGCCGTGGGTGGTGTCGGCGAAGTCCGAGGGTGCGTTGCGGGTGCAGGCGGAGCGGCTGCTGTCGTCCGTGCGTGACGAGACGGACGCCGTGCCGTCGGCCGTGGACGTGGCCTCGTCGCTGGTGACCACACGCTCGGTGTTCGAGCACCGGGCGGTGGTGCTGGCTGGCGACCATCAGGGCTTCACGGCCGGGCTGGAAGCCGTGGTGGATGGTGTTCCGGCGGCTGGTGTGGTGCGGGGTTCGGTGGTGTCGGGGAAGTTGGCGGTTGTGTTCTCGGGGCAGGGCAGCCAGCGGATCGGGATGGGTTGGGAGTTGTATGAGGCGTTTCCGGTATTTGCGGAGGCGTTCGATGAGGTGTGTGGGCGGTTTGACGGACTGCTGGAGTGTTCTTTGCGGGAGGTGATCGGCGGGGACGTGGAGGGGCTGGATGAGACGGCGTTTACGCAGTGTGGGTTGTTCGCGGTGGAGGTGGCGCTGTTCCGGCTGGTCGAGTCGTGGGGTGTACGGCCGGATTTTGTGGCCGGGCATTCCATCGGAGAGCTGGTGGCGGCGTATGTGGCGGGTGTGTTGTCGCTCGACGACGCGTGTGTGTTGGTGGCGGCTCGTGGGCGGTTGATGCAGCAGCTGCCGTCGGGTGGGGTGATGGTGTCGGTGCAGGCCACCGAGGCGGATGTCCTGCCGTTGCTGGCCGGTCGTGAGGCCCAGGTGAGTCTGGCGGCGGTCAACGGGCCGCACTCGACCGTGATCTCCGGCGCGGAGGCGACGGTGATGGAGATCGCCGCGCAGTTTGAGGCTCAGGGCGTCAAGACGAAGCGGCTGCGGGTCTCGCATGCCTTCCACTCACCCTTGATGGAGCCCATGCTGGCCGACTTCCGCCAGGTGGCGGAGGGGTTGTCGTACGCGCCTCCGCGCATCCCGGTCGTGTCGAACGTGACGGGCCAGGTCGCGGACGTCGAGGCGCTGTGCTCGGCCGAGTACTGGGTGCGGCATGTCCGCGAGACCGTACGCTTCGCCGACGGCATGGCGGCTCTCGCGGAAGCGGGGGTGACGACCTCCCTGGAGCTGGGTCCGGACGGTGTGCTCTCCGGGATGGGACAGGAGTGTGCGCCGGACATCGAATTCGTCGCGGCGCTTCGCAGCGGCCGGGACGAGCTGGCCACGCTCCAGGAGGCACTGGCTCGGATCTTCGTCCGTGGCGCGCGGGTGGACTGGACGGCGTTGCTCGCGCCCACCTCCATACGTCACGTGGAGCTGCCGACCTACGCCTTCCAGCGGAAGCGGTACTGGCTCGAGGCCGGTGGGGCGGTGGGCAACGTGGCATCGGCCGGGCTGAGGTCCGAGGAGCATCCCCTGCTCGGTGCCGCGGTGCGGCTGCCCGACTCCGACGGTTGCCTGTTCACCGGCCGGCTGTCGGCGCGTACGCACGCCTGGCTGGCCGACCACGCCGTGCTGGGCTCGGTGGTGGTGCCGGGGACGGCGTTCGTGGATCTGGCGCTGCACGCCGGAAGCCGTTTCGGATGTGGCCAGGTGGACGATCTGGTGCTGGAAGCACCCCTTGTCCTTCCCGAACGCGGTGCGATCCAGCTCCAGGTGATGGTTGCCGGAGCCGATGACGACGGCCGTCGACCCGTCACCGTCCACTCCCGGCAGGAATCCGGCGATGAGGACCAACCCTGGACACGTCATGCCACCGGCGTTCTGACCCAGGCCGAGGAGCCGGAGTCGGCGCTCTCGGCCGAGCTGAGTGTGTGGCCGCCCGCGGATGCCGAAGCGGTCGACATCAGTGGCATGTACGAGCGCTTCGCGCTGGGTGGGCTCGCGTACGGACCGGCGTTCCAGGGCGTGCGGGCCGCCTGGCGGCGCGAAGGCGAGGTGTTCGCCGAGGTGGCACTGGCGGAAGAGCAGTGGCCGGACGCGGCACGGTTCCGTGTGCACCCGGCGTTGCTCGACGCCGCCCTGCATATGGCGGGCCCCGGCGGCCTGGTGGCCTCGGACGCGGAGCAGGTTCGCTTGCCGTTCGCCTGGAACGGGGTGTCGGTGCACCTCATCGGCGCGACCACGGTCCGCGTACGGCTGACGGCGGCCGGGGGCGACGGTCTATCGCTGACCGTGGCCGATGAGACGGGTCGGTTGATGGCCTCGGTGGCGGAGCTGGTGACACGTCCGGTCTCCGCCGAGCAGATCGACGCCGCGCGGGGCGCCGCGCATGAGTCGCTGTTCCAGTTGCGGTGGAACGCCATGCCACTCGCGGCCGACGCACCGGCCACCGCCCGCTGTGCGCTGATCGGCGAGGAGGACGGCGACCTTGCCGTGGCGTTGCGGTCGGCGGACTGGCAGGTGGGCACACACCCCGGACTGGAGGCCCTGGCCCGGTCCGGCGCCGAGGGCGAGCCCCTGCCCGAGTGGGTGCTGCCGGTCTCCGCGATCGGCCCCGGTGGCGATGCCCGCCGCGGCGTAGGCGGCGCGGCGCACCGGGCGCTTGAGTGGGTGCAGGAGTGGCTGGCCGAAGACCGGTTCGCCGACTCCCGGCTGGTCATCACCACTCGGGGTGCCGTGGCCACCTCCTCCACCGAGAGCGTGGACGATCTGGCAGGGGCGGCGGTATGGGGTCTGGTGCGCTCCGCGCAGGCCGAACACCCCGGGCGACTGGTTCTCCTGGACGTGGACGATCCCAAGGAGCTCGGCTCCGTTCCGTTGGCCGCCGCCCTCGCCTCGGGCGAGCCGCAGTTGGCCGTGCGCGGCGGGCGCGTACTGTCGGCGAGGCTGGTCCGAGCCGAGGAGTCGGGGGAAGGTGGCGCTTCGGCGGCATGGGACTCCGAAGGTACGGTCCTCATCACCGGGGCCGGCGGCACCCTGGGCGGTCTGCTCGCCCGGCACCTGGTGGCCGAACACGGCGTGCGCCATCTGGTGCTGCTCAGCCGCAGGGGCCCGGCGGCCGAGGGCGCGGCCGAGCTGGCGGAGCAGCTGTCCTCGGCGGGTGCGTCGGTGACCTGGGCCGCCTGTGATGTGGCCGACCGGGACGCCCTCCGCGCGGTGTTGTCGGACATCCCCGCCGCGCATCCGCTGAAGGGCGTTGTCCACGCCGCCGCCGTCCTGGACGACGGTGTGATCGCGTCGTTGACTCCGGAGCGGCTGGACACGGTGCTGCGACCGAAGGCGGAGGCGGCCCTCGCCCTGCATGAGCTGACGGCCGGGCTCGACCTGTCGGCGTTTGTGGTCTTCTCCTCGGTGGCGGGCATGTTCGGGGCCGCCGGGCAGGGCAACTACGCCGCCGCAAACGCCTTTCTCGACGCGCTCGTCACACAGCGCCGTGCCCACGGTCTCCCCGGCCTGTCGCTGGCCTGGGGCCTGTGGGAGGAACGCAGCGGGATGACGGCGGGGCTGGCCGAGGTGGACAGGCGGCGGATGGACCAGGTCGGCATCTCCGCCCTGTCCTCGGCCGAGGGACTCGCACTCTTCGACGCCGCGTGTGCGAGCGATGGCCCGGTCGTCGCCGCCGCGCGGCTGAACACGACGGTCTGGAGGTCCGCAGTACACGAGGAAATGGTCGAAGTTCCTTATGTGCTACGGGAGTTGGTGCGTCTGCCCGCCCGCCGGACGGCGGCAGCGGACTCCACCGGGGCTGCCGGAGCGGCGGAGGCGTTGCGGACACGCCTGGCCGGAGCCTCGTATGCGGAAGGGGAACGCCTGGTGCTGGACACGGTACGCCGGAATGTCGCCGCCGTGCTGGGCCACGGCGGCCCGGAAACCGTGGAACCGGGCCGCGCGTTCAAGGATTTCGGCTTTGATTCGCTGACTGCGGTGGAACTGCGCAATCGGCTCGGCACGGTGACCGGACTGCGTCTGACCGCGACACTGGTCTTCGACCACCCCACCCCCACCGCGTTGGCCCAGCACCTCCATCGCGAGCTGTCGCGGGACGTCGGGTCCGCGGCCACTTCGGTGCCCGTATCCGTGGGCCTCGATCAGCTCGAAGCCGGTCTGTCGACGATGACCTGGGAGGAGATCGGCCGCACGGATGTGGTGTCACGCCTGCGGGAGCTCTTGGCAAAGTACGGCGACGCACGGGAAGTCCCGAACGGCAACGCTGCTGCTCTCGTCGACCAACTCGAATCGGCGACGGATGGTGAACTCTTCAAAATGGTGGACGAGGATCTCGGAATTCTCTGAAGCAATAACCCTCCGCGAAGCGGTAACCCTCCGCAAATTGCCGACAGTCTTGTGATTGGGAAAGCGCGATGAGCAACGAAGACAAACTCCGGGATTACCTCAAGCGAGTCATTGCCGAACTCCACCAGACGCGTCAGCGCCTCGAGGAAGCGGAATCCGCGGACCACGAGCCGATCGCGATCGTGGCGATGAGCTGCCGCTACCCGGGCGGGCTGCGCTCGCCCGAGGAGCTGTGGCGGTCGGTGGCCGCCGGCGAGGACGCCATCTCGGGCTTCCCCCAGGACCGTGGCTGGGATGTGGAGGGGCTCTACGACCCCGACCCGGGCGCGGTCGGCAAGAGCTATGCGCGTGAGGGCGGATTCCTGCTCGGCGCCGGTGAGTTCGACCCGGCGTTCTTCGGGATGTCCCCGCGCGAGGCGCTCGCGACCGACCCGCAGCAGCGGCTGCTGCTCGAGACGGCCTGGGAGGCGTTCGAGCGGGCGGGTATCGACCCGGAGTCGGTGCGGGGCAGCAAGACCGGTGTCTTCACCGGTGTGATGTATCACGACTACGGCACCGGTCTGACGTCGCTGCCCGCAGGCGTGGAGGGCTACCTGGGCAATGGCACCGCGGGCAGTATCGCCTCCGGCCGGGTGGCTTACACACTGGGTCTTGAGGGCCCCGCAGTCACGGTCGACACGGCGTGCTCCTCGTCTCTGGTGGCCCTGCACTGGGCCGGCCAGGCCCTTCGGCGTCAGGAGTGCACACTCGCCCTCGCGGGCGGCGTCACGGTGATGTCCACTCCCGGAACCTTCGTGGAGTTCAGCCGTCAGCGGGGTCTCGCGCCGGACGGCCGGTGCAAGCCGTTCGCCGCGGCCGCGGATGGCACGGGCTGGGGCGAGGGTGTGGGCATGCTGCTGCTGGAGCGGCTGTCGGACGCGCGGCGCAATGGCCATCCGGTGCTGGCGGTGGTACGCGGCTCGGCCATCAACCAGGATGGTGCGAGCAACGGGCTCACGGCCCCCAACGGGCCGTCCCAGCAGCGGGTGATCCGCCAGGCCCTGGCCGACGCCAAGCTCTCCGCCAAGCAGGTGGACGCCGTCGAGGCGCATGGCACGGGCACCACGCTGGGCGATCCGATCGAGGCGCAGGCACTGCTGTCGGCATACGGGCAGGATCGGCCCGAGGACCGGCCGCTGTGGCTCGGCTCCATCAAGTCCAACATCGGCCATACGCAGGCCGCGGCGGGCGTGGCCGGCATCATCAAGATGGTGCAGGCGATGCGGCACGGGTTGCTGCCGCGGACCCTGCATGTGGACGAGCCGTCGCCGCACGTGGACTGGTCGGCGGGCGCGGTCAGGTTGCTCACCGAGGCCACGCCCTGGCCGGAGGGCGACGAGCCCCGCCGGGCGGGCGTCTCGTCGTTCGGCATCAGCGGGACCAACGCACACATCATCCTGGAGCAGGAGCCCGCGGCCGACCAGGATACTGAAGCTCCGGAGTCAGCTGGGCAGTTGCCGTCCGGCATCGTGCCGTGGCTGGTCTCGGCGAAGTCCGAGAGCGCCCTGCGGACCCAGGCGGAACGGCTGCTCGCCCACCTGGACGCACGGCCGGAGATGGTACCCAGCGATATCGGTCTCTCCCTGGCGACGACGCGTACCGCGTTCGAACGCCGGGCGGTGCTGCTGGGGTCCGATCGCGCGGCTCTGGTCGAGGGTCTGAGCGCGCTGGCGGAGGGCAGCAGCGTCCCGGGGCTGACCCAGGGTGTGGTTGCGGGTGCTGATGGTCGTGTGGTGTTGGTTTTCCCTGGTCAGGGGTGGCAGTGGGTGGGTATGGCGGCGGGGTTGTTGGAGTCTTCGGCGGTGTTTGCGGAGCGGGTGGGTGAGTGTGCGGTGGCGTTGGCGCCGTTTGTGGAGTGGTCGTTGGTGGATGTGTTGCGGGGTGGTGAGGGTGATGCCGTTGCGTTGGAGCGGGTGGATGTGGTGCAGCCGGTGTTGTGGGCGGTGATGGTGTCGTTGGCGGAGGTGTGGCGTTCGTACGGCGTGGAGCCCGCGGCCGTTATCGGTCATTCGCAGGGTGAGATCGCGGCGGCGTGTGTGGCGGGTGCGTTGTCGTTGGAGGACGGCGCGAGGGTGGTGGCGTTGCGGAGTAAGGCGTTGCGGGCGTTGTCGGGGGGTGGTGGCATGGTGTCGGTGTCGCTGCCTGTGGGGGAGGTGCGGGAGCGGCTGGTCCGATGGGGTGAGCGGTTGTCGGTGGCGGCGGTGAATGGACCTTCGGCGGTGGTGGTTTCCGGTGACGCGGTTGCGTTGGAGGAGTTGCTGACGCTGTGCGAGGTGGAGGAGATCCGGGCGCGTCGTGTGCCTGTGGATTACGCCTCGCACTGTGCTCACGTTGAGGTCATCGAGGGTGAGTTGCTGCGTGAGCTTGGGGGGATCGGTCCTCGGCCGTCGTCGGTGCCGTTCTATTCGACGGTGACGGGTGGGGTGCTGGATACGGCGGGGTTGGACGCCGGGTACTGGTATTGCAACCTACGCCAGACCGTCCGCTTCGATGAGACCGTAGGCGCCCTGCTGTCCGATGGCTTCCAGGTGTTTGTTGAGGCCAGTGCCCATCCGGTGCTGACGGTGGGTGTGGAGCAGACGGCCGAGGAGCACGGGTCCCGGGTCACCGCCGTAGGTTCGCTGCGCCGTGACGAAGGCGGCCTGGACCGTTTCCTGACGTCCCTGGCTGAGGCATATGTGGGCGGGGCCGCCGTCGACTGGGCGGGGATGTTCGCGGGGACGGGCGCGCGGCGGGTTGAGCTGCCCACGTATGCCTTTCAGCGGGAGCGGTACTGGCTGGAGTCCGTGGGTGGGGGCGTCGGCGAGGGCGCGGCGGCCGGTCTTGGTCTGGGTTCGGCTGATCATCCGTTGTTGGGTGCGGTGGTGGGGTTGGCGGGTGTGGATGGGGTGTTGTTGACGGGGCGGTTGTCGTTGGTTTC
>NZ_JBEZNG010000067.1:0-10848 GCF_040653035.1 Streptomyces malaysiensis subsp. malaysiensis
TGAGTGGGTGGATACGAGTGTGTTGGATGCGGGGTATTGGTATCGGAATCTGCGGCAGCCGGTGCGTTTCGAAGAGGCGGTCGGGGTCCTGTCGGGGGAGGGTTTTGGGGCGTTTGTTGAGGTCAGTGCTCATCCGGTGCTGACGGTGGGGGTGCAGGAGACGCTGGAGGCGGCGGGTGGCGAGGCGGTCGTCCTGGGCACGTTGCGGCGTGATGAGGGTGGCTGGGAGCGGTTTCTGACCGCGCTCGCCGAGGCATGGGTACGCGGTGTGGCCGTGGACTGGACCACGGTGCTCCCCGGTCCGCACAACCACGTTGACCTGCCCACCTACGCCTTCCAGCACCAACGCTACTGGCCGACCGGCGTGGGCAGCGGGGTCGGGGATGTCTCGGCGGCCGGTCTCGACGCGTCGGAACACCCGTTGGTGGGTGCCGTCGTACGAGTCCCGGAGTCGGGGGACGTGGTGTTGACGGGACGGTTGTCGGTGCGGTCACATCCGTGGCTGGCGGATCACGCGGTGATGGGCACGGTGATTGTGCCGGGTACCGCCTTCGTCGAGCTGGCGGTGGTGGCGGGCGACCAAGTGGGCGCGTCGCGGATCGAGGAGCTCACGGTTCAGGCGCCGTTGGTGATTTCGGACCCTCGTGGTGTGCGAGTCCGGATCATGGTCGGGGAGTCGGAGCGGGAGCCGGGCGCTGCCTGGTCGCTGCTGGTGTACTCGCGTCCGGACGACGACAGTGCGCAGGAGGACTGGACCCTGCATGCGAGCGGGACGCTGGTGTCCACCGTGTCCGTACCCCCCGACGGACTGCGGCAGTGGCCGCCGGCCGATGCCGAACCCGTCGATGTGGAGGGCTTCTACGAGCGGATCGCGGCAGGCGGCTTCGGCTACGGGCCCTCGTTCCAAGGGCTGCGAGCGGCGTGGCGCTCGGGCGACGACGTTTTCGCCGAGGTAGCGCTGCCCGAGGGCCAGGTGGCGAGTGCCGAGCGGTTCGGGGTGCACCCCGCGCTGCTGGACGCGGCGATGCACGCCATGGGGCTGGGTCGGTTCTTCGAGCACGCCGCCGGAGCCACGGACGGTGTTGACACCCTTGGCACCGAGGACACCGCCGACGTGCCCAGGCTGCCGTTCGCGTGGTCCGGGGTCTCGGTCTTCGCCTCGGGGGCGGCCGCGGTCCGGGTGCGCCTGTCACCGGTCGGCCGGGACGCGGTGTCGGTGCTGGTGACCGATGCCACGGGAGCGCCCGTGGTGTCCATGGATTCCCTTGTGGCACTGCCGGTGGCGGCCGATCAACTCGCCGGTCCGGCGAAGGGAGCGCACAACGACGCGCTTTACCAGGTGAAGTGGACCGATCTCCCGCTGTCGGACGACGCGGCTCGGACCGAGTTCGATGCCCGGCTCGGCACCGATGCCCGGCTCGGGACCGGCACCCGAACTGACGCCGCCGTCGGTGAGTGGGGGCTGATCGGTACCGACGGGGCGACGCACCGGCGTCTCGTCGCCGCGGGTGTCCCCACGCGGACGTACTCCGGTCTCGCGCACATTCCAGTCGCCGGTGCCGTGCCACCGCCCGTCGTGCTGCTCCCCTGTGCCGGTGGATCGTCCGACTTGGCGGCGGGGACCCGGACGTTGCTGCGCCGAGTGCTGGCCGTCGTCCAGGACTGGCTGTCCGACGACCGATGGGCGTCGTCCCAGCTGGTTGTCCTGACCCACGGTGCCGTCACGCCGGACGTTACGGACCTGGCCGCGGCCGCCGTGTGGGGCCTGGTCCGGTCCGCCCAGTCGGAGAACCCGGGCCGGATCGTATTGGTCGACACGGACGACGACGAGAGTTCGATCCGGATGCTCCCCGCGGTGATCGGTTCCGGTGAGCCCCAGCTGGCGATACGGGCCGGGAACGTGTCCGTGCCGAGGTTCGGCGGACTCGATGCGGACACCGGTCTGATACCCCCGCCGGGAACGGACGCCTGGCGCCTGGACGTCAAGCAGAAGGGCACGCTGGAGAACCTGGCGCTGGTCGAGTGCGGGGCCGGGTCCGAGCCTCTCGACCAGGGCCAGGTGCGCATCGCGGTCAAGGCGACGGGCCTCAACTTCCGCGACGTGCTGATCGCCCTGGGCATGTACCCGGACCAGGCTCTGATGGGCACCGAAGGTGCCGGTTTCGTCGTGGAGGTCGGACCCGGTGTGACCGGCTTCGCGCCGGGGGACCGAGTGCTGGGGCTGCTGACCGGTGGCTTCGGCCCGTACACGGTCGTCGACCAGCGGGCGATCGCCCCGATGCCGGAGGGCTGGTCCTTCACCACCGCGGCCTCGGTGCCGGTGGTGTTCCTGACCGCGTACTACGCGCTCGTCCACCTGGCCGCCCTGCGGGAGGGCGAGTCCGTGCTGATCCACGCGGCGGCGGGTGGCGTCGGCATGGCCGCCGTCCAGCTGGCGCAACACCTCGGCGCGGAGGTGTACGGGACGGCCAGCACGAGCAAATGGGACACGTTGCGGTCGATCGGGCTGTCGGACGAACATATCGCGTCATCCCGGACCCTGGACTTCGCCCAGACGTTCAGGGACGCGACCGACGGCCGTGGTGTTGATGTCGTACTGGACTCCCTGGCCCGTGAGTTCGTGGATGCCTCGCTGGATCTGCTGGCCCCGGACGGTCGCTTCGTCGAGATGGGCAAGACCGATGTCCGCGACCCCCAGGAAGTGGCCGACCGCTGTCCGGGCGTGTCGTACCGCGCCTTCGATCTGTCCGAGGCGGGTCTCGACCTGATCCAGGTGATGCTGGCGGAAGTCCTCGGCCTCTTCGAGCAAGGGGTGTTGCGGCCGCTTCCGACGACCACATGGGACGTTCGCCGCGCACCGGAGGCGTTCCGGCACCTCGCGCAGGCGCGGCATGTGGGCAAGAACGTACTGACCATGCCCCCGACGATCGGTGGAACCCCCGGTGCCGCCGGATCCGACGGCACCGCCGCGGCGGCCGACACCGGAACGGTACTGGTGACCGGCGCCACCGGTGTCCTCGGCGGTCTGGTGGCCAAGCATCTGGTGACCGCGCACGGGGTCCGGCGGCTGGTGCTGACCAGCCGCCGGGGCGCGGACGCGCCCGGCGCGGCCGATCTCCGGGCGGAACTGGTGACCCTCGGCGCCGAGGTGCGCTTCGAAGCCTGCGACGTGGCCGACCGTGCGGCCCTGGCCGGTCTTCTGGCCTCCATCCCCCCTGCGCATCCGCTGGTGGGCGTGGTCCACGCGGCCGGTGTCCTGGACGACGGCATCATCGCCTCGTTGACACCGGAACGGCTCGACACCGTACTGCGGCCCAAGGTCGACGCCGCGGTCAACCTGCACGAGCTGACCCAGGACCTCGACCTCTCCCTCTTCGTCCTGTTCTCCTCGGCCGCGGGCTCCTTCGGCGGCCCCGGCCAGGGCAACTACGCGGCGGCCAGCGTGTTCCTCGACGCCCTGGCACAGCACCGGCGCGCCCAGGGCCTGCCTGCCGTGTCCCTGGCCTGGGGCATGTGGGCCCAGGCGAGCGACATGACCGGCCACCTCGGCGACGCTGACCTGCGCCGCATGGCGCGTGGTGGCACGATTCCACTGTCCACTGAGCAAGGTCTGACGCTGCTCGACACGGCGCTGACGATCGACGCGGCGCAGCTGGTGCCGGTCCGGCTCGACCTGGGAGCCCTGCGGTCCCAGGCGTCCGCCTCGGGCGTCGCACCGATCCTACGAGGTCTCGTACGGGCACCGTCGCGCCGCACGGTCGACAACGCCGGATCGTCCCTGTCCGAACTGGAGCGGAACCTGGCCACCCGGTCCCCGGAGGACCAGGAGGCGCTGCTGCTCGACCTCGTCGTGGGGCATATCGCCACGGTGCTGGGGCACGCCTCGCGGGACCTGGTGGAGCCCGGGCGCGCCTTCAAAGAGCTGGGCTTCGACTCGTTGACCGCCGTGGAGCTGCGCAACCGACTGAACGAGGCCACCGGTCTGCGGCTGCCCGCGACCCTCGTCTTCGACTACCCATCGCCCCTCGAACTCGCCACGTATCTGCGCGACCGGCTCGGCGGCGAACTCAGCACACGACCGATGGCAGCCACCGCCGGGGGCTCGGCCGCGGGCGTCGGCAGCTCCGACGACGACGCCGTCGCGATCGTGGGCATGGGGTGTCGCCTCCCGGGCGGGGTGTGCTCTCCCGAAGACCTGTGGAACCTCGTCGTGTCCGGTGCCGAAACCGTCGGTGGCTACCCGACGGACCGCGGCTGGGACGTCGAGCGACTCTACGACCCCGATCCGGACCGGCCCGGCACGTCATACGCCCGCCAGAGTTCCTTCCTGTACGACGCCGCGGCGTTCGACGCGGGGTTCTTCGGCATCTCGCCGCGCGAGGCTTTGGCCATGGACCCCCAGCAGCGGCTGTTGCTGGAGATTTCATGGGAGGCCCTGGAACGGTCCGGGGTCGACCCGAGGTCGCTGCGCGCCACCCGGACCGGGGTGTTCGTCGGGGCGTCCTTCTCCGGATACGTCGCGGACGTGGCGCAGACTCCGGACGGCGCTGAGGGCTACCTGGTGACGGGCAGCGCCGCGAGCGTGGCCTCGGGGCGCGTCGCGTACGCCTTCGGGCTGGAGGGTCCGGCGGTCACGGTGGACACCGCGTGCTCGTCGTCGCTGGTGGCGCTGCACATGGCACGTCAGGCGCTGGTCCAGGAGGAGTGCTCGCTCGCGCTGGTCGGCGGCGTCACCGTGATGGCCACGCCCGGCACCCTGGTGGCATTCAGCCGGCAGCGCGGGCTGGCGCCGGACGGGCGGTGCAAGGCGTTCGCGGGCGCGGCCGACGGGACCGGGCTGGCCGAGGGCGCCGGAATGGTCGTCCTGGAACGGCTGTCGGACGCGCGGCGCAATGGCCACACCGTACTCGCGGTGCTGCGGGGCTCCGCGGTGAACCAGGACGGCGCCTCCAACGGTCTGACCGCGCCGAACGGCCCTTCTCAGCAGCGGGTGATCGCCCAGGCGCTGGCGAGCGCACGGCTGACCGCGTCCGATGTGGATGTCGTGGAGGCACACGGCACCGGCACCACGCTCGGCGACCCCATCGAGGCCCAGGCGCTGCTGGCGACCTACGGCCAGGAGCGCGACACCGAACATCCGCTGTGGCTGGGTTCGGTGAAGTCCAACATCGGCCACACCCAGTCCGCGGCCGGTGTGGCGGGTCTGATCAAGATGGTGATGGCGCTGCGGCAGGGTACGCTGCCCCGCACCCTGCACGTGGACGAACCCACACCGCATGTCGACTGGTCGGCCGGGGCCGTGTCGCTGCTGACGGAGAATCTGCCCTGGCCGGAGACGGGGCGCGTGCGCCGGGCCGGAGTGTCCTCGTTCGGCATCAGCGGAACCAACGCACACGTGATCGTCGAGCAGGCCCCGGCGAGCGAACCGGAGGCCACCGGTCGGCCCGGCACGGCCGGGGACGAGCCGTCGCCCGCGGCCGGCGAGGGGACCGCCATGCCGGTCATACCCTGGCTGCTGTCAGCACGCTCGGCGACCGCGCTCGGCGCGCAGGCGGCCCGACTGCGCACCCACCTGGACGCCCACCCCGGTCCGCGCCCGGTGGACGTGGGGTGGTCGCTCGCGACGGCCCGTTCTGCCTTCGAGCACCGCGCGGTGATCGTCGGCACCGACCCGGCGGAACTGGCCCGCGGCCTGGCCGCGACAGCCGCCGGGGAAGCCGCCCCGAACGTGATCACCGGCAGGACCGGATCCGGGAGCGCGGCCGCGGGCAAGGTGGCGTTCCTCTTCACCGGTCAGGGAGCGCAACGGCCCGGAATGGGCCTCGAACTGGCCGCCGCTCACCCGGAGTTCGACGAGGCCCTGAACGCCGTGTGCGCCGAGATGGACCAGCATCTCGGCCGCGGACTGCGGGAGGTCCTGGCAACCGGTGGCGAGCTGCTCGACCGGACCATGTTCACGCAGGCCGCGCTGTTCGCCATTGAGGTCGCCGGCTTCCGGCTGCTGGAGGCATGGGGCGTACGGCCGCAGTTCCTCCTCGGGCACTCGATCGGAGAACTGGCCGCGGCCCACGTGGCCGGTGTGTTCTCGCTCGCCGACGCGTGCGCGTTCGTCGCCGCGCGAGGCCGACTGATGCAGGCGCTGCCCGGCGGTGGCGCGATGGTGGCGATCCAGGCCACCGAGGCGGAGGTCATCGAGTCGCTGGCGGCCGTGCCCGATGCCGCCGGGACGGTGTCCGTGGCGGCGGTGAACGGCCCCTCGTCGGTGGTGATCTCGGGTGCCGAGGACGCCGTCTCCGCCCTGGCCGGGCAGTGGAGCGAACGCGGGCGCAAGACCCGGCGGCTTCAGGTGAGCCACGCGTTCCACTCGCCCCGTATGGAGCCGATGCTGGCCGAGTTCCGGCAGGCCGCGGAGGCCGTGGAGTTCCACCTGCCGCGCATCCCGGTTGTCTCCAACCTGACCGGCGACCTGGCCGCCGACGACACTCTGTGCGACCCGGAGTACTGGGTCGCACACGCGCGGCAGGCCGTACGGTTCGCCGACGGTGTTCGCACCCTGAGGCAGCACGGCACCGCCCACTTCGTCGAACTCGGGCCGGACGGTGTGCTCACCGGTGCCGTACAGGACTGCCTCGACAGCGAGGAAGGAGTCATCGCCGTCCCCCTCCTGCGCCGGAACCGGCCCGAGCCGGAGACCGCCATGACCGCCCTGGCCCAGCTGCACACCAACGGAGCCCCGGTCGACTGGGCGGCCGTCTTCGCCGGGCACGGTGCCCGCCGGACCGAACTCCCCACCTACGCCTTCCAGCACGACCACTACTGGCTGGACGCGACGGCGCCCCAGGCCGAAGCGGCCACGGCCGGTGAGGATGCCGCCCTCTGGCAGGAGCTCGAACGCGAGGATCTCCCCTCGCTGGCCGCCACTCTGGACGTCGGCGACGAAGCCCTCGAAGAGGTCATGCCGGCACTTTCGACCTGGTGGCAGCGACGGCGGGACGAGTCGACACTGAGCACCTGGCGCTACCGCGTCACGTGGAAATCCCTCCAGCGACCCGCCCCCGGCCCCTCGGCACCACCGCTGTCCGGCACCTGGCTGCTGGTGAGCCCGGCCGGACACGACGACACCTGGTCCGAGGACATCTCGACCGCGCTCACCAGGAATGGCGCACACGTACGGCGCCTGGAACTGGACGCCGACAGCACCGACCGGCCAGCCTTGGCGCAGCTATTGCGGACCGAGTCGGAGGGCGTCACCGGCATCCTGTCGACGCTGGCACGGGACGAGCGCCCGCATCCGGCGCATCCACACCTCTCGACCGGCTTCGCGCTCGGTGTGACACTGGCCCAGGCGCTGGGAGACGCGGGCAGCGACGCCGCCTTGTGGTTCGTCACTCGCCGCGGAGTGGCCGTAACCGCGGCTGAGCCCGTGGACCATCCCGCCCAGGCGCAGTCGTGGGCACTCGGCCGTGTCCTCGCGCTGGAACACCCGGCCAGATGGGGCGGCCTGGTCGATCTGCCGGACACCCTGGACGAACGCACCGGAGCGTCGCTGTGCGCCGTCCTGTCCGGCGCGACCGGCGAGGACCAGGTCGCGATCCGCGCGTCCGGCGTCCTCGGACGCCGCCTGGTCCGGGCCGTCGGCGGCGGCTCCGACGGGACCGGCAGCGGCCCGAACAGCCGTCCCGAGCCATGGCGGACCACCGGAACCGCACTCGTCACGGGCGGCACCGGTGCACTGGGCGCCCATATCGCCCGCTGGCTGGCCGGCAGCGGAGCCGAGCACATCGTGCTGACCAGCCGCCGGGGCGCGGACGCCCCGGGTGCCGACGACTTGCGGGCCGAACTGACCGCGCTCGGCGTACGGGTGACGCTCGCCGCGTGTGATGTGACCGACCGGGACGCCGTGGCCGGCCTTGTCGACGAGGTCGAGGCCGATGGCATCCCCATACGCGCCGTCGTGCACACGGCAGGCGTCGCCGAGTCGGCCCTCCTGATGGAGACGGGCCTCGACGACATCGCCGATGTGGTGTCCGCGAAGGTCGCCGGCGCCACGCATCTGGACGAACTGCTCGCCGAACACGACCTTGACGCGTTCGTCCTGTTCTCCTCGGTGTCCGGGGTATGGGGCAGCGGCAGCCAGACCGCCTACGGCACCGCGAACGCCCACCTCGACGCGCTGGCCCAGCGCCGCCGGGCGCTGGGGCTGACCGCGACGTCCATCGCCTGGGGCCCTTGGGAAGGCAGCGGCATGGCGGAGGGCACCGCCGGCGAACAGATGCGTCGGCGCGGTCTGCTCGCGATGCGGCCCGACCTGGCCGTCGCGGCGCTGGAGAACATCCTCGGCGCCGACGAAACCCTGGTCACCGTGGCCAACATGGACTGGGCGCGGTTCGCGCCGATCTTCACCGCGGGCAGGCCGAGCCCGCTGCTCGGCGAACTGGCCGAGCCACGGCGGCCTATGGCGGATGGACGCGATGACCTCGCCGACACCACGACGGCGGACTCCGAAGCGCTGCGCCGCCTTGCGGCCCTGCCACCCCAGGAACGCGACCGGGCATTGCTGGACATGGTCCGAGGACAGGTCGCGAACGTACTCGGCCATGCGACCGACGACGTGGTGGAAGCCGGCCGCGCCTTCAGCGAGTTGGGATTCGACTCGCTCACCGCCGTCGAACTGCGCAACCGCCTGACCACTTTCACCGGACTGCGGCTCCCACCCACTCTCGTCTTCGACCACCCCACACCGTCGGCGCTCGCTGCCCACCTCAGGCGTGAGCTCTTCGACGACGAGGAATCGGCCGAATCGTCGGTGTTCGCCGAGCTCGAACGGCTGGAGACCGCGATCTCCGGCGCGGAGCTGGACACCGTCGCCTGGGCGAAGGTGGTGATGCGGATGCAGGATCTGGTCACTGCGGGGAAGCGCGGGCAGGAAGCGGCGACGGAAAGCAAGACGGTCATCGACGAGCTCGAAGCGGCATCCGACGACGAGATATTCGACTTCATCAACCGAGAATTCAGAAATAAGTGAAGGAAAAGCTGGCCCGCCGCGGTCACCCGCCTAGTGGGTGGATAGGGGTTCTGCGGCGGGACAGCCGTCAGTAGCCTCTTCGTAGAGTGCCGGATCACGGGGAAATCGACGGTCTTCATGACGGGGATCCGCGGTAGCGGCAAGCCGCGAGCTCCGCCGTGCCTGCGCAAAGGGTGGCGTTAGATGGCGAACGAGCAGACGCTTCGGGACTACCTGAAATGGGTGACCGCCGATCTCCACCAGACTCGTCAACGTCTGCGGGAATTCGAGGAACGGGAGCAGGAGCCCATTGCCATCGTTGGCATGGGCTGCCGGTACCCCGGCGGCGTGGCGCAGCCCGAAGACCTGTGGCGGCTGGTGGAGTCGGGCGGTGACGCCATCTCAGAATTCCCGGAGGACCGCGGCTGGGACGTCGCCGGAATCTACGACCCCGACCCCGACCGGGCCGGTAAGTCATACGTACGCGAAGGCGGATTCGTCGATTCGGTCGCCGATTTCGACCCGGGGTTCTTCGGTATCTCGCCGCGTGAGGCGTTGGCGATGGATCCGCAGCAACGGTTGCTGCTGGAGACCTCGTGGGAGGCGATCGAACGGGTCGGGATCGACCCCGAAACACTGAGAGGAAGCGGGACCGGCGTATTCATCGGCACCACCGGCCAGAACTACGGCAACCTCTTCGTCAACGCGGAGGGTGTGGAGGGGCAGCTGTTGACGGGCGGTGCGGCCAGTGTGATCTCGGGCCGTATCTCGTATGTGCTGGGGCTGGAGGGTCCCGCGGTCACGGTGGACACGGCGTGCTCGTCGTCGCTGGTCGCCCTGCACCTCGCCTGTCAGTCGCTGCGCCGCCGTGAGTGCACGGCGGCATTGGCCGGTGGCGCGACCGTGATCTCCACTCCGGAAGCGTTTGTGGCGTTCAGTCGTCAGCGTGGGCTGGCTCCGGATGGTCGGTGCAAGTCGTTTGCGGGTGCGGCGGATGGTACGGGGTGGTCTGAGGGTGTGGGTGTGGTGGTGTTGGAGCGGTTGTCGGACGCGCGGCGCAACGGTCACCCGGTGTTGGCGGTGGTGCGGGGCAGTGCGGTAAATCAGGACGGTGCGTCGAATGGTTTGACGGCGCCGAATGGTCCGTCGCAGCAGCGGGTGATTTTGGGGGCGCTGGCGAGTGCGGGGTTGTCTCCGGTGGATGTGGATGCGGTGGAGGCCCACGGCACGGGGACGACGTTGGGTGATCCGATTGAGGCGCAGGCGTTGTTGGCGACGTATGGGCAGGGTCGGGATCCGGAGCGCCCGCTGTGGCTGGGTTCGATCAAGTCGAATATGGGGCACTCCGCGGCGGCTGCGGGTGTGGCGGGTGTGATCAAGATGGTGATGGCCATGCGGCATGGGGTGTTGCCGCGGACGCTGCATGTGGATGAGCCGACGCGGAATGTCGACTGGTCGTCGGGTCATGTGCGGCTGCTGACCGAAGCGCGGGAGTGGTCGGTTTCGGATCGCCCGCGCCGGGCCGGCATCTCTTCCTTCGGCATGAGCGGCACGAACACACACGTCATCATCGAGCAGGCGCCGGAGGCGCCTCCGGCGACAGAGCCGGAAACGGAAAGCGAGACCAAGGGCCCCACGCCGCCGCCGGTGGTGCCGTGGGTGGTGTCGGGCCGCTCGGTCGCGGCCCTGCGGGACCAGGCGGCGCGGCTCGCCTCCCAGGTCGAAGAGCGGCTCGGCGTCCTGTCCATCTCTGATGTGGGTTTTTCGTTGGTGGTGTCTCGGTCGGGGTTTGAGCATCGTGCGGTGGTGTTGGGTGGTTCGGGTGGGGAGTTGGTGGGTGGGTT
>NZ_JBEZNG010000068.1:0-9740 GCF_040653035.1 Streptomyces malaysiensis subsp. malaysiensis
GTGGAGGTGTGGCCGCCGGTGGGTGCGGTGCGGGTTGGGGTGGAGGGGGTTTATGAGGGGTTGGCGGAGCGGGGGTATGCGTATGGGCCGGTGTTTCGGGGGCTGCGGGATGCGTGGCGTCGGGGGGACGAGGTCTTCGTCGAGGCGGTGCTACCGGCGGAGGCTCGGGGTGATGCGGCGCGTTGTGCGATCCACCCCGCTCTGCTCGACGCCGCGCTGCACGGTATCGGCCTGGGGGGCCTGATCACCGACGACGGTCGGGCGTACCTTCCGTTCTCGTGGAGTGGGGTCAGGCTGCACGCGGTCGGTGCGTCCGCTGTCCGGATGGCGCTGACGCCCGCCGGGCCGGACACGGTATCGCTGAGGGTGACCGATGAGGCGGGCCAGCCGGTGCTTTCGGTGGACTCCCTCGTACTCCGCCCGGTTGCGGACGGACAGCTCGCCGAAGCCGAGGTCGGCAACCGCGATGCGCTCTACCGGGTGGAGTGGGTGGACGTAGGGGTGTGTTCGGTGGGGTCGTTGGTGGAGTGGGGAGAGGTGTCTGCTGGTGGGGTGGTGCCGGAGTGTGTGGTGTTGTCGGGGGTTGATGTGGTGGGTGTGTTGGAGGTTTTGCGGGCGTGGGTGCTGGAGGAACGTTTTGCGGGTTCGCGGTTGGTGGTGGTGACGCGGGGTGCGGTGTCGGTGGGTGGTGAGGGTGTGGTGGATGTGGATGGTGGCGCGGTGTGGGGGTTGGTGCGGTCGGCGCAGTCGGAACATCCGGGGCGGTTTGTGCTGGTGGATGTTGAGGAGGGCGTGGACGGGGATGTGGTTCCGGATGTGGTGGGGTTGCGGGAGTCGCAGGTGGCGGTGCGTGGGGGCCGGGCGTGGGTGCCACGTCTGATGGCTGTGGCTGCGGGTGGTGTGGGTGTGCATCAGGGGTTGGGTTCGGGTGTGGCGTTGGTGACGGGCGGGACGGGGCTGTTGGGTGGGTTGGTGGCGCGTCATTTGGTGTCGGTGTATGGGGTGGGCGAGTTGGTGTTGGTGAGTCGGCGCGGGTGGGATGCGCCGGGTGTCGAGGCTTTGGTGGATGAGTTGCAGGGGTTGGGCGCGCGGGTGCGGGTGGTGGCGTGTGATGTGGCGGATCGAGGTGCGGTGGCGGAGTTGGTGGGGTCGATTGAAGGGTTGGGGGTGGTGGTGCATGCGGCGGGTGTGGTGGATGACGGAGTGATTGGTTCTTTGGACGGGGAGCGGCTGCGTGGGGTGATGGAGCCGAAGGCTCTGGGGGCTTGGCATCTGCATGAGTTGACGCGTGAGCTGGATCTGTCGGCCTTTGTGTTGTTCTCGTCGGCGGCCAGTGTGTTGGGCAATGCGGGGCAGGGTGGTTATGCGGCGGCGAATGGGTTCCTGGACGCGCTGGCGGCTCATCGGCGGGCGCTGGGGTTGCCCGCGGTGTCGATCGCGTGGGGCTTCTGGGAAGAACGCAGCGAACTGACGGCCGACCTGGCCGAGGTGCAGCTGTCGAGGATCTCCCGGTCCGTGGGGACCAGCATCAGCAGTGCACAAGGACTGGACCTGTTCGACGCGGCGCTCGCCGCAGACGACCCGATGGTGCTGGCCACGCCCCTGAACCTGCCGGCGTTGCGGGAACAGGCCGCCGCGGGCACCTTGCCGTCGATCCTGAGTGGACTGGTCACGGCTCCCGTCCGCAGGGCAGTCGATTCCGGGCGTACCCCGGCCGGACTCCGGCACCAACTCGCCGGGGTGACAGAGGCCGAGAGGCAGAATCGGATCCTGCGCCTGGTGCGGGAACATGTGGCCGGAGTCCTGGGCCACGCCTCCGCGGAGTCTGTCGACGCCTCGCGGACCTTCCAGGAGATCGGCTTCGACTCGCTGACCGCGGTGGAACTGCGCAACCGGATCAGCGCCGCCATCGGCGTACGGCTGCCCGCCACCGCGGTTTTCGACCACCCCACCCCCCGGCTGCTGGCCGAGCGTGTGCTGGCCGAGGTGTGGGGCTCACTGCCCACCGCCGCCCCGATCATGCCGGTGTCGGCCGTCGACGACGAGCCGATCGTGATCGTGGGCATGAGCTGCCGCTTCCCCGGTGGTGTCGGGTCTCCTGAAGACCTATGGCATCTGGTCCACTCGGCCACTGACGCGGTCTCCGCGTTGCCCACGGACCGGGGCTGGGATCTGGCGACCTTGTCCGGCGCCAAGGGTGGTGCCGGTGCCTCGTACGCCCGGGACGGTGGATTCCTCTATGACGCGGCCGAGTTCGACGCCGGGTTCTTCGGGATTTCACCGCGTGAGGCGACCGCGATGGATCCGCAGCAGCGGCTGTTGCTGGAGACGGCCTGGGAGGTGTTCGAGCGGGCCGGGATCGCCCCGGACGCGCTCAAGGGCAGTCGGACGGGCGTCTTCACTGGTGTGATGTACCACGACTACGGCTCGTGGCTCACCGATGTCCCGGACGATGTCGAGGGCTATCTGGGCACAGGCATCGCGGGCAGTGTGGCGTCGGGACGGTTGGCCTACACGTTCGGGCTGGAGGGGCCTGCCCTCACGGTGGACACCGCCTGCTCGTCATCGCTGGTGGCGTTGCATCTGGCGGCCGAGTCGCTACGGCGCGGGGAGTGCTCGCTGGCACTCGCGGGCGGAGTCACCGTACTGGCGACTCCGCAGGTCTTCGTGGAGTTCACCCGCCAGGGTGGGCTTGCACCGGACGGCCGGTGCAAGCCCTTTGCCGCTGGTGCGGATGGGACGGGTTGGTCGGAGGGCGTGGGGCTGCTGTTGGTGGAGCGGTTGTCGGATGCTGAGCGGAATGGACATCCGGTGCTGGCGGTGGTGCGTGGCAGTGCGGTGAATCAGGACGGTGCGTCGAATGGGTTGACGGCGCCGAACGGTCCGTCGCAGCAGCGCGTGATCCAGCAGGCGTTGGCAAACGCTGGGCTTGCCGCCCGGGACGTGGACGCGGTGGAGGCGCACGGTACCGGTACGACGCTGGGCGACCCCATTGAGGCGCAGGCCCTGCTGGCCACCTACGGCCAGGACCGGGATCCGGGTCGGCCGTTGTGGTTGGGTTCGGTGAAGTCGAATATTGGTCATGCGCAGGCTGCGGCGGGTGTGGCTGGTGTGATCAAGATGGTGATGGCGATGCGGCATGGGGTGTTGCCGCGGACGCTGCACGTGGATGAGCCCTCCCCGCATGTGGATTGGTCTGCCGGTGCGGTGGAGCTCCTGGGTGAGCACACGGCGTGGCCGGAGGCCGGGCGACCCCGCCGGGCCGGAGTCTCGTCGTTCGGGGCGAGCGGTACCAACGCCCATGTGATTCTGGAGCAGGCCCCTGACACGGCGAGCGAACCTGAACCAGGCCCGGCGCGGAGTGAACTACCGGCGATTCCCTGGGTGTTCTCCGCTCAGGACGAGGCGGGTGTGCGCGCACAGGCCGTACGGTTGCGGGCCTTCGCGGACCGGAACGCGGATCTGGATCCGGTGGATGTGGGGTGGTCTTTGGCGGCCACCCGTGCCGGGTTGTCGCATCGTGCGGTGGTCGTGGGTGCGGATCGTGAGGAGTTGCTGGGGGCTTTGGAAGGCGCGCCGATGGTGGGTGTTCCGGTGGCGGGTGGACTGGCTGTGTTGTTCGCTGGTCAGGGGTCGCAGCGGTTGGGGATGGGGCGTGGGTTGTATGAGGCGTATCCGGTGTTCGCTGCGGCGTGGGATGAGGTGTGCGCTCAGCTGGACCGGTATGTGGATCGGTCGGTGGGTGAGGTGGTGTGGGGTGATGATGCTGAGTTGATCGGGGAGACGGCGTATGCGCAGGCGGGGTTGTTTGCGCTTGAGGTGTCGCTGTATCGGTTGATCGCTTCGTGGGGTGTGCGGGCGGATTATCTGCTGGGTCATTCGATTGGTGAGTTGGCTGCGGCTTATGTGGCGGGTGTGTGGTCGTTGGAGGATGCGGCGAGGGTGGTGGCTGCTCGGGGTCGTTTGATGCAGGCGTTGCCGCCGGGCGGGGCGATGGTTGCGGTGGCCGTCTCGGAGGGTGAGGTGCGGGGGGTGCTGACCGATGGGGTGTCGGTTGCGGCGGTGAATGGTCCCGAGTCGGTGGTGATCTCGGGTGATGAGGATGCGGTGTACGCCGTCGAGGAGATGTTCATCACGGGTGGGGTGCGGACGCGGCGGTTGCGGGTGAGTCATGCGTTTCATTCGGCTCGTATGGACGGGATGCTCGCGGAGTTCGGCGAGGTCCTGGACGGTGTCGAGTTCCACGCCCCGAGCCTGCCGGTGGTCTCGAACGTGTCCGGTGCGGTGGCCGGTGAAGAGCTCTGCTCGGCGGAGTACTGGGTGCGGCATGTGCGGGAGACGGTCCGGTTCGCCGATGGGCTGGACACTCTCCGCGAGCTGGGTGTCGGTTCATTCCTGGAGTTGGGCCCCGATGGCACGTTGGCCGCGCTGACCGATGGCGATGGGCTGCCGGTCCTGCGCCGGGATCGTCCGGAGCCCCTGTCCGTCATGGCGGCTTTGGGTGGGTTGTATGTCCGGGGTGTTGAGGTGGACTGGGGCGCGGTGTTCCCGGGTGGTCGGCGGGTCGATCTCCCCACCTACGCGTTCCAACGGCAGCGGTTCTGGCTGGAGCCATCATCGGCTGAGCCCACGACGAGCGCTACGGACGCGGCGTTCTGGGCTGCGGTCGAGCGCGGGGACCTCGGATCGTTCGGCATCGACGCCGAACAGCCGCTCAGCGCGGCGTTGCCTGCCTTGGCGTCGTGGCGGAGGACGCGGCAGGAGCAGTCGGTCATCGATGGGTGGCGTTACCGGCTCGGCTGGACGCCGATCCCGGCGGTGTCCGGGGAGTCCGGCCTCACCGGCACCTGGCTGCTGGTGGTCGAGCCGGGTGGTGGCGCCGATGACCTGGTGGGCGCGATGCGCGCGGCGGGGGCCGAGGTGCGGACGGTGACGGTGGCGGAGGTCGCGGAGGCGGCGGAGGCGGCGCGGCTCGGGGCGCCGGAGACCGTGCCCGCCACGGCGGGTGTGGTGTCGATGCTGCCCGTCGAGGAGACCGTCGCCGTGTTGCAGGCGCTTCGTACGACTGCGCCGTTGTGGTGTGTGACTCGGGGTGCGGTGTCGGTGGTGGATGGGGATGTGGTGGATCCGGTTCAGTCGGGGGTGTGGGGTCTTGGGCGGGTGATTGGGCTGGAGTATCCGGATCGTTGGGGTGGTCTGGTTGATCTTCCGGCGGTTGTGGATGAGGAGGCCGGTGTCTGGTTGTGTCGGGTGTTGGGTGGGGGTACGGGGGAGGATCAGGTTGCGGTTCGTGGTGGTGGGGCGTGGGGTGCTCGGTTGGTGCGGGTGGTGGGTTCGGGGTTGGGTGGGTCGGTTGTGTGGCGGGGTGGGGGGTCGGCGTTGGTGACGGGTGGTACGGGTGCGTTGGGTGGTCATGTGGCGCGTTGGCTGGCGGGTGCCGGTGTGGAGAACATCGTGCTGGTGAGTCGTCGGGGGTTGGCTGCGCCTGGGGTTTTGGGGTTGGTGGCGGAGTTGGAGGGGTTGGGTGCTGTGGTTCGGGTGGTGGGGTGTGATGTGGGTGATCGGGATCAGGTGGTGGGGTTGTTGGAGGGGATTGCGGATTTGCGGGTGGTGGTGCATGCGGCGGGTGTGCTGGATGACGGTGTGTTGGAGTCGTTGTCGGCTGGGCGGGTTGGTGAAGTGTGGCGGGTCAAGGTCGACGGTGCGTTGCATCTGGATGAGTTGACCCGGGATCGGGATCTGGATGCTTTTGTGTTGTTTTCTTCGGCTGCGGGGACTGTGGGTAGTGCGGGTCAGGGGAGTTATGCGGCGGCTAATGCTGCTCTGGATGGGTTGGCTTGGCGGCGGCGGGCGCAGGGGTTGGTGGCCACGTCGGTGGCGTGGGGTGCCTGGGCCGACAGCGGCATGGGGGCGGCCCAGCGGCAGCTCCCCGGCATGCCCCCGGAACTGGCGGTCGCCGCGCTTCAGCAGTCACTGGTCGAGGACGAGACCGCACTGATGATCGCGGACGTGGAGTGGTCGAGCTTCGGCTCCCGGTTCACCGCCGTAAGGCCGAGCCCGCTGCTCAGCGAACTGCTGCCCCTCGCCACCACGCCGATGGAACCGGTCGAGGAACTCGCCACTCGGCTGCGGGACATGCCACGGCTCGAGCGCGATCGGGCGGTGCTGGAGCTGGTCCGTGCCCAAGCGGCGGCCGTACTGGGCCATGCGAAGCCCGCTTCCGTCGACCCCTCGCGGACCTTCCAGGAAGTCGGCTTCGACTCGCTGACCGCGGTGGAGCTGCGGAACCGGCTGGCCACCGCCACCGGCGTACCCTTCCCGGCGTCCGTCATCTTCGACTATCCGACTCCCGCGGCGCTCGCCGACCATGTCCGTACCCGGTTCGTCCCGGACGAGGGCGAGGGCGAGGACGGGGCCGGGGGCGGCACGACGTCCGTACTCGCCGAGCTGACCAGGCTGGAAGCCGTGCTCTCCGACCTGTCCCCGACCGACATGGCCGGTGCCGAGGTCGCGGCGAAGATCAAGAGCCTGCTGTCCCACTGGGGCGCGGCCACCAACAGTGACATCGAAGTGGATTCCGCGACGGACGAGGAGATGTTCGACCTCCTCGGCAAGGAGTTCGGGATCTCGTGAACCTGCCGTCGAGTTCGCCTCCGAGTGAGTCCAGCACCGCGTTGAGAGGGCTGTCCTGTGGAGAATGAAGAGAAACTTCGTCACTACCTCAAAGAGGTCACGAAGGATCTGCGGCAGACCCGTCAGCGCCTTGAGGACATCGAGGCGAAAAGCCGCGAGCCCATCGCGATCATCGGCATGAGCTGCCGTTTCCCCGGTGGCATCGCAACACCGGAAGCGCTGTGGGACCTGGTGCGCGAGGGCGGCGACGCGGTGTCGGACTTCCCGACCGACCGCGGATGGGACACGGAGGGCCTCTACGACCCCGCGGGCGGCTCCGGTAAGTCCGTCACCCGCTACGGGGGATTCCTGCACGGCATCGCCGATTTCGACGCCGCGCTCTTCGGGATCTCCCCCCGCGAGGCCATCGCGATGGACCCACAGCAGCGGTTGATGCTGGAAACCTCCTGGGAGGCGTTCGAGCGGGCCGGTGTCCACCGTGACGCGGTGCGGGGCAGCCGGACCGGAGTGTTCATCGGCACCAACGGCCAGGACTACGCCACGCTGCTCAGCGCTGCCCGCGACGAGGTCCAGGGCCACCTCGGCACGGGCAGCGCGGCGAGCGTGCTCTCGGGACGGGTCGCCTACACCTTCGGTCTCGAAGGGCCGACGGTCACCGTGGACACCGCGTGCTCCTCCTCGCTGATCGCCCTGCACCTGGCCGTTCAGGCGCTGCGCAACGGGGAGTGCGAGCTGGCGCTGGCGGGCGGCGTCACGGTGATGACGACGACGAACACCTTCGTCGAGCTGTCCAAGCAGGGCGGGCTGGCGTCGGACGGCCGGTCCAAGGCGTTCGCGGCGGCGGCGGACGGCACCGGCTGGGGAGAGGGCGCCGGGGTGCTGCTGGTGGAGCGGCTGTCCGACGCCGAACGCCACGGTCACCCGGTGCTGGCGGTGGTGCGTGGCACCGCCGCCAACCAGGACGGCGCCTCGAACGGGCTGACCGCGCCCAACGGGCCCGCCCAGCGCCGGGTCATCCGCGCGGCACTGTCCAACGCCCAGCTGTCCACGGGCGATGTCGACGTGGTGGAGGCACACGGCACCGGCACCAGGCTCGGGGACCCGATCGAGGCACAGGCCCTGCTGGACACCTACGGTCAGGACCGGGAGCAGCCGCTGTGGCTCGGATCGGTCAAGTCGAACCTGGGACACGCCCAAGCCGCCGCGGGCGTCGCCGGGGTCATCAAGATGGTCCTCGCCATGCGGCACGGTGTGCTGCCGCGCACCCTGCACGTGGACGAACCGACCCCGCACGTGGACTGGTCCGCCGGTGCGATACGGCTGCTCACCGAGCGGACCCCGTGGCCGGAGACCGACCGGCCGCGCAGGGCCGGGGTCTCCGCCTTCGGGGTGAGTGGCACCAACGCCCATGTGATCGTGGAGCAGGCACCGGAGACCGAGCCCATCGAGCCGTCCAGGATTGAACCGGTGACGGTGCCCTGGGTGCTTTCGGGCCAGGGCGAGGCCGGTCTGCGCGCGTTCGCGGACCGGCTCGCCGACGTGGCCACCGAAGCGCACCCCGGCGACCTCGGATGGACCCTGGCCACCACGCGCTCGGCCCTGTCGCACCGTGCGGTGGTGATCGGGTCCACACCGGCGGACCTGCGGAGCGGCCTCGCGGCGGTGGCCGCCGGAGAACCGGCCCCGAACGTGGTGGAGGGAGTGGCCGGTCCCGACACCGGTGTGGTCCTCGTCTTCCCGGGACAGGGCTCGCAGTGGGCCGGTATGGCCGTGGAGTTGCTGGACACCTCCCCGGCCTTCGCCCGCCGGTTCGCCGAATGCGCCCGTGCCCTGGAGGCGCACCTCGACTGGTCCATCGAGGACGTGGTGCGCTCCGTGCCCGGTGCGCCCTCGCTCGACCTCATCGAGGTCGTCCAGCCGGTGCTGTTCACCATGATGGTGTCCCTCGCCGAGCTGTGGTCCTCCTACGGGATCACTCCCTCGGCGGTGGTCGGTCACTCTCAGGGCGAGATCGCGGCGGCCTGTGTGGCCGGGGCGCTGTCGCTGGAGGACGCGGCCAAGGTGGTGGTGTTGCGCAGCCGCCTCTTCGCCGAAACGCTGGTGGGCAACGGCGCTATCGCGTCGGTCGCCCTGCCGGCGGAACAACTGGCCACCCGGATCGAGCCGTGGGGCGAGCGCCTCGCGGTGGCCGGGGTGAACGGGCCAGCGGCGGCCACGGTGGCCGGTGACCCGCAGAGCCTCGAGGAATTCGTCGCCGCATGCGTGGCGGACGGCGTACGCGCCCGTGTCGTGCCCGCCACCGTGGCGTCCCACGGCCCGCAGGTGGAACCGCTGCGTGAACGGCTGCTCGCCCTGCTGGCCGACGTGGCGCCACGCCAGTCCACCGTTCCGTTCTACTCCACGGTGACCGGCGGGCTTCTGGACACCACGGAACTCGACGGGGACTACTGGTTCTGGAACGCCCGTAAGCCGATCGACTTCCTCGGCGCGCTCCACGCGCTGTTCGCCGACGGCCACCGCGTCTTCGTGGAGTCGAGCACCCACCCCGCCCTGACCATGGGCATCCAGGACACGGCGGACGCCTCCGGTGAATCCGTGGTGGTCACCGGCTCGCTGCGGCGTGGCGAGGGAGGGCTCGCCCAGTTCTGTTCGGCCGTGGCGAGGCTGCATGTGCACGGCGTACGAGTGGACTGGCCGGCGGCCTTCGGCGCGGCGCGGCGGGTGGAGCTGCCGACCTACCCCTTCCAGCGGGAGCGTTACTGGCTGACGCCCCGGCCCGGCCACGGTGACGCCTCCGCCCTGGGACTCGGCGCGCTCGACCACCCCCTGCTGGGGGCCACGGCCGTGCTGCCGGAGTCCGGCGGCTGCCTGCTCACCGGCCGGCTGTCCCTGGCCACCCACCCTTGGCTGGCCGATCACGCCCTCTCCGGGGTGGTGTTGTTTCCGGGGGCGGGGTTTGTGGAGTTGGTGTTGCAGGCGGGGTTGTGGTTGGGGTGTGGGGTGGTTGAGGAGTTGACGTTGGAGGGGCCGTTGGTGTTTTCGGAGCGGGGTGGGGTTGAGGTTCAGGTGGTGGTGGGTGGTGTGGGTGAGGGTGGTGTGGGTGGTGG
>NZ_JBEZNG010000069.1:0-9215 GCF_040653035.1 Streptomyces malaysiensis subsp. malaysiensis
ACCACCGCCCCCAACCCACCCACCAACTCCCCACCCGAACCACCCAACACCACCGCACGATGCTCAAACCCCGACCGAGACACCACCAACGAAAACCCCACATCAGACACAGAAAAACCAGGGCACTCCGCCACATACTCAGCAAGCCGCACCGCCTGCCCACACAACGCCTCCACCGAACGACCCGACACCACCCACGGCACCACCGACACATCACCCACAACCGGCGGCACCACCTCAACGGCACCAGCCGACTCGGGAGCCTGCTCAAGAATCACATGCGCATTCGTCCCACTGACGCCGAAGGAGGAGACGCCGGCCCGGCGCGGGCGATCCGAAACCGACCACTCCCGCGCTTCGGTCAGCAGCCGCACATGACCCGACGACCAGTCGACATTCCGCGTCGGCTCATCCACATGCAGCGTCCGCGGCAACACCCCATGCCGCAACGCCATCACCATCTTGATCACACCCGCCACACCCGCAGCAGCCTGCGTATGACCGATGTTCGACTTCAACGAACCCAACCACAGCGGGTCATGCTCGGCGTTCCGCTGCCCATACGTCGCCAGGAGCGCCTGGGCCTCGATCGGATCACCCAACGTCGTCCCCGTACCATGCGCCTCGACAGCGTCGACCTCGTCGATCGACAGTCCGGCACTGGCCAACGCCCGCAGGATCACCCGCTCCTGCGACGGGCCGTTCGGCGCGGTCAGGCCGTTGGACGATCCGTCCTGATTCACCGCCGAGCCCCGCACCACCGCCAGCACCGGGTGACCGTTGCGCTGTGCGTCCGACAGCCGCTCCAGCAGGAGCATGCCGACGCCTTCGCCCCATCCGGTGCCGTCCGCCGCGGCGGCGAACGGCTTGCAGCGACCATCGGGGGCCAGCCCGCGCTGCCTGCTGAATTCGATGAACGAGGCGGGGGTGGACATCACGGTGACGCCGCCGGCCAGCGCGAGGGTGGACTCGCCCTGCCGGAGCGACTGGCAGGCGAGGTGCAGGGCGACCAGCGACGATGAGCACGCCGTGTCCACCGTGACCGCGGGACCCTCCAGCCCGAAGGTATACGAAATGCGGCCCGACGCCACGCTCGCCGCGTTGCCCGTGCCGAGGTGGCCCTCGACACCTTCGACGGCGGCGAGCGGGCGGTCCTTGTAGTCCTGGCCGTTGGTGCCGACGAAGACCCCGGTGGGCGTGCCGGACATCGTCGGCGGGGCGATACCGGCGCGTTCGAAGGTCTCCCAGACGGACTCCAGCAGCAGCCGCTGCTGGGGGTCCATGGCCAGCGCCTCGCGGGGCGAGATGCCGAAGAGGTGGGCGTCGAAGTCCGCGGCCGTGTGCAGGAACGCCGCCTCACGGACGTAACTGCGGCCGGGCCGGTCCGGGTCCGGGTCGTACAGCCCGTCCAGGTCCCAGCCGCGGTCGGCGGGCATGGCGGACACGGCGTCCGTGCCGTTCCGGACGAGCCGCCACAGGCCCTCCGGGGAGTCGGCGCCACCAGGGAACCGGCAGCTCATGGCGACGACGGCGATCGGTTCCCGGCTCCGGCCCTCGGCCTCGTGCAGGCGCTGCCGGGCCTCGTGCAGGTCCGCCGTCACGCGCTTGAGGTAGCCAAAGAGCTTCTCTTCGTTCGTGGGCTCATTCGTCGTCATGGCTGGCATCCGCCCTTCGGCTGTCCGGAAGCGGTGACGCGGTGGAGGTGGTCATTCGAGGGCTCCGAGCTCCTTGTCGATGAAGTCGAACACCTCGTCGTGTGTGGCGGTCTCAAGCCGCTCCGACAGCGAGTTGTCGTCCTTCGCCGAACCGTTGTCGCCGGAGCCGTTGTTCGGGGAGCCGTTCAGCCTGTGCAGGAGGGCCTGCAACCGGGCGGTGACCTGGCCCCGGGACAGTTCCTCCGCGTCGGCTTCGGCGAGCGCGGCTTCCAGACGGCTCAGTTCCGCGGTGAGTGTCGTCGCGTCGCCGTCGCGGGAGACCAGGCCGAGCAGATGCCGGGCGAGCACGGCTGGGGTCGGGTAGTCGAAGACCAGGGTCGGTGGGAGGGTCAGTCCGGTCACGGCGGTGAGCCGGTTCCGCAGTTCCACCGCGGTCAACGAGTCGAAGCCGATGTCCCGGAAGGGGCGGCCGGGCGGTATCTCCCCGGGCGAGGCCAGTCCGAGGACCGCGGCGACATGGCGTTCGACCAGATCGAGGAAGGCCCGTTCGCGTTCCGGTCCGGACAGTGCGGTGAGGCGGTTCCGCCAAGAGGTGGCTGCGTCACCGTCGGCGCCGCGGTCCGCCAATTCCCTTTGCGCTTCGCCGAGTTCACGCAGCAGGGGGGCGGGGCGGGCGGCGATGAAGGCCGTGGCGAACCGATCCCATCGGATGTCGCCGACTCCGAGGGCGGCCGCGCCGTGTGGGCCTGCCTCCCGCAGGAGGGAGACGGCGAGCCGCGGCGCCATGCCCACCACTCCGTCTCTGCGCATCCGGTCCTCGACGACCGCATCGTCACTGACCATGCCACCGTCCGCCCAGGCTCCCCAGGCCAGGGAGGTGGCGGGCAGGCCGAGCTCGCGGCGGTGCCGGGCCAGCGCGTCGAGCGAGGCGTTGGCAGCGGCGTAGTTTCCCTGTCCGGCGCTGCCGAGCGTGCCCGCCAGGGAGGAGAAGAGCACAAAGGCGTCCAGTTCGCGTCCGGCGGTGAGTTCGTGCAGGTGCCAGGCGGTGAGTGCCTTGGCCTCGAGTACTCGCTCGAATCGGTCCAGGCTCATGGTGGCCAATACGCCGTCGTCGATGATGCCCGCCGCGTGGACCACCGCGCGGAGGGTCCAACCGTCCGCGTCCAGACCTTCCAGGAGTTCGGCCACGGCGTTCCGGTCGGCCATGTCGCAGGCCGCGATGGTCACGTGCGCGCCGAGTTCGGTGAGTTCGGTGCGCAGTTCCTCGGCGCCGGGGGCCGCGGGGCCGCGGCGGCTGGTGAGTACGACGTGTTCGGCGCCGTTCTCGGCCAGCCACCTGGCCACGTGAGCGCCGACGGCTCCGGTGCCGCCGGTGACCAGAACGGTGCCCCGGGGTTGCCAGCCGTTGCCGTTGGCCGCCGTGGCGCCATCGGCATGGACGAGCCTGCGCCCGTAGCGGCCGGAGGCGCGAATCGCGACCTGGTCCTCGTATTCAGCGCCGTCGGCCGCCGCGGCCAGCGTCGCGTGGATGCGAAGGGCCGCGGCCTCCTCGACGGTGTCCGGGAGGTCGATCAGCCCGCCCCACTGATGGGGGTGTTCGAGTGCGGCGACCCGGCCCATGCCCCAGACCGCCGCCTGTGTGGTGCCGCGCAGTCGTTCGGCGTCGCCGAGCGTCACGGCGCCCCGGGTGAGACACCACAGGCGAGCGTCCGTTTCCGTGTCGCCGAGTGCCTGGAGCAGCAGGAGGCTCGCCGCCAGGCCGCGGGGCAGGGCGGGGTGGGCCGAGTGCGGTGTTTCGTCCAGGGCGAGGAGCGAGATCACACCCGTCACCTGGGCGATTGTGTCGCTTTGGGCCACACCCACCGGGTCGGTGTCGCCGGCGTCGGGGCGGGTCGCGGCGGTCAGGCGCCGGGTGAGGGCTTCGCGGCCGATGTCGTCGTCGGTGAGGTCGAGTCGCCTGATCGTCAGGCCCTGGGTGGTCAGCGCGTGCTGGACGTCGTGTGTCCAGGGGTCCTCGGTGTGCCCGGGGGGTACGACCAGGAGCCAGGTGCCGGAGACCGTACGGTCGGAGGCGGTCAGTGGCTTCCAGCTGACCTGGTAGCGCCAGGAGTCCACCGCGGACTCGTCGCGTCGCCGGCGCCACCACGAGGACAGCGCGGGGACCACATCGGACAGGGACCGTTCGTCGATGTCGAGCGTCGAGGCGAGGTGGGCCACGTCCTGCTGGTCGACGGCGGCCCAGAACGGCCCGTCGAATCCGGTGGTGGCGGCCGCGGCGGCCGTGTCCTGCGCGCTGCCGTGCCGGTTCGGCTCCAGCCAGAACCGCTCGTGGTCGAAGGGGTAGGTGGGCAGTTCGACCACCTGGGCGCCATGCGCGGCGAGGACCGCTCGCCAGTCCACGGCCACGCCCGCGACGTGCAAGTGGCCCAGGGCGGTCATGGCCGCGAGTGGTTCGGGCCGGTTGGCGCGCAGCACGGGTGTGACGGCCACTCCTCCGGCGTCGGCCAGACACTCCTGGGCCATCGCGGACAGCACGCCGTCGGGACCGAGTTCGACCAGGGTTCTCACACCCTGGCCGTACAGATAGTGGACACCGTCGGCGAAGCGCACGGTGTGGCGTACGTGCGCGACCCAGTAGTCCGGGCTGCACAGATCCTCGGCGGTGGCGAGGGTTCCGCTCACATTCGACACGATCGGGAGGCGGGGCGGGTGGAAGTCGACCCGCGCCGCCGCTTGCCGGAAGTCCTCCAGCATTGCGTCCATACGAGGCGAGTGGAAGGCGTGGCTCACCTTCAGCCGCCGGGTCTTGCGGCCGCGCTCCGACCACAGGCCACCGAGGTGGGCGACGACGGATTCGGCTCCGGAGATGACCACCGAGGTGGGCCCGTTGACCGCGGCCACACTCGCCTCGGCCTCCAGGCCGGCCAAGGATTCGAGCACTTCGGCCTCGGTCGCTTCGACGGCCACCATGGCGCCGCCCTCGGGGAGCGCCTGCATCAGCCGACCACGGGCCACGACCAGCTCACAGGCGTCCGGCAGCGACAGCACACCCGCCACATGCGCGGCGGACAGCTCGCCGATGGAGTGTCCCAGCAGAAACTGGGGTGCCACGCCCCAGAATTCGAGGAGGCGGTAGAGGGCCACCTCGACGGCGAACAGCCCTGCCTGGGTGTACATCGTGCGGTCCAGGGCGCCGTCGGCGGCGGCGATGACGTCGAGGAGCCTCCGGTCGAGCCGACGGTCCAGTTCCGTGCACACGTCCGACAGTGCCGCTGTGAACACGGGGTATGCCTCGGCCAGTTCAAGGCCCATGCCGATGCGCTGAGAGCCCTGTCCGGAGAAGAGGAAGGCGGTCTTGGCACCGCTGTCCGTACCGGCGTCGCCCACGGTGCCCGTCACCGTGCCGGACGCGGTGGGTTCACCGGCCGCCAGTGCGGACAGGCCGTCGAGCAGGCCGCTCCGGTCCGGCGCGGCCACCATCGCGCGGTGTTCGAAGTGGGTCCGGGTGGCCGCCAGCGACCAGGCCATGTCCGCCGGTGGAACGTCGGTGGCGCGGCCCAGGTGGGAGGCGATCCGGCCGGCCTGGGCGCGCAGGGCCCGTTCGGAGCGCGCGGAGACGAGTAGCGGAACGGCGGGGAGGGCCGCGGCGGGCGGTTCGGCACCCGTGGCGGCGTCCGGCGCGAGCCGGTCGGGCACGGTGTCGTCCGGTGCGGGGATGTGTGCCTGGACATCGGGTGCCTGTTCCAGGATGAGATGTGCGTTGGTGCCACTGATCCCGAAGGAGGAGACACCCGCGCGGCGCGGCCGTCCGTCGTCCCGCCAGTCCTGCGCCTCGGTCAGCAGCCGTACGGCGCCGGCGGTCCAGTCGACGTAGGGGGTCGGCTCGTCCACGTGCAGGGTCCTCGGCAGGAGGCCCCGTTGGAGGGCCAGTGTCATCTTGATGACACCGGCCACGCCGGAGGCGGACTGGGTGTGGCCGATGTTCGACTTCACCGAGCCCAGCCACAGCGGGTCCGCGGCGTCCCGGGCCTGCCCGTACGTCGCGAGCAGGGCCTGGGCCTCGATGGGATCGCCGAGCGCGGTGCCGGTGCCGTGGGCCTCCACCGCGTCCACGTCCGCCGCGGTCAGGCCCGCGTTGGTCAGCGCCTGCCGTATGACGCGCTGCTGTGACGGACCGTTCGGCGCGGTCAGGCCGTTCGACGCACCGTCCTGGTTGATGGCCGAACCCCGCACCACCGCCAGCACCTTGTGTCCCTCGCGCCGCGCGTCCGACAACCGCTCCAGCACCACCACGCCCACGCCCTCGGCCAGCCCCATACCGTCGGCGGACGCCGAGAACGCCTTGCACCGACCGTCGGCGGCCAACCCCCGCTGCCGGCTGAACGCGACGATGGTGTCGGGCGTGGCCATGATCGTCGCGCCGCCCGCCACCGCCGCCGAGCACTCGCCCCGGCCCAGCGATTCGCACGCCAGGTGCAACGCCACCAGGGACGATGAGCAGGCGGTGTCCACCGTGAGCGCCGGCCCTTCGAACCCGAACGCATAGGCGATCCGGCCGGAGGCGACACTGGTGGCGTTGCTGGTTCCCAGAAAGCCGTCGGTGGCATCGGAGGCCCCCGCGGTACCCGCGGCGTAGCCGGAGAAGGACACGCCGACGAAGACCCCGGTGTCGCTGCCCTTGAGGGATCTCGGGTCGATGGCCGCCCGCTCCAGCGACTCCCAGGATGCCTCCAGCAGCAGCCGCTGCTGCGGGTCCATGGCCAGCGCCTCGCGCGGCGAGATGCCGAAGAACCCCGGGTCGAACTGGTCGGCGTCGTGCAGGAATCCGCCTTCGCGGGCGTATACCCCGCCCGGCTGCTCGGGGTCGGGGTCGGGGCCGGGGGAGTACAGCTCCTCGATGTTCCACCCTCGGTCGGAGGGGAACGGGCACACGGCGTCGCCATCGGCGACGATCAGCTGCCACAAGTCCTCGGGCGAGCGCACCCCGCCCGGGTAGCGGCAGCTCATGCCGACGATGGCGATGGGCTCGTCCGGGTCCGCCGTGGGGGCGACGGGGGTGCCGGGGGTGGCCGGTGCCGGTTCGCCGAACACCTCCTCCAGCAGCCGCTCGGTCAGCACGGTGGGTGTCGGATAGTCGAAGACGAGCGTGGCGGGCAACCGCAGGCCGGTGCTTTCACTGAGTCGATTGCGCAGGTCCACGGCCATCAGTGAATCGAATCCGACATCCCGGAAGGCCCGGTCCGGGTCCATCGTGGTCCGCCCGGACACCTCCTTGGCCTGTCCGCACACCAGGCCGAGCACCACGTCCCGCCGCTCGGCCGACGGCACGTCGGCCAGCCTGCTGGCGAGCGCCGACCGCTCCGTATGCTCGTCCAGCGACGCCACCGCTGCCGGATCGGTCCGCGCCGCCAGGACGGCTCGCGCCTCGGGGAGGTCGAGCAGCAGTGGGCTGGGCCGTTCGCTGGTGAAGACGGTGGCGAACCGTTCCCACCGCACGTCCACGACGATCGGCACCGTCTCATCACGGTCCAGGATGTCCCGCAGCGCGGCGAGCGCGTAGTCGGGCCGCATGACCGGGAGGCCCTGCCGGTCGAGCCGCTTCTCGCCCTCGATGTCGGACCCGATCGAGTTCCACACGCCCCAGGCGACCGAGGTGGCGGGGAGGCCACCCGCCCGGCGCTGTTCCGCCAGGGCGTCCAGGAAGGCATTGCCCGCGCAGTAGGCGCCGTGGTCGCCGCTGCCCCAGGTCCCGGCGATCGAGGAGAAGAGCACGAACGACTCGACGGTGTCCTCGGCGAAGACCTCGTCGAGGTGGCGCGCGCCCACCACTTTCGCGGCGAGCACATCGGCGAACCGCTTCAGGGTCGTGTCGCGCAGCGATTCCAGCTCGATGACGGCGGCGGCGTGCATCACCGAGCGCACGGGGGGCGCCTGGTGGCGCAAGCGCTCGGCCAGTGCCTCCAGAGCGGCGCGATCCGCGACGTCACACGCGGCGAAGGTGACAGCGGTGCCCAGTGCGGTCAGCTCGGCTTCCAGTTCGGCGGCACCCGCGGCGTCCCGCCCACGACGGCTGACGAGGACCAGGTGCTCGGCTCCCTCGGCGGCCAGCCAACGGGCGATCCGCGGTCCCAGGGCGCCGGTGCTTCCGGTGATCAGCGTCGTGCCGTGGGGCGTCCACCGGCCGGTGCCCGCCGTCTCTTCGTCCCGTCCCCGCACCAGTCGCCGGACGTACAGGCCGGACGGGCGCACCGCCACCTGGTCCTCGATGGCCGGGCGCGGCGCGGTGCCGTCGCCGACGGCGATGCCCGTGAGTACTCCGGCGAGGCGCCCCAGCGCCCGATCATCCAGGTGTGCGGGGCCGGGCACATCGACGAGGCCGCCCCACAGTTCGGGGTGTTCCAGGGCGACGGTCCGGCCAAGGCCCCACACGAGGGCCTGTCCGGCGTTGCGTACGGGGTCGTGGCTTCCCGAGGGCGCGGTGGACACGGCGCCCTGGGTGGCGCACCACAGCCGGGCCGCGATGGCCTCGTCCGCCAGCGCCTGCACCAGGGCCAACGTCAGAGCCAGCCCCGACGGCATCGCCGAATACTCCGGATGCGGCTCCTCGTCCAGTGCCAGCAACGACAACACCCTCACCGGCACCGCACCATCGACGCCGTCCAGCGCCTCCCGCAACCGCGCCGCCACAACCCCCCGATCAGCATCCGCCGCCGACAACTCCAACCAGCGCGCATCGGGCAGCGTCCGGGCCATGGCGGACGCCCAGACGCTCCGCCGCCCGGCCGGAACGACCACCAGCCAGGTGCCCGACACCCGGGTACGCGGTGGATCGGCTATCGGCCGCCACACCACGCGGTACCGCCACGAGTCCACCACGGAGTCGGCCCGCTGCCTCTGCCGCCAAGTCGCCAGCGCGGGGACCACGGCGGTCAGCGCCGCGTCATCCACGCTCAGATCCGAGGCCAGCGACTCCACGTCCTCGCGGTCCACGGCCGCCCAGAACCTCGACTCCGCGAGGGCATCCGCGTCGCCGGCCGGGGTCGTGGCGGTGGACGTGGACGTGGACGTGACAGCGGACTCGAGCCAGTACCGCTGATGCTGGAACGCATACGTCGGCAGGTCGACCCGGCGCGCACCGGCGAACAACGGTGTCCAGTCGACCGCGACACCGCGTGTCCACGCCTGGGCCAGCGCGGTCATGAAGCGGCCCCAGCCGCCGTCGTTCCGGCGCAGGGTCCCCAGCACGGCCGGTTCCTGACCGGTTGAGGTGGCGACTGTCTCCTGTATGCCGATGGTCAGCACCGGATGTGCGCTGACCTCGATGAACGCCCCGAAGCCCTGCTCGGCCAGCGTGCGGATGGCGTCCTCGAAACGGACAGGGTGGCGGAGGTTCCGATACCAATACCCGGCATCAAGCGCACCGGTATCGGTCCAGTCCCCGGTCACCGTCGAGAAGAACGGCACTTCCCCGGCGCGGGGGCTGATCGGGGCCAGATCCTCCAGCAGCGTGTGCTCAATGTCCTCCACCTGCACGGAATGCGAGGCGTAATCCACCGCGAT
>NZ_JBEZNG010000070.1:0-8753 GCF_040653035.1 Streptomyces malaysiensis subsp. malaysiensis
TTGGCGCCACAAATACACGTAAGCGTCCAGGACCCCACCCCTCCGACCCCGCCCCCTCCCGTCTCGTCGGCGACCGCCCCCCGGTGACACAGAACGCCCGCCCGCTCCGCGTTCCGCCCAGGGCGCCCGCGAGCCACTGTCCGGCTCCGGCCCCCCGGCTCCCGATGGCCCAGGGCCGACATCCGGTCCTCCGAGCCGCCCCACCCAGCGATTGGTGAAGCCATCGGGGCAGTCCTCATCTGGCGGAAGGAACTGCTGGCCACGACGCGGCCCGGTCGATCCGGCACCGGGCTGGGTCCGGGCGGTGGCCCGTCGGGCCGTTTGGAGTCGGACGGGCGGGGCGTGCCCATCTCTGCCAGCCACTGTCCCCTGGGGGTCCGGGGCCGGATAGGTGATGTGTGCCACCGGGCTGGTGGCCGCTGACGAGACGGGAGGGGGCGGGGTCGGAGGTGTGGTGTCCTGGACGCTGTCGCATATTTGTGGCGCCAATCTCCGGCCAACGCAACGATCTTCGTTCGTCGGCGACGTAAATATGCGGTCCAGGGCGCCGCACCGGAGGCCCCGCCCCCGGCACCCACCACTCAACCGGCCGCGCACCCCGGCCCAGCCCGCTCATGGGTGCGATGCGCTGTTCAGTTGGCTGAGGGGTGAGTACCCGCGCAGCACGCCGTGACGCCACCACCAGCACCACCAGCACCGGCCAGCATCACGGGGAGCGGGCCGCCCGAACGGCGGCAGGTCAGAGTCTGTCGAGGACCTGGGCCAGCAGGCTCCCCATCCGGGCGGCGGAGTCGCGGCCGGCCTGGAGGACCTCCTCGTGGTTGAGGGGTTCGCCCGTCATCCCGGCCGCGAGGTTGGTGACCAGGGAGATGCCCAGCACCTCCGCGCCCGCCTCGCGCGCCGCGATGGCTTCGAGGGTCGTGGACATGCCCACCAGATCGGCCCCCATGGTGCGGACCATGTTGATCTCCGCGGGCGTCTCGTAGTGCGGCCCGGGGAACTGGGCGTAGACGCCCTCCTCCAGGGTCGAGTCGATCTGCTGGCACAGGGCGCGCAGCCGCGGGGAGTACAGGTCGGTGAGGTCGACGAAGTTGGCGCCCACGATCGGGGAGGTGGCCGTGAGGTTGATGTGGTCGCTGATCAGTACCGGCTGGCCGGGGCGCATGCCCTCGCGGAGGCCGCCGCAGCCGTTGGTGAGGATGATGGTCTTGCAGCCGGCGGCGACGGCGGTGCGTACCCCGTGTGCGACGGCGGCGACACCGCGGCCCTCGTAGTAATGCGTACGCCCGAGGAAGACCAGCGCCCGTTTGTCGTTGATCCGGTACGACCGGATCCGGCCCGCATGGCCCGCGACGGCGGGCGGCGGGAAGCCGGGCAGCTCGGTGACGGGGAACTCATGCTCGGGCGCCCCGAGGGCGTCGGTGGCGGGGACCCAGCCGGAGCCCAGGACCAGCGCGACGTCATGGGTCTCCGCACCGGTCAGCTCGCGCAAGCGATTGGCGGCGGAGTCGGCGGCGGCGTGCGGGTCGCCCTGATTGTCCCAAGAAACTGATGCGTTCACGCGCACGAGGGTAGCCGGTTACTGCCTACGCGCGTAGACGGCATTCGCCTAGGTATTCGGATCGTTGCATTACTGTCGGCCCCCAGGCCCCGGCCCACGGCCCCCGCCCCGGGGCAGCCGGACCCCAGCGAGCCGGACCCCAAGCGGAACCCCAAACCCACCGGACCCACCCGATCAACCGGACACACCGGACTCAGCAGGGGCGCTTCCGCAGCTCCATCACATAGTCGTGCGGCGCCCCCGCCGATTCCGCCGCGTCGGCGATCTCGCCCAGGTAGCGCGCCGAGGGCAGTCCGCCCTCGTAGCCGTTGAGTACGTAGAGCCAGGCGGCCTCGTCGCCGTCCAGGGTGTGGACCCGGATCCGCATCCGCCGGTAGATGTCGAGGCCGACGCCCTCCCAGCGGTCCATGGAGTCCTCGTCCATGGGCGCGATGTCGTAGAGGGCGACGAAGACCTGGGAGCGCGGCGCCTCCACAATGGTGGCGATGGCCCCTTCCCAGCCCATCTGTTCGCCTCCGAAGGTGAGGCGCCAGCCGTTCAGCCAGCCCGTTCCGCGCAGTGGGGAGTGCGGTGCGCGGCGGGACATCAGCCGCGCGTCGAGGTTGCCGGCGTACGCGGCGTAGAGCGACATGCGTCTGAGGGTACGGGAGAGGGATGATGCGGCCCCCGGGGCGGGAGGTTCGTACGTCAGTCGCCCCCGCGAAACCCCCCGGGCTGAAGGCTGTCGAACGAGTGCGGGACAATGGGGCATGTGACTCGGATCGTGATCATCGGTGGCGGACCCGGCGGCTATGAGGCGGCGCTGGTCGCCGCGCAGCTCGGCGCGGAGGTGACCGTCGTCGACTGCGACGGTCTGGGCGGGGCGTCGGTGCTCACCGACTGTGTGCCGTCGAAGACGTTGATCGCCACCGCCGAGGTGATGACGACCTTCGACTCTTCCTATGAGGAGCTGGGGATCATCGTCGCCGACGACACCCCGCCGCTGGAGCAGGCGGCCCGGGTGGTCGGTGTGGATCTCGGCAAGGTCAACCGCCGGGTGAAGCGGCTCGCGCTCGCCCAGTCCCACGACATCACGGCCTCGGTCACCCGGGCCGGCGGCCGGGTCATGCGCGGGCGCGGGCGGGTGGCGCCGCAGCAGTCGCTGGACGGTTCGCGGCGGGTGATCGTGCGGGCGGCGGACGGCACCGAGCAGACGCTGGTGGCGGACGCGGTGCTGATCGCGACCGGCGCCCATCCGAGGGAGATCCCGGACGCGAAGCCGGACGGCGAGCGGATCCTGAACTGGACGCAGGTGTACGACCTGGACGAGCTCCCCGAGGAGCTGATCGTGGTCGGCTCCGGTGTCACGGGCGCGGAGTTCGCGGGCGCGTACCAGGCGCTGGGGTCGAAGGTCACGCTGGTCTCCAGCCGGGACCGGGTGCTGCCGGGCGAGGACCCGGACGCGGCGGCGGTGCTGGAGGACGTCTTCCGGCGCCGGGGGATGAACGTGATGTCCCGGTCGCGGGCGCAGGCCGCCAAGCGGGTGGGGGACCGGGTGGATGTCACGCTCTCGGACGGGCGGGTCATCTCCGGCACCCACTGTCTGATGGCGGTCGGCTCGATCCCGAACTCGGCGGACATCGGTCTGGAGGAGGCCGGGGTCAAGCTGGCGGAGTCGGGGCACGTCCTGACCGACAAGGTGTCCCGGACCAGCGCGCCGGGCATCTACGCGGCCGGTGACTGCACCGGGGTGCTGGCGCTGGCGTCGGTGGCGGCGATGCAGGGCCGGATCGCGATGTACCACTTCCTCGGGGACGCGGTGGCCCCGCTGAACCTGAAGACGGTCTCCGCGAACGTCTTCACCGACCCCGAGATCGCCACGGTCGGCTACTCACAGGCGGACGTGGACGGCGGGAAGATCGACGCCCGGGTGGTGAAGCTGCCGCTGCTGCGCAATCCGCGGGCGAAGATGCAGGGCATCCGGGACGGCTTCGTCAAGATCTTCTGCCGTCCGGGCACCGGCATCGTGGTCGGCGGGGTGGTGGTCGCGCCGCGGGCGAGCGAGCTGATCCACCCGATTTCGCTCGCGGTCGACAACAATCTGACGGTGGAGCAGATCGCCAACGCGTTCACGGTCTACCCGTCGCTGTCCGGTTCGATCGCCGAGGTGGCGCGGCAGTTGCACACCCGGAAGACTCAGGAAGAGTCATAGACCCGGTTCTTATAGCACTTCGTACCCTCACAGAAGTACAACTTCTGCTAATTGGTGCAAGCTGCTGAAAACAGACGGTCGTGGGCGTTACTGTCAGTTTCGTGTTCGCTGCTGAACGTCGCCAATTGATCCTTGAAATGGTGCGTGCGAACGGAGCGGTGTCGCTCCGGGAGCTCGCCCGCGTCGTCCAGACCTCCGAAGTGACCGTACGGCGTGATGTGCGGGCGCTGGAGGCAGAAGGACTGCTCGACCGCCGGCACGGCGGTGCGGTGCTGCCGGGCGGATTCACCAGGGAGTCCGGCTTCCCGCAGAAATCCCATCTAGCGACCGCGGAGAAGACGGCCATCGCCGATCTCGCGGCCGGTTTCGTCGAGGAGGGCGAGGCCGTCGTCGTAGGCGCCGGAACCACCACACAGGAGCTGGCCCGCCGGCTCGCGCGGGTTCCGGGGCTGACCGTGGTCACCAATTCCCTGCTGGTCGCACAGGCGTTGGCGCACGCCAACCGGGTCGAGGTCGTGATGACCGGCGGCACCCTGCGCGGCTCCAACTACGCCCTGGTCGGCAGCGGCGCCGAGCAGTCCCTCCAGGGGCTGCGGGTCTCGCGCGCCTTCCTGTCCGGCAGCGGGCTGACCGCCGAGCGCGGCCTGTCCACTTCCAACATGCTCTCGGCCAGCGTCGACCGGGCGCTGGTCCAGGCCGCGGCGGAGGTGGTCGTGCTCGCCGACCATACGAAGCTGGGCTCCGACACCATGTTCCAGACGGTGCCCACCGATGTGATCACACGGCTGGTGACCGATGAGCCGCCCGGCCATGACGACCGCGCCCTGACCGAGCTCCAGGCCCTCGCGGACCAGGGGGTTCAGATCGCCGTGGCCGGGCCGGGCGCGGGGTCCGGCCCGGCCGGGGGCGGTGAGGGCGGTGGTTCCGCGGGGCGCCAGTCGGGGCGCATGGGCCCGACCCAGGGCCGTGGCGGCGAGGAGGGCCTGCCGCTGCCGGGGCCGCGCCGCAACCATCCCCATCCACCGGGCGGTCCCGGCTCCGCCCAGCTGCGCACCGCGGTGCCGCTGGCGGAGCAGCCGGGGCGGGTGGCGGATCTGGCGCCACGCCGTCGCTAGCGACTGGCTGCCGGATCGTGATGCCTGCGGCGCGCCACGCGGCGGAGCCGCATATCGATGCTCCCCCTCCCCGCCCCTTCCCTCAACCGGGGCTCCGCCCCAGACCCCGCTCCTCAACGGCCGGAGGGGCTGGAAGGCGGGGCTCCGCCCAAGACCGCTGGGTCCAGGGGCGAGGCCCTTGCCATGTGGCGGAGCCGCATAGCGGTGCCGTGGGAAGGGGCGGAGAAGGGAAAGTATCGATATGCGGCTCCGCCGGACCCCTGTGGCGCGTGGTCGCCGACGGGTGTCAGCGGGCCTTGAGGCCGGTGAAGGCCAGCGCCAGCAGCCGGTCGGCCAGCTCCGGGTCGTCCGGCGACTGCTCCACGGCCAGCGCGATCGCGTTGGTGAGCTGCATCAGATCGGCGATGACCACATCGGACCGCACGGCACCGCTCTGCTGTGCGCGGGCGAGCAGTTCGCTGCCCGCCTCGCGCAGCGGCACACCACAGCCGCGGGACAGCTCCGAGGTCTCGTCCGCCGAGCACGCCATCAGGGCCTGGGAGAGCCCGCGGTAGGTGCTGGCGTGGTCCACGATGGCGCGCAGCCAGTCGATCAGCGCCTCACACGGCCGCGGCGCCTTGGCCAGCTCCCGCGACCGCTCCAGCAGGGCGCATATCTCGCCCTGGAAGACCGCGCCCATCAGCGCGGTGCGGTTGGGGAAGTGGCGGTAGAGCGTGCCGATGCCGACTCCCGCGCGGCGTGCGATGTCCTCAAGCGAAGCGTCGGTACCGTGCTGGGTGAAGGCCGTGCGCGCCTCGGCAAGCAGCCGCTCGTAGTTGCGGCGCGCGTCGGCGCGCATGGGGCGCGGTGGCGTCTGCGCCGTGGCTGTCTCGATCGCCATCGCGGTCCTCCCTGCCGTGGCTGCCCGTGAGTCAAGCATGCCATTTCGTGACCGGAGGCACGGACTGGCCAGGCAACGCGGGCATCGCGAATGCCATCAAACAGGGCGATGGCACCGTGTGTTGCGGTGCGGCGGAGTGGAAGAGCCATGGGACTGACCAGTCGATCACTCGAGTATGTGACGATCGCCCTCGCCGCGGGATGCGCGGGGTTGACGCTCTGGCTGTGGCCGCGGTTCGCGGGCCGGGGCGTGCGGGCCTGGCTGGGCCGGCTGGCCTCCCTCGCGGTGACCCAGTGCGCGATCGTGGCCGCGCTGGCCCTCGCGGTGAACAGCACCTTCCAGTTCTATGGGTCCTGGGACGAACTGCTGGGCGCGGACGAGGCGGCCCCGGCAGCCCTGTCCCATGTGCAGGGCGGCGCCGCGGGGCCGGTCGGGGAGTCGGGCGGTCTGGTGCGGCCCGCACCGCCGCAGGGGCTGAATGCGGTGCACGGGCTGCCGAGCGGGCCCCCGGACCGGGCCGGGAAGGTCGAGTCGGTGCGGATCCTGGGCCGCCGCAGCCAGGTGGCCAACCCTGCGTACGTCTATCTGCCGCCGCAGTACTTCCAGCGCCAGTACGCCCGGCAGCGCTTCCCGGTGATCGTGGCGATCAGCGGCTATCCCGGGGGATCCTTCCTGCTGGCCCAGCATCTGCGGCTGCCCCAGACCGCGGGCGGGCTGATCCGCGCCGGGGTGTCGCAGCCGGCGGTCATCGTGATGGTGCGGCCCACCATCGCCCCGCCCCGCGACACCGAATGTGTGGACGTCCCCGGCGGCCCCCGGGCCGAGACCTACTTCGCCGAGGACCTGCCCGAGGCGCTGCGGGAGCACTACCGGATCGGCCATGACCCCAGCGCCTGGGGCGTCCTGGGCTACTCCTCGGGCGGCACCTGCGCCCTTCAGCTGACCCTCCGTCACCCCCGGGTCTACAGCGCGGCGGTGGCCCTGTCGCCCGACTACCGCGTGGTCAACGACCCCACCACCGGCGACCTCTTCGGCCGGGGCCCGGAGGGCGAGCGCGGAAAGCGGGAGCACGATCTGCTGTGGCGGCTGCGCCATCTGCCCCAGCCGCAGGTGTCGGTGCTGGTCGCCTCCAGCCGCCGCGGCGAGTCCGACTACGGCGCCACGCGCGAGTTCCTGGCCGCGGTCCGGCCGCCGATGAGCGCGCAGTCGATCATCCTGGACCGGGGCAGCCACAACTTCCGCACCTGGCGCCGTGAACTGCCCACGGCCCTGCGGTGGATGAACGGCCAGCTGACCTTCCCCCAGGACGTGGTGCGCGGCCGCTGAGCCGGGACGGACGAAGACGGCGGGCTCCGGCCGGAATCTTCCGGCCGGGGCCCGCCGTCTTGGTATGTGCGGTGGTCCGGGTCAGTCCTTGATCTCGCAGATGACCGCGCCCGAGGTGATGGATGTGCCGACCTCGGCGGCCAGGCCCTTGACGGTGCCGGCGCGGTGGGCGTTGAGGGGCTGTTCCATCTTCATGGCTTCCAGGACGACGATGAGGTCGCCTTCGGCGACGGTGTCGCCCTCGTTGACGGCGACCTTGACGATGGTGCCCTGCATGGGGGAGGCGAGGGCGTCGCCGGAGGCGGCGGAGCCTGACTTCTTGACCGCCTTGCGCTTGGGCTTCTTCGAGCCGCCGGCGGGGGCGGTGGCCACGCCCAGGGAGGCGGGCAGCGAGACTTCGAGCCGTTTGCCGCCGACCTCGACCACGACGGTCTCGCGGCCGGTGGACTCCTCGGCCTCGTCGGTGCCGGTGGGGGTGAAGGGGGTGATGGTGTTGTGGAACTCGGTTTCGATCCAGCGGGTGTGGATGGTGAAGGGCTCGCTGGTGAACGCCGGGTCGGTCACGACCGCCTGGTGGAAGGGGATCGCGGTGGCCATGCCCTCGACCTGGAACTCGGCCAGGGCACGCGCGGCGCGCTGGAGGGCCTGGGCGCGGGTGGCGCCGGTGACGATCAGCTTGGCCAGCAGGGAGTCCCATGCGGGGCCGATGACGCTGCCGGATTCCACGCCCGCGTCGAGCCGGACGCCGGGCCCGGCGGGCGGGATGAAGGAGGTTACCGTGCCGGGGGCGGGCAGGAAGTTGCGGCCCGGGTCCTCGCCGTTGATGCGGAATTCGAAGGAGTGGCCGCGTACCTGCGGGTCGTCGTAGCCGATGGCCTCGCCGTCGGCGATGCGGAACATCTCGCGGACCAGGTCGATGCCGGTGACCTCTTCGGTGACCGGGTGTTCCACCTGGAGGCGGGTGTTGACCTCGAGGAAGGAGATGGTGCCGTCGTTGCCGACGAGGAATTCCACGGTCCCCGCTCCGACGTAGCCCGCTTCCTTGAGGATGGCTTTGGAGGCGGTGTAGAGCTGGGTGTTCTGTTCTTCGGTCAGGAAGGGGGCGGGGGCTTCTTCGACCAGTTTTTGGTGGCGGCGTTGGAGGGAGCAGTCGCGGGTGGAGACCACGATGACGTTGCCGTGGGTGTCGGCCAGGCACTGGGTTTCGACGTGGCGGGGCTTGTCGAGGTAGCGCTCGACGAAGCATTCGCCGCGGCCGAAGGCGGCCACGGCTTCGCGGACGGCGGAGTCGTAGAGCTCGGGGACCTCTTCCATCGTGCGGGCGACCTTCAGGCCGCGGCCGCCGCCGCCGAAGGCGGCCTTGATGGCGATGGGCAGGCCGTGCTGTTCGGCGAAGGCCACGACCTCGTCCGCGCCGGTGACGGGGTCGGGGGTGCCGGCGACGAGGGGGGCTCCGGCGCGCTGGGCGATGTGGCGGGCGGCGACTTTGTCGCCGAGGTCGCGGATGGCGTGGGGCGGGGGGCCGATCCAGGTCAGGCCGGCGTCGAGGACGGCCTGGGCGAATTCGGCGTTCTCGGAGAGGAATCCGTAGCCGGGGTGGATGGCGTCGGCGCCGGATTCGGCGGCCGCGGCCAGGACCTTGGTCTGGTCGAGGTAGCTGGCTGCCGGGGTGTCACCGCC
>NZ_JBEZNG010000071.1:0-8403 GCF_040653035.1 Streptomyces malaysiensis subsp. malaysiensis
CATGCGGCGGGGGTTCTTGATGATGGTGTGTTGGGGTCGTTGACGGTGGAGCGTGTGGAGGCGGTGTTGCGTCCGAAGGTGGATGCGGCGGTGAATCTGCATGAGTTGACTGACGATCTGACTGCTTTTGTGATGTTTTCGGGTGCGGCGGGGGTGTTTGGTGCGGCGGGTCAGGGTGCGTATGCGGCGGCGAATGCGTTTTTGGATGCGTTGGCGGTGTATCGGCGGGGGAGGGGTTTGCCGGGGGTGTCGTTGGCGTGGGGTTTGTGGGAGTCGGTGAGTGGTTTGACGGGTGGGTTGGGTGTGGTGGACCGGCGTCGGATGTCGCGGAATGGGATGCGGGCTTTGTCCTCCGCTGAGGGGGCGGTGTTGTTTGATCGTGCGTTGGTGGGTGGGGAGGCGTTGGTGGTGCCGGCCCGGTTGGATCTTCCGGCGCTGCGGGCCCGGGCGAGGGCTGAGGGCGGTGTGGCACCGTTCCTGAGTCGGTTGGTGCGTGTCCCGCAACGGCCTATGGCGGATAACGCAGTGAGTGAAGTGCCAGAACTGGGGCATCGGCTGGCGGTGCTGGATTCCGCGGAGCGGGAGGGGCTCCTGCTGGATTTGGTGCGGTCGCAGGTGGCGGGTGTGCTGGGGCATCAGGGTGCGGAGGAGGTCGAGCCGGAGCGGGCGTTCAAGGATCTGGGTTTCGATTCGCTGACCGCTGTCGAGCTGCGTAACCGTCTCAACCAGGCCACCGGGCTGCGCCTGCCCGCGACCTTGGTCTTCGACCACCCCACCCCCCTCGCCCTCACCGAACTCCTCCACACTGAATTACTTCCGGAGCACGATCAGGAAATTCCACTTGTGCTCGAAGAGCTGGATCGGCTGGAAGCAGCGCTTGCTGCGGGAATCACGGACGACGATGTGCAAGATACGGTTCGGACACGCCTCCAGGGACTTCTGTGGCGACTGTCCGACGGGTCGATATCCGCTGACGTCGACGTGACCAATGGCCGTGCATTCGATCCGACGACGGACGAAGAGATGTTCGATCTGATCGATAAGGAACTCGGCACCTCATGACCGCCGATCGGGAATGTACTTGCGTCGCTTCAAGTGCTGCTTCAAGGGGTGACATCCATGGAGAATGAAGCCAGGCTTCGCGAATATCTCAAGCGTGTGATGGGCGACCTTCGCCAGACTCGCCAATTGCTGCGCGAAGCGGAGGACCAGGAGCACGAACCCCTGGCGATCATCGGCATGAGCTGTCGGTTCCCGGGTGATGTCGCCTCGCCGGAAGACCTGTGGCGACTGGTGATGTCGGATGGCGACGCAGTGGGGGAATTCCCGACCGACCGCGGATGGGATCTCGAGGCGCTGTACGACCCCGACCCTGAGCGGGTCGGCAGGTCCTATGCGCGCGAGGGCGGTTTCCTTTACAACGCGGCCGAGTTCGACGCGGACTTCTTCGGGGTCTCGCCACGTGAGGCGCTGGGAATGGATCCGCAACAGCGCTTACTGCTGGAGACATCCTGGGAGGCCCTGGAACGCTCCGGCATCGATCCCAAAACGCTCAAGGGCGAACGGGCGGGCGTTTTCGTCGGTGCGTCCTACTCCGGCTACGGCGCCGATTCCGGAGACGCGCCCGAGGGCGTCGAGGGCTATCTGATGACCGGCAGCGCCTCCAGCGTCACCTCAGGCCGGATCGCCTATCTGCTGGGCACCGAAGGCCCCGCCGTGACAGTGGACACGGCCTGCTCGTCGTCGCTCGTGGCATTGCATATGGCAGCCCAGTCGCTGCGTCAGAGGGAGAGTTCCCTCGCGCTCGTCGGAGGTGTCGCGGTGATGTCCACCACGAAGACCTTCGTTGAGTTCAGCCGCCAGCGGGGGCTGGCACCGGACGGCCGTTGCAAGGCGTTCGCCGGTGCCGCCGACGGCACCGGGTGGGGGGAAGGCGTCGCGGTGCTGCTCCTGGAGCGCCTCTCCGACGCCGTACGCAACGGCCGTCGGGTGCTGGCGGTGGTGCGGGGTTCGGCGGTGAACCAGGATGGTGCGTCGAACGGGCTGACGGCCCCGAATGGTCCTTCGCAGCAGCGCGTCATCCGACAGGCACTGACCAACGCCCGTCTGACGGCCGACCAGGTCGACGCCGTGGAGGCCCATGGCACGGGCACCACACTCGGCGACCCCATCGAGGCCCAGGCTCTTCTCGCCACATATGGGCAGGACCGGGATCGGCCACTCTGGCTGGGCTCCGTGAAGTCCAACATCGGTCACACACAGGCCGCTTCGGGACTCGTCGGTGTGATCAAGATGGTGATGGCGATGCGGCACGGGGTGCTGCCGCGCACACTGCACGTGGACGAGCCCACCCCGCAGGTGGACTGGACGACCGGGGACGTACGGCTGCTGACCGAGGTCCGGGAATGGCCGGACGCGGAACATCCGCGTCGGGCGGGCATCTCGGCCTTCGGCGTCAGTGGGACGAATGCGCATGTGATTCTTGAGCAGGCTCCGGAGGCGGAGTCGGTTTGTTCAGTGGTTGATGTGCCGGTGGTGCCGTGGGTGGTGTCGGGTCGTTCGGCGGTGGCGTTGCGGGCGCAGGCGGGTCGGCTTGCCGGGTTCGTGCGGGAGCGTGATGGTCTTTCTTCGGTTGATGTGGGTTTTTCGTTGGTGTCGGGGCGGTCGGGGTTTGAGCATCGTGCGGTGGTGGTGGGGGATCGGGTTGGGCTGGTGGAGGGTTTGCGTTCGCTTGCCGAGGGTGGCGCGGGTGTGAACGTGGCCGTTGGTGTGGTGGGGTCGGGGAAGGTGGGGTTGGTGTTTTCGGGGCAGGGGTCGCAGCGGGTGGGGATGGGGTTGGAGTTGGCTGCTGCGTATCCGGTGTTCGCGGAGGCGTTGGATGAGGTGTGTGGGGAGATCGATCCGCTTTTGGGAGTGTCGTTGCGGGAGGTGCTGGCTGCTGGGGGTGGGGTGTTGGATCGGACGGTGTTTACGCAGGCGGGGTTGTTTGCGGTGGAGGTGGCGTTGTTCCGGTTGGTGGAGTCGTGGGGTGTGCGGGCGGATGTGTTGTTGGGGCATTCGATTGGTGAGGTTGTGGCGGCGTATGTGGCGGGGGTGTTTTCTCTGGGGGATGCGTGTCGGTTGGTGGCGGCGCGGGGTCGTTTGATGCAGGCGTTGCCTGAGGGTGGGGCGATGGTGGCGATCGCTGCTGGGGAGGCGGAGGTTGTCGAGTCAATCGAGGGCTGCGAAGGGGTGAGTGTTGCGGCGGTCAACAGCTCCTCTTCGGTGGTGGTGTCGGGGGATGAGGATGCGGTTCTGGAGGTTGCCAGGGAGTGGGCGGGTCGGGGTTGTAAGACGAAGCGGCTGCCGGTGAGTCATGCGTTTCATTCGTCGCGGATGGAGCCGATGCTGGAGGAGTTCCGGCAGGTTGCCGAGAACATCGCGTATGCGCTTCCGCGGATTCCGGTGGTCTCCAATGTGACGGGTGAGGTTGCCGGCGAGGAGTTGTGTTCGGCGGGGTATTGGGTGGCGCATGTGCGGGAGACGGTGCGGTTTGCCGATGGGGTGAAGTGTCTTCGTGAGCGGGGTGTGACGCGATTCGTCGAACTGGGGCCGGGCGGGGCGTTGACGTCTCTGGTGCATGAATGCCTGGACGGCGACGGCGACGGCGACGGCGACGGTGATGGTGACGGGGACGCGGGCACGGTGGTGGTGCCGATGTTGCGTAAGGTTCGTCCGGAACCGGAGTCCGCGGTCCTGGCCCTCGGCCAGCTGTATGCGTCGGGAGTGGAGGTGGATTGGACGGCCCTGGTTCCCGGTCCGCATCAGTACGTCGATCTGCCGACGTACGCGTTCCAGCGCCAGCGCTACTGGCTCGCCACGAATGCCGATCCCGATGCCGGTGACGTGTCGTGCGTCGGCCTCGACCCCGTCCGGCATCCGCTGGTGGGTGCGGTGGTTCGGGTCCCGGACACGGGCGGAGTCGTCCTGACGGGCAGACTGGCCGTGCGATCGCATCCCTGGCTCGCCGACCACACCATGATGGGCCGGGCCATCCTGCCGGGCACCGCGTTCGTGGAGCTGGCCGTACAGGCGGGCGATCATGTCGCGTGCGACCGGGTCGAGGAGCTCACCCTGCACGCCCCTCTGATGATCCCCGAGCGGGGTGGCGTTCAGGTCCAGGTCTCGGTCGGGGCGGCGGACACGGCTGGAGGGCGGCCGCTGACGATCCACTCGCGTCCGGCTGACGAGTCCGACGACCAGGCGTGGACCAGTCATGCCACCGGTGTGCTGATCCCGTCCGACGAGCAGACTCCGGCACAACGGCACTCGCGGGCCGCGACAGCCGAAACGGCCGCGATGACGCAGTGGCCACCGGCAGGTGCCCTGCCGGTGTCCGTGGACGGCCTCTACGACCGGTTGCGCGAGGTCGGAGTGGTTTACGGCCCGGTGTTTCAGGGGGTGCGGGCAGCCTGGCGCTCCAGCGGCGAGGCGGGCGAGGTGTTCGCAGAGGTCGCCCTCCCGGAGGACTGCGGTGCCGATGCTGAGTCGTTCGGCCTGCACCCTGCGTTGCTCGACGCCGCCCTCCAGGCCATGGGCCTGGGCCGTTTCTTCGACGACGAGTCGACGGGCGGTCCGCGGATGCCCTTTTCCTGGAACGGTGTGTCGTTGTACGCCACGGGTGCGACGGAGCTCCGGGTACGGCTGACGCGAGTGGGGCACGACGCCGTATCGCTGCGGGTGGCCGACGGCACCGGGGCTCCCGTGGCCTCGGTGGACTCGCTGATGCTGCGAGCAGTCACACCGGACGCGATCGGCTCCGCCCGACCGGGACACCGTCGCGCTCTGCTCCGTTTGGAGTGGACCGACACGTCAGCGGACGTCTCGGCAGACATCGCCGCGAATAGCGCTATGAGCCTTCCCACCGAGGACCGCCATGAGGCGCCGGGCCGATGGGCCCTGCTGAACGAGAGCGAGAACAAGAGCGATAGCGCGAGCGAGATCGGCGTTCGGCCGACCGGCCTGGTGGCGGCCCTGGCGGCGGCGGGAGTGGTGGCAGACGTCATTCCCAGCGATCGGTTGTCGTCGGCCGATGACAACGCCGAGGGCGGAACCCTCGAGGGCGGGCCCGTTCCCGACATTCTCGTGGTGTCGTCCCTCACCGCCTCGGCCGGCGAGGTGCTCGGTGTGCTGCGGGCCGTGCTGGCCGATGACGGGTGCGCCGTACGCCGAGTGGTGGTGGTCACCCGAGGCGCGGTGCCGGTCTCACGGAGCGCGGACGGCGAGGCCCCCGACCCGGCCGCCGCGTCGGTATGGGGCTTGGCGCGGGCGGCACAGGCGGAGCATCCCGGCCGCGTTGCGCTCGTCGACATCGATGCCGACGTCGAGTCATTGCGTCGGCTGCCCGACGTGTTCAACGGTGACGAGCGGCAGGTCGCCATCCGATCGGGCAGGACATTCGTGCCCCGGCTGGCCCGTGTCCTGATGCCCCAGAAGGCAGCCGGGACGACGGTGCGGGACCGCGAGGAGCGGAACGCACTCGTGGGCACGGCCGTGATCACCGGTGAGGTGGACGAGTTCACTGCCTCCGTGGCCCGGGACCTGGTCACCAGTGGCGGCATACGGCACGTGGCCATGGCCGCCCGTACCGGCGATGTCAGCGTGACCGAGCTGCGACAGGAGCTGGCGGAGGCCGGCGCTGGTCTCCAGGTGGTGGCGGGCGAGGCCGCCGACCGTGCCGCCCTGGCAGACCTGCTGGCGTCCGTACCCGAAGAGCATCCCGTCACCACGATCGTGCACTCGGGCGCCGCCGACGGCTGGGAGGCCCTGTCGACGCTGCCACAGGAGCGGGTGGCCGCGCTACTGGCCGACGAAATCCGCATGGTGAGCGATCTGCATGAACTCACCCGTGAACAAAGTCTGTCCGCCTTTGTGCTGGTGTCCGACATGGATTCCGCGTCGAGCGCGTTCCATGACGCGCTCGCCCGGCAGCGCGAGGCGCGGGGCCTGCCCGCGCTGTCGCTTGCCCGGGGACCACGCGAACCGGGCTACGGAATCATGCCGCCGGGTCCGGAAGACGGCCCCGCGCTGTTGGACAGCGCCCTCGCGAGTGGCGAGACCAGCCTGCTGGCCGCCGACCTGGACGGCACGGCCTTGCGCGGCCGCGCCGACGCCGGTGCCGTACCTCCACTTCTGCGTGGACTGGTCCGCGGCCCCGGTCGTCGTACGGCGGCCTCGGGCTCCGGCACCGACTCGCCCCTGCTGCGCCGGCTGGCCGGTGCGCCGGAGGCGGAGCGCCGCCGCGTGGTGTCGGAGCTCGTGCGCTCCACGGCCGCGAGCGTGCTGGGTCACGCCTCCGCTGACGCGATGGACTCCGGGCGGGCGTTCAGGGACTTCGGCTTCGATTCGCTCACCGGTGTGGAACTGCGCAACCGGTTGCGCGAGGCCACCGGACTGCGCCTCCCGGCGACGCTGGTCTTCGACCACCCGACACCGAACTCCCTCGTGGACATGCTCGTGGAGGAACTGTCGGGCGACGAGCACATGGCCGCGGTTCCGGCACCCACAACGGCACAGAAAACGTCGCCGACCGCCGCGGATGACCTCATCGCCATCGTGGGCGCGGGGTGCCGGTACCCGGGCGGTGTCGGTTCGCCGGACGACCTGTGGCGGCTGGTCGTGTCCGGTCAGGACGCGGTGTCGGCCTTCCCCGATGACCGCGGCTGGGACATAGCGGGGCTGTACGACCCCGACCCCGACCAGGAGGGGAAGTCGTACGTCCGCGAGGGGGGATTCGTCGATTCGGTCGCGGATTTCGATCCGGGGTTTTTCGGGATTTCGCCGCGTGAGGCGTTGGCGATGGATCCGCAGCAGCGGTTGCTGCTGGAGACCTCGTGGGAGGCGTTCGAGCGAGCCGGAGTCGACCCCGAAACGTTGAGGGGCAGCCGGACCGGCGTCTTCATGGGCACCACCGGCCAGGACTACGGAGCCCTCATGGCATCCGCGGCGGCGGAGGGTGTGGAGGGGCAGCTGCTGACAGGCGGTGCGGCCAGTGTGATCTCGGGCCGTATCTCGTATGTGCTGGGGTTGGAGGGCCCTGCGGTCACGGTGGACACGGCGTGCTCGTCGTCGCTCGTCAGCCTGCACCTTGCCTGCCAGTCGCTGCGGCAGGGCGAGTCCACGCTCGCACTCGCGGGCGGTGCCGTGGTCATGTCCACTCCGGAAGCGTTTGTGGCGTTCAGTCGTCAGCGTGGGCTGGCTCCGGATGGTCGGTGCAAGTCGTTTGCGGGTGCGGCGGATGGTACGGGGTGGTCTGAGGGTGTGGGTGTGGTGGTGTTGGAGCGGTTGTCGGACGCGCGGCGCAACGGTCACCCGGTGTTGGCGGTGGTGCGGGGCAGTGCGGTGAATCAGGATGGTGCGTCGAATGGTTTGACGGCGCCGAATGGTCCGTCGCAGCAGCGGGTGATTTTGGGGGCGTTGGCGAGTGCGGGGTTGTCTCCGGTGGATGTGGATGCGGTGGAGGCCCACGGCACGGGGACGACGTTGGGTGATCCGATTGAGGCGCAGGCGTTGTTGGCGACGTATGGGCAGGGTCGGGATCCGGAGCGCCCGCTGTGGCTGGGTTCGATCAAGTCGAATATGGGGCACTCCGCGGCTGCTGCGGGTGTGGCGGGTGTGATCAAGATGGTGATGGCGATGCGGCATGGGGTGTTGCCGCGGACGCTGCATGTGGATGAGCCGACGCCGCATGTGGAGTGGGATGCGGGTGATGTTCGGCTGTTGACGGAGGCGCGGGAGTGGCCCGAGGTGGGTCGGCCGCGTCGGGCTGGTGTGTCGTCGTTCGGCATGAGTGGGACGAACGCGCATGTGATTCTTGAGCAGGCTCCCGAGTCGGCTGGTGCCGTTGAGGTGGTGCCGCCGGTTGCGGGTGATGTGCCGGTGGTGCCGTGGGTGGTGTCGGGCCGCTCGGTGGAGGCGTTGCGTGGGCAGGCGGTGCGGCTTGTGGATCACTTGGTGGATCGTTCTGACGTGTCGCCTGTTGATGTGGGTTTTTCGTTGGTGGTGTCTCGGTCGGGGTTTGAGCATCGTGCGGTGGTGTTGGGTGGTTCGGGTGGGGAGTTGGTGGGTGGGTTGGGGGCGGTGGTGTCGGGTGGTTCGGGGGTGGTGCGGGGCGTTGTGGGGCGGGGTGATCGGGTGGTGATGGTGTTTCCGGGTCAGGGTTCGCAGTGGGTGGGGATGGCTGCTGGGTTGCTGGAGTCGTCGTCGGTGTTCGCGGGGCGGATCGCGGAGTGTGAGGCGGCGTTGGGGCCGTTTGTGGGGTGGTCGTTGGTGGATGTGTTGGGTGATGAGGTGGCGTTGGGTCGGGTGGATGTGGTGCAGCCGGTGTTGTGGGCGGTGATGGTGTCGTTGGCGGAGGTGTGGCGG
>NZ_JBEZNG010000072.1:0-6591 GCF_040653035.1 Streptomyces malaysiensis subsp. malaysiensis
GATGGACATGATGCTGTCGCCGCCGAGGTCGAAGAAGCCGTCGTCGATACCGACCCCGTCCAGCCCCAGCACCTCGGCGAACAGCCCGCACAGCGCCTTCTCCCGCTCGGTGCGCGGCCCCCGCCGGTCCGTGCCGTCGCGGTCCGCGACGGGGGCGGGAAGCGCGCGCCGGTCGAGCTTTCCGTTGACGGTGAGGGGCAGTTCCGACAGGACCGTGACGGCCGACGGGACCATGTAGTGCGGCAGCTGCCGTTCGAGGTGGGTGCGCAGGGTGGGGGCGAGGTCGGCCTCGTCGTGGGCGCCTTCCGGTACGACGTAGGCGACCAGCCGGGTCACCCCGGGGGTGTCCTCGCGGGTGACGACGACCGCGGTGTCGACGTCCGGATGGTCGCCGAGCACGGCTTCGACCTCGCCGGGTTCGACGCGGAAACCGCCGATCTTCACCTGGTCGTCGGCGCGCCCCAGGAACTCCAGTTGCCCGAGGCGGTTCCAGCACACGATGTCGCCGGTCCGGTACATCCGGGAGCCGGGGGCGCCGAACGGGGCGGCGACGAAGCGTTCCGCGGTGCGGCCGGGCCGGTTCAGATAGCCGCGGGCCAGTTGGGCGCCGCCGATGTAGAGCTCGCCGCGCACACCGGGCGGCACCGGCCGCAGATGTGCGTCGAGCACATGGACCTGGGCGTTCCACAGCGGCTGGCCGATGGACGCGGACGACGGCCACTCGTCGGTGTCCTCGGGGAGCGTGGTGGAGGTGGCCGCGTGGGTCTCGGCCGGTCCGTAGATGTTGTGTGCCATGTGGCGCCAGTCGCCGGCGCAGAACCGGCGCAGCTCGCCGCTGAGCCGGAACTGTTCGCCGCCCTGGAAGATGTCGGTGAGCGAGTCCAGTGGTTCGCCGCGGTCCTCGGCGGCCGCGAGCACCGCGTCGATCATCAAAGTGGGCGCGAACAGCTCATTGACACCGTGCCGGGCGATCCAGCGGACCAGTTCGTAGGCGTCGCGCCGGACGTGTTCCTCGGGCAGGACGAGTGTTTTGCCCGCCACCAGCGCCTGGAGGATCTCCTGTACCGCGAAGTCGAAGGCGACGGCGAGGAACTGGGCGGTGCGGGTGCCGACGCCGCCGCTGTAGGTGCCGGTGTGCCAGGCGAGCAGGTTCATCAGCGACGCCATGGGCATCAGCACACCCTTGGGGGTCCCGGTGGAGCCCGAGGTGTAGACGACGTACGCCGGGTGGCGCGGGTCGAGCGGGCGTACGCGGTCGTCGTCCGTGAGATCGGCCGTCGGGGCGTCGGCGAGTGCCCGTACGGTGGCCGGGTCGTCCAGGACGAGGCAGCGGGCCGGGCCGGTGCCCAGGAGGGGGCGGGTGGCCGCGTCGGTGATCAGGGCGCGGGGCGCGCAGTCGTCGAGAATGGCGCGCAGCCGCTGCTCGGGGGCCGAGGTGTCGAGGGTGAGGTAGGCGGCGCCCGTCTTGAGGACGGCGACCAGGGAGACGATCATCTCCGCCGACCGGGGCAGGGCGATCGCCACGACGTCCTCCGCCCCGATGCCCTCGGCGGCCATGAGCCGGGCCAGCCGGTTGGCCCGGGCGTTGAGCTCCTCGTAGGCGAGGGTGGTGCCCTCGGAGATCAGCGCGGTGGCCCTGGGCACCTCGGCGGTCTGCCGCTCGAACAGGGCGGGCACGGTCTCCGGCGGCACCTCGTGCGAGGTCCCGTTCCAGTCCCGCAGGATGTGCCGGGCTTCGGCGGGCGTCAGGATGTCGAGCTGCCCGATGGGACGGTCCGGGGCGGCCGCGACGCCTTCGAGTACCCGCAGCAGACGATCGGCAAAGCCGTCGGCGGTCTCCCGGTCGAAGAGGTCGGCGTTGTACTCGACCGCGGCGTGCATACCGGTCGGCTCGCCCGCGGGCCCATAGGTCTGGTCGAAGAAGAACGCGAGGTCGAACTTGGCGCGTCCGGTCTCCTGGGCCCGTACGTCCATGGTCAGGCCCGGCAGCCTCAGCACTTCGAGGGCGTCCTGGTTGTTGTCGAACCCCAGCAGCACCTGGAACAGGGGGTGGCGGGCGAGCGAGCGGACGGGGCTGAGCACCTCGACGAGCCGCTCGAACGGCAGGTCCTGATGTGCGTAGGCGCCGAGGTTCGTCTCGCGGACCCGGCCGACGAGTTCGGTGAAGGCGGGGTTGCCCGAGGTGTCGGTGCGCAGCACCAGCGTATTGACGAAGAACCCGACCAGGTCCTCCACGGCGGCGTCGGTGCGCCCCGCGATGGGGCTGCCGATCGGCACGTCGGTACCGGCCCCGAGGCGGGTCAGCAGCGTCGCCAGGGCGGCCTGCACCACCATGAACAGGCTCGACCGGGTGTCGCGCGCCAGGTGGGCGAGGCCCGCGTGGAGCTCCGCGGGAACCTCGAAGGTGACGCGTCCGCCCTGGTGGGACTGGCGCGGTGGCCGGGGCCGGTCGGCGGGCAGCTCCAGCTCTTCCGGGAGACCGGCGAGTGCCTGCTTCCAGTGGGCGAGTTGGCGTGAGATCTCGCTGTCCGGGTCGTCCTCGGCACCGAGCACCTCGCGCTGCCACAGGGTGTAGTCGGCGTACTGCACCGGCAGCGGCCGCCACCGCGGGCCCTCGCCCGTTTCGACGCGCGCCGTGTACGCGGACGACAGATCGCGGGCCAGCGGGCCGAGCGACCAGCCGTCGCCCGCGATGTGGTGGACCACCAGGACGAGGACGCACTCCCCGGTGGGTGTGGTGAACAGCCAGCCACGGACGGGGAGTTCACGGGTGAGGTCGAACGGGTGGGAGGCCGCGGCCCGCACCCTGTCGTCCAGTTCCTCGGGGGCGACCGTCTCCTCGATCAGCTCCGGTCGCGCCTGCCGGGCGGGCAGGATGACCTGCCGCGCGCCGGTCCCTTCCGCCGTCTCCTGCGCGAACAGCGTGCGCAGGCTCTCGTGGCGTGCGACGACGTCACCTATCGCCAGGCGCAGCGCGGTGCGGTCAAGGGTGCCGACGAGCCGCAGGGTGACCGGGATGTTGTAGGTGGCGCTGGGGCCCTCCAGGTTGTGCAGGAACCACAGCCGCTGCTGGGCGTACGAGAGCGGAACGCGCGGCGGGCGCGGGGCCGGGGTCACGGGCGGCCGGGCGCCGGACGCCTCGTCGAGCACCGCGGACAGACCGGCCACGGTCGGAGTCTCGAAGAGCCGGCGGATGGAGATCTCCACACCGAGCACCGAGCGCACCCGGCTGAGCAGCCGTACGGCGGACAGGGAATGGCCGCCGCCGGCGAAGAAGTCCTCGTCGATGCCCACGGAGGGGACACCCAGCATCTCCGCGAAGAGGGTGCACAGGATCTGTTCGCGCGGGGAGCGCGGCGCACGGTACGGCTCGGTCCGCCGGTCGGGCGCGGTGACCTCGCCCGGACGCCCGGCGGGGGTCTCGACCAGCCGCAGCTCCCCGTCGTGGGACCAGCGGGCCGTTCGGCCCGTGCGGTGCATCACGCTGCCGTGGTCGAAGGGGCACGGGAGCGGCCGCCCGGCGTCGGCGGCATCGGCGCCGTCCCGGCCGGCCGGGGCCTCGTACGCCACGTACAGCTGCCCCGGAACACCGGGAGCCACCGGGCGGAGCGTCTCGTCCAGCACATGGACCCGGGTGCCGCGCACCCCGTCGGGCAGTTCCACGCGGGACAGCACAGCGGCGACACCGGGGCGCCGGATGTCGCTCCACTCCTCGAGGACGGCCGTACGCTCGGCCGCGTCGAGTATCCCGGCCTCGGAGACCCGCCGGTCCGGTTCCCCGGCCATGGCGGTCAGCAGCCGCAGGTAGCGTTCGCGGAGGGAGCGGGCCGTGCGCGGGTCGAAGAGTTCGGCGCTGAACTCCAGGTCGGCGGCGATGCCGACGGGCCTCCCCGCGTCGTCGAACCGCTCGGTCAGCTCGAAGTTGAGGTCGAACTTGGTGTCCTCGATCGGCAGCCGCTGCAACTCCACGGCGAGCCGCGGCAGCCGGGCGACCTCGGCGACCGTGGCCCGGGGGTCGGTGTGGTGGAGGGACAGCGACACCTGGAACAGCGGGTGCCGGGAGAGCGAGCGCTCCGGGTTGACCACCTCGACCAGCCGCTCGAACGGCAGGTCCTGGTGTGCGTACGCCGCCAGGCTCCGCTCCCGGACCCGCTCGATCAGCTCGTTGAACGTCGGATCGCCCGAGGTGTCCGTGCGCAGCACCAGCGTATTGGCGAAGAACCCGACCAGTTCCTCCACGGCCGTGTCGGTGCGGCCGGCGATCGGTGTGCCGATGGGGATGTCGGTGCCCGCGCCGAGCCGGGTCAGCAGCGCCGCGAGCCCGGCCTGCAACACCATGAACAGGCTGGAGCGGGTCTTGCGGGCCAGTCCGTACAGCGCCTGATGGAGCTCGGCGGGGATGTGGAAGGAATCCTGGCCGCCGCGCTGCGTCAGCTCGTCGGTGCGCGGCCGGTCGGCGGGCAACGCGAGTTCATCAGGGATGCCCGCGAGCACGGTGGTCCAGTAGGCGAGCTGGCGGGAGAGCTCGCTGTCGGGGTCGTCCTCCCGGCCCAGGACCGCCCGCTGCCAGAGGCTGTAGTCGGCGTACTGCACCGGCAGCGGCTGCCAGCGCGGGGCCTCGCCCGTTTCGACGCGCGCCGTGTACGCCGTCGCCACATCGCGTGCCAGCGGCCGCATCGACCAGCCGTCACCCGCGATGTGGTGCAGGAGCAGCAGGAGTACGTGCTCGTCCGGCCCCAGTTCGAACAGCGTGACCCGCAGCGGTGGTTCATGGGACAGGTCGAAGACATGCCGGGCCTCGGCGGTGAGCTCCGCCTCGAGCCGGGCCTCGTCCACCGTCCGCACACCGAGGTCGATCACGGCGTGGCGCGGCTCCAGGACGATCTGGGTGAAGCCCTCTTCGTCCTCGGCGAAGACGGTGCGCAGGCTCTCATGGCGTGCCACCACATCGCCCAGCGCCAGCCGCAGCGCCTCCCGGTCCAGTGGTCCGGTCAGCCGCAGTGCACCGGGGGCGTTGTAGGCGGTGCTTCCGTCGCCCAGCAGGTCGAGGAAGCGGAGGCGGGCCTGCGCGTACGAGACGGGGACGCGGGACGGGCGCGCGGTCGCGGTCAGGGCAGGGCGGGCGGTGGAGGTGGCGAGGGCCGTCCGGTCCAGGAGGGTGGAGATGCCCGCGACGGTGGGGGTCTCGAAGAGCTGCCGGATGGGCAGCTCTTCGCCCATCACGCTACGGATCCGGCTGACCAGCTTGGTCGCCAGCAGGGAGTGGCCACCGAGACGGAAGAAGTCGTCATCGATGGTGACGGACTCCAGGCCAAGCACCTCGGCGAACAGACCACAGAGGACCTCCTCGCGGGGCGAACGCGGGGCGCGGCCTTTCGTACCCTCAGGGCCGTAGTCGGGCGCGGGCAGGGCGCGCCGGTCCAGCTTCCCGTTCGGTGTCAGCGGAAGTTCGGAGAGGGCGACGAACGCCGACGGCACCATGTAATCCGGCAGCAGGGCAGCGGCATGCTCCCGCAACCCCGATTCGGAAACCGTGTCGTCCGCCACCATATAGGCGACCAGCCGCTGATCCCCGGCCCGGTCCTCCCGCACAACCACCGCGACCTGAGCCACCTCGGGATGACCGCTGATGACGGCCTGGATCTCGCCCAGTTCGATCCGGAACCCACGCACCTTGACCTGGTCATCGACCCGGCCCACATATACCAACTGCCCATCGGCGTTCCAGCGCGCCAGATCCCCCGTGCGATACATCCGCGCACCCACCGGGCCGTAAGGGTCGGCGGTGAAACGCTCCGCCGTCAGATCCGCACGACGCCAATAGCCCCGCGCCAGAACCACACCGGCGATGTAGAGCTCACCAGCCGCCCCCGGCGGCACCGGACGCAACGACGCGTCCAGGACATAGGCGCGGGTGTTCCAGAACGGCCGTCCGATCGGCACCGGCCCCGCCGCCACCGCGGCACCGGGCTCGATGCGGTAGTCCGCGCAGTTGACCGTGGCCTCGGTGGGACCGTACGCATTGACCACCGTCACATCCGGATGCGCGGCCCGCCACGACGCGAGCGCCTCACCCACCAGCGCCTCACCACCGGTGATCAACGTCCCCGACGGCGACACCTCCTCGGGCAGCGCCTCCAACAACCCCAGATGGGAGGGGGTGACCTTCATAAACGACGGCCGACCAGCCTCCCCGGCCCGCTCATCCAGCTCACCCAGCACCACCCGGCCACCGCTCACCAACGGCGTGTACAACGCCGTCACCGTCAGATCGAACGCCACCGACGAATGCAGCAACGCCGTACCCGACGCATCCGGATACACCTCCCGCGCACGCTCCAGATACGCCCCCACCGAACGATGCTCAACCACCACACCCTTCGGCCGACCCGTCGAACCCGACGTATAGATCACATACGCGGAGGTGTTGAGATCGGTGATCGCCGGTACCGGTTCGGCCGCGTACTCGTCAGCCGCCGCGAGGGCCGCCAGATCATCGATGACCAGCACCGGCCGCGCATCGGTGAGGATGTGGGCCTTGCGCTCCGCCGGATACTCCGGATCCACCGGCACATACGCACCACCCGCCTT
>NZ_JBEZNG010000073.1:0-6400 GCF_040653035.1 Streptomyces malaysiensis subsp. malaysiensis
GCGGTGGTGGGTCATTCGGGTGGTGAGGTTGCTGCTGCGTGTGTGTCGGGTGCGTTGTCGTTGGAGGACGCTGTTCGGGTTGTGGCGGTGCGGAGCAAGACCATTTCCGGTGTTCTCTCGGGTCGGGGTGGTATGGCGTCGGTGGGGTTGTCGGAGGAGGAGGCGGTTGCTCGGCTACAGCAGTGGGATGGTCGGGTCGAGATCGGGGCGGTCAACAGTCCGTCCTCGGTGGCCATCACCGCTGACACCGAAGCCCTCGACGAAGCCATCGAGACTCTGGAGGACCAGGGCGTCCGCGTACGCCGCATCGCGATCGACTACGCCTCGCACTCCCGGCACGTCGGGGCTGTCCAGGAGATCCTGAACGAGGCATTCGCCGACATCCGCAGCCAAGCTCCTACCGTGCCATTCCTCTCCACCGCCACCGGCGAGTGGATCCGCGAGGCGGGTGCCCTGGACGGCGGCTACTGGTACCGCAACCTGCGCAGCCAGGTCCGCTTCGGCCCCGCGATCGCCGACCTGCTGGCCGACGGCCACACCGTGTTCGTGGAGTCCAGCGCCCACCCCGTCCTGGTCCAGCCGATCAGCGAGGTCGTGGCCGGCGCCGAGGCAGAGGCCGTCGTGACCGGCTCCCTGCGCCGTCACGAGGGAGGTCCGCGCCGCCTGTTCACTTCGATGGCCGACCTCTTCGTCCGAGGCACCCACGTCGACTGGAACGGCGTCCTCGCGGCCGGAGCCGATGCCCGCCGCGTCGACCTTCCGACGTACGCCTTCGATCACAAGAACTACTGGATGGAGCTCGCCGGTACCGCCAACGATGTCGCCTCGCTCGGCTTGTCGGGGGCTGATCATCCGTTGCTGGGTGCGGTGGTTCCGGTGCCGGAGACGAGCGGAGTGTTGTGTACGTCGCGGTTGTCGCTTCGTACGCATCCCTGGCTTGCGGATCACGCTGTGGGCGGTGTCGTGCTTGTCCCTGGCACTGCTTTGGTGGAGTTGGTGGTGCGTGCGGGTGACGAGGTGGGCTGCGGCACGTTGGAGGAATTGGTCATCGAGACGCCGCTTGTCGTACCCGCGCAGGGGAGTATGCGCGTTCAGGTCGCGGTGGGCGGCCCCGAGGAGAACGGCGCGCGTTCGGTGGCCGTGTACTCGGCTCGTGATGACGACGGTCGCGGCACCGGTATCGATGGTTGGACCCGGCACGCTGCCGGCACTCTGACGGCGGCTGCTGTCCCTGCTGATGGTTTCGATTTCACGGTGTGGCCGCCGGTCGGTGCGGAGCGTGTGTCCTTCGATGCGGTCGGGTTCTATGAGGAGATGGCGGGCCGCGGCTATGTGTACGGTCCGGCGTTCCAGGGTTTGCGTGGGGTGTGGCGGCGGGGCGAGGAGGTGTTCGCCGAGGTCGCTCTGCCGGACGAGCAGCATGGTGAGGCGAGCCGCTTCGGGTTGCACCCGGCGTTGCTCGACGCCGCCTTGCAGAGCGGGCTCGTCCGGCCGGCCGATGCCGGGGTGGATATGCGTGTGCCGTTCGCCTGGAACGGGCTGCGCCTGCATGCCGCGGGTGCCTCGGAGTTGCGGGTGCGGACGGTGCCGTCCGGGCCGGACGCGGTGTCGTTGCAGGCGGCCGACGGGGCCGGCGGTCCGGTGCTGAGCCTGGAGTCGCTGGTCGCCCGGGCGGTGGACGTGGAGCAACTGGATCGGATGGCGACTGATGACGGTCGCGACGCGCTGTTCGAGGTGGACTGGAGCGAACTGCCCGCGCCTGCTTCGAGCGTGGAGTCTCTGCCGCCGTCGGCGCTGGTGGCTTCGGCCGAGGACGTGACGGATCTGACAGATGCCGCGGTGGTTCCTGCGGTAGCGGTTCTTGAGGCTGTTGGCGGTGACGGCGAGCACGACGCGCTTGCCCTGACCGTCAGGGTGCTGGAGGTCGTTCAGGCGTGGTTCGCTGCTGCGGGTCTGGCGGAGTCCCGGCTGGTGGTGGTCACACGGGGTGCGGTTCCGGTCGGCGGTGAGGGAAATGTCGCCGATCCCGCTGGTGCTGCGGTGTGGGGTCTGGTTCGGGCGGCCCAGGCCGAGAACCCGGACCGGATCGTCCTGCTCGATCTCGCTGCCGACGTCGATATGGGATCGGTTCTGCCTGCCGTATTGACCGCCGATGAGCCGCAGGTCGCGGTCCGAGGTACCACGCTGTCCGTGCCGCGGCTCGTTCCCGCCGGTAAGCGGGCCTTGCAGATCCCCGAAGCGGGCGAGTGGCGGTTGGGGGTGGGTACTACCGGTGTCGGCACGCTCGACAGCCTTTCCCTGCTGCCGGAGCCCCGTGTTACGACGCCGCTGGCCGCGGGCCAGGTCCGCGTCGGTCTGCGGGCGTTGGGCCTCAACTTCCGTGACGTTCTCATCGCGTTGGGGATGTATCCAGGCGCGGCCGAACTGGGCGGTGAGGGCGCCGGTGTCGTCCTGGAGGTTGGCGAGGGCGTTACGGAACTGGCCGTCGGCGACCGAGTGATGGGTTTGACAGGCATCGGATATGGATCGATGACCGTCACCGATCACCGGTGTCTGGTGCGGATACCGCAGGGGTGGTCGTTCCAGCAGGCAGCCACGGTCCCCGTGGTGTTCCTCACGGCTTATTACGGTTTGCGTGATCTGGGGGGTCTGCGGGCCGGTGAGTCGGTGCTCATCCACGCTGCCGCTGGTGGTGTGGGTATGGCCGCGACGCAGCTCGCCCGGCATCTGGGTGCCCGGGTGTTCGGCACGGCAAGCCCCGGTAAATGGGGAGTACTGCGGGAGCTGGGATTCGACGATGCCGGCATCGCCTCGTCGCGGACGGCGGAGTTCGAGGAGCATTTCCTGACGGGGACCTCGGGTGCCGGGATGGATGTGGTCCTGGACTGTCTGGCCGGAGAGCTGGTGGATGCCTCGCTGCGGTTGTTGCCGCGTGGCGGCAGGTTCATCGAGATGGGCAAAACCGATATCCGGGATGCGGGCGTTGTCGCCGGAGAACATCCGGGGGTGGCTTATCAGGCGTTCGACGTTTTCGATGCCGGTCTCGACCGTATCCAGCAGATGCTCGTCGAATTGGCGAGGCTGTTCGAAGCGGGCGAGCTCACCCCACTGCCGTTCGCCGCATGGGACGTGCGTCGCGCCCCGGACGCATTCCGTCATATGAGCCAGGCCCGGCATACCGGCAAAATGGTCTTGAGCGTTCCGGAGCCCCTCGATCTCGAGGGCACGGTTGTGCTGACCGGCGGCACCGGCTCCCTGGGTGCTGTGGTGGCCCGGCACCTGGTCGGTGAACACGGCGTGCGTCATCTCGTCCTCGCGAGCCGACGTGGACCGGACGCCGAAGGAGCGCGAGAGCTGGTTGCCGAACTCGGTGAGACCGGCGCGACGGTGACGGCGGTGGCGTGCGATGTCACCAGCCGAGACGCACTCGCCGAACTGCTCGCGGCCCTACCGGCCGAACACCCACTGACCGGCGTCGTCCATATCGCGGGTGTGCTGGACGACGGTGTGATCGGAACGCTGACGCCGGAGCGTGTCGAAAGCGTCTTCGCTCCCAAGGTCACCGCGGTGCGTCATCTCGACGCGCTGACGCGGGGGATGGACCTGTCGATGTTCGCGGTGTTCTCATCCGCGGCGGGTGTGTTCGGCTCGGCGGGACAAGGCAATTACGGTGCCGCCAACGCGTTCCTGGACGGTTGGATGGCCAAACGCCGCGCCGAGGGACTGCCCGGTATCGCGATGGCCTGGGGCCTGTGGGAACAAACCACGGGCATGACCGCGAACCTCAGCCAAGCCGACCAGGCACGCATGAGCCGCGGCGGCCTCCTGCCCATCGGCGTGGCTGAGGGCATGCGACTGTTCGACACAGCCCTACGAATGCCAACCGCACTCGCAGTGCCGATCAAGCTGGACCTCCGAGGAATGCGCGCCGACGCGGCAGCCGGCGGGAGCGTCCTGGCCCTGCTGCGTGCTCTGGTACAAACCGGGCGCCGGCAGGCGCAGGCCGGGGAGAACGGCAGCGGACTTACCGCGAGGTTGGCCAGTCTCACACCACAGGAGCAAGAGAAGCTGCTGCTCGACGTGGTCCTGACCCAAGCAGCCACCGTTCTCGGCTATACCGAGATAAGCAATGTCGAAGCCCACAAAGCGTTCAATGAGGCCGGCTTCGACTCCCTCACCTCGGTCGAACTGCGCAACCGCCTGCGCGAAGCCACCGGCCTCAAACTCGCCGCGACATCCGTCTTCGACTACCCCACCCCACTCGCCCTCGCCCGCCACCTGCACGACGGCCTCAAGCCCGCACAGTCCCCCACCGGAACGCATCCGCTGTTGGCCGAACTGAGCAAGCTGGAAGCCAGGCTGGTCGAGACACCTGTCGACGACTCGATCCGCGCCCAGGTGACTACCCGGCTCCAGGTCCTCCTGACCACCTGGTCGACGGCGAACGGAACACGGACGGGCGACGAGGCGCTCGATTTCGACGCCACCTCCGACGACGACCTCTTCGACCTCATTGACACGACGTTCAGCAACTAGCCCGCGGCAGGCAACGCTGCCACACCCCGATACCACTGCCTTCCAGGAGCTGAACTTTGATGGCGGATGAAGACAAGCTGCGCGACTATCTCAAGCGCGTTCTCGGCGAAGCGCAACGCTCCCGGCAGCGTGTGCTGGAGCTGGAGGCCGAGAAGTCGCAGCCGGTGGCGATTGTGGGTATGGCGTGCCGTTTCCCGGGTGATGTGGCGAGCCCTCAGGACCTGTGGCGCTTGGTCAGTGAGGGGCGGGAGGGTCTGTCGGGTTTTCCTGAGGGGCGTGGCTGGGATGTGGAGGGGTTGTTCGACGCCGATCCGAGTAGGGCGGGTAAGTCGTACACCGACCGGGGTGGGTTTTTGCATGGGGCGGGCCTGTTCGATGCGGGCTTCTTTGGGATTTCGCCGCGTGAGGCGTTGGCGATGGATCCGCAGCAGCGGTTGTTGCTGGAGGTCTCGTGGGAGGCGCTGGAGCGGGCCGGGATCGACCCGGGGACGTTGAAGGGATCGGATGTCGGTGTCTTCTCCGGTGTGATCACCCAGGGGTACGGGATGCGCGGAGAGACCCCGCCGGAACTGGGCGGCTACCTCGCGACAGGGGTCGTGTCGAGTGTGGCATCCGGGCGTGTGTCGTATGTCTTCGGTTTCGAAGGGCCGTCGGTGTCCATCGACACGGCCTGCTCGTCCTCCCTCGTAGCAATGCACTTGGCGGCCCAGGCGCTACGTCAGGGTGAGTGCTCGATGGCGTTGGCGGGTGGCGCGACAGTGATGGCGAACCCCGCCACATTCGTCGAGTTCTCCCGCCAACGCGTGATGTCCTCGGACGGCCGATGCAAGGCATACTCCGCGACCGCGGACGGCACCGGCTGGGCCGAGGGCGCTGGTGTCGTGGTCCTGGAGCTGTTGTCGGAGGCCCGGCGTAACGGGCATCAGGTGCTTGCGGTCATCCGGAGTTCCGCGGTCAATCAGGATGGTGCGTCGAATGGTTTGACGGCGCCGAATGGGCCGTCGCAGCAGCGGGTGATTCGTCAGGCGCTGGCCAGTGCGGGTTTGTCGGCGGCTGATGTGGATGTGGTGGAGGGGCATGGCACGGGTACGGTGCTCGGTGATCCCATCGAGGCGCAGGCGCTGCTGGCGACGTACGGCCAGGAGCGGGAACCCGAGCGTCCCTTGTGGCTCGGTTCGGTGAAGTCGAACCTCGGGCATACTCAGGCCGCCGCCGGTGTGGCTGGTGTGATCAAGATGGTGGAGGCGTTGCGGCACGGCGTGATGCCGGCGACGTTGCACGCCGATACTCCGTCGTCACAGGTGGACTGGTCGGCGGGTGCGGTGGAGCTGCTGACCGAGGCTCGCGACTGGCCCGATACCGGCCGACCTCGCCGTGCCGCCGTGTCCTCCTTCAGCATGAGCGGGACCAACGCGCACCTGATCCTGGAGCATTCCCCCGAGCCGCAGGCGGAGTCCGTGCCTGAGCCGGTGTCGGATGTGGTGCCGCTGGTGGTGTCGGCGAGGAGTGCTCGTTCGCTGGTGGGCCAGGCGCAGCGACTCGCGTCCTTCGTCGGTTCCGCATCGGATGTGGTGCTGCCGGAGGTTGCGGCGGCATTGGTGTCGCGGCGTGCGGTGTTGTCCGAGCGTGCGGTGGTGGTGGCGGGTTCGCGTGATCAGGCGTTGTCAGGGCTGGGCGCATTGGCGCGGGGTGAGTCGCATTTCGGTGTTGTGACCGGCGGGTCGTTGGGTGGCGCTGTCTCGGGACGGAAGGTTCTGGTGTTTCCGGGTCAGGGTTCGCCGTGGGTTGGTATGGGGCGTGAGTTGTTGGAGTGTTCGGAGGTGTTTGCGGCGCGGGTGGGGGAGTGTGCGGTGGCGTTGGAGCG
>NZ_JBEZNG010000074.1:0-5891 GCF_040653035.1 Streptomyces malaysiensis subsp. malaysiensis
TTGGCGGGGGTGTTGTCGTCGTTGGAGGGTGGGGTGTCGGGGGTGGTGCATGCGGCGGGTGTGTTGGATGACGTGATGGTGGAGTCGTTGAGTGCGGAGCGGTTGGCGGGGGTGCTGGCGGCGAAGGTGACAGGTGCCTGGAACCTGCATGAGTTGACGCTCAATCGTGGTGTTCGTTGGTTTGTGATGTTCTCTTCCGCGGCTGGTGTGTTGGGGGCGGCGGGGCAGGCGAACTATGCGGCGGGGAACGCGTTCCTGGATGCCCTGGCGGCGTTTCGGCGGTCGCGTGGGTTGCCGGGTGTGTCGGTTGCCTGGGGGTTGTGGGAGCAGCGTTCGGTGATGACCGAAGGGCTGGACGATATCGACCTCACCCGCTTCGCTCGCATGGGCGTCGTACCGATGCGCAACGACGACGGGCTCCGACTCTTCGACGCGGCTGCGGAGTCCGCGCGGAGCCTGGTGGTGGCGGCCGAACTGGACGGCCGCGCCCTCGGCGCGGCCGATAGGGACACCCCGGTCCAGCCCATGCTCCGTGGCCTGGCCGAGCGGCAGGTGGCACCCCGCCGCCGTTGGACGGCATCCGCCGGGGACGGAACGCAACCGGACGGCGCGCCGTTGGCACGTCGGCTCGTCGGACTCGGGAAGGGCGAACGCCGCCGGGTGCTGCTGCACACCGTGCGCGAGCATGCCGCGACCGTACTCGGACACGGCTCGGCCGAGTCGATCCCCGCCGAGCAGGGCTTCCTCGACATGGGTTTCGACTCGCTGACCGCTGTGGAACTGCGTAACCGCCTCAGCACCGCGACCGGACTACGGCTGCCCGCGACCCTTGTCTTCAACCACCCCGACGCCACCCGCCTCGCCGACCACCTCGGCGCGGAGCTGATGCCACCGGACACGGTCGACGACGCGGACACCGCGCTGCGCGCTGAACTCGACCGGCTGGAAACGAGTTTGCGCGACTCGGCCGCCGACACGGACGGCGCCACCCGGGCCATGGTGGTCACCCGGCTCCAGGACCTCCTGTCCCACTGGAGCACGGCCCCGAACGGGAGCGCCGCCGCGAACGGGAGCACGCCCCCGAACGGGAACGCCGCCCCGAACGGGAGTACTGCCAGGAACGGGAGCGCCGCCTCGGACGACGCCGGGGCGGGCGGGGCGGCCGATGTGGCCGAAAACCTGGAGTCGGCCGGGGCGGACGAACTCTTCAGCTTCATCGACCGGGAATTCGGCTCGCACTGACGGCGCCCGCCCCTCCCCGCCCCCTCGGCCTTCTTCACCCCCTTCATCCGCAGGTTCTGCATGCCCGCCCGACCCCCCGAGGTAGTGATGTCGGAACAGGAAAAGCTTCTCGGTTACCTCCGACGAGTGACGGCCGACCTCCATGAGACCCGCGGCCGACTACGGGAGCTGGAAGCCGTGGCAGGCGAGCCGATCGCCGTCGTCGGCATGGCCTGCCGCTACCCCGGTGGCGTCGCCACCCCCGAGGACCTGTGGCACCTGGCGCGGGAAGGTACCGACGCCATCACACCGTTCCCCGACGACCGGGGCTGGGACAGCGAAGCGATCTACGACCCCGACCCCGATGCCCCCGGGCGCACATACACGCGGGCGGGTGGCTTCGTCACCGACGTCGGGCACTTCGACGCCGGCTTCTTCGGTATCTCCCCCCGCGAGGCTCAGGCCATGGACCCGCAACAGCGGCTGTTGCTGGAGACCTCCTGGGAGGCCGTCGAACGGTCCGCCATCGACCCCTCCTCGCTGAAGGGGCGCGACGTAGGGGTGTTCGTCGGAGCCGGTCTGCCCGACTACGGGCCGCGGCTGCACGCCGTCGACGACGGTATGGAAGGACACCTCGTCACCGGCAGCTCCCCCAGCGTCGTCTCCGGACGCATCGCCTACAGCCTCGGGCTGGAGGGCCCCGCGGTCACGATCGACACCGCCTGTTCCTCCTCCCTCGTCGCCCTCCACCTCGCGGTGCAGTCCCTGCGCCGGGGCGAATGCTCCCTCGCGCTCACCGGCGGTGTCACCGTCATGTCCACCCCCGGCATCTTCATCGGCTTCAGCCGACAGCGGGGCCTCGCCCCGGACGGCCGCTGCAAGCCCTTCTCGGCCGCGGGCGACGGTTTCGGCCCGGCGGAAGGTGCCGGCATGCTCTGCCTCGAACGGCTCTCCGACGCCCACCGCGCCGGACACCCCGTCCTCGCGGTCGTCCGCGGTACCGCGATCAATCAGGACGGCGCAAGCAGCGGCCTCTCCGCGCCCAGCGGTCCCGCCCAAGAGCGGGTGATCCGGGCGGCGTTGGCGGACGCGGGGCTGTCCGCGGGTGATGTGGACGTGGTGGAGGCGCATGGGACGGGGACGAAGCTCGGCGACCCGATCGAGGCTGACGCACTGCTCGCCACGTATGGGCGGGGGCGGGATCCGGAGCGGCCGTTGTGGCTGGGGTCGGTGAAGTCGAACATCGGGCACACACAGGCGGCGGCGGGGGTCGCGGGTGTGATCAAGATGGTGTCGGCGTTGCGGCAGGGTGTGGTGCCGCGGACGTTGCACGTGGATGAGCCCTCGCTACATGTGGACTGGTCCACCGGTACGGTACGTCTGCTGACCGACCCGCTCGACTGGCCGCGGGGTGACCAGCCGCGCCGGTTCGGTGTCTCCTCGTTCGGTATCAGCGGCACCAACGCGCACATCATCGTCGAAGAGGCCCCGGTGCCCGACGGCGAACCGCAGGAGAGCCCCGCCCCCACGCACGAATGCGAACTGCCGCTGGCGCCCTGGACGCTGTCGGCCAAGTCCGAGGCCGCACTGCGTGACCAGGCCGGCCGGCTCGCCGCCCACCTCGTACGCCATCCCGACCACACCCTCGCGGACATCGGCCACACACTCGCCACGACCCGAACCGCCTTCGATCACCGGGCGGTACTTCTCACCCCCGACCTCCCGCACGCCATCGACCAGTTGACGCACCACGCGACCGGCCGGGAAACCACCGAACTCATCACCGGCAGCGCCCACCACGGCTCCGGACCCGTCTTTGTATTTCCGGGTCAGGGGTCGCAGTGGGTGGGGATGGCGTTGGATTTGGTGGAGTCCTCGCCCGTGTTTGCACGGCGGTTGGGTGAGTGTGCGGATGTGTTGGGGCCGTTGGTGGAGTGGTCGTTGTGGGATGTGTTGTCGGATGAGGTGGCGTTGGGGCGGGTGGATGTGGTGCAGCCGGTGTTGTGGGCGGTGATGGTGTCGTTGGCTGAGGTGTGGTGTTCGTTTGGTGTGGTGCCGTCGGCCGTGGTGGGTCATTCGCAGGGGGAGATTGCTGCGGCGGTGGTGGCGGGTGGGTTGTCGTTGGAGGAGGGGGCGCGGTTGGTGGTGTTGCGGAGTCGGGTGTTGGTGGGGTTGTCGGGTCGGGGTGGGATGGTTTCGGTTGGTGCTGGGGTGGGTGTGGTGCGGGGGTTGGTGGAGTCGTTTGGGGGTGGTCTGTGTGTGGCGGCGGTGAATGGTCCTTCGGCGGTTGTTGTTTCGGGTGATGTTGGTGTGCTTGAGGGGTTTTTGGCTGAGTGTGAGGGTGTTGGTGTTCGGGCTTGGCGTATTCCGGTGGATTATGCGTCGCATGGTGTGCAGGTGGAGGAGGTTCGGGGTGAGGTGGAGGAGGCGGTTTCTGGTGTGGTGTCGGGTGTTGGTGTGGTGCCGTTTTATTCGACGGTGACGGGTGGGGTTTTGGATATGGCGGGGTTGGATGCGGGGTATTGGTATCGGAATTTGCGTTTTCCGGTGCGGTTTGAGGAGACGGTGCGGGTTCTTTTGGATGCGGGGTTTCGGCAGTTTGTTGAGGTCAGTGCGCATCCTGTGTTGACGTTGGGTGTTGAGCAGACGGCTGAGGATCATGGTGTTGAGGTGTCTGTGGTGGGGACGTTGCGGCGTGATGAGGGTGGTCGGGGGCGTGTGTTGAGGTCTCTTGCCGAGGCGTATGTGGCGGGTGCGCCGGTGGAGTGGGCGCGGGTTTACGGTGATACCGGTGCACGTCGGGTCGACCTCCCGACATACCCCTTCCAACGACAGCATTATTGGCTCGCCCCGAGCGCCCCTGCCGACGCCGCCGCCATCGGCATGGAATCCATTGGACACCCGCTGCTCGACGCCGGTATACCGCTGCCCGACTCCGACGGACACTTCCTCACGGGCCGTTGGTCACTGCGTACCCACCCCTGGCTCGCCGACCACACCGTGCGCGGCCGGACCGTGGTGCCGGGAACCGCTCTGGTGGAGACTGTCCTGCGCGCGGCGGACAGCGTCGGCTGCGACCGGCTCGACGAACTCAGCCTGGAGACACCGGTGGTGCTCCCCGAGGACGGCGGTGTGCTGCGTGTCCAGGTGACCATCACCGGATCGGAGGGGAGCGACGGCCGCCGGTACGTCAGCCTGCACACCTGTGGTGCTGACGGCGTCTGGACCCGACATGCGCGCGGCACCGTTCTGACGGCCGGTGTGTCCGGTGAGCCGGCGGGCCTCGGCAGTTGGCCACCGGCGGGGGCGCGGCCGGTGGAGACGGCAGGGCTGTACGAGCGGCTGAGTGATCAGGGTCTGGGCTACGGGCCGGTCTTCCGCGGCCTGGAGACCGTATGGCGCCGAGGGGAAGAGATTTACGCCGAGGCCGCGCTGCCCGAGGTGGCGCGCCGGACCGGCGACGGGTTCGGCGTGCATCCGGCGTTGCTGGACGCGGCGTTGCACGCGTGGGCGGCGGGTTCGGACGACGCGGGTTCGGACGACGCTGGTCCGGACGACGCTGGTCCGGGCGCCGTGCGGTTGCCGTTCCTGTGGAGTGGTGTCACTTTGCATGCCACCGGTGCGACGAAGCTGCGGGTACGCCTCACACCGGTGACCGGCGGCGGCATGTCGGTCCTGGTGGCGGACGACACGGGCCGGCCGGTGGCCTCGGTCGAGACCCTGGTCACCCGGCCCCTCGGAGAAGGCGGCGGCGACCCCGCGGACACGCACACCACCACTGCCCCGCACCGCGTCGAGTGGACGCCTCTACCGGCCATGGACACCGAGGGCCGGGCTCGGCGCCTCGCCGTCGTCAGCGGCGAAGCACTCGGCCTCGACCGGCTCGCCGACGGCTATGAGGATCTGGCCGACCTCGCCGGGCAGGTGGCCGCGGGAGAGTGCCCGCCGCCGGATTATGTGCTGGCCGGTATCGCCCCTTGCGCCGGAACGGACGTCGCGTCGGAGGCTGTGTCCACCGTGGGCCGGGCTCTGTCGCTCGTTCAGGACTGGCTCGCGGACGAGACGTCCGCCGCGACCGGGGCCCGGCTGGTGCTCGTCACGCGGGGAGCCGTCGCCGTCGCGACGGGCGAGGGTGTGTCCGACCTGGCCGCCTCTCCGGTCTGGGGGCTGGTGCGGTCAGCGCAGACCGAACACCCCGGCCGCTTCGTTCTCGTCGATCTTGACGCGGACGAAGGGTCACTCACCGCACTGCCCGCCGCGCTGGACACCGGAGAACCGCAGTTGGCGCTCCGACGCGGCGAACCGAGCATCCCCGGAGTGGCCGCCGTCCCCGCCACTCCGAAGCTCCCCGACGGTCCCTGGCGCCTCCAGGTCGACCCGGACGGTGAGCTTGACGGTATGTCACTCGTCCCTTGCGACGCGGCGACCCGCGCTCTGGGTGCGCAGGAGGCGCGTATCGAGGTGCGTGCGGTGGGGTTGAACTTCCGTGATGTTCTGATCTCGCTCGGTATGTATCCCGACGCTGAGAACGCTCTGTTGGGCAGCGAAGGCGCCGGGGTTGTGGTGGAGGTGGGCTCTGGTGTGACTGAGGTGTGTGTTGGTGATCGTGTGATGGGTGTGTGGGGGGATGGGTTTCGGTCGGTGGTGGTGGTGGATGTGCGGGGTGTGGT
>NZ_JBEZNG010000075.1:0-5745 GCF_040653035.1 Streptomyces malaysiensis subsp. malaysiensis
GACGAGACGGCGTTTACGCAGTGTGGGTTGTTCGCGGTGGAGGTGGCGCTGTTCCGGTTGGTGGAGTCGTGGGGTGTGCGGCCGGATTTCGTAGCCGGGCATTCGATCGGGGAGCTGGTGGCGGCGTATGTGGCGGGTGTGTTGTCGCTCGACGACGCGTGTGTGTTGGTGGCGGCTCGTGGGCGGTTGATGCAGGCGTTGCCGTCGGGTGGGGTGATGGTGTCGGTGCAGGCCGTCGAGGCGGATGTGCTCCCGTTGGTGGCCGGTTGTGAGGCCGAGGTGAGTGTGGCGGCGGTCAATGGGCCCCGCTCGACCGTGATCTCGGGCTCGGAGTCAGCGGTGATGGAGATTGCCGGACAGTTTGAGGCTCAGGGCGTCAAGACGAAGCGGTTGCGTGTTTCGCATGCCTTCCATTCGCCGTTGATGGAGCCGATGCTGGCGGAGTTCCGGCAGGTGGCGGAGGGGTTGTCGTACGCGCCACCGCGTATCCCGGTCGTGTCGAATGTGACGGGCCAAGTCGCTGACGTCGAGGCGTTGTGCTCCGCCGAGTACTGGGTACGACACGTCCGTGAGGCCGTGCGGTTCGCGGATGGGGTGCGGAGTCTGGCGGACGCGGGAGTCACCACCTTCCTGGAGCTCGGCCCTGACGAGGTGCTGTCCACGATGGGTGAGCAGTGCCTGCCGGACGAGACCGCCGATGTCGCTGCCTTCCTACCTGTCGCGCGGTCCGGCCGCGGCGAGGTGGAGACCGCGCTCACGCTCGCCGCCGGGGCCCATGTGCGGGGTATGCGGGTGGACTGGACGGCCGTGCTCGCGGCCACCACCGGACGACCGGCGCGGCAGGTGGAGTTGCCGACGTACGCCTTCCGGCGCAAGCGCTACTGGATTGAGACCGGCGTGGCGCCGGGGGCCCATCACGACACGGCGGACGTCGGCGAAGCCGCGGACGCCGACTTCTGGGACGCGGTGGAACGCGAGGACCTGTCGGCGCTGACGGACACGCTGGCCGTCGGGAGCGGGCCTTCGGCGGGTGAGTCGCTGGCGGCGGTGTTGCCGGTCCTGTCGTCGTGGCGGCGTCGTAGCCGTGAGCGGTCGCAGGTCGACGCATGGCGTTATCGGATCGCCTGGTCGCCGGTCTCGGAGGTGGTAGGCGCGCTGACGGGCACGTGGCTGGTGGCGGTGCCCGCCGGGCTGGCTGATGACGCATGGGTCGCGGACTGCGTGGCGGCCCTGGCCGCGCGAGGGGCGCTGCCTGTGGTGGTCGAGCTGGAGGATACGGACGCCGATCGTGAGGCGGTGGGGGCGCGGCTGCGTGACGCCGTTGGTGCGGACCGAGCCGCCGATGTGACGGGTGTGCTGTCGCTGCTGGCGCTGGCGGAGGGGCGGCATGGCGAGTACGGGGCGGTGCCGTTGGGTGTGGCGCTGACGTTGTCCCTGCTCCAGGGGATCGGGGATACGGGTGTGGGTGGCCGTGTGTGGTGTGTGACGCGGGGCGCGATGGCGGTCGGCGGTTCGGAGAGTCCGTTGATCGTGGACCAGGCGGCGGTGTGGGGGCTGGGCCGGGTGGCCGGTCTGGAGGCTCCGGAGCGCTGGGGTGGCCTTGTCGACCTGCCACGGACGCTGGACAGCCGGGCTCTGGAGCGTCTGACCGCCGTCATCAGCGGCGCCACGGGTGAGGACGAGGTGGCGGTACGGCCGTCGGGTGTGTTCGCACGCCGTGTGGTGCGTGCGGTGGCGGGTGCGGAGAGCGGGGAGGCGTGGAAGCCTTCCGGGACCGTGCTGGTGACCGGCGGTACGGGTGCGCTGGGCGCCCATGTGGCGCGGTGGCTGGCGCGGGCCGGTGCGGAGCACCTGTTGCTGGTTTCGCGGCGCGGTCCGGCGGCCGAGGGCGTGGACAAGTTGCGGGCGCAGCTGGCGGAGTCGGGTGCTCGGGTGACGGTCGCGGCGTGTGACGTGGGGGACCGTGCGGCGCTGGCTGGGGTGTTGGCCCGGGTGCCGGAGGAGTTCCCGCTGACGGCGGTGGTGCATACGGCGGGTGTCCTCGATGACGGGGTGCTGGACGGACTCTCGGTGGAGCGGTTCCAGGGTGTGCTGCGGGCGAAGTCCGAGGCGGCCTGGCAGCTGCATGAGCTCACCCGCGAGCTGGAACTTTCGGCGTTCGTGCTGTTCTCCTCGTTCTCCGCGACGGTGGGCGGGGCCGGACAGGGCAACTACGCGGCGGCGAACGCCTTCCTGGACGCGCTCGCCGAGCGCCGCCGGGCCGAGGGCCTGCCCGCCACCTCCGTGGCCTGGGGGCCGTGGGCCGAAGGTGGCATGGCTACCCAGGACGCGGCCGTCAGCGGCCGTATGGAGCGGTTCGGCCTTCCCGCGATGGAACCCGAGCTGGCCGTCACCGCGATGGCGCGGGCCGTCAATCAGTCCGACGCCTGCCCTGTCATCACCGATATCGACTGGCCGCGGTTCACGGCCGGTGTCGGCGGCACCCGGCTCGGCCTACTCTTCGGTGACATCGCCGAGGTCAGGGCGGCACGGCAGGCCGCCGACGCCACCCTCGACGGGCAGGCCGCAGGGACCCTCCGGACGTCGCTCGCCACGACACTCTCGGAACTCCCGGCGCCGGAACGCGAAGCCGCCCTGCTCGACCTGGTGCGTACGCATACGGCGGCCGTCCTCGGATACGCCTCGCACGAGGGCATCGACGGCGAGCGTGGCTTCTTCGACATGGGGCTCGATTCGCTGACCGCCGTGGAACTGCGCAACCGGCTGAACACGGCCACCGGGCTGCGGCTCCGGCCGACGGCACTGTTCGACTACGGATCGCCGTCGGCGCTGGCCGGCCACCTCAAGGGGGAGCTGGCCGAGGACGAGGCCGCCCCGGAGAAGTCGCTGCCCGCCGAGATCGACCGACTCGAATCCGTCCTCTCCGGCATGCCGCAGGACGACATCACCCGCACCAAGGCCATCGTCCGGCTCCAGTCGGTGCTGGCCAAGCTGAGCGAACCCGGCGGCGGGGGCGGGAGCGCCGTACGGGACGACGACATCGCCGACGACGACCTGGAAAGCGCATCGGTGGACGAGCTCTTCGACGTCATCGACAGAGAACTCGGAGACGCCTGACATGAACGAGAACCACGCGGTTTCTTCGAGGGGGCAGGACCAAGTGTCAAACGAAGAGAAGCTCGTCGAGTACCTCAAGCGCGTCATGGCCGATCTCCGCCAGACGCAGCGGCGTCTCCGCGATGTCGAGGAGAGGTCCCGGGAGCCGATCGCGATCGTGGCGATGAGCTGCCGGTTCCCCGGCGGTGTGCGGTCGCCTGAGGAGTTCTGGGAGCTGCTCGCCCGTGGTGAGGACGCCGTGAGCGCGTTCCCGGAGGACCGTGGCTGGGACCTGGCAGAGCTCTACGACCCGGACCCCGACCGCTCCGGCACCTCGTACGTCAAGGAGGGCGCGTTCCTCTCCGATGCGGGCGCCTTCGACCCCACCTTCTTCGGGGTCTCGCCACGTGAGGCGCTGGCGATGGATCCGCAGCAGCGGCTGCTGCTGGAGACGTCATGGGAGGCCATGGAGCGGGCCGGTGTCACCCCGGCGTCGTTGCGCGGCACCAAGGCCGGTGTCTTCGTGGGCACCAACGGTCAGGACTACACCGTCGCACTGCGGCAGGCCCCGAAGGGCGTCGAGGGCTTCCTGGCCACCAGCGGTGCGGCCAGTGTGATGTCGGGTCGGCTCTCCTACACCTTCGGTTTCGAAGGGCCCGCCGTGACGGTGGACACCGCGTGCTCATCGTCGCTGGTGGCACTGCATCTCGCGGTGCAGTCCCTGCGGCAGGGGGAGTGCACGCTCGCCCTCGCCGGTGGTGTGACCGTGATGTCCACGCCCGGTCTCTTCGTGGAGTTCAGCCGTCAGCGGGGTCTTGCGCCGGACGGTCGGTGCAAGGCGTTCGCGGCGGCCGCGGATGGCACGGGCTGGGGCGAGGGCGTGGGCATGCTGCTGCTGGAGCGGCTGTCGGACGCACGCCGCAACGGCCACCCGGTGCTGGCGGTGGTACGCGGCTCCGCCGTCAACCAGGACGGCAGCAGCAGTGGGCTGACCGTGCCCAACGGAATCTCGCAGCAGAGGGTGATCCTTCAGGCCCTGGCCAACGCGCGGCTGTCGGCCGTCGAGGTGGACGCGGTCGAGGCGCACGGTACGGGTACCACGCTGGGCGATCCGATCGAGGCACAGGCGCTGCTGGCCACGTACGGGCAGGACCGCGCGGACGGCAGGCCACTGCTGCTGGGGTCGGTGAAGTCCAACATCGGCCACACGCAGGCGGCTGCGGGTGTGGCCGGTGTGATGAAGATGGTGCTGGCCATACAACACGGTGCGCTGCCGAAGACGCTGCACGTCGACGAGCCGTCGCCGCATGTGGACTGGTCGGCCGGCGCGGTCCAGCTGCTGGCCGCGAAGGTCGCATGGCCGCAGAGCGATGAGCCGCGCCGGGCCGGTGTGTCGGCCTTCGGCGTCAGCGGCACCAACGCCCATGTCGTCCTCGAACAGGCGCCGGTCGGCGATGAGGATGAGGCGGCGGACGACGGAGTGGGTGGCGGACACTCTGGGGTGGTGCCGTGGGTGCTGTCGGCCCGCTCCGAGGCGGCTTTGCGGGCGCAGGGGGACCGCCTGGCGTCGTACGTGGAGAAGGCGCCCGAGCTGTCGGCTGAGGATGTCGGATGGTCGCTGGCGACGGCTCGTACCCTCTTCGAGCACCGTGCGGTGGTGTTGGCCGGGGAGCGGGGCGGCCTGGTCGGTGGGGTGGGCGCGTTGGCGGAGGGCCGGGACGTCTCGGGGCTGATCCGGGGGGTGGCCGGTGCTGATGGTCGTGTGGTGTTGGTTTTTCCTGGTCAGGGGTGGCAGTGGGTGGGTATGGCGGCGGGGTTGTTGGAGTCTTCGGCGGTGTTTGCGGAGCGGATCGGGGAGTGTGCTGCGGCGTTGGCGCCGTTTGTGGAGTGGTCGTTGGTGGATGTGTTGGGTGATGCCGCTGCGTTGGAGCGGGTGGATGTGGTGCAGCCGGTGTTGTGGGCGGTGATGGTGTCGTTGGCGGAGGTGTGGCGTTCGTTTGGGGTGGAGCCTGCTGCTGTTATCGGTCATTCGCAGGGTGAGATTGCGGCGGCGTGTGTGGCGGGTGCGTTGTCGTTGGAGGACGGCGCGAGGGTGGTGGCGTTGCGGAGTAAGGCGTTGCGGGCGTTGTCGGGTCGTGGCGGCATGGTGTCGGTGTCGCTGCCGGTGGGGGAGGTTCGGGAGCGGCTGGTCCGATGGGGTGAGCGGTTGTCGGTGGCGGCGGTGAACGGGCCTTCGGCGGTTGTCGTCTCTGGTGACGCGGACGCGTTGGACGAGCTACTCGCGCTGTGCGAGGTGGAGGAGATTCGGGCGCGTCGTGTGCCTGTGGATTATGCCTCGCACTGTGCTCACGTTGAGGTCATCGAGGGTGAGTTGTTGCGTGAGCTTGGGGGGATCGGTCCTCGGTCGTCGTTGGTGCCGTTCTATTCGACGGTGACGGGTGGGGTGCTGGATACGACCGCGCTGGACGCCGGGTACTGGTATCGCAATCTGCGTCAGACGGTGCGCTTCGATGAGACCGTCCGTGCTCTGCTGTCCGACGGCTTCCAGGTGTTGGTTGAGGCCAGTGCCCATCCGGTGCTGACGGTGGGTGTGGAGCAGACGGCCGAGGAGCACGGGTCCCGGGTCACCGCCGTAGGTTCGCTGCGCCG
>NZ_JBEZNG010000076.1:0-5360 GCF_040653035.1 Streptomyces malaysiensis subsp. malaysiensis
GTCCTCGACCAGCCGGCCGTCCGGCAGCGCCTGCCGCAGATCGTCGATCAACACGCCGTCCGTGACGGCGGCCGACAACCTGCTTCGTCCCTCAGGTTCTCACCACACTTTGCGTGAGCGCGCCTCGGTGACCAGGTCGGGGTCGGGAACCTGTCGCTTGGCGGCGACGGTGGCAAGCATCTGTTGCGAGAAGTGGAAACCGAAGTCTTCGGCAACGAGCTTGCGCCAGGGGCGAGACACGATGTTGTGGGTTGCCCAGCGAGCGAACCGCGGGCGCTTCATGATCTCGCCTGCGATCGCCCACGCCTTCGGCAGGAGCTCCTCACGCGGAAGTACGTCGCTGACGAGCCCGTAGTCGAGTGCTTTCCGCGCGGGGATGGAGCGGCCACTGTAGATGTCGTAGGCCGCCCGCTTCGTGCCCATCAGGTGCTGTAGGGCGAGCGAGAGTCCGTCTCCCGGCGCGGTTCCCGCCATGAAGTGCGGGTCCATGAAGTCTGCGTCTTCCGCGGCCAAAGTGACGTCGCAGAGTAGCGCGAACTCGGTGTGGATCCCGGGACCGTTTACCGCCGCGATCGTCGGGATGTCGAGGTTGTTGACGAAGTTCTCGATCAGCTTCCACGCATCGATGGTCTGCTGAAAGATGTAGTCGGGCTCCTCGTCGACGATGGGCCGCGGCCACGTCTCCTCGGGGTCGCCTCGGAACCAGGTCTCGCCGGTGCCGGTCAGGATGAGGACATGGTTGTCGGGGTCGTTGCCCACGTCCTGCCACACCCGGTTCCACGCGTTGTGGGCGGCCCAGTTGTGGATGTACGGACCGCCGTCAGTGTGGAGCCGAAGCTCGATGATCCCGTTCTCCCTGCGCATCTTGAAGAAACCGGCGTACTTCTCTGAGTACTCCTCAAATGCGGTCGGTGGAACGTGGCCTTCCCACCGGGGGTCTGACATGGTCGCCAAGGTCGTCCTCCTTCGTCAGCGCCGGGATAGCGGCGCTCTCGCACTAATGCGAAGATCATTACTCCACGAGGAAGCGGCATGACCGGCAACGCAGGAAAAATCCCCAGAAGCCGACCGCGATGAAGTTTGACGGCAGACAGGCGCGCCCTTCTGTCGCAATTCGGTCGGCGTCACGAGCTCCACGCTGCACCTCAAAGGGCATCGCGAGTTGCGGCGTCTGGAATCTCCGCACGGAGCCACGTCGGGATGCTTCGGCACACCGCACTTGAACAACCGCATACCCACCGAAACATCAACCTTTTCCCGTAACATAGAGTCAAGTCTTATGAGTCATTTGGACGAGAGTCGGCAGGACTACGACCTCGATGAGCTCGATCGGCGGCTCATCCATGCCCTCCAGATCAACCCGCGAGCACGCTGGGCTGCGCTGGCGCCGATTATCGGGGTCGACGCGGTCACCCTCGCCCGGCGCTGGGAACGCATCGTCGAGGCTGGCATCGCATGGGTGTCCGGACATCCCGGCCCGGAGCTGAGAGGGCCGTCGGCCATACTGGAAATCGAAGCCCACCCTGCCGCCACGCTCGGTCTCGCACAGGAGATCTCGGCGGACAGTGAAGCGTTCACGGTGGACCTCACGGCCGGGGGGCGCGAGATGCTCGTGCTGGTGGCCACATCCAGCATGGATGCCCTCACGGAGTATTTGATGATGCGGATACCGAAACTTGACGGCATTCGGGCGACCCGGGCCCACTTGTTCACGTCACCCTTCGTGCACGGAGGTCAGTGGCGTCTTCGCTCCCTGTCAGCCGAGGAGATCGCTGCGGTGGAGCGGAGCATCGAGGTCTCGCGATCCCCGAGGGGCCGCGTCGACTCTCAGCTGGAGGACCAACTCCTTCGCCTCCTGGGTGCGGATGGCAGGGCGACAGTGGCTTACCTGGCGAGGACCGTCGGCGTGGGCCAACGTCGGGTACGGGATGCGGTTGCGGCCATGACTGCACAAGGGCGGTTGGACACCCGCCTGGATATGGCAAAAGCGCAATCAGGCCGGCCGGTTCATGCGTGGTACTTCCTCCGTGTCCCTGCCGCGCTCGTGCAGCGCGTCGGGTCGGTGCTCACACGTATCAGCGAGATCCGCCTCGCGGTTTCAACTGTCGGACAGTACAACCTCATCCTCGCCGTGTGGTTGCCGACGCTGGCCGACGTGCAGCGGCTCGAGGCCGTCCTCGAGGAGAAACTTCCCGGCGTCAGCATCGCCGACCGTTGCGTCGTGCTGCGCACGGTCAAGAAGGAAGGACACCGCCTCAATGCCCATGGGCACGCCACCGGCGAATTCAGCCCTCTGCTGACCAATATGCCTCAGCCAAGCCCGTCTTTCGAGTGAAATCCTGCAACAGGCCGGGCCCATTGCACGCGCGGACTACCGTCCCGCTTCATGACCACTTCGACAGCTGCTGTCAGTGTCTTCGACCTGTTCACTATCGGGATTGGGCCCTCAAGTTCGTACACAGTCGGACCGATGAAGGCAGCCGCCGCCTTTGCGGAGGACCTACGACGAGCGGGCACGACGGACAGCGTCGAATCAGTGCGAGTGGAGATATTTGGCTCGCTCGCCGCGACCGGACACGGGCACGGCGCGTTCAACGCGGTGCTTCTCGGCTCGGATGGTGCGCAATCAGCCAGGATCGACTCCGGCGAAGTTGAGCGAAGACCGGCGGACATCACGGCATCCGGCACGGTGAGCCGCGGCGCAGGGCAACGAATCCCCTGCCGGATCGAGGACCTCGTGCTGCGACCGTTGACCGTACGGCCGCGCCACACGAACGCGTTGACGCTCACGGCATACGGCCATGCCGGCGTTGCCTGCGCAGTCGAACATTCATGAAATGAGGAGCAATGGCAATCCGCACAGTCTTCAAGAATGGGACCGTCTTCGACGGAACCGCAGCAGGCACAGCCGACCTCGTCATCGAAGGCCGCCACGTCGTCGATGTCGGGACCGATCTGGACGGTGATCACGTTGTGGACTGCGCTGGAAAGTCGGTCCTCCCCGGGCTGTTCGACTGCCACGTGCACGTGATGACCCGAGACTTCAACCTCGGACGCGCCGAACAACAAGCCTTCTCCTTGCAGTATTACGAAGCAAAGCGCAACCTGTCGCTCCTGCTCGACCAAGGCATCACCTCTGCCCGAGATGCCGCAGGCGCAGACCTAGGGGTGAAGCAAGCGATCGCACAGGAACTCATCGAGGGGCCACGACTTCAGATCGCGATCTCGATGCTGTCCCAAACGGGCGGGCACGGCGATGTCCATCTCCCCTCGGGAGGTCATCGATCGATCCCGATGATGACGGCACACCCCGGACGGCCCAACCCGATCGTCGACGGCCCGGACGGAGTACGGCGAGGAGTTCGTGAAGTCCTGCGCGCGGGAGCCGACGCAGTCAAGATCGCCACCACCGGCGGAGTCATGTCTCCAGGCGATAATCCCCGCCACGCCCAGTTTCGCGCCGATGAGCTAGCGGTGATCGTCGCCGAAGCCGCCGCGGCCGACACCTACGTATTCGCTCACGCGCAGGGAACCGAGGGAATCAAGGCAGCCTTGCGGGCCGGCGTCCGTTCCATCGAACACGGCTACTACCTGGACGACGAAGCAGTCGACCTCATGCTCGAGCGTGGCGCCTGGCTCGTTCCCACGCTGTCAGCAACACGCGCCATCATTGACGCCGCTGACAGCGGCATACCGATCCCGGAAGAGAACGCCAACCTTGCCCGTGAGGCCGTCGAAGCTCATCAGGCGAGCTTCGCACTCGCCGTCCAGGCGGGAGTGAAGATCGCCATGGGGACCGACAGCCCGCCCTACTGGAGCCCGACAGCGAGCAACCTCAGAGAACTCGCTCTGATGGTGAACTCCTCGTCGATGTCCGCGCTGGATGCCTGGCGCGCCACGACGTCGAGCCCGGCCGAACTCCTTCGATTCGACACCGCCGGAAGGTTGGCAGCCGGCAAGCTCGCGGATGTGGTCGTCATCGCGGGCAGTCTGTCCGATCTCGACGACCTTCGCGGCCGGGTCCGTCAGGTGTGGCTCGACGGCACGCAGGTACGGTGACGCGTTGTGCGCATGCCCTCGATCAAGCCCAGCGAACTGACAGCCGAGCAGCGCTCGCTCGACGCTCACGTCCGACAGCTCATGGCCGGGTTGCCCGCGCCGTTTACCTCGACTGATCCCGACGGCGCGCTGATCGGCCCGTTCCCGGTGATGCTCCGCTTTCCCGGGCTCGCCCGCCCGCTGCTGGAGTGGTTCACGGCCGGCACCGGTGCCTCAGTCCTGCCCGCCCGGGTGCGCGAGGTTGCGATTCTCACCACGGGGTCGCGGTATGCCGCGGCCTACGAGCTGTACTCGCACTCCCGGGTCGCGCTCGACGTCGGTCTGCCGGAGGACATCATCGAGGGCCTGGTCGCGGGGCAGCGCCCGGCAGGCATGACCGCCGAGGAAACGGTCGCTCACGATGTGGCTGCCCGGCTGCACAGCGGCGCGCCTTTGCCGGGAGCGCTTTACCGAGCCGTCGTCCGCGCCTTCGGCGACTCCGGTACGGCTGAACTCGTCTTCCTCGTCGCGCAGTATGCCGCCATCTCGGCGATCCTCAATGCGTACGACGTGCCACTGCCGCCCGACGGCGACTGACCCTGCGTCAGGACGTTCGCCGCTTCCATGGCCTTCGCCCTGATTTCGGGGGCTCGGCACTCCCCGCCCCCGCCCCGAAACAGGGCTTTCGACACTGGGCTTCGGCCCCGGGCGCTTCCCCCCGACACCGCCAGTCCACTACCGGGCCTCCTGGCAGCTACCCGGACCGGACTCCCACCGGCAGGCGACAACGAGCTTACGACCAAAGATCACTTACAACATCAAGACCTCCAGTCCGCTGGGCGCGCGAAAGCCCGAGGCTAGTCGGTTTGATCGCGATCGGCGTCCGTCCCGCTGCGCCGGGCTATGAGTTCATCCTCGATATGCCGGAGCGTGGCGTTGACGATCTCGATGGTGGCGGGGTCGTCGATGATGCCCCGGAGGGTCCGGTCCCAGTTGTCGCGGAGGATCTGGTGATTCCGGTGGGCCTTGTCGGTGGGGTACAGGCGCACGCCTCGGGCGTTGCGGTCGTCCACGACGCGCTCCACGAGCCCCCTCTTCTCCAGGCCGCGCAGTACCCGGCTGAAGTTGCTCGACGGAAGCAGGGTCGCCTCCGAGGCGGCTCGCGCGGACGTGCCGGGGTGGTGGTGGATGAACCGCATGACGCTGATCTCGATCGGCGTGCACGGCTCGAAGGCGGGGTCCGTCGGGGGCCGAAGCTGCCGCCCCACGGCGAAGACCAGGTCGGCCAGCTCGTGGAGACTGGCGGCTTTGACGTCGCTCAT
>NZ_JBEZNG010000077.1:0-4974 GCF_040653035.1 Streptomyces malaysiensis subsp. malaysiensis
GGGGGTTCGGGGGCGGAGCCCCCGGAACGGGGTCTGGGGCGCAGCCCCAGCGGGGCCCGGGGCGGAGCCCCGGTTCGGGAAGGGGCGGGGTGGGGGAAGACCCACCTACCCCCCATACGTCGGCTGCGCCTCCCCCAACACCCCCGCCACATCCTCCGCCAACACCCCCGCATCCACCTCCCCCAACCCCGCCGTAGTAATCCGCACCCCCGCCCCCGACGCCAACCGAAACCTCGCCCCGGCCGCCACCCACCACCCCCGCGTCCGCAACCCGTTCACCACCGCCGCTTCATCCCGCACCGGCACCCACACATTCATCCCGCTCGCCCCGTGCGCGACGATCCCCCGGGCGGACAGCGCGGCCAGCAGGGCCGCACGCCCCCGCGCCGGGGGAATCCGTACAGCCGAGGAAATCCACGCCCGGGGAAAGCACGTCCGAGGAATGCACGCCCGAGGAATCCGCACCCGGGAATTCCGCCGCCCTCGCCAATTCCGCGCCCGCCGAATCCGCCCCCGCCGAATCCAGCCCCGCGCCCCACAAGACGAAGACCCCCGCCCTCAATCCCTGGCGAGACCGCCGCTATCTCGCCTACACCGCCAGCGAAGCGGCCCTCTTCCTCGACGACTCCGTCTTCAAGGTCGGCCTGCCGCTGTGGGCCGTAACGGCCACCAGCGCACCGCATCAGCTCGTCCCGCTGCTGCTCGTCCTCAACAACCTGCTCGTGGTGCTCTTCCAGGTCCCGTTCGCCCGTTTCGGCGCCACCCCGCACACCGCACGCACCTCGCTGTGGCCGCTGGCCTGCGCCTTCCTCCTGGGCGGGGCCGCGCTGGCCGCGTCGACCGTGGTCGACGCGCCCTGGTTCGCGGCCGTGACGCTGGTGCTGGCCGCCACCGCCTTCACCGTCGCGGAGATGCTGCACGCCACGATCTCCTGGGAGCTGTCCGTCGTCCTCGCACCGCCCACCGCACAGGGCGCCTACCTCGGTGTGCACGGTCTGGCCCAGGCCGTGCAGCGCAGCGCGGGACCGCTCGCGGTGACGGCGGCGATCGCGGCGGGCCCTCTCGGCTGGCTCGGCCTCGGCGCCGGGCTCGCCGCGATGTGCGGCGCCCAGCGCCACCTGGTACGGGACCGCGATGACGGAGCGTTGTCAGTGGCCCCGGTTACGGTGAGTGAGCACTGAACATTCGCGCGGAGGGGGAGCCATGGCGCACGCCGGACAGAGGGGTCAGGACCGGAGCCGCCCCGGCAGGCACCGGAGCAAGCACCGCAAGACGAAGACGAAGACGCACACGAAAGCGCAGGCAAACAGGGATACGAGGACCAGGACGAAGCACCGGAGGAGGAGCCGGACCGCCCGGCGCGTACTGCGCAGAGAGGTGCCCAGCACCGTGGCCCTGCTCGCCGACGAGCGGGATTTCGCAGCCATGCGGCAGTACGGGTCGTTCGCCTTCGACGACCACGGAGCGTATCTGCGGGAAATGGAGGGGCTGCTGAAGGCGCTCGCGGCCAGGGGCGTCCACACCACCGTCGCCCTCTTCGACCCCGTCGCCTACGAGGAGTTCTGCGCGGACACCCGGCTCGACCCGGACACCCCCGCGAGCCGCACTCGCTATACGGCGGAGCTGGCCGCTGCCGGCGGCACGGTCACCTACGAAGGCCAGCCGGTCGACCGCCTGGTGCCACGGCTCATCGGCGTCGCCGAGGAGCAGGCCACCTGGGAGTACGCCACGGCGCTGCTCTCCCGCGCCGGCCACCATGGGGAGTGCCACGACGACGACACCGCACGAGCCGCGTTCGAGCGCGCAGGGGCCGCGCTGCGCGCGGCTGTGGAGGCGGCCGGGCCAGGCATGCACCATCTGGTGTGCAGCGTCCCGGCGGACGGCACCTCGCTGGTCGCCGTGCTCCACGCCGACGCCCGGGAAGCGGGCCCGCCGCAGCTGTCCGAGTCCTCGGCGCTGGTCTTCCGCACCGTCCTGGCCTGCGGCTTCGCCCTACGACGCCCCGGCGGTCTGGTGTTGCGCACCATCGCGGCGGACACCCCCGAGACGGTCCGCGGCTGGGCGCTGCACAACGGCTGGCTGCGCCCGCTGAGCGAGGCGGAGGTGTTCACCGCGTACTGCACCGATGCCGATACCGGTGAACCCATCCCCCCGGAGCACGGCGTCGAATACCGGGCGGGCATCCCGCTCAGCCGCCCGGAATGACCGGACGTTCGCACTGACCGGACGCCCGGAATGACCGAAGGCGTCCCGCCACGCGGCGGGACGCCTTCACCGAAACCCATGAGCGCACCGGTACCTCACCGGCGGCTCATCGGACACCGAGCCTCATTCGCCGGACAGCACCGCCTGCGCCGCCCGCCGCGCGTCCTCGGCGGTGTCCGCCGCACGAGCGGCGGACGCGGCCCGCTCGCACTGCGCCAGCGTGTGCTTGGCCAGCGTCGCGCGCACATACGGAATGGACGCCGCGCCCATGGAGAGGCTGGTGACCCCCAGACCGGCCAGCACACACGCCAGCAGCGGATCGGAGGCGGCCTCACCGCAGACACCGCAGCTCTTGCCCTCGGCCTGGGCGGCCTCCGCCGAAGCCGCCACCAGGTCGAGCAGCGCGGGCTGCCACGGATCCTGAAGCCGTGAGACCGCGCCCACCTGACGGTCGGCCGCGAAGGTGTACTGCGCCAGGTCATTGGTGCCCAGCGACAGGAACTCGACCTCCTGGAGGATCGAGCGCGCCCGCAGCGCGGCGGACGGAATCTCCACCATCGCGCCGAACTTGGCCCGCAGCCCCGCCTCACGGCACGCGTCCGCGAACGCCTTGGCGTCCAGCCGGTCCGCCACCATCGGCGCCATGACCTCGAGATAGACCGGCAGCCCCTCCGACGCCTTGGCCAGCGCCGTGAGCTGCGTCCGCAGCACCTCGGGGTGGTCCAGCAGAGTACGCAGACCGCGCACGCCCAGCGCCGGGTTGGGCTCATCGGCCGGGGTGAGGAAGTCCAGCGGCTTGTCCGCGCCCGCGTCCAGGACCCGCACCACCACCCGGCCCTCGGGAAACGCCTCCAGCACCTGCCGGTACGCCGTGACCTGCTTCTCCTCCGACGGCGCCCGGGTGCTGTCGTCGAGGAAGAGGAACTCGGTGCGGAACAGCCCCACACCCTCGGCGCCCGCCTCGACCGCCGCCGGCACATCGGCCGGACCGCCCACGTTCGCCAGCAGCGGCACCTTGTGCCCGTCCGATGTCGCGCCCGGACCGGAGGAGACGGCCAGCGCGGCCCGGCGCTCCTCGGCGGCCCGCGTCAGCTCGGCCCGCTTCTCCTCGCTCGGGGACACGAAGATCTCACCGGTGCTGCCGTCCACGGCGATCAGCGTGCCCTCGACCAGATCCCCGGCACCGGGCAGCGCGACCACGGCCGGCACCCCCAGGGCCCGGGCGAGGATCGCGCTGTGGCTCGTCGGCCCGCCCTCCTCGGTCACGAACCCCAGCACCAGCGTCGGGTCGAGCAGCGCGGTGTCGGCGGGCGCGAGGTCCCGCGCGATCAGCACATACGGCTCATCACTGTCCGGCACACCCGGCATCGGCACGCCCAGCAGCCGCGCCACGATCCGGTTCCGCACATCATCGAGGTCGGCCACCCGGCCCGCCAGATAGTCCCCGGCCCCCGCGAGCAGCGCCCGGTAGGCGGCGAAGGCGTCGTACACCGCGCGCTCGGCGGTGCTGCCCACGGTGATGCGCCGCTCGACATCGGCCATCAGCTCCGGGTCCTGCGCCATCATGGCCTGCGCCTCGAGCACGGCCTGGGCCTCGCCGCCCGCCAGGTTGCCGCGCGCGACCAGATCGGCCGCCACGGCCTCCACCGCCTGACGGGCCCGCCCCTGCTCACGCTCCGCCTCATCGGCCGGAATCTGCTTCGCCGGCGGCTCCAGGACCGCCGTCCCCATATGGCGCACCTCGCCGATGGCCACCCCGTGGCTCACGCCGACGCCTCGCAGCGTTGTCTCCATGTCACCCGTCCCCGGTCGATACGGCGGAACTCCGCCATGGTGGATGTCATACCAGCAGTGCGCCGCCCGTCCCGGTCCCCGTCGGCCGCCGGGCGCACGCCCCGCTCACCAGTTGAAGAGCGCGTCGCCCGCCTTCACATCGACGTCCTCTTTGACGTCGGAAAGGGCTTCGGCCGTGGCCTCGAGCGCCACGATCGGGCAGATCGGCGACTTGCCCGCGGCCACGGCGGTGGCCGGGTCCCAGCGCACGATCGCGTCCCCCCGCTTGACGGTGTCCCCCTTGTTGATGAGCACCTCGAAGCCCTCACCGTTCAGCTGCACGGTGTCGATGCCGAGGTGGGTGAGCACACCGTGCCCCTCCCCGTCCACGACGACGAACGCATGCGGGTGCAGGGAGACGACGATGCCGTCGACCGGGGCCACGGCCACAAAGGGCTCGAGCACCGGATCGATCGCCGTGCCCGGACCCACCATGGCGCCGGAGAACACCGGATCGGGAACCGCTTCGAGTCCGATCACGCGTCCGGCGACCGGTGAGGTCACGCTGGTCATGGGAGCCTCCCGGGATGAAGAATCATCACGCGCTGTCACCACCTGTCCCGGACAGCGCACTGCCCAGAAGAGTAAGTCATAGGAACTTTGGATTCCGCACACGTGGCGCAGGCAGGAGAGGGCGCCCGGGTCAGGAATCGATTTGCCACGGCCGCGCGGGGCGCTGTACTGTCGTACCCCTGCCCACCGGATGAAGCACTGCGGTCATCTGCGTGTACATCCAGGATCAGGGCGGCGCCATCAGTTACTTGATCCAAATCTCGGATCCGCTTTCGCATGCCTTGCGAAAGACGCGGGTAAGAGAGCGGAAAATAGTCTGATAGCGTGTGAAACACCGAAGGGAAGCGCCCGGAGAAGTCGGTGAAACGGTTTCGAAGGAAGCGTCCGTTCCTTGAGAACTCAACAGCGTGCCAAAAGTCAACG
>NZ_JBEZNG010000078.1:0-4690 GCF_040653035.1 Streptomyces malaysiensis subsp. malaysiensis
GGCATCCACGTCATCCTCAACTCCCTCACCGACAACCTCACCGACGCCTCCCTCCGCCTCCTCACCCCCAACGGCCGATTCATCGAAATGGGCAAGACCGATGTGCGGGACACCGAGGAGGTGGCACGGACACATCCGGGTGTGACGTACCGCGCGTTCGACATCGCCGACGACGCGGGCCCGGATCGCATCGGCGCGATGCTGGTGGAGCTGGCCGGATTGTTCGAGCGTGGAGCGCTGCGGGGTCTTCCGGTGCGGTGCTGGGACGTGCGGGAGTCGGTGGACGCCTTCCGCTTCATGGCCCAGGCCCGCCACATCGGCAAGGTCGTCCTCACCATCCCCCACACCCCCGACGGAACCATCCTCATCACCGGCGGCACCGGCAACCTCGGCTCCCTCATCGCCCGCCATCTGGTCGCCGAACACGGCGTCCGCGACCTCGTCCTCACCAGTCGCCAAGGACCCAACGCCCCCGGCGCCACCGAACTCACCAACCAACTCCAAGAGCATGGCGCCCGCGTCCGCACCATCTCCTGCGACCTCACCGACCGCGCCGCCCTCGCCACGCTCATCGACGAGATCGGACCGCTGACCGGCGTCGTGCACACCGCCGGAGCCCTCGCCGACACCACCATCGACCATCTGGACACCGACGCACTGGCCACCACCCTCAACCCCAAAGCCAACGCCGCCTGGTGGCTGCATGAACTCACCCAGGACCACGACCTGGCGCTGTTCGTCGTCTTCTCGTCGATCGCCGGTGTGCTCGGCAACGCGGGGCAGGCCAACTACGCGGCCGCCAACAGCTTCCTCGACGCCCTGATCACGCACCGCCGCCGCCAGGGCCTGCCCGGGACCTCACTCGCCTGGGGCTGGTGGCAGCGGGAGGGCGGCATGACCGCACACCTCACCCAGGCCGACCACGACCGAATGACCCGGGACGGAATCCACGGGCTCACCGACGCCGAGGGCACCACGCTGTTCGACACCGCCCTCGGCCGCGGTCTGGGCGCCGTCGCACCGGTCAAGCTCCACCTGCCCACCCTCAACCGGGCCGACACGGTACCCGCGGTGCTCCGCGGGCTGGTCCGCGCCGTTCGGCCCGCCGCCCGCCAGGCGACCGTACCCGCCGAGAGCTGGGCGGACCGCATCGCCGCGCTGGTGCCCGAGGAGCGGGACCGGGCGGTGCTGGACCTGGTCCGCCAGCAGTCGGCGCGGGTCCTCGGGCATAGCGACGCCGACCGGATCGACCCCGGCCAGGCGTTCAAGGACACGGGTTTCGACTCGCTCACCGCCGTCGAGTTCCGCAACCGCGTCACCACCGCCACCGGACTGCGGCTACCCGCCACCCTGATCTTCGACCACCCCACCCCGAACGCGCTCGCCGAGCATCTGCTCGCCCAGCTCGGGCCATTGGGCGATGGCGGGTCGTCGTCCCCGGAGGTGTTGCGCGACCTGGAGCGTTTCGAACGGCAGTTGTTCGGCACCCGGCCGGACGACGAGGTGGGCACCGCGATCGCCGTCCGGTTGCGCTCCATCCTGGCCCGCCTCGACGCGCCGGCCACCGCACCCGCCGCCGGGACGGCCAGCGCCCAGGTCCTCGACACGTTGGAGGACGCCTCCCAATCGGAGCTGCTCAGCTTCATCGACAAGGAATTCGGCCGCGCCTCCAACTGACCGCTCGGCTCGCCCTCATCCCAAAAGGTTGATACCGCATGGCTGATTCGAAGACCCTCACCGACTACCTGAAGTGGGTCACGGCGGATCTCTACCGGACCCGTGAGCGGCTCGCCGAAGTCGAGTCCGCGTCGGCCGAGCCGATCGCCATCATCGGCATGGCCTGCCGCTTCCCCGGCGGCGTGACCTCACCGGAGGCGCTGTGGGAGCTGGTGTCGTCCGGCACCGACGCGATCTCCGGCTTCCCGGACGACCGGGGCTGGGACCTGGAGGGTTTCTTCGACTCCGACCCGGCCCAGGAGGGCACCTCGTATATGCGGGAGGGTGGCTTTCTGACGAACGCCACCGGTTTCGACCCGGCGTTCTTCGGCATCTCGCCGCGCGAGGCAGTGGCCATGGACCCGCAGCAGCGGCTGCTCCTGGAGACCACCTGGGAGGTGCTGGAACGCGCGGGCATCGACCCCACCTCACTCCGCGGCAGCCGCACCGGCGTGTTCACCGGGCTGATGGCCAACAGCTATACGACCCGGGTACGGCGGATCCCCGGCGAGTTGGAGAGCTACGCGGGCAACGGGGAGGCGGCGAGCGTCGCGTCCGGGCGGGTGTCGTACACCTTCGGCTTCGAGGGCCCGGCGATGTCGGTCGACACCGCCTGCTCCTCGTCGCTGACCGCGTTGCACCTGGCGGTACGGGCACTGCGCTCCGGCGAGTGCCCGCTGGCGGTCGCCGGTGGGGTGACCGTGTTCGCCACGCCGCGGATCTTCTCCGACCTGAGCCGCCAGCGCGGGCTCGCCAGGGACGGCCGCTGCAAGGCGTTCTCCACTTCCGCCGACGGCACCGGGCTCAGCGAGGGTGTCGGCCTGTTGCTGGTCGAGCGGCTGTCGGACGCCCAGCGTCTCGGGCATCCGGTGCTGGGGGTGGTACGCGGCACCGCCGTCAACCAGGACGGCGCCTCCAACGGCCTCACCGCGCCGAACGGCCCCGCTCAGCAGCGGGTCATCAAGGCCGCACTCGCCGACGCCCGGCTGACCGCGGCCGACGTGGACGTGGTGGAGGCACACGGCACCGGCACCAAACTCGGCGACCCGATCGAAGCCCAGGCGATCATCGCCACCTACGGGCAGGACCGGGAACAGCCGCTGTGGATGGGCTCGCTGAAGTCCAACATCGGCCACAGTCAAGCCGCGGCCGGAGTGGCCGGCATCATCAAAACCGTCATGGCCATGCGCCACGGCGTGATGCCCAAGACCCTGCATGTCGACGAGCCGACCCCGGAGGTCGATTGGTCGGCGGGTGCGGTCGAGGTCCTGGCCGAGGCCCGGGACTGGCCAGGGGCGGACGAACGCCCCCGGCGCGCGGGTGTGTCGTCGTTCGGGGTCAGCGGCACCAATGCGCACGTCATCCTCGAACAGGCGCCGCCCGCGCCCGAGCCGACGGAGTCGGCGGAGCGCGTCGAGCCTTCCGAGGCGGCCGAGCCTTCCGGCCCCGTCGGGCTTGAGTTGGAACCCTCCGGTCCGATGCCGTGGGTGCTCTCCGCGCAGAACGAAACCGCGCTGAAGGACATGGCCCGTCAACTGGTGACGGAAACCGAAGGCTCGGTCCACCAGATCGCACATTGCCTCATCACCCAACGATCCACCACACTCCCCCACCGCGCCGTCCTCGTCGGCTCCACCCGCGAAGAATTCGCCACCGCACTCGACAACCTCACCGGGCACACATTCGACGGCGGCAAGACCGTCCTGGTCTTCCCCGGGCAGGGGTCGCAGTGGGTCGGCATGGGACAGCGTCTCTGGGAAACCTCACCCCTCTACCGCGACACCATCCACGAGGTCGACACGGCCCTGTCCGAATACATCGACTGGTCCGTCACCGACATCCTCACCGGCCAGCCCGGAGCACCCACCTGGGACCGCGTCGATGTGATCCAGCCGGTTCTCTTCACCACCATGGTCGCCCTCGCCACCCTCTGGCAACACCACGGCCTCACCCCCGACGCCATCATCGGCCACTCCCAAGGCGAAATCGCCGCCGCCTACACCGCCGGAGCCCTCACCCTCCAAGACGCCGCACGCATCACCACCCTCCGCAGCAAAGCACTCCTCCCCCTCACCGGCCACGGCACCATGATCAGCGTCCTCGCACCACCACAAACCATTCAAGACATAGCCAACCCCGACCACTGGAACACCCGCATCTGGATCGCCGCCCACAACGCACCCAACACCACCACCATCACCGGCGACCTCGACGCCATCACCCACCTCACCCAACAACTCTCCCACCACCGCATCATGCGCTGGCAACTCCCCGGCGTCGACTTCGCCGGACACTCCGGCCACATCGACCAACTACACCAGCAACTCCAAGAAATCCTCGCCCCCATCACCCCACAAAAACCCACCACACCCTTCTACTCCACCACCGACAACACCTGGATCACCGACACCACCCTCGACGCCGACTACTGGTACCGCAACCTACGCCAACCCGTCCTCTTCCAACCCGCCATCCACCACCTGAGCAGCAACGGCTACACCACCTACATCGAAACCAGCCCCCACCCAACCCTCACCCCCAGCATCCAGGAAACCAACCCCAACACCACCACCATCCACACCCTCCGCAACGAACACGACGACACCCACGCCTTCCTCACCGCACTCGGCCACGCCCACACCCACGGCCACCCCATCACCTGGCACACCCTCATCCCACCCACCAAAACCACCCCCCTCCCCACCTATCCCTTCCAACACACACATTTCTGGCTGAACGAGAAAACCGCTGACGCCGATATGGAAAGCGCCGGACTCAGCCGGACCGACCACCCGCTCCTCGGCGCCACCACCACCCTCGCCCACTCCGGCGAGACCGTCCTCACCGGTCGGCTCAGCCCCACCCAGCACGGTTGGCTCGCCGACCACGCCGTCAACGGCACCCCACTCCTCCCCGGCACCGCACTGGTCGACATCGCCCTCCACGCCGGCGACCACACCAACCACACCACCCT
>NZ_JBEZNG010000079.1:0-4371 GCF_040653035.1 Streptomyces malaysiensis subsp. malaysiensis
GGAGTGGGCACAGCGGGGTTGTAAGACGCGGCGGTTGCCGGTGAGTCATGCGTTTCATTCGTCGCGGATGGAGCCGATGCTGGAGGAGTTCCGGCGGGTGGCTGAGGGGATTGTGTATTCGTCTCCGCGGGTTCCGGTGGTCTCCAATGTGACGGGTGAGGTTGCCGGCGAGGAGTTGTGTTCGGCGGGGTATTGGGTGGCGCATGTCCGGGAGACGGTGCGGTTTGCCGATGGGGTGAAGTGTCTTCGCGAGCGGGGTGTGACGCGGTTCGTCGAACTGGGACCGGATGGGGCGTTGACGTCTCTGGTGCATGAATGCCTGGACGGTGATGGTGATGGTGATGGTGACGGGGACGCGGGCACGGTGGTGGTGCCGATGTTGCGCAAGGATCGTCCGGAACCGGAGTCCGCGGTCCTGGCCCTCGGCCAGCTGTATGCGTCGGGAGTGGAGGTGGACTGGCAGGTCTTGCTCCCGGGCCCTCACCGGCTCGTCGATCTACCCACCTACGCATTCCAGCGCCAACGGTATTGGCTGGACGCAGGCGTACCGAGTGGCCTCGATGGGGGCGAATCCCCGTTCTGGGACGCCGTGCGGCGTGACGACGTGGCGTCGCTGGCCGCCACGCTCGGCATCGACGAAGACGTTATCGGTGAGGTGATGCCCGGACTGTCCTCCTGGTGGTGGCAGCGGCGGGAGGAGTCCGAAGTGGACTCCTGGCGTTACCACGTCATGTGGCGGCCCGCGCACATCGATCTGGTCCCGTTGCGCGGAACCTGGTTGCTGGTCGTGGCGGCCGAGGACGAGCGGTCCCAAAGCCCGTGGACACCAAGCGTGGTCGCGGCGTTGACCGCTCATGGAGCCGAGGTGCGGCTGCTTCCGGTGCCACCCGGGGCAGGGCGCGACGACCTCGTGCGGTTGCTGCACGAAGCCGGGGCCGACACCGATCTCTCGGGGGTCGTGTCCATGGCCGCGTTGACGGATGACGGGAGCCCCGGCTCGACCGGGGAGGGAGATCCCGATCTGCCGACGTCCCTGGCGGTGAACGTTGCCGTGGTGCAGGCGCTGGGGGACGCGGGGATCGACGCGCCCTTGTGGTGCGTGACCCGTGGCGCGGTGTCGACTGCCAGCGCCGACCGGCTGGCGAATCCGGCGCAGGCCGCCGTGTGGGGTCTGGGCCGGGTGGCGGCGTTGGAGCACCCCGACCGATGGGGTGGCCTGGTAGATCTTCCGGAGGAGTTCGACGAACGGGCTGGACGGCGGCTCTGTGCCGTGTTGTCCGGGGGTGGTGACGAGGACCAGGTGGCGATCCGCGGCACTGGTGTATTCGGCCGGCGGCTGGTCCATGGGGCGGTGGCGCCGATCGAGCGGTGGCGCCCGCGGGGCACTGTCCTGGTGACGGGAGGCACGGGTGCCGTGGGCGCGCAGGTCTGCCGTTGGCTCGCCCGGAACGGCGCCGAGCGTGTAGTACTCGTCAGCCGCCGTGGTCCGGCGAGCCTTGGTGCCGACGAGTTGAAGGCCGAGCTCGTGGACATCGGAGCGCAGGTCACGGTGGCGGCGTGCGACGCTGCCGATCGGGAGGCACTTGCCCATCTGCTCGAGTCGCTCGACGGGCTGACCGCAGTGGTGCACGCCGCCGGTGTCCTCGACGACGGTCTGTTGGACAACCTCGACGCCGAGCGGTTCGCCACCGTGTACCGGGCCAAGGCGAAGGCGGCCTGGCATTTGCACGAGTTGACCCGAGGCCGGGAACTGGACGCGTTCGTTCTCTTCTCATCCCTGGCCGGCAGCCTGGGCAACCCGGCGCAGGCCAATTACGCGGCGGCCAATGCCGTCCTTGACGCACTGGCCGAGCACCGCCATGACCTCGGTCTGCCCGCCACTTCCCTCGCCTGGGGGCCTTGGGCGGATGGCGGTATGGCCGACGAAGAGGGAGTGCGAGAGCGGTTGCACCGCGGTGGCATCGCCGCCATGGACCCGGAACTCGCCACTTCGGTGCTCCGTACGGCGGCCGGCGCCGGTGCCCATCCGTACACGGCCATCGCGGACATCAGCTGGGACCGGTTCGCCGCCGCCTTCACGACCGTACGGCCGAGTCCGCTGCTCCGCGAGATCCCGGCGGCCCAACGCGCGGCTGCGGATTCCGTGCGTGAGGAGACGGGCTCGGCAGCTTCGCTGCGCTCACGACTCACCGGCCTGAGCCCGGCCGAACGCGCACACACACTGAAGGAACTGGTGCGCGGCCATGTCGCCCAGGTGCTGGGCTACTCCCGGGAGAGCGAGGTGGCGGACGATCGGGCGTTCCAGGATCTCGGGTTCACCTCGCTGTCCGCGGTGGACCTGCGGAATCGGCTGCGTGCGGCCACCGGCCTGAAACTCGCGGCCACGCTCGTCTTCGACTACCCGACAGTGTCGAGCCTCGGCGCCCATCTCGACGAGGTATTGGCAGGAGCCCCTCCCGCTCTGGCCGATGTCGCGTCCGCTTCCGTCATGGCCCGGATACGGGACAGCGAGCGGGAAGACATCGCGATTGTCGGGGTGAGCTGCCGCTTCCCGGGCGGTATCGCATCTCCTGAGGACTTGTGGAAGTTACTGCTTTCCGGCGAGGACGCGATCTCCGGATTCCCGACGGATCGCGGTTGGGACCTGGAATCGCTCTTCAATGCGGATCCTGATCGAGAAGGCACATCCTACACGTCCGAGGGCGGCTTCCTGCACGGTGTAGGAGACTTCGATCCGGGGTTTTTCGGGATTTCGCCGCGTGAGGCGTTGGCGATGGATCCGCAGCAGCGGTTGCTGCTGGAGACCTCGTGGGAGGCGATCGAGCGGGCGGGGATCGACCCGGGGTCACTGAAAGGCACCCAGACCGGTGTCTTCGTGGGCACCAACGGCCAGGACTACACCTCGCTGTTGATGAGTTCCGCGGACGGAGTCGAGGGCTATCTCGCCACCGGGAACGCCGCCAGCGTCGTCTCCGGCCGTCTCTCCTACACCCTGGGCCTCGAAGGGCCCGCCGTGACAGTGGACACCGCCTGCTCCTCGTCGCTCGTGGCGATGCACATGGCGAGCCTGTCGCTGTTCCGGGGCGAATGTGGCCTTGCCCTGGCTGGGGGCGTGACCGTTATGACGACCCCGGGGGCGTTCGTGGCGTTCAGCCGCCAGCGCGGTCTGGCCATGGATGGTCGGTGTAAGGCGTTTGCTGAGGGGGCGGATGGTACGGGGTGGTCTGAGGGGGCGGGTGTGGTGGTGTTGGAGCGGTTGTCGGATGCGCGGCGGAATGGTCATCGGGTGTGGGCTGTGGTGCGGGGCAGTGCGGTGAATCAGGATGGGGCGTCGAATGGTTTGACGGCGCCCAATGGTCCGTCGCAGCAGCGTGTGATTCGGCAGGCGTTGGTCAATGCTGGTGTCTCCGCGTCGGATGTGGATGTGGTGGAGGCGCATGGTACGGGGACGACGTTGGGTGATCCGATTGAGGCGCAGGCGTTGTTGGCGACGTACGGGCAGGGTCGGGATTCGGGGCGTCCGTTGTGGTTGGGGTCGGTGAAGTCGAATCTTGGTCATACGCAGGCGGCTGCGGGTGTGGCGGGCGTGATCAAGATGGTGATGGCGATGCGGCATGGGGTGTTGCCGCGGACGCTGCATGTGGATGAGCCGACGCCGCATGTGGAGTGGGATGCGGGTGATGTTCGGCTGTTGACGGAGGCGCGGGAGTGGCCCGAGGTGGGTCGGCCGCGTCGGGCTGGTGTGTCGTCGTTCGGCATGAGTGGGACGAACGCGCACCTTGTCATTGAGCAGGCACCGAAGCCGGTTGATCTGGTTGATCCGGCCGAGTCGGCTGAGGGAGAGCCGGTGGTGCCGTGGGTGGTGTCGGGTCGTTCGGCGGAGGCGTTGTGTGGGCAGGCAGCGCGGCTTGCTGAGTATGTGGCGGAGTGCCCTGGCGTTTCTGTGTCTGATGTGGGTTTTTCGTTGGTGGTGTCTCGGTCGGGGTTTGAGCATCGTGCGGTGGTGTTGGGTGGTTCGGGTGGGGAGTTGGTGGGTGGGTTGGGGGCGGTGGTGTCGGGTGGTTCGGGGGTGGTGCGAGGTGTTGTGGGGCGGGGTGATCGGGTGGTGATGGTGTTTCCGGGTCAGGGTTCGCAGTGGGTGGGGATGGCTGCTGGGTTGTTGGGGTCGTCGTCGGTGTTTGCGGCGGCGATGGGTGAGTGTGAGGCGGCGTTGGGGCCGTTTGTGGGGTGGTCGTTGGTGGATGTGTTGGGTGATGAGGTGGCGTTGGGTCGGGTTGATGTGGTGCAGCCGGTGTTGTGGGCGGTGATGGTGTCGTTGGCGGAGGTGTGGCGGTCGTGTGGGGTGGTGCCTGCTGCGGTGGTGGGGCATTC
>NZ_JBEZNG010000080.1:0-3998 GCF_040653035.1 Streptomyces malaysiensis subsp. malaysiensis
CCCCACCCACGACAACAACACCCTCAACCTCACCATCCACACCCGCACCACCCCCGAACAACCCTGGACCGCCCACGCCACCGGCACCCTCACCCAGCACCAACCCACACCCGACACCCCCCAAACCACCTGGCCCCCCACCAACGCCCAACCCATCGACCTGACCGGCACCTACCAACGCCTCGCCACCACCGGACTCGAATACGGCCCCACCTTCCAAGGACTCCACGCACTCTGGCGCCAGGACAGCCGCCTCTTCGCCGACGTCCGCCTCCCCGACACCGACCACACCGACCACACCGACGGCTACGGCATCCACCCCGCACTCCTCGACGCCGCACTCCACGCCGCCACCGCCACCCAGAACCACACCGACACCCGGCTCCCCTTTGCCTGGACCGGCGTCACCCTCCACGCCACCGGCGCCACCAAGCTGCGGGTCGAGCTGGACATCGACGACGACGGCGCGATCCGGTTGTTGGCGCGGGACACCGCGGGGCAGCCAGTCGTCTCGATCGACTCCCTGGTCACGCGGCCGGTCGATGCGAACGAGCTACGCCCCGGAGGCGTCGGCGCCCACCAGCTCTACGACCTGGCATGGGTCGCCCGCGAGCTGGACGCGCGGGCGGTCACGGAGGAGTTCGAGCGGTACGAGGTGCCGACGGTCGGCGACGACGTCCTGGCCGACACCCACCGCATCACCACCGAGACCCTGACCCACGTCCAACAACACCTGGCCCAAGACACCACCGCCCCGCTCGTCATCGAAGCCACCTACGACGACCTCGCGGGCGCAGCCGTCTGGGGACTCATCCGCACCGCCCAAACCGAACACCCCAACCGCATCATCCTCATCGACACCGACAACCACCCCACCTCCCGCAAAGCACTACCCACCCTGATCGCCTCCGGCGAACCCCAAGCCCGCATCCGCGACGGCGCCATCACCCTCCCCCGACTGACACGCTGGTCGATGGGCGCCGGGGCATCGTCCGACCAGCGGCCCGACCTCTCCTCAGGTCCAGTGCTGGTCACTGGCGGCACCGGTGGTCTGGGCTCGCTGGTCGCCCGCCACCTGGTCGCCGAACACGGCGTCCGCGACCTGGTGTTGGCCAGCCGTCGGGGGCCCGACGCGGATGGGGTCACTGAACTCACCGCCGAGCTCACCGACCTCGGCGCCCGAGTCCGTTCCGTCTCCTGCGACCTCACCGATCGCCCCGCACTCGCCGCGCTCATCGACGACATCGGACCGCTGACCGGCGTCGTGCACACCGCCGGAGCGCTGGCCGACGCCACCGTCGACCACCTGGACGCCGACGCACTGGCCACCACCTTCGCCCCCAAAGCCGACGCCGCCTGGTGGCTCCACGAACTCACCCAAGACCAGAACCTGACCCTGTTCATGGTCTTCTCCTCGGTCGCCGGTGTGCTGGGCAACGCGGGGCAGGCCAACTACGCGGCCGCCAACAGCTTCCTCGACGCCCTGATCACCCACCGCCGCAGCCACGGCCTCCCCGGCACCTCGCTGGCCTGGGGCTCGTGGGAACGCGCCACCGGCATGACCGCTCACCTCACCCAAGCCGACCACGACCGGATGGCCCGCGACGGGCTCCGGCCGCTGGCCGACGCCGAGGGGCTGGCCCTGTTCGACGCCGCGCTGGCGGCGGAAGCAGGGAGCGTGGTCACGGCCGCGTTCGACCTGGTGGCGCTCCGCGCCGCGCCGGTGACACCAATCGTGCTGCGCGGCCTGGTGCGCAGGCCGCGGGCGACCGCGAGCAGCGACGAGGCCGCCGGTACCTGGCGCGACCTGCTGGCGGGGATGACGCCGCAAGAGCGGGAGCGGGCGGCCGTCGACATGGTCCGGGAGCAGGCCGCGGCCGTGCTCGGGCATGCCGACGCCACCGCGATCGGTGCGCGTCAGGTCTTCAAGGACCTCGGGTTCGACTCCCTGACCGCCGTGGAGTTCCGCAACCGGCTGTCGGCGGCGACCGGGCTGCGGCTGCCCGCCACGCTGATCTTCGACTACCCCACGTGCGCGGCGGCGGCCGGTCTGGTGCTCGGCTCGACAGCGGACACCACCCGGCCGCGGGCCGCCACGGCCGGGGACGCGGAGCCGATCGCGATCGTGGGGATGGCCTGCCGACTGCCCGGCGGCGTCGACTCCCCCGAAGACCTATGGCGCCTGATCAGCACAGGCGGCGACGCCATCACCACATTCCCCACCGACCGCGGCTGGGACCTGGACACCCTGTTCGACCCGGACCCCGACCACCCCGGCACCACCTACGCCCGCCACGGTGGATTCCTGGAAAGCGCCGGTGCCTTCGACCCGGACCCGTTCGGCATCTCGCCGCGCGAGGCGCTGGCCATGGACCCGCAGCAACGACTGCTGCTGGAAACCACCTGGGAGGTCCTGGAACGCTCCGGCATCGACCCGACCACCCTGCGCGGCAGCCGCACCGGCGTCTTCACCGGCATCATGGCCAGCAACTACGTCGCCCTGCGGGGCAGCGCGCCGGCCGACCTCGAAGGCTACGTGGCCAATGGCAGCGCGGCGAGCGTGGCGTCCGGTCGCGTCTCGTACACCTTCGGCTTCGAGGGCCCGGCCGTCTCGCTGGACACCGCCTGCTCCTCCTCCCTGGTCGCCCTGCACCTCGCCGTCCAGGCGCTGCGCTCCGGCGAATGCACCCTCGCCATCACCGGCGGCGTGACCGTACTGGGGTCGGTGGCGCCGTTCATCGAGTTCAGCCGACAGCGCGGCCTCGCCGACGACGGCCGCTGCAAAGCCTTCGCCGCCGACGCCAACGGCTTCGGCATGGCCGAAGGCATCGGCCTGCTCCTGGTCGAACGACTCTCCGACGCCCAACGCCTCGGACACCCGGTGCTCGCCGTGGTACGCGGCACCGCCGTCAACCAGGACGGCGCCTCCAACGGCCTCACCGCCCCCAACGGCCCCTCCCAACAACGCGTCATCCGCGACGCACTCACCAACGCCCAACTCACCGCCGCCGACATCGACCTCGTCGAAGCACACGGCACCGGCACCAAACTCGGCGACCCCATCGAAGCCCAGGCCCTGATCGCCACCTACGGGCAGGACCGGGAACAGCCGCTGTGGATGGGCTCACTGAAGTCCAACATCGGCCACACCCAAGCCGCAGCCGGAGTAGCCGGCATCATCAAAACCGTCATGGCCATGCGCCACGGCGTGATGCCCAAGACCCTGCATGTCGACGAGCCGACCCCGGAGGTCGATTGGTCGGCGGGTGCGGTCGAGCTACTGGCCGAGGCCCGGGACTGGCCGGGGGCGGACGAACGCCCCCGACGCGCGGGCGTGTCGTCCTTCGGGGTCAGCGGCACCAACGCGCACATCATCCTCGAACACACCCCCACCGCCCCGGAGCCGGACGTTCCGGAGGCGCCCCCGGCCGGACCGGTGCCCTGGATACTCTCCGCACACACCGAACCCGCCCTGCGGGAGTCGGCGGGACGGCTGGCGGCGCTGGTCGAGGGCGGGGAGGTGTCCGTCCACGACGTGGCGCACTCGCTCATCGCCACCCGGGCGGTCCTGCCGCACCGCGCTGTGGTCGTCGGGGAGGCCGTGCAGGACTTCACGGCCGGGCTGGCCGACCTGGCGCCGGGCACCGGGGACGGCGGGCCGCTGGCGGTGATGTTCACCGGACAGGGTTCGCAACGCCCCGGCATGGGACGGCAGCTGTACGAACGCTTCCCCGTCTTCGCCCAGGCACTGGACGAGGTCCTCGCACTCACCACCCCCGGACTACGCGAAGTGATGTTCGACCCCGACCAGGCCGAGACACTCCAACGCACCGACCACGCCCAGATCGCCCTGTTCGCCTTCGAAACCGCCCTCTACCGACTCTGGGAATCCTGGGGCCTACGACCCGACATGGTCTGCGGACACTCCGTCGGAGAAATCACCGCAGCCCACATCACCGGCACCCTCACCCTCCCCGACGCCGTCCACCTCGTCACCA
>NZ_JBEZNG010000081.1:0-3998 GCF_040653035.1 Streptomyces malaysiensis subsp. malaysiensis
ACCAACTCCCCACCCGAACCACCCAACACCACCGCACGATGCTCAAACCCCGACCGAGACACCACCAACGAAAAACCCACATCAGACACAGAAACACCAGGGCACTCCGCCACATACTCAGCAAGCCGCACCGCCTGCCCACACAACGCCTCCGCCGAACGACCCGACACCACCCACGGCACCACCGACACATCACCCGCAACCGGCACCGGCGTCTCCACGGGGACGGTGGTCGGTGCCTGCTCCAGGACGAGGTGCGCATTGGTGCCGCTCATACCGAACGACGACACGCCCACCCGACGCGGGCGGTCCCTGTCCGGCCATGGCCGCTCCTCCGTCAGCAGCCGTACCCGGCCGGCCGACCAGTCCACGTGCGGGGTGGGCTCGTCCACGTGCAGCGTCCGCGGCAGCACTCCATGCCGCAGCGCCATCACCATCTTGATCACACCCGCCACACCCGCAGCCGCCTGCGTATGACCGATGTTCGACTTCAACGAACCCAACCACAGCGGGTCATGCTCGGCGTTCCGCTGCCCATACGTCGCCAGGAGCGCCTGGGCCTCGATCGGATCACCCAACGTCGTCCCCGTACCATGCGCCTCGACAGCGTCGATGTCATCCACCGACAGCCCCGCGTTGGCCAGCGCCTGACGGATGACGCGCTGCTGGGCGGGCCCGTTCGGCGCGGTGAGCCCGTTGGACGCACCGTCCTGGTTGATGGCCGAACCCCGCACCACCGCCAGCACCTCGTGCCCGTTGCGCCGGGCATCCGACAGCCGCTCCAGAACGACCGTTCCCACGCCCTCGGCCAGCCCCATTCCGTCCGCCGAGGCGGCGAACGCCTTGCATCGGCCATCGGCCGCCAGTCCCCGCTGACGGCTGAACGCGGCCAGCGTCGAAGGGGTGGACATGACGGTGGCTCCGGCGGCGATGGCCACGGCGCATTCGCCCTGGCGCAGCGACTGGCAGGCGAGATGCAGCGCCACCAGCGACGATGAACAGGCGGTGTCCACCGTGATGGCGGGACCTTCCAGCCCCAGCAGGTAGGCGATTCGGCCGGACACCACACTGGCGGCCCGGCCGGTCAGCAGGTGTCCTTCCAGACCGTCGGTGTCGAGGCCGGGAAGCGTGCCGTAGTCGTGTCCGGTGGTGCCCACGAAGACACCGGTACGGGTGCCGCGCAACCCTTTGGGATCGACGCCCGCCCGCTCGAGCGACTCCCAGGATGCCTCCAGCAGGAGCCGCTGCTGCGGGTCCATGGTGATCGCTTCCCGGGGCGTGATCCCGAAGAACTCGGAGTCGAACCGATCGGCGTCGTGGAGGAAACCGCCTTGCCGCACATAGGACTTGCCGGGGCGGTCGGGGTCCGGATCATAGAGGTCGTTCAGATCCCAGCCGCGGTCTGCGGGAAGTCCGGAGATCACATCGGCACCGGACGCCGCGAGAGTCCACAGCTCCTCGGGCGTGGTCACCCCGCCCGGGTAGCGGCACCCCATGCCGACGACTGCGATCGGGTCGTCGTCGGTCGGCGTGGTCGGTGGGGTGCCCGTGAGCGTCGTCGGATCTTCCCGTACGCCGAAGATGACGTCGAGCAGGTGCCGGGCCAGCGCGGTGGCCGTCGGGTGGTCGAAGACCAAGCTGCCCGGAAGCCGCAGCCCGGTGGCGGCGGCCAGTCGGCTGCTCAGTTCGACGGCGGTGAGCGAGTCGAAGCCGATGTCGCGGAAGGATCTGTCGCCGTCCATCGCCTCGGCCGACGTGTGCCCGAGGACGTGTGCCGCGGTGGAACGCACCAGGTCCACCACGACACGCTCCCGCTGGGCGGCCGAGGCGTCGGTGAGCCGTTCGGCGAAGGCCGACACGGCCGACCTGGGAGAGCCGTCCGCCGCCGATGCCGGTTTCTCCGACTCGTACACCTCCCGGAACAGCGCGCTGGGACGGCCGGAGGTGAACACCGGTATGAACGTGTCCCAGTCGACGTCGGCCAGGGCCAGAAACGCTCCGGCCGGGTCGCCGGCGTGGCGCATGCCGGTGACGGCCAGGCCGGGGTCGATGACCGGGATACCGCGTCGCCGCAGCGGTTCGGCCAGCGAGGCGTCGATCATCCCCGCGCCACCGCCCCACGGCCCCCATGCGAGGGACTGCGCGGGGAAGCCGTCGGCGCGGAGTCGCTCGGCGAGGGCGTCCAGGGCCGCGTTTGCGGCGGCGTAGGCGGCGTGGTCGGCCACGCCCCAGGTGCCGGAGATGGACGAGAAGAAGACCACGGCGTCGAGGGCGTCGGGGTCCAGCAGTTCGGACAGATGAGCCGCGCCGGTCACCTTCCCGGCCGCGGTCTCCTGGAACTCGGTGAGGGTTGCCTCCGCCAGCGGGGCAAGCCTGCTGACTCCGGCGGCGTGTACGACGGCACGGACCGGCGTGCCATCGGTCTCCAGCCCCTGGAGGAGACCCGCGACCGCGTCCCGGTCCGCCATGTCGCAGACCGTGGCGGTGAGGCGGGTGTTGTGGCCGGCGAGTTCGGCGGCGAGTTGGCCGATCTCCTCGTCGGCCGCCCCACGGCGGCTGGTGAGCACCACGTGTTCGGCGCCCTGCTCGGCCAGCCATCTGGCCACATGCGCGCCCAGGGCCCCGGTGCCGCCGGTGACCAGCACAGTGCCGCGCGGTTTCCATCCCCGGCCCTCGGCACGTTCCGTGGCATGCGTCAGCCTGCGGGTGAAGACTCCGGTCGCCCTGATCGCGACCTGGTCCTCGAAGTCCGGTCCCGACCGCTCGCGTACGGCGCCGTCGGAGCGCGGGGCCAGCAGCGCGCGGAGCCGCGCGCCGGCGCGCTCGTCGAGCGTCTCGGGCAGGTCGATGAGGCCGCCCCAGCGGTCGGGGTGCTCCAGCGCCGCCACCCGGCCCATCCCCCAGAGTGCGGCCTGGGCTGAATGGCGCACCGGCTCGACAGCGCCGATGGACACCGCGCCTCGTGTGACGCACCACAGGGGGGCGGTGATACCGGCTTCGCCCAGCGTCTGGACGAGGACGACGCTGAGCGCGAACCCGGTCCCGAGCGTGGGATACGACGGGTGGGCGTCCTCGTCCACCGCGAGCGGCGACAGCACTCCGGCGAACTCCTCGCCGATGTCGCGCAGTCGCCCCGCGAGCCGGTCCCGGTCGGTGTCCCGAGCGTCCAACGACATCGTGACCACACGGGCTCCGCCGTGCTCCAGCACGCCGATGACTTCGGCGATCCAGGGGTCATCCGCCATGCGGCCGGGAATAGGGGCAAGCCATGTCCCCGACGGCGCTTCCCAGGAGGTATCCGGACGGGGGCGCCAGGCCACGCGATAGCGCCATGACTCCACGAGGGATTCGGTCCGTCGTGTCCTGCGCCACGCCGAGAGTGCGGGCAGCAACGCGTTCACCGCTTCGCCGTCCGCGTCGAGTGTGTCCGCCAGGGAGGCCACGTCCGCCCGCTCCACCGCGTCCCAGAACCCGGACTCGGCGGCGTCGGCGGTGACCGGTACTGCGGGCTTCGGCGCGTTCAGCCAGTACCGGTCGCGCTGGAACGGATAGGTGGGCAGTTCGACCGGGCGCCCGCCGGGGAGGGTCCCCGTCCAGTCGACATCGAGGCCGCGGACGTGCGCCTGGCCGAGGGCCCGCAGGAAGCGGTCCCAACCGCCCTCCTCGCGCCGGAGCGTGCCCACCACGAGCGCGTCGTGGCCCGCGTCGTCGACGATCTCCTGGAGCCCGGGGGTCAGTACGGGGTGCGGGCTGACCTCGATGAACGCATGGATGCCGGAGTCGATGAGAGTGCGCACCGCGTCCTCGAAGCGGACCGTGGAGCGCAGGTTGCGGTACCAGTACCCGGCGTCCAGTGAATCCGCCTCGATCCAGTCGCCGGTCACCGTGGAGAAGAACGGCACCTCCCCGGCGCGGGGGCTGATCGGGGCCAGATCCTCCAGCAGCGTGTGCTCAATGTCCTCCACCTGCACGGAATGCGAGGCGTAATCCACCGCGAT
>NZ_JBEZNG010000082.1:0-3800 GCF_040653035.1 Streptomyces malaysiensis subsp. malaysiensis
CAGGCGGGTTACGCGGCCGCCAATGCCTGTTTGGACTCCCTTGCCGCGCATCGCCGTGCCCGGGGCCGCACGGCCACCTCCATCGCCTGGGGCGCCTGGGACGAAAGCGGGCTGGTCGCCGCCCAGCCCGGTCGCCGGCACCGGCTGAGCCGCCTGGGGGTCATGCCCATGCGACCGGCGCTGGCCGTCGCGGCCCTGCAACGCGTCCTGGACGGCGACGAGACGGCGGCCGTCATCACGGACACGGACTGGAGCCGTTTCGCCCCGGCGTTCACGGCGTCACGCCCGAGCCCGCTGCTCTCCGCCCTGCCCGAGGCGGTCCGGGCCCTGGAGAGCGCGCCGCGGGAACCGGACGCGTCCGGCGCGCCCGCCGCCGGTGCCTCCGCGCGGCGCCTGGCCGGACTGCCGGAACAGGAGCGCCGGGCAGCGCTGTCCGACCTCGTCCGGCACAGCGCGGCCGCCGTACTGGGCCACGCGCCCGGCACCCGGATCGACGCCGACCAGGCATTCCGGGAGCTGGGTTTCGACTCGATGACCGCCGTGGAGCTGCGCGGCCGGCTCGTGGACGCCACCGGCCTCGCCCTCCCCACGACCGTGGTGTTCGACTACCCGACCGCCGCCCGGCTCACGGACCACCTGGCGTCGCTGCTCGCCGGCACCCCGGCCACCGGGGTCACGCCGCTGCCGTCGCCGGTCCCGGCCGCCGACGACCCCGTCGTCATCGTCGGCATGGCCTGCCGGTACCCCGGCGGGGTGACCGGCCCGGCCGACCTGTGGCGCCTGGTGAGCGAGGGCACCGACGCGACCGGTGACTTCCCCGCCGACCGCGGCTGGGACCTGGCGGCGCTGTACGACCCCGAGGGCACCCGGCCCGGGACGACCATCACCCGCCGAGGAGGCTTCCTCGACGGCGCGGGCGACTTCGATCCCGCGTTCTTCGGGATCTCCCCGCGCGAGGCGCTTGCCATGGACCCGCAGCAGCGGCTGCTCCTCGAGAGCTCCTGGGAGGCGCTGGAACACGCCGGGATCGACCCCGAGTCGCTGGCGGGCAGCCCCGCAGGGGTGTTCGTCGGCGCCTACCCGTCCGGCTACCAGGCGGCGGTGGGCCGGCTCGGCGACGAGGTACGGGGATTCGCACTCACCGGCGGCTCGTCGAGCGTGGTGTCCGGCCGGGTGGCTTACGTGCTCGGCCTGGAGGGGCCGGCGGTGACGGTGGACACCGCCTGCTCGTCGTCGTTGGTCGCGATGCACCTGGCGGCGCAGTCGCTGCGGTCGGGGGAGTGCACCCTGGCCCTGGCCGGGGGCGTCACCGTGATGGCCGACGCCGACGCCTTCGTGCTCTTCTCCGAGCAGGGCGGGCTGGCACCCGACGGGCGCTGCAAGCCGTTCGCGGACGCCGCCGACGGCACCGGGTTCGCCGAGGGCGTCGGCACGGTCGTCCTGGAGAAGCTCTCCGACGCGCGGCGCAACGGGCACCGGATCCTGGCGGTACTGCGCTCCAGCGCCGTCAACCAGGACGGCGCCTCCAACGGCCTGAGCGCACCCAACGGCCCTGCGCAGCAGCGTGTGATCCGTCAGGCCCTGGCCGCCGCCGGACTGGCCGCCCGCGACATCGACGCCGTCGAGGCCCACGGCACGGGGACGACGCTCGGCGACCCGATCGAGGCGCACGCCGTCCTCGCCACGTACGGCCAGGACCGCTCCGGCGAAGCCCCCCTGTGGCTGGGCTCGCTGAAGTCGAACCTCGGCCACACCCAGGCCGCCGCCGGAGTCGGCGGTGTCATCAAGATGGTCCTGGCGATGCGGCACGGCGTGCTGCCGCGCACCCTGCACGTGGACGCCCCGTCGTCCCAGGTGGACTGGGAGCGGGGCCGGGTCGCGCTGCTGACCGAGGCCACCGCCTGGCCGGAGACCGGCCGTCCGCGCCGGGCCGGCGTGTCCTCGTTCGGGGTGTCGGGGACGAACGCGCACGTCATCCTGGAGTCCGCACCCGCGGACGACCCGGTGCCCGCCGCACCCCCACTCGCCCCACGCGTGGTGCCCTGGACGGTCTCGGGAAGGACCCCGGAGGCGGTGCGCGCCCAGGCGGCACGGCTGTCCGCCCGGGTGGCGGCCGATCCGTCGCTGGACGTCGCCGACGTGGGCTGGTCACTGCTGGCCACCCGGCCGGCGCTCGGCCACCGTGCCACGGTCCTGGGCGCCGGGCGCGATGAACTGCTGGCCGGTCTGCGGGGACTGGCGGCGGGAGAGACCACCGGGGCGGTGATCCTCGGTGAGGCACGCCCGGACCGTGTGGTCGGTGTGCTCTTCACCGGACAGGGCGCGCAACGCCTGGGCATGGGCCGGGAGCTGTACGCCGGGTCCCCGGTCTTCGCGGCGGCCTACGACGCGGTCGTGGCGGAGCTGGACGCGCACCTGGAGCGTCCGCTGAAGGACGTCGTCTGGGGCGACGACGCCGGGTCGCTGGACCGGACCGGCTGGGCGCAGCCGGCGCTGTTCGCACTCGAAGTGGCACTGTTCCGGCTGCTGGAGTCGTGGGGAGTGGTCCCGGACGCCCTGCTGGGACATTCGGTCGGAGAGGTCGCGGCCGCACATGTCGCCGGAGTCCTGTCGCTGCCCGACGCGTGCCGCCTGGTCGCGGCCCGCGCCCGACTGATGGAGGCTCTGCCGCCGGGCGGTGCGATGGTGGCGGTGGAGGCGACCGAGGCCGAGGCGGCTCCGCTGGTGACGCGAGGGGTTTCGATCGCCGCGGTCAACACCCCGGGCTCCGTGGTGCTGTCGGGCGAGGAAGCCGCCGTCACCGGGGCCGCGGAGTCGCTGGCCGCGCTGGGCCGCAGGACCAGCCGGCTGCGCGCATCCCACGCGTTCCACTCCGCGCTGATGGACCCGATGCTGGCCGAGTTCGAGCGGGTCCTCGAGACACTGGCCTACCGGGAGCCACGGATCCCCGTGGTGTCCGGCCTGACCGGCGCCGTCGCCACCGGCGACGAACTGCGCTCCCCGGCGTACTGGGCGGCACAGGCGCGCGAGGCGGTCCGCTTCGCCGACGGGATACGGTGCCTGGCGGACCGGGGCGCGAGCGCGCTGGTCGAAATGGGCCCGGACGCCGTGCTGTCGGCGCTGGCCGAGGACGGCTGCGCCGAGGGCACCCTGAGGGTGCCGCTCCTGCGCCGTGACCGTGACGAGAACATCGCGGTCACGGCCGGATGGGCCGCGCTGCATGCGCACGGGGTCCCCGTGGACCGGGGGGCGGTGCTCCCCGAGGGACGCAGGATCGACCTCCCGACCTACGCGTTCCAGCACCGGCGGTTCTGGCCCGCCCCGGTCGCGGCATCCGGGGTGGAGAGCTGGAGGTACCGGGAGACCTGGACCCCGCTCGCCCCGCCGGACCGGGCCACCGGCGGCTCGTACCTGCTCGTCATCCCGGCGGGGCTGGACGGGGAGCCCGGCACCGCCGCGGTCGCCGAAGCCCTCGGCCCCCGGACCGTGACGCTGACCGTGGACGGCGATCCCGACCGGGCCGCGCTCGCCGGGCGTCTGCCCGAAGCCGCTGATTGTGGGTTGGTGGGGGTGGTGGTGTTGGTGCCGGATGGTGTTGCGGGGGTGGTGTTTGTGTTGGTGGTGTTGCAGGCGGTTTTGGATGCGGGTTTGGGTGTGCGGGTGTGGGCGGTGACGCGTGGTGCGGTGTCGGTGGGTGTGGGGGATGGGGATGGGGTGGGGTTTCCTGTGCAGGGTGGGGTGTGGGGTTTGGGGCGGGTTGCGGCGTTGGAGCATCCGGGTGTGTGGGGTGGTGTGGTGGA
>NZ_JBEZNG010000083.1:0-3352 GCF_040653035.1 Streptomyces malaysiensis subsp. malaysiensis
CCTGCGCCCGCAACGCCGCATCAGTCCGACCCGACACCGTCCACGCCACCGCAACAGGCGGATCACCCTCACCCACAGCAGCAGACTCAGGCTCAGGCTCGGACTCAACCTGCTCCAAGATCACATGCGCGTTCGTCCCACTCATGCCGAACGACGACACCCCGGCCCGACGCGGCCGACCGACCTCGGGCCACTCCCGAGCCTCCGTCAACAGTTGAACGGCCTCTGACGTCCAGTCCACATGGCTGGTCGGCTCGTCGATGTGCAGCGTCCGTGGCAGCACCCCATGCCGCATCGCCATCACCATCTTGATCACACCCGCCACACCCGCAGCCGCCTGCGTATGACCGATATTCGACTTCACCGAACCCAGCCACAGCGGGTTTGCCGGGTCCCGGTCCTGCCCATACGCCGCGAGCAGCGCCTGGGCCTCGATCGGATCGCCCAACGTCGTCCCCGTGCCGTGGGCCTCCACCGTGTCCACCTCCGACGCGGAGACACCGGCATTGACCAGCGCCTGCCGGATCACCCGTTGCTGCGAGGGGCCGTTCGGCGCGGTCAGGCCATTGGACGCACCGTCCTGGTTCACCGCCGAACCCCGCACCACCGCCAGCACCGGATGACCATTCCGCCGCGCGTCCGACAACCGTTCCAGCACCACCACACCCACACCTTCGGCCAGCCCCATCCCATCCGCGGCCTCGGCAAAAGCCTTGCAGCGGCCGTCCCGGGCGAGTCCGCGTTGGCGGGAGAACGCCAGGAAGGCCCGGGGCGTGGCCATGATGCTCGCGCCTGCCGCGAGGGCCACCGTGCATTCGCCCTGCCGCAGCGACTGACAGGCGAGATGCAGCGCCACCAGGGACGACGAGCACGCCGTATCCACTGTGACCGCGGGACCCTCCAACCCAAACGCATACGAGATACGGCCCGACACCACGCTGGTGGCGCCACCGGTGAGCAGGTGGCCCTCGAGGCTGTTCGCGGCCGGAGCCATCAGCGACGCGTAGTCCTGGCCGCTGCTGCCCACGAAGACGCCGGCCGGGGTGCCCTTCAGCGACTCAGGGTCGATGCCCGCCCGTTCGACCGCCTCCCACGACGTCTCCAGCAGCAACCGCTGCTGCGGATCCATCGCCAACGCCTCACGCGGTGAGATCCCGAAGAACCCCGGGTCGAAATCAGCGGCCCCGTCCAGGAAACCGCCCTCGCGGACGTACGACTTCCCTTCCTTGTCGGGGTCGGGGTCGTACAGATCCACGTCCCAGCCACGGGAGTCGGGAAACGCCGACACCGCGTCGTGCCCCGCCGCCGCCAGCCGCCACAAGTCCTCGGGGGACGCCACGCCACCGGGGTAGCGGCAGCCCATGCCGACGATCGCAATGGGTTCGTCGGTCACGGCACCGCCCGGCGCGAGCACCGGTGCCGCGGCGGTGCCGACCCGGCCGGAGACCTCCGTGAGCAGATGGTCGGCGAGCGCGTTGGGCGAGGGGTGGTCGAAGACGAGTGTCGTGGGCAGGGCGAGTCCGGTCGCCTCGCGCAACCGGTTCCGCAGTTCGACGGCGGTCAGCGAGTCGAAGCCGAACTCACGGAAGGCGCGTCCGGCGTCCACCGCGTCCGCCGACTCGTGCCCGAGCACATCGGCGGCCGTCGAGCGCACCAGGTCCAGCAGTACATGGCGGCGTTCCTGTGCGTGCAGACCGGCGAGCCGCTGCGCAAAGGCGGACTCCGACGGGGCCGGGCCCGACGCGGCACCGACCGTCCGCCCGGCGGTGGTGGCCCCGGTGAGATTCCGCAGCTCGGGCAGTTCGCCGAACAGCCGGCTGGACCGCGCCGATGTGAACACCGGCAGGAACCTCTCCCAGTCGACATCCGCGACGACGGGGTCGGTCTCGTCCAGCGTCAGCACCCGCTGAAGGCCGGCGAAGGCCGCCTCCGGTGCCATCAGCGGCAGCCCCTGCCGTCGCAGCCGGTCGATGATCACGGCACCTTCGTCGGCGCCCTCGATCCGCGCCGCGTCCCAGACGCCCCAGGCCACCGAGGTCGCGGTGCGTCCCCGGGCGCGGCGCTGCTGCGCCAGCGCGTCGAGGTAGACGTTCGCCGCCGCATAGGCTCCGTGCTCGCCACTGCCCCACACGCCCGCGATCGACGAGAAGAGCACGAACGCGTCCAGGGAGTCTCGGTCGAGCAAGTCGTCGAGGTGCCGGGCCCCGCTCACCTTCGCCGACATGACATGTGCGAAGTGAGCGAGCGTGGTGTCCTTGAGCGATTCGAGTTCGATGACAGCCGCCGCGTGAATGACCGCCTGGATCGGCTCCTCCTCCGCCCCAAGCCGGTCGATCAGGGCAGCCAGAGCGGCGCGGTCGGACACATCGCACGCGGCGATCGTCACCGGCACGCCGAGTGTACGAAGCTCCGCCTCCAGTTCGGCGGCGCCGGGGGCATCCGGTCCACGCCTGCTGACGAGCGCGATATGAGCGGCTCCGTTGTCCGCCAGCCAGCGGGCGATACGGCGACCCAGTACGCCCGTACCGCCGGTGACCAGCACGGTGCCGCGCGGCTGCCAGGGCGTGTCGGAGGTCGGCTGCGACGACGCGCGGACGAGCCGCCGTACGAAGACGCCGGAGGGGCGCAGTGCGAGCTCGTCCTCGGTAGTGCCACCGCTCAGCACCGTGGCAAGTCGGGCGTGGGCGGTCTCGTCGTGTGCGTCGGCCAAGTCGACCAGTCCGCCCCACAACTCCGGGTGTTCCAAGGCCACGACCCGTCCAAGGCCCCACATCTGGGCCTGGAGCGCACTGTGCACCGGCTCGGACGGCATGACGGACACGGCGCCTTGGGTGGCGCACCACAGCCGGGCCGCGATGGCCTCGTCCGCCAGCGCCTGCACCAGGGCCAACGTCAGGGCCAGCCCTGACGGCATCACCGCATGTTCCGGATGCGGCTCCTCGTCCAGTGCCAGCAACGACAACACCCTCACCGGCACCGCACCATCGGCGCCGTCCAGCGCCTCCCGCAACCGCGCCGCCACAACCCCCCGATCAGCATCCGCCGCCGACAACTCCAACCAGCGGACCTGCGCGCCATGGGTTTCCATATCGGCCCACGGCTGCCGGTCGTACCCTGTCGGCACGACCATGAGCCAGGTGCCGGAGGCCGCCGTACGGACCAAGGCGTCGGCCGCCGGTCGCCAGACCGCGCGATACCTCCACGCGTCCTCGGCGGATACGACGGGGGCGGCGGACTCAAGCCAGTAGCGCTGGTGTTGGAAGGCGTAGGTGGGCAGGTCAACGTGGTTGTGCGGACCGGGGAGCACCGTGGTCCAGTCCACGGCCACACCGCGTACCCATGCCTCGGCGAG
>NZ_JBEZNG010000084.1:0-3267 GCF_040653035.1 Streptomyces malaysiensis subsp. malaysiensis
TCCTGGGGACGTTGCGGCGTGATGAGGGTGGCTGGGAGCGGTTCTTGACCGCGCTCGCCGAGGCATGGGTACGCGGTGTGGCCGTGGACTGGACCGCGCTGTTCCCCGGCCCGCACAACCATGTTGACCTGCCCACCTACGCCTTCCAACACCAACGCTACTGGCCCGAGCTCACCACCGCTGTGGAGACCTCGACGCGGACCGACTCTGCCGAAGCCAGTTTCTGGGAGGCGGTCGAGAGCGGGGACCTGGAGTCACTTGCATCAGCGCTGGATGTGGAAGGCGCCGCGGTAACCGCCGTACTCCCCGCGCTCTCTACCTGGCGGCGACGGCACCAAGCCGAGTCCATGGTGGACGCATGGCGCTATCGACCGGCTTGGAGGCAGTTGCCCAACGACAAAGCCGGGTTGACCGGCACCTGGCTCGTCACCCTGCCCACCAAATGGCGCGAAAGCGAGTGGGCCGCCGGAATCCTCACGACGCTGACGAACCACGGCGCCGACGTACTCCCGATGGAGCTCGACGCCGGATCGGACGACCGGGACCAGCTGGCGCGGCGACTGCGCGAGCAGACCGCCGAGACACCACTCGCAGGTGTGCTGTCGCTCTTGGCCGTAGATGAGGAATCCCACCCGCATCACTCTGCGGTGCCGGCCGGCCTCGCGCTGACCCTGAACCTGGTGCAGGCCCTGGGGGACGTCGCGATCGACGCACCTCTGTGGTGTGCCACCCAGTGCGCCGTGTCGACCAGCGCGTCCGACCGGCCTCACCGAATGACGCAGGCGCAGATCTGGGGCTTCGGACGGGTTGTCGCCATGGAACACCCGGATCGGTGGGGCGGCTTGGTCGATCTGCCACCGTCCCTCTCGGAGCACACCGGCGCCCGGCTGTGTGCTGCTCTGGCCGACCCGAAGGGCGAGACCGAGCTTGCCGTACGGCCCGCGGGGCTCTTCGGTCGACGGTTGGTGCGCATGGCGCCGACTCTCACCGATGCCAAGGGATGGCGCTGCGCCGGGACGGTACTGATCACCGGCGGCACCGGTGCGCTGGGTGCACACGTCGCGAGGTGGATCGCGGGTCGCGAGGGGGAGCGGGTCCATTTCCTGCTCGTCGGCCGACGCGGACCTGACGCCCCGGGCGCCGCGGAGCTGAAGGCCGAACTGAAGGAGTCGGGCTCCTCGGTCACCATCGCCGCGTGTGATGTGTCGGACCGAGACCAGGTGAAGGAACTGCTCGCCACCATTCCCGAGGATTACCCGCTCGACACGGTGATCCACGCCGCCGGGGTGCTCGATGACGGCGTCGTCGGAGCACTGACACCGGACCGGTTCGACGATGTCCTGCGAATGAAGGTGGATTCCGCGCGGCGTCTCGACGAACTGACCCGTGACAAGGAGCTCTCCGCGTTCGTTCTGTTCTCCTCCTTCGCAGGACTCTTCGGCAACGCCGGACAGAGCAATTACGCTGCCGCGAACGCCTTCCTCGACGCGCTGGCTGAACGGCGCCAGGCGGACGGTCTGCCGGGGACCTCGATCGCGTGGGGTCCGTGGGCAGGGGGTGGCCTTGCGGTCCAGGACGCCGCCGTGGACCAATTCCGTCGGAGGTCCGTCTCCGCGATGGAACCGGATCTCGCGATGCTGGGATTCCAACAGGCCATGATCGGGCGTGATCCGGTGCTCGCCATCGCTGATGTCGACTGGAAACAGGCTGTGGAGGCTGGGTCCGGCAGGCCGAGCGCCCTGCTGGCGGAGCTGCCCGAGATGCGGCGCCTCATCGAGGCCGCGGGGGATGAGGGTGAGCCGGATGATTCCGACGCATTCCGAAGGCGTCTCACGGATATGGACATGGAGCAGCGCGACGAGATCCTTTTGGAATTGGTGCGGACGGAAGCCGCGAGCGTCCTGGGCCACAGCGGCTCCGAGGCGCTCGGGGCGAAACGGCCCTTCAAGGAGCTCGGGTTTGACTCTTTGACCGCGGTGGAGCTACGGAACCGGGTGGCGGCCAAGACCGGTCTCCGTCTGCCCACCACCCTCGTGTTCGACTACCCGACACCGGTCGCGCTTACCGATCACCTCAAAGCGCACCTGTTTCCCGATGGTGTCGACTCCCGCGACGCGGCCGATCCGGAACCAGATGACCAGGCCCTTCGTGCCGCCCTGGAATCCATTCCGCTGGCCAGGATCCGAGAGGCCGGCCTGGCCGGTCCGCTGCTACGGCTTGTCGACCCGGGCGACGGAAGCACGGACAACGATCTCGATTCGCAGGTCGCGTCGATCGACGCCATGGATGCCGACACTTTGGTGCGGATGGCGTTCGAGAGTACGGAATCCTAATGTGCGAGATGCGGAGCCTGTCATGACGACGAAGCCGAACGACCAGCTTGTTGAAGCGCTGCGCGCCTCGCTCAAGGAAACAGAGCGCCTGCGCCATCAAAACCGCCAACTCAGCGCCGCGGCAACGGAACCCATCGCGATCGTGGGAATGAGTTGCCGCTTTCCCGGCGGCGTCCGCTCGCCGGAGGACCTGTGGCGTCTGGTGGACGACGGCGGCGATGCCGTGGCGGACGCGCCGTCGGATCGGGGATGGCACTGGGACGGGTTATTCGGTCAGGGCGGGTTCCTCTATGACGCGGGAGAATTCGATGCTGGGTTCTTCCATATTTCGCCCCGCGAGGCGCTGGCCATGGACCCGCAGCAGCGGCTGTTGCTGGAGGTTTCCTGGGAAGCACTGGAACGGGCGAATATCGATCCGCACTCCTTGGAAGGAAGCAGCACGGGAGTCTTCGTCGGGACCAATGATCGGAACTACGCAGCGCTGCTGACCGGTACTTCCGATGAAGGGGTGGAGGGCTACCTCCTGACCGGCAATACGACGAGTGTCGCCTCGGGACGCACGGCATATGCCCTCGCTCTTGAGGGTCCTGCGATTACGGTGGATACGGCGTGTTCGTCGTCGTTGGTGGGGTTGCATTTGGCGTGTGATTCGTTGCGGCGGGATGAGTGTGGTTTGGCGTTGGCTGGTGGGGTGACGGTGATGTCGACGCCGGGGACGTTTGTGGAGTTCAGTCGGCAGGGTGGGTTGGCTTCGGATGGTCGGTGTAAGGCGTTTGCTGAGGGGGCGGATGGTACGGGGTGGTCTGAGGGTGTGGGTGTGGTGGTGTTGGAGCGGTTGACGGATGCGCGGCGGAATGGTCATCGGGTGTGGGCGGTGGTGCGGGGTAGTGCGGTGAATCAGGATGGTGCGTCGAATGGTTTGACGGCGCCGAAT
>NZ_JBEZNG010000085.1:0-3012 GCF_040653035.1 Streptomyces malaysiensis subsp. malaysiensis
TGAGGTGTTTGCTGAGGTGGCGCTTGCGGAGGAGCAGCGTGTCGAGGCGGGGCGTTTCGGGTTGCATCCAGCCCTCCTCGACGCCGCCCTGCATACGGCGGCAGTGGGAGGGGACGACTCCGAGCAGGATTCCTCTCGTCCGGGCCCTGGGCTTCCGTTCGTCTGGAGCGGTGTGTCCCTGTATGCGACGGGCGCTGACACCCTGCGTGTGAGGCTCGCTCCCGCCGGACCGGAAGCGGTTTCGCTCCTTGTCGCTGACACCACCGGTGCGCCGGTGGCCTCGGTGGCCTCGCTGGTGACGCGTACGGTGTCCCCCGAGCAGCTCCGCGCCGCGCGAAACGTGACGCATGACGCGCTGTTCCACACCACTTGGCGCGCGGTCCCCACCCAGGTTGAAGCACCCGCGACCACGGGACAGTGGGCGTTGCTCGGAACCGGATCGCCGTACGTTGCGGACGTCGGCCAGGGCGGACCCGCGAGCCCGGCGGCGTACCCGGAACTGGCGGATCTGATCCAAGCCATGAACGATGGAATAGTCACCCCCGACACCGTTCTGGTCTTTTTCACGGCCGATTCCGGCGCCCGCGTCGGCGACCCGGCCGAGGCACGGAAGATGGCGCACCGTGCCTTGTGTGTGGTGCAGGAGTGGTTGGCTGAGGGGCAGTTTGCTGGTTCGCGGCTGGTGGTGGTGACGCGGGGCGCGGTGGCTGCCGTACCGGACGAGGATGTGCCGGATGTGGCGGCGGCTTCGGTATGGGGTTTGGTGCGTTCTGCGCAGGCTGAGCATCCGGATCGGTTCGTTCTGGTGGACGTGGACGACGTACCGGCGTCGGCTGGTGTGCTCCGGGCGGTGCTGGAGTGTGGCGAGCCTCAGGTGGCTGTGCGGTTCGGGAGTGTGCTGGCGCCTCGGTTGGCGCGTGCTGTTGCTCCTGCCGAGGGAGTGGAGTCGGGTCTTGTGTGGGATTCCGAGGGCACGGTGTTGTTGACCGGTGCTACGGGCACGTTGGGTGCTTTGTTGGCGCGGCATTTGGTGGCTGAGTGTGGGGTGCGGCATCTGGTGTTGGTCTCTCGGCGGGGTCGGGAGGCGGCTGGTGCGGTGGAGTTGGAGGCCGAGCTGGTGGGGCTGGGTGCGTCGGTGGCCGTGGTGGCCTGCGATGTCGCCGACCGTGAAGCGCTGGCGGAGGTGTTGGCGGGTATTCCGGCGGATCGTCCGTTGCGTGGTGTGCTGCATGCGGCCGGTGTGCTGGACGACGGTGTCATCGAGACCCTGACTCCCGAGCGTCTCGACACGGTGCTCCGCCCCAAGGTCGACGCCGCCTTCCACCTCCATGAGCTGACCCGCGACCTGGATCTGGCCGCTTTCGTGGTGTTCTCCTCCGCGGCGGGCACGTTCGGCGGCGCCGGGCAGGGCAACTACGCGGCGGCCAACGCCTATGTCGACGCCCTGGTGACCCACCGGCATGCGCTCGGCCTGCCCGCCGTCTCGCTGGCCTGGGGATTCTGGGCCGAGCGCAGTGGTATGACGGGCCACCTGGACGACGAGGACGTACGGCGCATGCGGCGCGGCGGTATCGCCCCGCTGACGTCCGAAGAGGGCCTTGCGCTGTTCGACGTGTCCGGAACGATGACACAGCCGGTGCTGCTGCCCATGCGTCTGGACCTCCCGGCGCTCCGCGCCCAGGCGGCATCCGGGACTGCCGTACCGGCCCTGCTCCGCGATCTGGTGTCGGTTTCCGCCCGTCGTACCGTGGTCCCGTCGGGCGATGGCGCGGGCGAGTCGGAACTGTGGCGGCGGCTCGCGCCCCTGTCGGCGGGCGAACAGGACGAGGTTCTGCTGAACCTGGTGTGCACCCATGTCGCCGAGGTGCTCGGCCACGCGGGGGCGGAGTCCATCGAGGTGGGGCGTGCGTTCAAGGAGCTCGGATTCGACTCGCTGACGGCCGTCGAGCTGCGGAACCGGCTGAACACCGCCACGGGGCTACGGCTGCCCGCCACCCTTGTCTTCGACTACCCCACGCCCGTGGTGATCGCCCGCCATCTGCGCACCGAACTGGCCGAGGCGTATCAGGGCGCCGGCACGTCGGTCTTCCCGTCCGGTGGCTCCGGTACGGGCACGCTCGCCACGCATGACGAGCCCATCGCGATCGTGGCGATGAGCTGCCGTTTTCCGGGTGGGGTGGGTACCCCGGAGCAGCTGTGGCGGCTGCTGGAACGTGGCACGGACGCCATCTCCGACTTCCCGGAAGACCGTGGCTGGGATGTGGAGGGGCTGTATGACCCCGACCCGGAGGCCGCGGGGAAGAGCTATGCCCGCGAAGGTGGTTTCCTCTACGACGCGGGTGAGTTCGATCCGGAGTTCTTCGGTATTTCGCCGCGTGAGGCGTTGGCGATGGATCCGCAGCAGCGGTTGCTGCTGGAGACGTCGTGGGAGGCGCTGGAGCGGGCGGGCATCGACCCGGCGACCCTGCGCGGCAGCCAGACCGGAGTCTTCGCCGGTGTCATGCACCACGACTACGGACTGTTGCAGGGGCCGGGAGGCGGCCCCGGTGCCCCCAGCGCGGGCAGCATCGTCTCGGGGCGTATCTCCTACACTTTCGGCTTCGAGGGCCCGGCGGTGACGGTGGACACCGCGTGTTCCTCGTCGCTGGTCGCGCTGCATCTGGCGACGCAAGCACTGCGGCGGGGCGAGTGCTCGCTCGCGCTCGCGGGCGGTGTGACGGTGATGTCCACACCGGGTCTGTTCGTGGAGTTCAGCTACCAGCGTGGGCTGTCGGCGGACGGGCGGTGCAGGGCCTTCGCGGGAGCGGCGGACGGCACCGGGTTCTCCGAGGGAGCTGGGGTGCTGCTGCTGGAGCGGTTGTCGGATGCGCGGCGGAGTGGTCATCGGGTGTTGGCGGTGGTGCGTGGTTCGGCGGTTAATCAGGATGGTGCGTCGAATGGGTTGTCGGCGCCGAATGGTCCGTCGCAGCAGCGGGTGATTCGGGCGGCGTTGGAGAGTGCTCGGTTGTCGGC
>NZ_JBEZNG010000086.1:0-3001 GCF_040653035.1 Streptomyces malaysiensis subsp. malaysiensis
CGCCGACCCCCTATAAATACCAACGGCGATGCACACTCTTTCCCTCCCCGCCGCTCTTCCTAAATACCGGGCGGTAGCCCTCCGGAGGCCGTTCGGGGCCGCCTTCCGGCGGCCACGAGGCGCGTCGGCGCGGCGCGACGTAGACTGGTCGATCCGGTAGAGGCCGGTCGCCTTCCCGTCCGTGGAAGGGGGCCGGCCTTCGTGCCCCTTATCCGGAGGTGTTTGGATGACCAGCAGCATCCCCGCCGTCGACACTCGTACGGCCGAAGGCTCGGCTCTGCAAGCCGTGCTGCTCGACATGGACGGCACCCTGGTCGACACCGAGGGCATCTGGTGGGACGCCGAGGTCGCCATCTTCGCCGAGCTCGGCCATGCGCTCGCCGAGGAGTACCGCCAGGTGGTCGTGGGCGGTCCGATGTCGCGCAGCGCCCAGTTCCTGATCGAGGCCACCGGCGCCGAGATCGCCCTCGCCGAGCTCACCGGCCTGCTCAACAGCCGTTTCACCGAGCTGATCGACGGCAGTGTGCCGATGCTGCCCGGCGCCCGCCGGCTGCTCACCGAGCTGGCCGCGCACTCCATCCCCACCGCCCTGGTCTCCGCCTCCCACCGCCGGGTGATGGACCGGGTCCTGCGCTCGATCGGCCCGGAGCACTTCACCCTGACGGTCGCGGGCGACGAGGTCGAGCTGACCAAGCCGCATCCGGAGCCGTATCTGTTCGCCGCCTCCGGGCTCGCCGCCGAGCCGGGGCGGTGCGTGGTCATCGAGGACACCCACACGGGGGTACGGGCCGCGGAGGCGGCCGGGTGCCGGGTGGTCGCGGTGCCCTCCGTGGTGCCGATCGAGGCCGCGGTGGGGCGTACGGTCGTCGGTTCGCTCGAAGAAGTCGATCTCGATTTCTTGCGCACTGTGGTCACTGCAATGCACTGATCGCGCACCGAGCGTATTTCTGTAAATTGCAGACTGAATAGCGCGGGCGTACTTTTCGCGATCCGTTGGCGACAATGGAACGTGATGTTTATCACTGCATATGCCGTGGACGAGTGTTGTGGATCTCTCCCGCGCGTCCCGTCTGGTGCGATTTGGGTGAGCCCAAGTGTCCGGATTGAGGGCATCCCGTATGAATCGCGGCCGCGTTCGGATATCGGTCGATGATCGCGCGTTATCGGGGCGTGATATCGCCTCAACTTCGTTGTGTCTGAGCATGGCTGGCGCCTCGGACTAATGTCGTCGCGAGTAGTTGATCGATGGCAGGGAGACTCCCGACGATGACGCGCAAGTCGCTGGTGCTGCCGGCTGTGGCCGGCCTCCTGATCTCCACGCTCGCCGCGTGCGGTGGTACCGACGGCTCGGGCTCGGACGGTAAGGCGATCGTCCTGGGCAGCACGGACCGCATAGAGGCGTCGAAGGTGGCGCCCGCGCCACTGGATCCGGCCCTCGCCTATGACTTCGCCTCCTGGAGCGTGTTGCACAACACCTTCCAGACGCTGATGAGACTGCCCCGTTCGGGCACCGAGCCAATACCCGACGCGGCCGAGAAATGCGGCTTCCAGGACAGACAGAGCGAGCAGTACCGCTGCACGCTGCGAAGCGGGCTGAAGTTCTCCAACGGTCACGACCTGACCTCCAAGGACGTCAAGTTCTCCCTCGATCGCGTGCTGCGCATCGACGACCCCAACGGGACCAAGTCCCTGTTGTCCAACGTCGACAAGATCGAGACCCCCAGCGACCGAGAGATCGTCATCCACCTCTCGCAGCCGGACGCGACCTTCCCGTCCAAGCTCACCACCCCGGCCGCCGCGATCCTGGACAGCGAGGTCTACAAGCCGGACGCGCTGCGCGACGGCTTCGAGATGACCGGCTCGGGCCCGTACTCGGCGAAGACCGAGGTGCGCAACAACAAGCTGGTCAAGGTCGTCTTCACCAAGAACCCCCACTACAAGGGCGATGTCCAGCCCAAGTCCGACAAGGCCGAGATGCGGTTCTACGACTCCGCCTCGACCATGGAGCAGGCGCTGGTCAAGGGCGACATCGACGTGGTCCACCGCGGCTTCTCGCCCGAGCAGCTCGACAAGCTCAACAAGGGCGAGATCAAGGGCGTCCGGCTCTTCGAGTCCTCCGGCCAGGGCATCCGCTATCTGGTGTTCAACACCTCCGACCCGACGGTCAAGGACAAGGCGGTCCGGCAGGCCATCGCCCATCTCGTGGACCGCCAGGCGCTGGTGCGCGATGTGTACAAGCGGACCGCCGAGCCCCTGTACTCGATGATCCCCACCAGCATCTCCTCGCACATCAACTCGTTCCACAACGAGTACGGCGACCCGGACCCGGATGTCGCCCGGAGCGTGCTGCACGACGCCGGTATCAACACCCCGGTGAAGCTGAAGCTGACCTACACCACGGACCACTACGGCCCGGAGACGGCGGCGGAGTTCAAGGAGCTCCAGAAGCAGCTCAACAGCAGCGGCCTCTTCTCCGTCACCATCAAGGGCTACCCGTGGCGGGACTTCCGCCCCGCGCTCGTCAAGCGCGAGTTCTCCGCCTCCGGGATGGGCTGGCTGCCCGACTTCCCCGACCCGGACAGCTACACCGCGCCCTTCCTCACCAAGGACAACTTCCTCAACTCGCCCTACCGCAACAGCACCATCCAGGACGAGCTGATCCCCAAGACCCGGCAGGAGGCCCAGCGCAGCCTCGCCGACAAGGACTTCCAGTCCATCCAGAACGCCATCGCCAGCGATGTGCCCTACCTCCCGCTGTGGCAGGGCAACACCTACGTGGCCGCCCGCGGGAACGTCACGGGCGCCGAGTACGCCTTCGACTCCTCGACCATGCTTCAGCTGTGGGAGCTCGGGAAGGGCAACTGAGGACGGCCCACGGGGGTCGGGTACCAAGAACGAGTGTGTGAGGCGGCCGTACGCCAGGAGGCCCGGGGGAGGGCGATCGCCGAAGCCGCCGCCGAGCGCCGGAACGCCAAGGCCGACCCACGCGCCGAGATCATGA
>NZ_JBEZNG010000087.1:0-2790 GCF_040653035.1 Streptomyces malaysiensis subsp. malaysiensis
GTGGGTTGTCACGGATGGGCCCCGGCGGGCGGCGGTGAGTTCGTTCGGTATCAGTGGGACCAACGCACACGCCATCATCGAACAAGCCCCCCGACACCACCCCACCCCGCGGCGCGTAACACCGAAGCCCGCCAGGCGGCAGGGTGAGTACTACTGGTGGCCGCGGCATGAGCGGCAGCCCGAGCTCGTCGCGTCCCCCGAGCCGGGCTGCTACCGGACACGCTGGCAGAACATCGGCCGCCCCGCACCCACACGCGCCCGAGGCCGCTGGCTGCTGCTCGGCGACGACACGGTAACCGCCGCACGGCTGCGCGACCGGCTGGAGCGCGACGGCGCACACGTCCTGGTGGTCGGCCGCCGCGACGAGGAGCACCCATGGCCCATGGACGCGGTGCGCGACGCGCTCGCCGACGAGGCGGTCGACACGGTGGTGTGCCTGACCGCCGGAGCCGGGCCCTCGGCCACCGCCGTGGATGAGGACGGCGAAGCGGCGCTGTCCCGTGTGCTCCGTACCTCGACGGCGGTGCTCGACCTCACTCGCACCCTGGCCCGCCTGCGCCCCTCGGCCCAGCTGGTGCTGGTCACCCACGGCGGCCGGGCGGGCGAGGGGACGCCGGAGCGGGCCGCGCTGTGGGGGCTCGCACGCGTCATCAGCAGCGAGCATCCGGAGCTGCGCTGCCGCCGGATCGACCTCACGGCCGGGGACGACGAGGCGCTGGCGGACGAGCTGGCGGCGTCCGACGCTTCCGAGGACGAGATAGCGCTCCATGAGGGGATGCGCCACGCGGCCCGGCTGGTGGAGCGCCGGCCCGGCACCGAGGCGGACACGGTCGGTCGGCGCGAGCCCGTCGTGCGGCGCGATGGCACGTACCTCATCACCGGCGGTGGTGGGGCGCTGGGGTTGCACTGCGCGCGGTGGCTGGTGGACGGCGGGGCCCGGCAGGTGTTCCTGACCGGGCGCTCGCACCGCCCGCCACCCGCCGCCGAGCGGGCCATGGCCGAGCTGAGTGGCAACGGTGTGCTGGTCTCCTATATCCCGGCCGATGTGTCCCGGGCGGCCGACTGCGACAGGGTCTTCGACCAACTCGGCTCGACCGGCGCCCCATTGCACGGCGTCATCCACGCGGCCGGTGTCCTCGACGACAGCCTCCTCCTGCACACCGGCCACGACCAACTGGCCCGTGTGCTCAGCCCCAAAGTGGCCGGAGGGTGGAATGTGCACCGCGCCGCGCTACGCCGGGACCAGCCGCTGGACTTCCTCGTCTTCTTCTCCTCCCAGGCCACGATGCTGGGCACCGTCGGCCAGGGCGCATACGCGGCGGCCAACGCCTATCTGGACGGACTCGCCGAGTACGGCCAGGCCATGGGGCTGCCCGCGCTGAGCGTCGCATGGGGCCCGTGGACGGGCGCCGGGATGGCCGGGCGGGCTCCCGACTCCGCCAGGACCCTGTGGGAATCCTCCGGGATCGGGATGATCGACCCGGCCCACGGGCTGGCGTCGCTGGAGCGACTCATCCATGACCGTGCCCCGTCCACCGTATGCGTATCCGTGGACTGGCGGCGGTACGCACACCATATGGGCGGGCGCACACCTGCCCGGCTGCGCGGTCTCGCGCGGCCGGAAGCCGTGACACGGCCGACGGACGAGGACGTGGCGGCGGTGCTCGAGCGTGAGCTGCGGCAAGTGCTGAGACTGCGCCCGCAGACCCCCGTCGACGCGGACCGGCCGCTGATGGAGCTGGGGCTGGACTCCGCACTCGCGGTCGAGCTGCGCAACCGGCTCACCGGCGAACTCGGCATTCCGCTCAGCACCACCGTGACGTTCGAACACCCCACGGTCGCGGACCTCACGGAACATCTGCGCGCTGGTGGCGACACCGAGATATGCGAGCGAGCCACACCCGCCGCCGTGCCCCGGCCCACCGCGCGCCGGGCAGCCCCACCCGCCCCGGAACCGATCAGGGTCAAGGAGCCGGCGCCGGTGGATGGTGGCGAGGATGCCGTGGCCATCGTCGGCATGGCGTGCCGGTTCCCCGGCGGCGCCGACAACATAGCCTCCTACTGGCAACTGCTGCGTGAGGGCCGCGACGCGATCGTCGACGTACCGCCGGACCGCTGGCGGCCGGAGGATCTGCCCGGCCGGAACGGCGAACCGCCCGACGGTCCGCTGCGCCGGGGCGGCTTCCTCACCGAACCCGTTGACGCCTTCGACGCGGACTTCTTCGGCCTCAGCACGCACGAGGCGCAGCGTCTGGATCCGCAGCAGCGTCTGCTGCTGGAGACGGCGTGGGAGGCGCTCGCGGACGCGGCCGTCGTGCCCCACCAGCTCGTCGGCCGCCAGGGTGGTGTCTTCCTCTCCCTCTACTACAACGACTACGCCCAACTCGCCGCGGAGGCCGGGGTGTCCGACGCGTTCAGCAGCCTCGGCAACCTCAACAGCCTCGCCGCGGGCCGCCTCTCCTACGCGCTCGGCCTGCACGGCCCGAGCCTCGTCGTCGACACCGCCTGCTCCTCCTCCCTCGTCGCGCTCCACATGGCGCGGCAGAGCCTGTTGCGGGGAGAGTGCGACATCGCCTTCGCGGGCGGGGCCAGTCTGATGCTCACCCCAGGTGCCTCGGTGGCGCTCAGCCAGATGCAGGCGGTTGCCGCGGACGGCCGGTGCAAGACCTTCGATGCTTCCGCTGATGGCTTCGGCCGTGGTGAGGGTGTGGGGGTGGTGGTGTTGCGGCGGTTGTCGGATGCGTTGGTGGCGGGGGATGTGGTGCATGGGGTGGTGCGTGGTTCGGGGGT
>NZ_JBEZNG010000088.1:0-2493 GCF_040653035.1 Streptomyces malaysiensis subsp. malaysiensis
TCGTGACTGCGTGCCTTTTGAAGAATGAGCCTGCGAGTTTGCGGTGTGTTGCGAGGTTAACCCGTGTGGGGAAGCCGTAGCGAAAGCGAGTCCGAATAGGGCGTTTTAGTAGCGCGCTCAAGACCCGAAGCGGAGTGATCTAGCCATGGGCAGGTTGAAGCGGAGGTAAGACTTCGTGGAGGACCGAACCCACCAGGGTTGAAAACCTGGGGGATGACCTGTGGTTAGGGGTGAAAGGCCAATCAAACTCCGTGATAGCTGGTTCTCCCCGAAATGCATTTAGGTGCAGCGTCGTGTGTTTCTTGCCGGAGGTAGAGCACTGGATAGGCGATGGGCCCTACCGGGTTACTGACCTTAGCCAAACTCCGAATGCCGGTAAGTGAGAGCGCGGCAGTGAGACTGTGGGGGATAAGCTCCATGGTCGAGAGGGAAACAGCCCAGAGCATCGACTAAGGCCCCTAAGCGTACGCTAAGTGGGAAAGGATGTGGAGTCGCAGAGACAACCAGGAGGTTGGCTTAGAAGCAGCCATCCTTGAAAGAGTGCGTAATAGCTCACTGGTCAAGTGATTCCGCGCCGACAATGTAGCGGGGCTCAAGCGTACCGCCGAAGTCGTGTCATTCACGCATGTTCTCTAACGGGAGTGTGGATGGGTAGGGGAGCGTCGTGTGCCGGGTGAAGCAGCCGTGTAAGCGAGTTGTGGATGGTTCACGAGTGAGAATGCAGGCATGAGTAGCGATACACACGTGGGAAACGTGTGCGCCGATTGACTAAGGGTTCCTGGGTCAAGCTGATCTGCCCAGGGTAAGTCGGGACCTAAGGCGAGGCCGACAGGCGTAGTCGATGGACAACCGGTTGATATTCCGGTACCCGCTGTGAAGCGTCAGCGCTGAACCAGGCGATGCTAAGTCCGTGAAGCCGCCCTGATCTCTTCGGAGTTGAGGGGAGTGGTGGAGCCGATAGTCCAGACCTGTAGTAGGTGAGTGATGGGGTGACGCAGGAAGGTAGTCCAGCCCGGGCGGTGGTTGTCCCGGGGTAAGGGTGTAGCCCGAGGGGTAGGTAAATCCGTCTCTCATTAAGGGTGAGACCTGATGCCGAGCCGATTGTGGCGAAGTGGATGATCCTATGCTGTCGAGAAAAGCCTCTAGCGAGTTTTATGGCGGCCCGTACCCTAAACCGACTCAGGTGGTCAGGTAGAGAATACCGAGGCGTTCGGGTGAACTATGGTTAAGGAACTCGGCAAAATGCCCCCGTAACTTCGGGAGAAGGGGGGCCATTGCTGGTGATCACCCTTGCGGTGTGAGCTGGTGGTGGCCGCAGAGACCAGCGAGAAGCGACTGTTTACTAAAAACACAGGTCCGTGCGAAGCCGTAAGGCGATGTATACGGACTGACGCCTGCCCGGTGCTGGAACGTTAAGGGGACCGGTTAGTGGGGTTTTTGATCCTGCGAAGCTGAGAACTTAAGCGCCAGTAAACGGCGGTGGTAACTATAACCATCCTAAGGTAGCGAAATTCCTTGTCGGGTAAGTTCCGACCTGCACGAATGGCGTAACGACTTCTCGACTGTCTCAACCATAGGCCCGGTGAAATTGCATTACGAGTAAAGATGCTCGTTTCGCGCAGCAGGACGGAAAGACCCCGGGACCTTTACTATAGCTTGATATTGGTGTTCGGTTCGGCTTGTGTAGGATAGGTGGGAGACTGTGAAGCATTGACGCTAGTTGGTGTGGAGTCGTTGTTGAAATACCACTCTGGTCGTGCTGGATGTCTAACCTGGGTCCGTGATCCGGATCAGGGACAGTGTCTGGTGGGTAGTTTAACTGGGGCGGTTGCCTCCTAAAGGGTAACGGAGGCGCCCAAAGGTTCCCTCAGCCTGGTTGGCAATCAGGTGTTGAGTGTAAGTGCACAAGGGAGCTTGACTGTGAGACCGACGGGTCGAGCAGGGACGAAAGTCGGGACTAGTGATCCGGCGGTGGCTTGTGGAAGCGCCGTCGCTCAACGGATAAAAGGTACCCCGGGGATAACAGGCTGATCTTCCCCAAGAGTCCATATCGACGGGATGGTTTGGCACCTCGATGTCGGCTCGTCGCATCCTGGGGCTGGAGTCGGTCCCAAGGGTTGGGCTGTTCGCCCATTAAAGCGGTACGCGAGCTGGGTTTAGAACGTCGTGAGACAGTTCGGTCCCTATCCGCTGTGCGCGTAGGAGTCTTGAGAAGGGCTGTCCCTAGTACGAGAGGACCGGGACGGACGAACCTCTGGTGTGCCAGTTGTTCTGCCAAGGGCATGGCTGGTTGGCTACGTTCGGGAGGGATAACCGCTGAAAGCATCTAAGCGGGAAGCCTGCTTCGAGATGAGGGCTCCCACCCACTTGATGGGTTAAGGCTCCCAGTAGACGACTGGGTTGATAGGCCAGATATGGAAGCCGGGTGACCGGTGGAGTTGACTGGTACTAATAGGCCGAGGGCTTGTCCTCAGTTGCTCGCGTCCACTGTGT
>NZ_JBEZNG010000089.1:0-2438 GCF_040653035.1 Streptomyces malaysiensis subsp. malaysiensis
CATGCGGCGGGGGTTCTTGATGATGGTGTGTTGGGGTCGTTGACGGTGGAGCGTGTGGAGGCGGTGTTGCGTCCGAAGGTGGATGCGGCGGTGAACCTCCATGAGCTCACCGATGACCTCACCGCCTTCGTCATGTTCTCCTCGGCAGCGGCGACACTGGGCTCCGCCGGTCAGGGCAGCTATGCGGCCGCCAACGCCTTCCTCGACGCGCTCGCCCATCGACGCCGCGCTCAGGGGCTGCCGGGCCTTTCGCTCGCCTGGGGGCTCTGGGAACAGTCGGCTGGAATGGCCGGCAGTCTCGAGGAGGCCGATGTCCGGCGGATGGCCCGCGGCGGGGTGACCGCCCTGTCCCATGCCGAAGCGCTGGAACTGTTCGACAGGGCCCTGCTGGAAACCGAACCGATGCTGGTTCCCTTGCGGCTCAATCCATCCGCGCTACGTGACGTGGAGAACATTCCCGCGATACTGCGTAAGCTCGTCCGTTCTCCGCTGCGTCGGGTCACGGACTCCGGGTTCGATTCATCGCATACGTTCCGACAGCGACTCTCCGTAATGTCCGATGAGGAGCGGTACAGCGCCCTGTTGCAGTTGGTTCTCCACCATGTCGCAGCGGTGTTGGGATACGGCGATTCCGATGCGGTGGGACCGGCACGCGCCTTTGATGAGCTGGGGTTCGACTCACTGACGGCTGTCGAACTGCGTAATCGGCTGAGCGCCGCCACTGGTCTTCGGCTGCCCAGCACGCTGATATTCGATTACCCCACTCCAGCAGAATTGGCAGAGAACCTGCGGACGAAACTCTCGGACGAGGAACAGTCGGTTGCGACCACCATCCATGGTGAATTGGACAGGTTGGAACCACGACTGCTCGTGATGGGTGCGGACGACGCCGGGCGGCTGGACATATCGGCGAGGCTGCGCGCACTGGCAAGGAAACTGGAGAGTGTCGGTTCCGCCGATGGGCGCGCGGAGGCGGACCGGGAGCTGGAATCCGCCACCGCGGACGAAATCTTCGATCTTCTCGACAATGAGTTCCGCAAGCACTGATGAGCTTCAGGGGGACGAGTCCTGATGACGAACGAAGCCAGGCTTCTGGACTACCTCAAGAGGGCCACCGCTGATCTCCGTGACGCCAACCAGCGGGTCCAGGAGTTGGAGAGCCGATATCACGAGCCCATCGCCATCGTTGGCCTCGGCTGCCGGTTTCCCGGCGGTGTTTCCTCCCCTGAGGAACTCTGGGATCTGGTGGCATCGGGCGGTGACGCCATTTCGGCACCGCCGGGCGACCGTGGCTGGAACCTCGACGGTATACCGGACGTTCAGGGTGGATTCCTGTACGATGCGGCAGATTTCGATGCAGGTTTCTTCGGGATTTCGCCGCGTGAGGCTTTGGCGATGGATCCGCAGCAGCGGCTGTTGCTGGAGGTGTCCTGGGAGGCGCTGGAGCGCGCGGGTATCGATCCGAGGTCCGTGCGGGGCAGCAGGACCGGAGTGTTCTCCGGGGTGATGTACCACGATTACGGATCGCGATTGTGGGAGGTTCCCGAGGACGTCGAGGGGTTCCTGGGCACCGGCAGCGCGGGCAGCGTGGTGTCGGGCCGCGTCTCGTTCGTCCTGGGGCTCGAGGGCCCGGCGGTCACGGTGGACACGGCGTGCTCGTCGTCGCTCGTCAGCCTGCATCTGGCCTGCGACTCGCTGCGGCGGGATGAGTGTGCCCTGGCACTGGCCGGTGGTGTGACGGTGATGTCCACGCCCGGCACCTTCATGGACTTTGGTCGCCAGGGTGGGCTGGCCTCGGACGGCCGCTGCAAGGCTTTTGGCGCGGTTGCCGACGGCGTCGGCTGGTCCGAGGGCGCCGGCGTCATGGTGTTGGAGCGGTTGTCGGATGCGCGGCGGAATGGTCATCGGGTGTGGGCGGTGGTGCGGGGTAGTGCGGTGAATCAGGATGGTGCGTCGAATGGTTTGACGGCGCCGAATGGTCCGTCGCAGCAGCGTGTGATCCGGCAGGCCCTGAATAGCGCGCAGTTGTCTCCCAGCGACGTCGGTGTGGTGGAGGCGCACGGAACGGGCACGGCACTCGGCGATCCCATCGAGGCCCAGGCGCTACTCGCGGCGTATGGCCAACGACGTGACGAACCGCTGTGGCTTGGCTCGGTGAAGTCGAATCTTGGTCATACGCAGGCGGCTGCGGGTGTGGCCGGTGTGATCAAGATGGTGATGGCGATGCGGCATGGGGTGTTGCCGCCCACCTTGCACGCGGAGGTGCCGTCACCTCATGTGGATTGGTCGTCGGGGAATGTACGGCTGTTGACGGAAAGTCGGGTGTGGGGGGAGGAGGATGGTCCGCGTCGGGCGGGTGTGTCGTCGTTCGGGATCAGTGGGACGAATGCGCATGTGATTCTTGAGCAGGCTCCGGAGGCGGAGTCGGTTTGTTCAGT
>NZ_JBEZNG010000090.1:0-2007 GCF_040653035.1 Streptomyces malaysiensis subsp. malaysiensis
TCGGCCCCGACACCACCCTCACCGCCCTCGCCCGCACCACCCTCCCCACCACCACCCACCTCATCCCCACCACCCGCCGCAACCACAACGAGGTCGTGACTGTGCTCACCGCCGCCGGGCACGCCCACACCAGCGGTGTGGAGCTCGACTGGTCCGCGGTGGTCCCCCGGGGCCGGCGCGTGGAGCTGCCGACCTACGCGTTCCAGCGCGAACGGTTCTGGCTGCACGACGCCGCGGGAGGGGACGCCGAGGTGGAGGGGGCCGGACTGGGGACGACGGACCACCCGCTGCTGGGCGCGGTGACCACAGTGGCCGACACCGGCGAACTCATCCTCTCCGGCCGACTCTCCACCAGCACCCACCCCTGGCTCACCGACCACACGGTAAACGGCACCGTGATCGTCCCCGGCACCGCACTGATAGACCTCGCCCTCTACGCCGCCGAGCACACCGACCACACCACCGTGGACGAACTGGTCATCCACACCCCCCTCGCACTCACCCACCCCACCCCGATCCAGATCACCGTAGGCGCCGAAAACGACACCGGCCACCGCCCCATCTCCCTCCACAGCCGCGACACCACCGGCACCTGGACCCGCCACACCACCGGCACCCTCAAACGCGAAACCCAACCCACAACGGACCTCGGCACCTGGCCACCCACCGACGCCCACCAAATCGACCTCACCAACGCCTACCAGCAACTCGCCGACACCGGACTCCACTACGGCCCCGCCTTCCAAGGACTCCACACCCTCTACCAACGCGACAACACCCTCTTCGCCGAGATCGAACTGCCCACCGCCGCAGGCACCGCCACTGGACATGCCCTGCACCCGGCCCTACTCGACGCGGCACTACACCCCGCCGCCCTCAACACCCCGGACCCCAGCACCCCACATCTGCCCTTCTCCTGGACCGGCGTCACCCTCCACGCCACCGGCGCCACCCACCTCCGAGTCCGGCTCGACACCGACGACACCGGCGCCATCCGCCTCCTGGCCACCGACACCACCGGCCAACCCGTCATCACCATCGACTCCCTCACCACCCGACCACTCCAGCCCGACCAACTCCACGCCGCGCAAGCCGAAACGGACCACCTCTACACACTCGACTGGTCCCCACACACCCCCACCACCCCCACCACCCCAGTGGACTTCGAGCGATACACCGTCCCCACGACCGGCGACGACATCCTGGCCGACACCCACCACATCACCGCCGAAACCCTGACCCGAATACAGCAGCACCTGGCCGCGGACACCACCGCCCCCCTGGTCATCGAGGCCACCTACGACGACCTCGCGGGCGCAGCGGTCTGGGGACTCATCCGCACCGCCCAAACCGAACACCCCAACCGCATCATCCTCATCGACACCGACGACCACCCAGCCTCCAGGGACGCCCTGGCCTCCGTAGTCGCCTCCGGCGAACCCCAGGCCCGCATCCGCGACGGCGCCATCACCCTCCCCCGGCTGACGACCACGGCCGTCACCGACGCGCTGACACCACCGGCCGACGCCGACGCCTGGCACCTGGACACCAGCGAACGCGGAACACTGGAGAACCTGACACTGACCGGATCCGACACCGCCACCCGGCGCCTGCTGCCGGGAGAGGTACGGGTCGCGGTACGAGCCGCCGGTCTGAACTTCCGCGACGTACTCATCGCCCTGGGCATGTACCCCGGCGAGGCCACCATGGGCAGCGAAGCCGCCGGCATCATCCTCGACATCGGCCCCGACATCACCGACCTCACCCCCGGCGACCGAGTCACCGGACTCTTCCCCGACGCACTGGCCAACGTCGTAATAGCCGACCGACGCACCATCACCCCCATACCAGCAGACTGGTCATACACCGACGCCGCAGCATTCCCCATCGTGTATCTGACCGCCTACTACGCACTGCACGACCTCGCCGCCCTCAAACCAGGCGAACGCGTCCTCATCCACGCCGGCACCGGCGGCGTCGGCACCGCCGCCATCCAACTCGCCCAAC
>NZ_JBEZNG010000091.1:0-1481 GCF_040653035.1 Streptomyces malaysiensis subsp. malaysiensis
GTTGGGCGAGTTGGATGGCGGCGGTGCCGACGCCGCCGGTGCCGGCGTGGATGAGGACGCGTTCGCCTGGTTTGAGGGCGGCGAGGTCGTGCAGTCCGTAGTAGGCGGTCAGATAGACGATGGGGAACGCTGCGGCGTCGGTGTACGACCAGCCTGCTGGTATCGGGGTGACCATCCGTCGGTCGGCTATTACGACGTTGGCCAGTGCGTCGGGGAAGAGTCCGGTTACTCGGTCGCCGGGGGTGAGGTCGGTGATGTCGGGGCCGATGTCGAGGACGATTCCGGCGGCTTCGCTGCCCATGGTGGCCTCGCCGGGGTACATGCCCAGGGCGATGAGTACGTCGCGGAAGTTCAGACCGGCGGCTCGTACTGCGACCCGTACCTCGTGCGGTCCCAGTGGGCGCGTCGCCGAATCGGACGGGACCAGTGTGAGGTTCTCGAGTGTGCCGCGTTCGCTGGTGTCCAGGTGCCAGGCGTCGGCGTCGGCCGGTGGTGTCAGCGCGTCGGTGACGGCGGTGGTCGTCAGCCGGGGGAGGGTGATGGCGCCGTCGCGGATGCGGGCCTGGGGTTCGCCGGAGGCGACCAGGACGGCCAGGGCGTCCCTGGAGGCGGGGTGGTTGTCGGTGTCGACCAGCACGATGCGGTCGGGGTGTTCGGTTTGGGCGGTGCGGATGAGTCCCCAGACTGCTGCGCCCGCGAGGTCGTCGTAGGTGGCCTCGATGACCAGGGGGGCGGTGGTGTCCGCGGCCAGGTGCTGTTGGACGCGAGTCAGGGTCTCGGTGGTGATGCGGTGGGTGTCGGCCAGGACGTCGTCGCCGACCGTCGGTACCGCATACCGCTCGAACTCCGAGGTCGGCGAGACGCTGCCGGACCACGGGAGCCAGTCCAGCGCGTACAGGTCGTCGGTCTGTCGAGGGCGGGCGCGCAGCTGGGCGGGGTCGATCGGCCGTGTGGTGAGTGAGTCGACGGTGACAACCGGCTGTCCGCTGGTGTCGGTCGCCGACAGCGACAGCGTGCCGTCGTCGTCGATGTCCAGCTCGACCCGCAGTTTGGTGGCGCCGGTGGCGTGGAGGGTGACGCCGGTCCAGGCGAAGGGCAGCCGGATTTCGTCCCCGTCGGAGACCGCGACCAGTGCGTGGAGGGCGGCGTCGAGGAGTGCGGGGTGGATGCCGTAGCCGTCGGTGTGGTCGGTGTGGTCGGTGTCGGGGAGGCGGACGTCGGCGAAGAGGCGGCTGTCGCGGCGCCAGAGTGCGTGGAGTCCTTGGAAGGTGGGGCCGTATTCGAGTCCGGTGGTGGCGAGGCGTTGGTAGGTGCCGGTCAGGTCGATGGGTTCGGCGTCGGTGGGGGGCCAGGTGGTTTGGGGGCTGGGGGGTGTGGTGTTGGCGCGGGTGAGGGTGCCGGTGGCGTGGGCGGTCCAGGGTTGTTCGGGGGTGGTGCGGGTGTGGATGGTGAGGTTGAGGGTGTTGTTGTCGTGGGTGGGG
>NZ_JBEZNG010000092.1:0-1312 GCF_040653035.1 Streptomyces malaysiensis subsp. malaysiensis
GACGCATCCGCCACCAACACCGACACCACACCATCACCCACCCGCGACACCCTCACCCGCAACACAGCCGCACCCGAAGCAAACACCGACACACCCGACCACACAAACGGCAACCGCGGCACCACCACATCATCATCAAAAAACTCCCCAAGCCCAACCGCATGCAACGCCGCATCCAACAACGCCGGATGCACACCAAACCCCGCAGCATCACCCACCACCGCATCAGCCAAAGCCACCTCGGCAAAAACATCCCCACCCGAACGCCACGCCGCCCGCAACCCCCGAAACACCGGCCCATAGGCGAATCCGTCGGACGCTACTTGCTCATAAAACGTGTCGACGTCGACCGGCTGAGCGTCGGGCGGCGGCCACTGCTGCAAGCCCTCGACCGGCACCCGCTCGGCCTCCGCGACGGAAAGCAGCACGCCCGAGGCATGACGGATCGAGTCCTGATCGTCCGCCCCGTTTTCCGGGCGGGAATACACCGACACCGGTCGCCGACTCGACCCGTCATCCGCCCCCACGACCACGTGCACCTGCACGCCTCCTCGCTCGGGCACTACCAGAGGGGCATGCAGGGTCAGTTCTTCAACGTGGTCGCATCCGACCTGCCCGGCCGCCTGTACAGCCAGCTCCAGAAAGGCGGTCCCGGGCAGCAGGGCCATGCCCATCACACTGTGGTCAGCGAGCCAAGGGTGCGACTGCATCGACAACCTGCCGGTCAGGACGACTCCGCCCGTGTCCGGGACCCGAACCGCCGCACCGACCAAGGGATGCCGCAGCGCGTCCAGTCCCATGGACGACGCGTCTCCCGAACCGATCCCCGCGTCAAGCCAGTAGCGTTGATGCTGGAACGCGTACGTCGGCAGGTCGACCGGCCTACGCGGGCCTGGGAACAGGGATGGCCAGTCCACCTCCAAACCCGACGCATACAGGTGGCCGAGAGCAAGAACCGCTGACTCGGGTTCCGGGCGGCCCCCACGCAACATCGGGACGACGATGGCGACGTCCTCGTCATCATCGAGGCACTCATGGACCACTGACGTCAACGCCCCATCCGGTCCCACCTCCACAAACCGCGTCACGTCCCATTTCCGAAGGCACCGAACACCATCGGCGAACCGCACCGTCTCCCGCACATGCGCCACCCAATACCCCGCCGAACACAGTTCCTCGCCGGCAACCTCTCCCGTCACATTGGAGACCACCGGAACCCGCGGAAGCGAGTACGCGATGCTCTCGGCAACCTGCCGGAACTCCTCCAGCATCGGCTCCATCCGCGACGAATGAAACGCATGACTCACCGGCA
>NZ_JBEZNG010000093.1:0-1157 GCF_040653035.1 Streptomyces malaysiensis subsp. malaysiensis
AAGCGACCCCACCGACAACCGACCCGTCAACACCACACCACCCGACCCAGGAACCGACACCACCGCACCCACCAACGGATGCCCCAACCCCTCCAGTCCGAGCATCGAGGCGTCTCCGGTCGACTCACTCACCCCCGACGGCCAGTACCGCTGGTGTTGGAAGGCATAGGTGGGCAGGTCAACATGGTTGTGCGGGCCAGGGAACACCTCGGTCCAACCGACTGCGACACCGCATACCCATGCCTCGGCGAGCGCGGTCAGGAACCGCTCCCAGCCACCCTCATCACGCCGCAACGTCCCCACAACAACCGCCTCGGACCCCACCGCCTCCAGCGTCTCCTCCACCCCCACCGTCAACACCGGATGAGCACTCACCTCAACAAACGCCCCAAAACCCTCACCCGACAAGGCCCGGACCGCCTCCTCAAAACGCACCGGCTGCCGCAGATTCCGATACCAATACCCCGCATCCAACACACTCGTATCCACCCACGCACCGGTCACCGTCGAGAAGAACGGCACCTCCCCACCACGAGGACTGACCGAGGCCAGATCCCCCAGCAACCGCTCCCGAATCTCCTCCACCGCCGGACCGTGTGAGGCGTAATCCACCGGAACCCGCCGCGCCCGCACACCCTCCCCCACACACCACTCCAACAACTCCTCCAACCCATCCGGATCACCCGAAACCACCACCGAAGCAGGACCATTAACCGCCGCAACAGACAACCGCCCACCCCACGCCACCAAGCAACCCTCTACCTCGGCCACCGGCAACGCCACGGATACCATCCCGCCGCGCCCCGCCAACACCGACAGAGCCTGACTACGCAACGCCACCACCCGCGCGCCGTCCTCCAACGACAACCCACCCGCCACACACGCCGCAGCAATCTCACCCTGCGAATGACCAATAACGGCCGCAGGAACCACCCCACACGAACGCCACACCTCCGCCAACGACACCATCACCGCCCACAACACCGGCTGCACCACATCAACCCGACCCAACGCCACCTCATCACCCAACACATCCAGCAACGACCACTCCACAAACCCCGACAACGCCGCAGCACACTCACCCATCGCCGCCGCAAACACCGACGACGACCCCAACAACCCCACCGCCATCCCCACCCACTGCGAACCCTGACCCG
>NZ_JBEZNG010000094.1:0-1110 GCF_040653035.1 Streptomyces malaysiensis subsp. malaysiensis
GGGTGCGGAGGAGGTCGAGCCGGAGCGGGCGTTCAAGGATCTGGGTTTCGATTCGCTGACCGCTGTCGAGCTGCGTAACCGTCTCAACCAGGCCAGCGGGCTGCGCCTGCCCGCGACCTTGGTCTTCGACCACCCCAGTCCCCTCGCCCTCACTCGTTATCTGTTGGTGGAGTTGACCGGTGCTGTGGAGGAGGGCGCTCCGGCAGGTGCGGTGGTGGTGTCGGCGGTGGAGGAGCCCATCGCCATTGTGGGTATGGCATGCAGGTATCCCGGCGGTGTCGCATCTTCGGACGACCTATGGCAGCTGGTGGTGTCCGATGGTGATGCGGTGTCGGGATTCCCGACGGATCGGGGATGGGACCTGGAATCGTCCGAGGTGAGATCCCATGCAGGTGTGGGGGGTTTCCTGTACGACGCCATGGACTTCGACGCCGAGTTCTTCGGGATTTCACCGCGTGAGGCGCTGGCGATGGATCCGCAGCAACAGCTGTTGCTGGAGGTGTCCTGGGAGGCGCTGGAACGCGCGGGTATACAGCCGAAGTCGTTGCGCGGAAGCCAAACCGGAGTGTTCGCCGGGCTGATGTACCAGGACTACGGCACGAGGTTACGAGAGGTTCCCGAGGGACTCGAAAACTACCTGGGCAACGGCAGCGCCGGCAGCGTGGCTTCCGGCCGGATCTCGTACCTGTTCGGACTGGAAGGCCCGGCGCTGACCGTCGATACGGCCTGCTCTTCGTCGCTGGTGGCACTCCATTTGGCGTGCCAGTCGCTGCGGCAGAGCGAATGCTCGCTGGCTCTCGCCGGCGGAGTGACGGTGATGGCCACTCCCAATACGTTCACCGATTTCGCCCGGCAAGGGGGACTGGCTGCCGACGGCCGTTGCAAGGCGTTCGCCGACGCGGCCGACGGGACAGGGCTCTCCGAGGGCGTGGGCATGGTGGTCCTGGAGAGGCTGTCGGATGCGCGGCGGAACGGCCATCGCGTGTGGGCGGTGGTGCGGGGTTCGGCGGTGAATCAGGATGGTGCGTCGAACGGGCTGACGGCCCCGAATGGTCCTTCGCAGCAGCGCGTCATCCGACAGGCACTGACCAACGCCCGTCTGACGGCCGA
>NZ_JBEZNG010000095.1:0-1055 GCF_040653035.1 Streptomyces malaysiensis subsp. malaysiensis
GGTGTGTCGGTGTTTGCTTCGGGTGCGGCTGTGTTGCGGGTGAGGGTGTCGCGGGTGGGTGATGGTGTGGTGTCGGTGTTGGTGGCGGATGCGTCGGGGGTGCCGGTGGCGTCGGTGGATTCGTTGGTGTTGCGTCCGGTGGCGGTGGGGGAGTTGTCGTCGGTGGATGATGCGTTGTTCGCGGTGGAGTGGGAGTCGTTGGCGTTGGAGCCGCCTGTTGGTGGTGGTGCTGGCGGTGGTGGGTGGGTGTGGTTGGGGGAGTCGGGGCTGGAGGAGGTGGGCGACGGTGTTCCTGATGTGGTGGTGTTGTCGTGTCTGGAGGGTGGTGGGGGTGATTGGGTTGGGGGTTCTCGGTTGGTGGTGTCGGGGGTGTTGCCGGTGGTGCGGGAGTGGTGTGTGGGGGAGCGGTGGTCGGGGTCTCGGTTGGTGGTGGTGACGCGGGGTGCGGTGGGGGTGGGGGTTGTTGATCCGGTGGGGGCGGTGGTGTGGGGTTTGGTGCGGTCGGCGCAGTCGGAGAATCCGGGCCGGATTGTCCTGGTGGACATCGATGATGATCCGGTTTCGCGGGAGGTGCTGGAGCGGGCTGTGGCCAGTGGTGAGCCGGAGTTGGTGGTGCGTGGGGGTGTGGTGAGTGTGCCGAGGTTGGTGCGGCATCGTGTGGAGGGTGCAAGTGCAGGTGTGGGTGTTGGGTCGGTGTTTGATGGGTTGGGGACGGTGGTGGTGACGGGTGGTACGGGGGTGTTGGGTGGTGTGGTGGCTCGGCATTTGGTGGTGGTGCATGGTGTGCGGGAGTTGTTGTTGTTGAGTCGTCGTGGTTTGGGGGCTCCGGGTGCTGAGGGGTTGGTGGGGGAGTTGGTGGGGTTGGGTGCGCGGGTGCGGGTGGAGGCGTGTGATGTGGCGGATCGTGGGGCGTTGGCGGGGGTGTTGGGGTCGTTGGAGGTGCCGGTGCGGGGTGTGGTGCATGCGGCGGGGGTTCTTGATGATGGTGTGTTGGGGTCGTTGACGGTGGAGCGTGTGGAGGCGGTGTTGCGTCCGAAGGTGGATGCGGCGGTGAA
>NZ_JBEZNG010000096.1:0-1046 GCF_040653035.1 Streptomyces malaysiensis subsp. malaysiensis
TCTGGTGTGACTGAGGTGTGTGTTGGTGATCGTGTGATGGGTGTGTGGGGGGATGGGTTTCGGTCGGTGGTGGTGGTGGATGTGCGGGGTGTGGTGGGGGTGCCTGTGGGGTGGAGTTTTGAGCAGGCTGCTTCGGTGCCGGTGGCGTTTGTGACGGCGTATTACGCGTTGGTGGATTTGGCGGGTGTGCGGGCGGGGGAGTCGGTGTTGGTGCATTCGGCTGCTGGTGGGGTGGGGATGGCGGCGGTGCAGTTGGCGCGTTATTTGGGTGCGGAGGTGTTTGCGACGGCGAGTGAGTCGAAGTGGTCGGTGGTGCGGGGGTTGGGTGTGTCTGGGGAGCGGATTGCGTCGTCGCGTTCGGTGGAGTTTGAGCGGGTGTTTGGTTCGGGTGTGGATGTGGTTTTGGATTCGTTGGCGGGGGAGTTGGTGGATGCGTCGTTGCGGTTGGTGCGGCCGGGTGGGCGGTTTGTGGAGATGGGGAAGTCGGATGTGCGGGATGCGGGGGAGGTGGCGGAGGCTTTTGGTGGGGTGTGGTATCGGGCGTTTGATTTGGCGGAGGCGGGTGTGGAGCGGATGGGTGAGGTGTTGCGTGAGGTGGTGGGGTTGTTTGAGGCGGGTGTGTTGGAGTTGTTGCCGGTGGGGGTGGGGGATGTGCGGCGGGCTGGTGAGGTGTTTGGTGTGATGCGGCGGGCGCGGCATGTGGGGAAGTTGGTGTTGAGTGTGCCGTCTGTGGTGGATGGTGGTGGTGGTTGGGTGGTGGTGTCGGGTGCGTCGGGTGTGTTGGGTGGTGTGGTGGCGCGTCATGTGGTGGTTGAGCGGGGTGTGCGGCGGTTGTTGTTGCTCAGTCGTCGGGGTGAGGATGCGCCGGGGGTGGAGGGTTTGGTGGCGGAGTTGGAGTCCGCGGGTGCTGAGGTGCGGATCGCCGCTTGTGATGTGGCGGATCGTGATGCGTTGGCGGGGGTGTTGTCGTCGTTGGAGGGTGGGGTGTCGGGGGTGGTGCATGCGGCGGGTGTGTTGGATGACGTGATGGTGGAGTCGTTGAGTGC
>NZ_JBEZNG010000097.1:0-1004 GCF_040653035.1 Streptomyces malaysiensis subsp. malaysiensis
CCCAACCACAACGGACGCCCCGAATCCCGACCCTGCCCATACGTCGCCAACAACGCCTGCGCCTCAATCGGATCACCCAACGTCGTCCCCGTACCGTGGGCTTCCACCGCGTCCACATCCACCGGAGACAACCCCGCGTTCGCCAGGGCCTGCCGAATCACACGCTGCTGCGAGGGGCCGTTCGGCGCGGTCAGGCCATTCGACGCACCGTCCTGATTCACCGCACTGCCCCGCACCACCGCCAACACCGGATGGCCGTTGCGCCGTGCGTCCGACAACCGCTCCAACACCACCACACCCACACCCTCAGACCACCCCGTACCATCCGCCCCCTCAGCAAACGCCTTACACCGACCATCCGAAGCCAACCCACCCTGCCGGCTGAACTCCACAAACGTCCCCGGCGTCGACATCACCGTCACCCCACCAGCCAACGCCAAACCACACTCATCCCGCCGCAACGAATCACACGCCAAATGCAACCCCACCAACGACGACGAACACGCCGTATCCACCGTAATCGCAGGACCCTCAAGACCGAACGCGTAGGAGACTCGGCCCGACACCACGCTGCCCGAGTTCCCCGTCCCGAGAAATCCCTCGACCTCTTCGGGCACAGCCAGGAGTCGGGATCCGTAGTCGTGGTACATCAGTCCGGCGAACACACCGGTCCGGCTGCCCCGCACCGACCTCGGATCGATACCCGCGCGTTCCAGTGCCTCCCAGGACACCTCCAGCAACAGCCGCTGCTGCGGATCCATCGCCAGCGCCTCACGCGGTGAGATCCCGAAGAGACCCGCATCGAAGTCCGCGGCGTCGTACAGGAATCCACCCTCGATTCCCCGCAGCCCGTCAAGGGCCCAACCACGGTCGTCAGGGAGCGCCGCGATGCCGTCACCGCCCGATGCGACCAGCTGCCATAGGTCGTCCGAAGATGCGACACCGCCGGGATACCTGCATGCCATACCCACAATGGCGATGGGCTCCTCCACCGCCGACACCAC